>NZ_JBHMBS010000170.1:0-576 GCF_042428775.1 Streptosporangium vulgare | reverse complement strand
AGAATAAAGCCCATCAAATGCTGCGGCACCAGGGCAGCAATCATCGCCAGGCCAAGGGCGCTAATAAACAGTTCACCTAAGCTCTGGAATAAGTACACCAGCACGATAAACCATGGCGATGTCAGCCCTTGTGCATCCGCAAACCACATTCCCGCAGCTGCCGCCGTCAAAAAGCCCAGTGAGCACATAAACATGCCGAGAGTAAATTTCATCGGCATCGAGAGGTCTTTGCCTTTGTTACCCAGATGCGTGTAAATGCCTGCCAGTATTGGGCTGGCGAGTACCACCCAGAACGGGTTAAGCGCCTGGAAGCTGACCGGGTTGATGGAAAAACCGAGAATTTCATGATGCACGTTGTTGATGGCAAAGAAGTTCAGCGATGTTGGCATCTGGGCGTAGAGAATGTAAAACACCACCGCTTCGAGCATCAGGACAAAGGCGACAAACATTTTATTGCGCCCGGTTTTATCCAGCTTGAATGCCTGACGAAAGAAGATGATGGTGACGACGATGGAGAGAACAATCAGCACCAGATTGGCGACTTCTACGTTGTGCATCAGCCATGCGCATACGAAG
>NZ_JBHMBS010000169.1:0-576 GCF_042428775.1 Streptosporangium vulgare | reverse complement strand
GGCTGGTCGGTCACCGCCATCGGACCCGCCCGCGCCGCACACGAACCCCACGAGATCCAACACCTGTCCACCCTCCCCCTGCACACCTGGGCACCAGACAGCCGCGACCACTACATCCTGGTCCGCGCCGAACACATCACCGGCCGCCGCCTCACATCCCAAGACGACGAGCACGACAAGCGGGAAGCCTGACACCTTCCCGCCCCCGAGGCGTCTCCCCTCCCGCACGGCCCCTCGCCGTCCCACCGATCCCGTTCGTATCCCGTCGCATCCCGTCGAATTCCGTTCCGCCGGTCCCGCCCGGAACGCATCGCGACCGCGCGGCATCCGCCGACACCCGCCTCCTTCAGGACGAGCCGCCATCAGGTCACGCCGCTCCGACGAGCCTGAACGTCCGGGGTACGGCCTCCCCCCGCCCGCACGCACGGAAAAGGCCCGCTCCCCCGAGGGACGGGCCTTGTCATCGACGGTGAGATGAGGGTTATCGGAGGATGGGGTGGCGGCGCACCAGCGGGGTGGCGGCCCACCAGGTGCCCAGACCCCAGGTGCTACCGGCACCGCTCAGAGCCAGCCCGG
>NZ_JBHMBS010000168.1:0-579 GCF_042428775.1 Streptosporangium vulgare | reverse complement strand
ATTTCAACCAGTTCCAGCAGCTCTTCGTCATCAACCATGTCGCATTTGTTCAGGAACACGATGATGTACGGAACGCCTACCTGACGACCCAGCAGGATGTGCTCACGAGTCTGCGGCATCGGGCCGTCAGTCGCAGCAACTACCAGGATCGCGCCGTCCATCTGCGCAGCACCGGTGATCATGTTTTTAACATAGTCGGCGTGCCCCGGGCAGTCTACGTGTGCGTAGTGACGGGTCGGGGTGTCGTATTCAACGTGAGAAGTGTTGATGGTGATACCACGAGCTTTTTCTTCCGGCGCGTTATCGATCTGGTCGAATGCACGAGCAGCACCGCCGTAGGTTTTAGCCAGTACGGTGGTGATTGCAGCGGTCAGAGTAGTTTTACCGTGGTCAACGTGGCCGATAGTACCAACGTTAACGTGCGGTTTTGTACGTTCAAATTTTTCTTTAGACACGGCTATATTCCTTACTATAGTGCTCTCCCCTTCAGGAGAGAGCACGGGACTTTGGTATTAACCCTTAGGCTTATTTACCACGGGCTTCAATTACGGCCTGCGCAACGTTACTCCGCGCCTCATC
>NZ_JBHMBS010000167.1:0-580 GCF_042428775.1 Streptosporangium vulgare | reverse complement strand
AGAGCTTTCCAGCCACATGATGAAAGAAGAGCAGATCCTCTTCCCGATGATCAAACAAGGCATGGGCAGCCAGGCAATGGGGCCAAGCAGCGTAATGGAAAGCGAGCACGATGAAGCGGGCGAACTGCTGGAAGTGATTAAACACACCACCAATAACGTCACACCGCCGCCAGAAGCCTGCACCACCTGGAAAGCGATGTATAACGGCATTAATGAACTGATTGATGACCTGATGGATCACATCAGTCTGGAAAACAATGTACTGTTCCCACGCGCGCTGGCGGGTGAGTGATCTAAAAGCTGGATGGCATTGCGCCATCCAGCATGATAATGCGGTTATTTCCGCAGTTCAGCAGCCCGCTTCTTACCAATAAACAGCCAGCCCAACCCCAGCGCGATAAACCACAGCGGGGTAACCAGCAGCGCCTGGCGAGTGTCATCTTCCAGTGTCAGCAACACGACCACGAACACAAAGAACGCCATACATACCCAGCACATCAGCTTGCCGAGCGGCATCTTGTAGATCGACTTCTCATGTAGATGAGGACGCTGTTTGCGATACACAAGGTACGAGCAAAGG
>NZ_JBHMBS010000166.1:0-579 GCF_042428775.1 Streptosporangium vulgare | reverse complement strand
CACCGTCCTGGTTGATCGCGCTACCCCGCACCACCGCGAGAATCTGGTGGCCGTTGCGCTGGGCGTCCGAGAGCCGCTCGACCAGCAGCATGCCGACGCCCTCACCCCAGCCGGTGCCGTCGGCCTCCGCGGAGAACGCCTTGCAGCGCCCGTCCACCGACAGGCCACGCTGCCGGGAGAACTCGATGAACATGCCGGGCGTCGACATCACCGTCACACCACCGGCCAGCGCCAGATCACACTCACCCGAACGCAACGCCTGCGCCGCCCAGTGCAACGCCACCAGCGACGACGAACACGCCGTGTCCACCGTGACCGCCGGACCCTCCAGCCCCAAGGTGTACGACACCCGGCCGGACACCAGGCTTCCACCGCTGGTTTCGCGGGGGTACCGAGGCCGTAGTCGTGGTACATCACACCCGCGAAGACGCCCGTACGGCTGCCGCGCAACCCCACCGGGTCCAGACCCGCCCGCTCGATCGCCTCCCACGACGCCTCCAGCAGCAACCGCTGCTGCGGATCCATCGCCAGCGCCTCACGCGGGCTGATCCCGAAGAACCCGGGATCGAACTCGGCGGC
>NZ_JBHMBS010000165.1:0-583 GCF_042428775.1 Streptosporangium vulgare | reverse complement strand
GAATGGTCGCTACCAGCGCGTGATGCTGATAATCCCAGAAAGTCAGCGGAATATCGGCTTTGTTGCGCAACCAGGAATTAGCGCCGTCCGCGCCAATCACCAGACGCGCCGTTAACATGCTGCCATCTTTCAGCGTCAGGAAGGTTTCATTTTCTCCCCAGGCGACCTGCTGTAATTCTGCGGGGGCTAACAGAGTGATATCTGACGACTGATGCGCTTTGTTCCACAGCGCGTAGTGAATCACTGAATTTTCAACGATATGCCCAAGATGGCTATAGCCCATGCTTTGATCGTCAAACGAAATGTGACCAAAGCTGTCTTTGTCCCACACTTCCATACCGTGATAACAGCTGGCCCTACGAGAGAGAATGTCCTGCCAGACGCCAAGACGGGTGAGTAATTTTTCGCTGGCGGCATTGATAGCCGAAACGCGCAGTTGTGGTGGTGCATTCGCCGCCAGAGGTTCCTGTACGCGCTGCTCCAGTACGGCAACGCGTAAGCCGCTCCCCTGTAAGCCACAGGCAACCGCCAGCCCCACCATGCCGCCGCCAACAATGGCTACATCAACACTTTGCATTGTTTA
>NZ_JBHMBS010000164.1:0-584 GCF_042428775.1 Streptosporangium vulgare | reverse complement strand
CACGACAGCCTGTGCCGAAAAATCTGGCGTGAGGATGATAAATGGCATGTCATTTTTCGTGCAGACGGCTGGGAGCAACATATTACCGCCCGCTATCTGGTCGGTGCCGATGGCGCAAACTCGATGGTGCGGCGACATCTCTACCCGGATCATCAAATCCGTAAATATGTCGCTATCCAGCAGTGGTTCGCGGAGAAACATCCGGTGCCGTTCTACTCCTGCATCTTTGATAATTCGATAACTAACTGTTATTCATGGAGTATCAGCAAAGACGGTTATTTTATCTTTGGCGGTGCCTATCCAATGAAAGACGGTCAGACGCGTTTCACGACGCTGAAAGAGAAAATGGGCGCCTTTCAGTTCCAGTTTGGTAAGACGGTGTAAAGCGAAAAATGCACGGTGCTGTTTCCCTCGCGCTGGCAGGATTTTGTCTGCGGTAAGGACAACGCCTTTCTGATTGGTGAAGCGGCGGGATTTATCAGCGCCAGCTCGCAGGAGGGGATTAGCTATGCGCTGGATAGCACAGACATTCTGCGTTCGGTGTTACTGAAGCAGCCAGAGAAGCACAATACCGCTTACTGGCG
>NZ_JBHMBS010000163.1:0-594 GCF_042428775.1 Streptosporangium vulgare | reverse complement strand
CTCTCCTTCTGGCTCCGTGAGTCTTCCGGGAAAATAACAACTTTGGCTTTTGTCCGGTCCGATTCCGAGAATATTCATTTTCTGACTTTCCTGGAACCAAAAATAGAAGAAAACATGCAACTGGCACTGTGGCATCTTGTTAATAGGTTAGTCCAAGAAATCATACGAAAAGTACTCCAAAGTTTGGACAAAACACAAGAAAGTAAATAAAACCAAGCATGGAACATCAAAAATTATAGATAAATTTGCAATGTATCAAGCATCCCCAAGCTTAACTCCTGCTCATCCTCGAGTAGGTAAGTGATAGAAAGAATAATTTTTGAGGTGACATGCACCATCAAAAACTTGATCAAAGTATTTGTAAAACATTGATAGCTGGGATCATAGTACTTTAACATAGCATGAAAGATATAGTTCTAACAATAATACATAGCAACTATGTTATAACATGAAAAGGTACAAACAAATATTCATGAATAACAATGCTTTGCAAGACGTTTGTTTGTTTCACATAAAGAAAACATAATGAGAATGTATTCTTTATGTGAAACAAACAAACGTCTTGCAAAGCATTGTTATTCATGAATCTTTTGT
>NZ_JBHMBS010000162.1:0-595 GCF_042428775.1 Streptosporangium vulgare | reverse complement strand
CATAGTTATCTATGCTCCTGGGGCTTCACTCACTTGCCGCCTTCCTGCAACGCGAATCATTTAGCGGAAAAATCCTGGGGCTGCCAACTGGCGGCCCTTTTACAAAGAAGGATAACTAAAATGACAGAAGCGATGAAGATTACCCTCTCTACCCAACCTGCCGACGCGCGCTGGGGAGAAAAAGCAACTTACAGCATTAATAATGACGGCATTACCCTGCATTTGAACGGGGCAGACGATCTGGGGCTGATCCAGCGTGCGGCGCGCAAGATTGACGGTCTGGGCATCAAGCATGTTCAGTTAAGCGGTGAAGGCTGGGATGCGGATCGCTGCTGGGCATTCTGGCAAGGTTACAAAGCCCCGAAAGGCACGCGTAAAGTGGTGTGGCCGGATCTGGACGATGCCCAGCGCCAGGAACTGGATAACCGCCTGATGATCATCGACTGGGTGCGTGACACCATCAACGCACCGGCAGAAGAATTGGGACCATCGCAACTGGCACAGCGTGCTGTTGATCTGATCAGCAACGTCGCGGGCGATCGTGTGACTTATCGGATCACCAAAGGCGAAGATCTGCGTGAGCAAGGTTATATGG
>NZ_JBHMBS010000017.1:0-184982 GCF_042428775.1 Streptosporangium vulgare | reverse complement strand
TCGCCGGTGAGCAGGTGCCCGAGCGGGTGGTGACCGAGGAGACCACCTTCACCCAGGAGCAGGCCAAGCAGGCCCTGCCCACCCGCCAGTACTGAGCGAACGGGCCGCCCCTGACGCGGGGGCGGCCCGCCGCCCGGGGAAGAGACCCGGGGAAGAGGGGGCGCCGCCTCCGGCCGTGGAATGTGACCCCGAACCGGCGGCCCTCCCGGGCGCGACCGCCGCCCGGGGCCGTCCAAGGCTGTCCGGGTCTGTCAGAGGCGCGAGTGACGAGGACTTCGTCGCCTCGGGCCACTCGGGCTCCTTGCGGCGGACCGCCCTGGCGGGCGTGACGAGGAGGCGGTGACGCGGGGTGGCATCACATTTGCGCTGTTCCTCGGCCATCACCGGCCACGACGACCGTGGCCACGTAGACGGCGGCGAGCGGTGTGGCGATTCTGCCGAAACGGTAACGGCGCACGGGAACCCCCTCGGGCACTGGCGGACAAGATCCGATCCGGAGAAGGGCGCCCAACCCTGGCGAGCCGCCCCGAAACGATCAAGTGACCGAAAGCCGTCGGAGCTCACCAGACGCTCCAGTCCTCCTTCCGCGGCGGATAGGAGAAGGTCTGGGGACCGGCCCAGTCCTCCCCGACGACGCGGTAGTCGTGCGCGGCCTCGCTCGCGGTGTGGCCGCGGCCGACGTCGACCGTGTCGGCGGTCGACCAGACACCGCCGACCCTGTGCTCCACGGTGTAGAGGAACTCGTTGAAGCCCGAGGGGGACACGCACGTGTTGACGATGGCGAGCGAGCGTCGCCCCGCCGTCAGGCTCGGCGGGATGGCGACGATCTGGTTCCTCCACTTGTAGACGCCGTCTTCGAGCAGCGGTCGCCACTCCGCGGCCGGGGTCCCGTTGACGGTGATGGTGGCGTGCTGCAGCCCGACGCCCACGTCCAGCCTGCGGGTCAGCCGCACGCCCGTATTGGCCGGGTCGACGGTCACGGTGAACCGGCTCGACCCTCCGCGGGGGAACGCACGGCCATCGTCGCTGACGATGTGGGCGGGACCCACGACGTGGCCGGGCACCCCTTCGGGGGCGCCGTGTCGCGGCGTCACCCTCAGCGCGATGACGACGCCCAGGGTCGCGGTGGCCGCAGGCACGGCCACCGCCGCGAGCAGGGCGGCCCGCCGCCAACGCCGTCCGGCGGTACGGGCCGCCCCCGTGTCGCCGGGTGCGGTCACGACCCGGGCGGCGGGCGGCGTGCCGTCGGAGGGCCCGGCACCGCGATCCTCCCCGGACCCGGCGGACATCTGGTTGACACGCACCCGCTCCCACGCCCGTTCCCACGCCGGGAGCCGATGGTCGGGGACGCGGCATCCCCGCAGGAACGCCACCATCACCGCCTTCTTGGGAAAGCGCCGACCGGCCAGCATGTCGGCGCAGGTGGTGCGGGGCAGCCGCGCCCCGCCCGCCCGGTCCGCCCGGGTCTGGAGCTCCCGGAGCGACACGTCGGCCCGCGCGAACTGCTCGGCCAGCAGCCTCACCAGGTCCTCGTGACAGGTGACCGACTCCAGCCCGTCACCGGCCGTCTCTCCCGCGGGCCGAGGGCCCTGGCCGCCCTGAGGGGCCTCACTCATCGTTTCCCCGACCCCGCCCTCTCCTGACCGGACCGTTCGGCCTCACCGGCCGCGCCAGAAAGTGTACGAGCGATCGCCGAGCGTGTCCGGGCCCGGCGGTACGGCGTCCGGAACCGGCCGGGCCTTCTCTCTTTCACCACGGGCACGTCGTGGACTGCATCGCCCCTGCGGGAGCCGGGTGCTTTTCGGGCCGCCGTGATCGGCGTGGTCCTCATGATCGTCGAAGCGCTCGGACGGCCCATCGTCAAGATCGGACGGCTCGTCGTCAAGAAGGGCGACCCGTGTTCCGCGTTCCCCGGCCCGCCGGTCCCTGGTTCGGCGCGCCGCGGTGCTCGGCGACCCAGCGACAGGCCCCCTGCGCCGAGCGGGCCGCTCCGCCGTCAGGAGGGCGGATCATCGCCGGATCACCGGCCGCGGCGGCGATCTCGGGCCGCGCCAGCACCGATCTCGCCACCACAAGATCATATCTAAGAGATCTTCTCGTTGAACCAACCCGCGTGCGTCCGGGCGGCGGGCTCCTGTGACAGTGGACGTGGCCCGGCCCGGCGTCGCCCCGGCCCGGCGGCGTGCCGTCCCTGCCCGCCGGCCGTCGTACCCCTGCCTGCCTGCGTGCCGGCCGCTGCGGCTGCCGCCCGCCAACCGCTGTGTTCCCGCCCGGGAGCCGTCGCGTCACCGCTCGACGATCACCGTGCGGACCGGGTGGTATAATGATCACGTATCCCGGGCGGTCGACCTCCCGGGATTTTGTGTTCATGTCCTCTCCCCATCGCGCGATCCTGAGCGCGGCCGTTCCCCTTTTCCTGTCCATGAGTGCCGGGATCGTCGCCCAGCTCGTCAGCACCGCCCTGCTCGGGCACCGGGCGACGGCGGCGCTGGCCGCCTTCGCGCTCGCCGGTGCCGTCCTCAACCCGGTCACCGCCGCGCTCGCCGCCGGGCTGCGCGGCATGACGCCGTTCGTGGCGCCCCATCGTGAGAGCCCGGCCGAGGCGCTGCCGATCCTGCGTGACGCGCGCTGGCTGACCGTCGCGCTCGGTGCGGTGGGTGCCGGTGCCGTGCTCTGCGTCCCGCTGATCGCGCGGGCGAGCGGGGTGCCCGGCGAGGTGACGGCCGAGTTCGGCATGCTGCCGCCGCTCCTGGCCCTGAACGTGCTGCTGCTGTCCGCGGGCGGCGGTGCCAACGCGGTGCTGATCGCGCTGGGCCGCAGCCGGCAGGTGCTCTGGTCGGGCCTGTCGAGCACGGCCGTCGAGGTGGTCCTCCTCCTCACCCTCGTGCCCTGGCTGGGCGTCCACGGCACCGGCATCGCGCTGGTGGCCTCCACGGCCGTCGCCGTGACGGTGTCGAACGCCTGCCTGCTGCGCGTTCCCGGGCTGGCCGGGCAGCCGCTGTGGCCCGGACGCCCCCGGTCACGCGAGATCCTGAGCATGGCCCGGGTGGGCATCCCGATGTCCGCCACCGTGCTGATCAAGTTCACGGTCCTGGGCGGCCTGACCTACGTTGCCGCGCGGACGGGCGCGCGGGGGGCGGCCGCGCACGCGATCCTCAGATCGCTCGCCGAGTTCCTGGCGCTGACCGCGTTCGCCGTCGGCCAGGCGTCGGCGCCGGAGATCGCCAGGGCCGCCTCTCCGGCCGCGGCCCGCCTGGTCAACCGGGTGGCGCTGCTGCTCGCGGCCACCGGAGCGGTCGCGGGCGTGCTCCTGCCGGCGTTCCTCGGCACCTTCGTGGTCGGCCTGTTCACCTCGGACGCGGAGGTGCTGGCCCTGGTCCTCACGCTGGTGCCCCTGCTGGCCGTCCACGCCGTCGCGAACAGCTGCGGGATCGCGATGTCCGCCGGTCTGACCGGCCTCAGGCGCCCGGCCTGGGGCCTGGGCTCGGCCGTGGCCGGGTACGGCCTGCTCGCTTTGATCGCGGCTCCCGTGACCGCGGCCCGGGGGCTGACCGGCCTGTGGGCGGCGATGGCCGTCACGAGCGTGCTCATCCTCGTACTGCAGGGCGGCGGTTTCCTCCGGCACAGCGCGCGGGTGGGCGCGCCCGCGGAACCCGCGCGGACGTGAGCGTGTGGTAGGGGAGGGGACAGTGGTTACAATGGTGGCACTCCAAGGATCGCGCTCCCCGGAAAGACGTCGCAGTAAGGGAGCGCGCCGCGCACGGTGACCGTGCCCGGTGCTGGAGGGGCGGCAGTTCCTTTTGCATGCCCTTCTGGAGGTTGGATTCCATGAACGTAGGTCTTGGCCTGCCCATCAGCGATCCGTTGTCGCTGCTCTCCTGGGCCCGGCGCGCCGACGCCGGTCCCTTCACCACCCTCGGCCTGCTCGACCGTCTCGTCTACGCGAACCCCGAGCCCCTGATCACGCTGGCGGCCGTCGCGGGGGTCACCTCGCGGATCCGCGTACAGACCGAGGTGCTGCTCGGTCCCCTTCGCGAGTCGGCGCTGCTCGCCAAGCAGGCCGCGACCCTGGACCGCATGTCCGGCGGCCGTTTCACCCTCGGCATCGGGATCGGGACACGCCAGGACGACTACCTCGCGGTGGGAGCCGACGTCCGGGGTCGCGGGCGCCGGCTCGACAGGCAGCTGGCGACGCTGCGGCGCGTCTGGTCCGGTGAGCCCTACAGCGAGGAGGTCGGCCCGATCGGGCCGGCCCCCGTCCGCGAGGGCGGCCCGGAGATCCTGATCGGCGCCTTCGCCCCCACCGCGATGGAGCGCGTCGCCCGGTGGGGCGACGGGTACCTGTGCGCCGCGCCCGCCGGCATGGCCGACCGGCTCATGCGCGACGTCGAGAGGTCCTGGACCCAGGCGGGACGGGCCGGACGGCCTCGCATGGTCGCGCAGGTCAACGTCGCCCTCGGCCCCGAGGACACCGTCCGCGACGCCACGGAGGCGATCACCTCCTACTACGGCTTCCTGGGCGACACCACCCGGGTCGTCGAGAACATGCTCACCACGCCGGAGCGGATCCGTGACGTGATCGGCGCGTTCGCGGACCTCGGCGCCGACGAGGTGGTGCTCTACTGCTGGGCCCGTGACGCCGACCAGGTCGACCGCCTCGCCGACGTGGTGGCCTGACGGTCACGGTGGACGGCCGGGGAGGGTCCTTCCTGACCTTCCCCCGCCATGGTCGTGAGGCCGGGCCGCGGCTCGTGGCGCGCCGGGGCGGCGCGCCACGAGCCGAGGTTCACCTGGTGAGGGTGAGGGTGTCGACGTCGAACAGGAACCCGCCGCCACCGGTGAAGGTGAGGAACAGCGGTCCCGAGGCCGATCCGGTCAGCGGGGTGGAGACGTTCTGGAAGGTCTCCCAGCCCCCGGTGTTCGGTACGGCCACCGAGCCGAGGACGGTCCCGGTGGCCGATCCCGAGCGAACCTGGATGGTGCCGCCGGACCCGGCGGAGGAGACGCGGGCGCCGAAGGCGGTGGCGCCCGCCGTGCTGATCGACGAGTAGCCGACCCAGTCGCCGTTCTCGATGAACCCGGCCGTCCTGCCGCCGCTGGCCGGGCCGTGGTCGGCGACCTGCACGCCCGAGTTGGAGGTGTAGGACTCCGCCTCGGCCGTGGTCTGGATCGGGCCGGTGCCGCCCAGCTCCTTGATCCGGACGTTGCGGAAGGAGACGTCGTCGCCCGTGCCGTGGTTCTGGATGCCGACGTGCCCCTCGCGGATGCTGCGGGCCGGGTCGGTGTTGGTGAAGTCGTTGATCCTGACGCCGTTGAGGAAGACCTGGAGCCGCTCGCCCTGGACGAGGAGCTCGTAGGTGTTCCACGCGCCCGGCGGGTTCAGCGCCGCGTCGCGGGCCGCGACGTCGGCGGCCTTGATCGCGTAGATGGACCCGGTGGTGCGGTCGACCGCGTCGGTGGCGTCGATCTGGACCTCGTACCCCTTGGAGGTGTTCGTGGGGTCGGAGGCCGACATGCCCACGAAGACGCCCGAGTTGTCGTCCCCGGCGACCCTCCAGTCCAGCTTCAGTGAGTAGGAGAGGTACTTCTTCGCCGAGTACCACAGCACGCCCATGCCTCCGGTGGAGGTGAGGGTGGCGTCGGTGTTGGTGAAGCCGCCGGGGCCGCTCTGCGTCCAGCCGGTGGTCGAGCCGTTGTACAGGGTCGTGTAGCCGGTCTCCGGGCGGCAGTCGGCCTTCGCCATCCCGGCCGCGTACCGGATGCCGCCGAGCAGCAGCGACCGGAAGCCCGACTCGGTGTACGAGCTCGCGGTGTGCCCGAGCCCGGTGTAGAACGAGCGGCCGGACGCCAGCGGACGGCACCAGGTGATCGGGTGGTCGCCCATGTCGCCGCCGCTGTAGCTGCCCTCGTCGAGGTTCTGCAGCACGCGCGCGCTGTTGCGCGGGTTGGTGCGGTAGTTGTACCACTCGTCGCTTCTGGACCAGGTCGGACCCAGGTGGGCGGTGGCCGCGTGCGCGCGGTCCTCGGTCCTGACCGTCGCCTGCTGGACGGCCGGGTGTCCCTTGAACCAGGCGCCCGCGAGGTTGCCGTAGAACGGCCAGTCGTACTCGGTGTCGGCGGCGGCGTGGATGCCGACGTAGCCGCCGCCCCCGTTGACGTAGGACTCGAAGGCGGTCTGCTGGGTGCCGTCGAGCACGTCACCGGTGGTGCTGAGGAACACCACGGCCTTGAAGCGCGCCAGGTTGGACGCGGTGAAGGTTCCCGCGTCCTCGGTGGCGGTGACGGTGAAGTTGTTGGCCGAGCCCAGGTCGCGGATCGCCTGGAGGCCCGCGGGGATCGAGTCGTGCCGGAAGCCGGCCGTCTTGGAGAAGACCAGCACCTGGTAGGCGGGGTCGGCGGCCTGGGCCGCGGTGGGGACGAACAGGGCCGCGCCGGTCATCGTGGCCACGGCGGCCGCCAGGCCACCTCGGGCGAACCTCCGCCTGACCGTCGCGAACCTCCGCCTGGCCTTCCCTTCAAGCCTTCCGGGCCTTCCAGGGGATCGCCGTGCCGGAACCGCCGGAGCCACCGGCGCCATCGGGGCCGCCAGATCCGCCGGAACCGCCGGGGTGTCGTCCGCGATCGCGGACGTCATGGAGAGTAACCGGCTCCAGAGTCGAGAACGTTGTGACATAGGGGTCCTTTCCTGACCTGGGGGATAAGTCAGGCAAGGCGCGCGCCGCCGCGCTGGTTGCCGTGGTGCTCGATGCTTTATTTGTCCTGAAGGACAATTAACCGGTGTGTAACACGTGTATATCGTGCCGCGCACCTCGATGGAAGTGACGGGTCGCGACACCTCGGGCGGCGCGTCAGGTGACGGGGACGATCCTCGCCTCGACGAGGCGGCCCTCCTCGACACGCAGTGTGCCCAGGGTGCCGTGAGGCTGGCGGCGGCGGTCGGTGGGCGATCCCGGGTTGAAGATGCGAAACCCGTCGTCGCCGTGGTCCAGCGGTATGTGGGAGTGCCCGAACACCACCAGATCGGCCTCGGGGAACCGGCGCCGCATCCGGGCGAGCCGCCCCTGCGCCGTGCCGCTGTCGTGGATCATCGCCACGCGCAGCCCGCCGAGATCCAGTTCGAGCGTCTCGGGGGCCACCACGTCCGGCCCGTCGTTGTTGCCCTTCACCACCCGCACCGGGGCGTAGGCGGCGAGCTCGTCCAGCACCCCGGCGACGCAGACGTCGCCCGCGTGCAGGATCAGGTCCGCGCCCCGCAGATGCTCGGCCACGGCCGGCGGGCACGACTTCCACCGTCTGGGCGCGTGGGTGTCGGACAGCACCACCACGTTCATGTGTCCATGCTCCCACCGCTGCCGCCGGAGGGTCCGTTCGCTGGGGGAAAGCCCTTTTGGTCGCGGAAAGATCTCTTGCCGGGGCGGCCGGTGGCTCGCGCCTCGGATCGCGCGACGCCCGGCGGGTTCCGGGCCCAGCGGGCAGGGGCCTCCCGGGACCTCGGCCTCCCGGGGACCTCCCGGGGCCTGGGTCCTGGAGATCTCCGGAGGTCCTGGGGAGCCGTCCGGCTCGCGGGACCCGTGTTCCGGGAACGCGGCCCGGACGGCACCGCCGCCGCGGAGCCGTCCGGGAGCGCGCGTTCCCGCCTAGACGGCGCGGGCGACGGCGATCGTCGACCCGCTCCGCTGACCCGCCTCGTAGAACATGTACTCCACACCGCCGTCGGTGCCGAAGGAGGGCGCCGCGCTGCGCCCCCCGTCGGGGGCGCCGGTCAGGGGCCGGTGGAAGACGCCGAGGTGGACCTCCCGGTCGAAGGCGTTGCCCACCTCGGTGAGGAACATGTTCCCGCTGTTGCCGTGGTAGACGACGTACGCGGTGCCGTTGCGCTTGAGCAGGTGCGGCCCGGACAGGTCGGTCTGCCCGTCGGGCGCGGGCGACACCAGCGGGGCCGGGTCGAACTGCCAGCTCTTGCCGTTGGACGACCAGCCCCAGAAGATCTTGCGGGAGCCGCCGGTGACGCCCATGAAGATCATGACGTACTTGTTGCCCAGCCCCGGGACCGCGTGCTCGAAGACCCGGGCGTAGGAGGTCTCCGTCGAGCCGGGGATCATCGCGGTGGTCAGCACCGTGCCGTGGTAGGTGAAGCGCACGCCGTCGGTCGACCAGGCCATCCGGGTGGTGTTGTTCTCGCCGTGGAAGTACATGTAGAACTGCCGGGCGGCGGCGTTCCAGATGATGTGCGGCGACGAGACGTGGCTCACCGAGTAGTGCGGTGACCAGGTGTTGGAGATGATCGGGTTGTTCGGGTACTCGGTGAACGGGCCGCCGAGCGAGTTGCCGTAGGCCAGGCAGATGCCGCCGGGCGGGTCGTGCGGGGCGTAGTAGAGGTAGTAGCGTCCCAGCGGGCTCGCGATCTTGTCGTACATGCCCCGGATGCAGGGGAAGATCAGCTCGTTGGTCGGGTTGTAGCGCAGGCTCGCCTTGTTGAACGGCGTGCCGATGTACTGGTACGTGGGGAATCCGGCGGGTCCCAGCGCGGCCGCCGTACCGGCCGGCGCGGACGTCTCCGCGAGCGCCGCCGTGGCCGCCCCGGGGAGGGCGAGCCCGAGACCGCCGGCGACACCGGCGCCGACCGCCGTGCGCAGGAGTCCGCGGCGGTCCAGGAGGGGTTCAGACATTGACCGTCCCTTCGCGACAACTTTCACCGTGAGTGATGGTGAGGACATCTCTCTGATCGCAAAGGTTCGGTCAGGCGCGCCCGCCCGTCAAGGTGCTAATACGGATTATCACCGGCGGAATTTCCATTTCATGATCCCTGCTCCCGGCTCTTGACAGGATCCGGTGGCTGATTGCAGGATGACGTCCCAACCTCGCTAATGCGCATTATCACCAGATGGGACGCTACGGATCGTGACCTCCCCCGGCCGCCGACTCACCCAGCAGGACATCGCCCGCATCGCGGGGGTGAGCCAGACGACGGTGTCGCTCGTCCTCAACAACCGGACCGACGCCGAGGTCCGCATCGCCCCCGAGACACGCGAGCGGGTGCTGCGGGTGATCAGGGAGACCGGATACGTCGCCGATCCGGTCGCCCGGCGGCTCGCCGAGCGGCGCAACCGCATCCTGGGCGTCTTCACCTACGAGGCGGTCTTCCCGACCGCGAGCGCCGACTTCTACCACCCCTTCCTGCTCGGCATCGAGGAGTGCGCCGAGGAGATGGGCTGCGACCTGCTGCTGTTCACCAGCGCCAGGGCCGCGGGGGAGCGGCGCCGGATCTTCAACGAGGACAGCCGGGTGCGGCTGGCCGACGGCTGCGTGCTCCTCGGGCGCGCCGTCGACCGCGACGACCTGGCCCGGCTGCTGGCGGAGGGCATCCCCTTCGTCTCCATCGGCCGCGGCGACGACGCGGGCGCCCCGGTGCCGTACGTGGGCGCCGACTACTCGCCCGCGGTGCGCGCCCTGGTCGACCGGGCGGCGGGGCTCGGCCACCGGAGGCTGGCCTACGTCGGCACCGGGGCGGGCGCCGAGTCGCCGGCCGACCGCATGCGCGGCTTCCGCGAGGCGGTGGCCGCCGTCGGGGCCGAGGGGTCGCACGTGCCGGTGATCGGCAGGACCCCCGAGGAGATCCTGGGGGAGCTGTCGGCCACCGGGGTGACCGCGGCCTTCGTCGAGGAGCCCGCCGACATAGTGGCGATCATGCACGCGGCGGGCGAGCGGGGTCTCACGATCCCCGGCGACCTGTCGATCCTCGCGCTGGGCGCGCCGACCAGGCCCGTCCGCGTCGACGTCGACCTCACCGGGTTCCGCATCCCCCGGCAGGAGATGGGCCGCAGGGCCGTCGAGCTGCTGGCGGAGGTGCTGGAGGGCGGCGGGGGGACGCCGCAGGAGTTACTGGCCTGCGAGCTGGTCGAGGGATCCACGCTCGCGCCGGCCCGGAGCTGACCGGATGAAGCTGACAGGACAGAGCCGACCGGACGGTGAGATCGCCGAAAGCGGCGAGAACGGCGAGAACGGCGAGGACCCCGGCGGCGACGAGAACGCCGGCGACGACGAGAGCGCCGGAAGCGCCGAAGGCGCCAAGAACGGCGAGAGGGCAGTGAGAACGACGATGATGGGAGAGACCCCCGAAGTGGTGGAGATATCGGCGGACGCGGTGGTCGTCGGCGGCGGGCTGGGCGGCGTCGCCGCCGCCCTGGCGCTGCTGCGGGCCGGGCGCACCGTGATCCTGACCGAGGAGTACGACTGGCTCGGCGGGCAGCTGACCAGCCAGGCCGTACCGCCCGACGAGCACTCCTGGGTGGAGCGCTTCGGCGTCACGGCCTCCTACCGGGCGCTGCGCGAGGGCATCCGCGGCTACTATCGCGACCACTACCCGCTGACCGCGCGGTCGCGGGCCTGGCGGGAGCTGAACCCGGGCGCCGGGCACGTGAGCCGCCTGTGCCACGAGCCGCGCGTCGCGGTCGCGGTGATCGAGGCCATGCTCGCGCCGTACCGGGGTTCGGGGCGGCTGCGCGTGCTGCAGCCGTACCGGCCGGTCGGCGCGGAGGTCGACGGCGACCGGGTGCGGGCCGTGCGCCTGGAGCACCGGGACGGGGGCGGGGAGGTCACGGCCGTCGCGCCGTACGTGCTGGACGCCACCGAGACGGGCGAGCTGCTGCCGCTGACCGGCACCGAGTACGTCACGGGGTTCGAGTCGCAGGGCGACACCGGGGAGCCGAGCGCGCCCGCCGAGGCCCAGCCGATGAACATGCAGGCCGTCTCGGTGTGCTTCGCGCTCGACCACGTCGACGGCGACCACACCATCGACAAGCCCGCCGCCTACGAGTTCTGGAGGAGCTACCAGCCCGGCTTCTGGGGCGACCGGCTGCTGTCCTGGCGCTGCCCGCACCCCAGGACCCTGGAGATCGTGGAACGCTCCTTCACCCCCAACCCGGACGACGACCCGCTGCTGGTGGAGGCCGACCAGCGGCTCAACCCCGGCGACGCGAACCTGTGGACGTTCCGCAGGATCGCCGCGCGCCGCAACTTCGCCGACGGCGCCTACGACAGCGACATCACCCTGGTCAACTGGCCGATGATCGACTACCTGGAGGGTCCGGTCATCGACGTGCCGGACGCCGCCGCGCACGTGGCCGCCGCCCGGGAGCTGTCCCGCTCGGTGCTGTACTGGATGCAGACCGAGGCGCCGCGCGCCGACGGCGGGACCGGTTTCCCCGGCCTGCGCCTGCGCGGCGACGTCACCGGCGGAGGCGAGGGCGGGCTGGCCCAGGCCCCCTACATCCGCGAGTCGCGCCGCGTCCGCGCCCTGTACACCGTCGCCGAGCAGGACCTGTCGCTCGCGGTGCGCGGCGACAAGGGCGCGGTGAGCTACGCCGACTCCGTCGGCGTGGGGATGTACCGCATCGACCTGCACCCCTCCACCGGGGGCGACAACTACATCGACGTGGCGAGCTCGCCGTTCGAGATCCCCCTCGGCGCGCTCGTCCCGCAGCGGATGACCAACCTGCTGCCCGCGTCCAAGAACATCGGCACCACCCACATCACCAACGGGGCCTACCGGCTGCACCCGGTGGAGTGGAACGTCGGAGAGGCCGCGGGCGCCCTCGCGGCCTTCTGCCTGGACAACGCCACCACCCCGCACGCCGTACGCGAGGACGAGGGCCTGCTCGCCGACTTCCAGCGGCGGCTCACCCGCGAGGGCGTCGAGCTGCGCTGGCCGCAGGTGACCGGTTACTGACCGGCCACCGATCGGCCACGACCGGCCACCGACCGGACGAGCGGCCACCGACCGGACGAGCGGCCACCGGCCGCCGGGCGACCGGTCACCCACCACGACCGCCGGGGGATTCCCAGCAAGGAGATCGGACCATGAAACCATTCGGAAAGCCCGCGGCCGTCGCGCTGGCGGCGCTGCTCACCCTGACGGCGTGCGGCGGGGGAGGCGAGGCCACCCCCGCAGCGCAGGGCCCCCAGCCGCTGCGCATGACGATCTGGACCTCCAACGAGGCCCACCTGAAGCTGTTCGACGAGATCGCCGCCGAGTACAGGAAGACCCACCCCGAGGTCGGCGAGATCAAGTTCGACCCCATCCCGTTCGAGAACTACACCACCACCCTGACCACCCAGATCGCCGGGGGCAACGCCCCGGACCTGGCCTGGATCCTGGAGAGCTCCGCGCCGGACTTCGTCTCCTCCGGCGCGCTGGCGCCGCTGGACGACACGCTGGGCAAGGCCCAGGGGTACGAGTTCGGCGACCTCACCCCGTCGGCCGTCAAGCTCTGGCAGGCCGAGGGCAAGCTGTACGCCTACCCGTTCTCCACCTCGCCGTTCGGCGTGTTCGTCAACACCGACCTGCTCAAGAAGGCGGGCCAGAAGACCCCCGCCGAGATGATCAAGGACGGCACCTGGACCTGGG
The DNA here is from genome assembly GCF_042428775.1 of Streptosporangium vulgare. Taxonomy (NCBI): domain Bacteria; kingdom Bacillati; phylum Actinomycetota; class Actinomycetes; order Streptosporangiales; family Streptosporangiaceae; genus Streptosporangium; species Streptosporangium vulgare. The sequence goes on along the minus strand of NZ_JBHMBS010000017.1, from coordinate 172,576 downwards.
AGAAGGTCGCCGCCCAGAACGCCGCGGTCGCCTCCAAGACCGGCAAGGCCGGCATGGTCGTCCGTGACTTCGACTACAAGGGCTGGGACAACCTCGCCACGGTGTGGGGCGGCTGGGGCGCCCAGGCGTGGAGCGAGGACGGCAGGACCTGCGGGTTCGACAGTCCCGAGATGGTCGAGGCCATGACGTTCCTGCACAAGTCGATCTTCACCGACAAGGCCTTCCCCGGCCCCGGCACCACGGCCGACTTCTTCGCGGGCGACTCGGCGATGACCATCACCCAGATCTCCCGCGCCTCGCTCCTGGAGGACGCGAAGTTCGGCTGGGACCTCGTCCCGCTGCCGGCCGGGCCCAAGGGGGAGTACTCGGTGATCGGCCAGGCGGGCCTGGGCGTCTTCAAGAAGTCCGCCAACGCGGCGGCGGCCACCGACTTCCTCGCCTTCTTCACCAACCCCGCCAACTCGGCCAAGCTCGCCGCCTACTTCCCGCCGCCCCGGGCCTCCCAGCTCACCGCGGACACCATGGCCAAGAGCAACCCGCTGCTCAAGCCCGACCAGCTGCAGAAGGTCGTGATCGGCGGCATCGAGAAGGGCGTCGTCAAGCCCAACCACACCGGCCAGGCGGAGCTGTCGCAGACCGTGCGGGCCGCGCTCGACCCGCTCTGGCAGCCCGGTGCCGACGTCAAGGCCGTGCTGGGCGGCGTGTGCGCCAAGATCCAGCCGATGCTGGGTGCGTGACGTGGCCGCGTCACACCCCGGATCCGCGGTGACCGGCCGGGCCGGCGCCCGGCCGGTCACCGGCGGGCGGGCCGCCAGGGGCGACGACCCGGTTCGCCGGGCCGGCCTGGCTCCTGGGAACGGCGGGGGCAGGGTTTCCCGGGACGGCGGGGGCCGGGCCTTCTGGACCGTGCGCCGCCGCGACAACCTGGTCGGATACCTGCTCGTCGCCCCGCAGCTCCTCGGCAGCCTGCTGTTCGTGCTCCTGCCGCTCGGGCTCGTCCTGTGGTACAGCCTCCACGAGTGGAACGTGCTGGCCGGGACCTTCGAGTTCGTCGGCGGGGAGAACTACGACCGGCTGCTCGCCGACCCCAACCTGCGCGAGGTGCTGGGGGGAACCGCGCTGTTCTCCGTCGGCCTGGTCGTGTTCAACCTCGGCCTCGCCCTCGTCCTGGCGATCCTGCTCAACCAGCGGCTGCGCGGGACCACCTTCTTCCGCACGGTGTTCTTCTCGCCCGTGGTGGTCTCGCTGGTCGCCTGGACGATCGTGTGGCAGTTCCTGCTGCAGGACGACGGCGGCCTCAACGGCCTGCTCGCCACCGCCGGGGTCGACGGCCCCAACTGGCTGCGCGGCGAGGGCACGGCGATGCTCTCGGTGGTCGTCGTCCAGGTCCTCAAGAACGTCGGCCTCAACATGGTGCTGTTCCTGGCCGCCCTCCAGGGGGTGCCGGCCCAGCTCTACGAGGCCGCCGAGCTGGACGGCGCCGGGGCCTGGACCCGCTTCCTGCGGATCACCGTCCCCCTGATCAGCCCGACCATCCTGCTCACCTCGATCATCACCGTGGTGGGGTCGCTGCAGGTGTTCGCGCAGATCGCGGTGCTCACCCAGGGCGGCCCCGGCATGTCGACGACCGTCCTCGTCTACTACCTGTACCAGCAGGCGTTCCAGTTCCATCACTTCGGGTACGGCGCGACGCTGTCGGTCCTGCTGTTCGCGATCGTCGCGCTGCTCACCGTCGTGCAGTGGCGGATGCGCAGGAGGTGGGTCTTCAATGAAACGTGAGATACCGGTACGGCTGAAGACGCTCCTGTACGGCCTGCTGTGCGTGTTGTGCGTGCCGTTCGTCTTCCCGACCTGGTGGATGGTGACCTCGTCCCTCAAGCCGGTCAGCGAGATCTTCGCCTTCCCGCCGAGGCTGCTGCCCGCCGACTGGGACTTCTCGGCCTACGGGCAGGTCTTCCGGCTGCAGCCCTTCGCGGGCCAGTATTTCAACAGCCTCTACATCGCCCTGATCGTCACGGCCGGCACGATGGCGGTGGCCGCCATGGCCGGGTACGCCTTCGCGCGCATCCGCTTCCCCGGCCAGAACGTGCTCTTCGTCGTCGTGCTGCTCGGGCTGCTCATCCCGAGCGAGGTCACGATCGTCCCGCTGTTCCAGATGTTCCACGGGCTCGGGCTGACCGACACCCACTGGCCGCTGATCCTGGTGCCGATCCTCGGCGCGCCCGGGGTGCTGGCCACCTTCATCATGCGGCAGTTCTTCATCAGCCTGCCCGGCGAGCTGGAGGAGGCCGCCCGGGTGGACGGGCTCGGCCGGTTCGGCACGTTCTACAAGGTCGCGCTGCCGCTGGCCCGGCCCGCGCTCGGCGCCGTCGCGATCTTCACGTTCCTGCACAGCTGGAACCTCTACCTCGAACCCATCGTGTACCTCTCCTCGCCGGAGAAGTTCACCCTCCCGCAGGCGCTGACCCAGTTCGTCGACGCCTACGGCGGGCCGATGTGGAACGTCCAGCTCGCCGCCGCCTCGATGACCGCCCTGCCGGTGCTGGTGGTGTTCGTGCTCGCGCAGCGGCAGTTCATCGAGGGGCTGGCCCACACCGGCCTGAAGGGCTGAGCGCCTCCTCAGGCGGCGGTCACCCGCCGATCGCGTCGAGCTCCTTGAGGACGTCGGCGGGCAGCTCGATACCGGCTCCCGCGACGTTCTCCCGGAGATGGGCCACCGACGACGTACCGGGGATGAGGAGGACGGTGGGCGAGCGGTGCAGCAGCCAGGCGAGGGCGACCTGGAAGGGAGTCGCGCCGAGCTCGGAGGCGACGCGGTCCAGGACGCCGGACTGCAGGGGTGTGAACCCGCCGAGAGGGAAGAAGGGCGTGTAGGCGATACCCTCGCGGGCGCAGTGGTCGACGAGGTCGTCGTCGGCGCGGTGGGCCAGGTTGTAGAAGTTCTGCACCGACACGACCGGGGCGATCGACCGCGCCTCGGCGAGCTGCTCCGGTGACACGACGCTGACGCCAAGATGCCGGATGAGGCCCTGCTCCCGCAGCTCCGCGAGCACGGTGAACGGCTCGGCGATCGAACCGGGGGCCGGGTCCGTCAGCTCGCCGACCCGGAGGTTGACGACGTCGAGCGCGTCGAGCCCGAGATGTTCGAGGTTCTCGTGGACGGCGGTGATCAGCTCCTCGCGGGACAGGGCCGGCGGCCAGGACTTGTCGGGGGCGCGCCGGGCCCCCACCTTGGTGACGATGCGCAGGTCGTCCGGGTAGGGGTGCAGGGCCTCACGGATGATCTCGTTGACGACGTACGGGCCGTAGTAGTCGCTGGTGTCGATGTGGGTGATCCCCAGCTCGACCGCCTCCCGCAGCACCGCGATCGCCTCCCCGCGGTCTCGCGGGGGTCCCCAGACACCGGGGCCCGCGAGCTGCATGGCCCCGTAGCCCACCCGGCTGAGGGTGAGGTCTTCGGCGAGCTTCAGGCTTCCGCCCGGTAGTGACGTCGGCATTGTCAGTCCTCTTATCGGTTTTTCGGGTTCTTGAGGGTTTTCGTGGCGTTCGTGCTCTTCACGGTTTCCGTGTTCTTTGTGTTCTTCGTGCTCTTTGTGTTCTTCGTGTTCTTCGTGGCGCGGGGCCGGTCGTGTGCCGGACGGAGCCCCGGAGCCGGTCGTCACCCGCTCGCCGTGGCCGTTCCTCGCCGCGGGGCCTCTCGCGGCACGGTCGCGCGGGCCGGCGGCGGGGGATCCCCGGCCGCGACTGAAGTCTCCGCCGGCCGTCCACGGACAGGAAGTGGCCTGGTCATCCTGGGAATGACAGGACCAGGATGGTAGATGGCCGCCTTGTTCTCATCGAAACATGGGCGGAACAGGAGAAACCTCATCCGCGAGTACCTGAGCGTGCGCCGGGAAGCCGATCCGGCCGGCCGCGTCGGACGGCTCCGGAGGCCGGTCGCGGGACCCGGTCAGGCCCGGGGATCGACGTGGATCTTGGGGCCGGGTCCGGCCCCCGCGGGGCGGGAGCCGGAGAGGATCTCGCCCACCTCGTCGAGCCCGACGACGGCCGCCACCAGCGGCCGGGGGTCCACCGCGCCGGAGGCGTAGTGCTCGATCGCCCCCGCCAGGCCGGGCGAGGCGCTCAGGATGCCGACGGCCGTGACGTCCTTGAGCACCAGCATGCGGGTGTCGACCGCGCTGGGGGTCGGCGCCAGGCCGATGTAGACCACCCGCTTACCCGGTTCCACCAGGTCGACGGCGAGGGAGGGCAGGCCGGGGGCGTTGGCGGCGTCGATGACGGCGTCGAACGGGAGATCGGGAAGCTTGTCCGAGGTCCACGCCCCGTGCGCCCCGAGGCCACGGGCGAACTCCAGCGACGGCTCCGACAGGCCCATGACGTGGACCTCGGCCCCGTGCGCCAGGGCGAACCGGGCGGCGAGCAGGCCGATCGTCCCCGGCCCCAGCACCAGCAGCCGGTCGCCGGGGGAGAGGTTCGCGGCCTCGACGGCCCGCAGCGCGTTGCCGCCCGGCTCGACCATCGCCCCGGCCACCGCGTCGACCGTGTCCGGCAGGACGTGCAGCGCGGTGACCGGCACGGGAAGCCGCTCGGCCAGAGCGCCTGGCCACCCGCCCCGGATGCCGATCTCGAAGCGGTCCTCGCACACGTGCTGCAGCCCGCCCAGGCAGCGGCGGCACCTGCCGCAGCCGAGCATGGTGTCGCCGGTGACGCGGGTGCCGATCCAGCCGCCGTCGACGCCCTCACCGACGGCGGAGACCATCCCGCACCACTCGTGGCCGAGCCGTATGGGATAGCGGGCGTTGTCCTTCTCCTTGAGATAGGCCATCTCGCCGCTGAAGAACTCCATGTCGGTGCCGCACACCCCGGCCCGTTCCACGTCGACCACGACCTGTCCCGGACCGGGCACCGGGGGCTCGACGTCCAGCACGGCGAAGCGGCGGGGCCCGGTCACGACGAACGCTCTCACGGGTGGAACCTTCCAGGGGCCGCCGGGGCGAGGCGGGAGGTACAAGAATCGGGTTCCGTAGACTACCGTTCGGCAAATGAGGCTGAGAACGTGACGGCGGACCGGCGGAGTTCGCAGTGGTACGCGGGAACCGACCGCAACGCCTACATCCATCGGGCCTGGATGCGGCGAGGGCTGCCCTCGCACGCCTTCGACGGCCGGCCGCACATCGCGATCGCCAACACCGCCTCCGACCTCACCCCGTGCAACTCCCACCTCGACGAGGTGGCCGAGAGCGTCAAGCAGGGCATCTGGGAGGCCGGTGGCGTCCCGATGAACCTGCCGGTCGTCTCGCTGGGCGAGACGCTGGTCAGGCCCACCGCGATGCTGTGGCGCAACATGGCCGCGATGGCGACCGAGGAGATGCTGCGGGCCAACCCGATCGACGGCGTGGTGCTGCTGGGCGGCTGTGACAAGACCATCCCGTCCCTGCTGATGGCCGCGGCCTCGGTCGACCTGCCCGCCGTGGTCCTCCCCGGGGGGCCCATGCTCACCGGCACCTTCCGCGGCGTGCCGCTGGGCTGCGGCACGGACGTGTGGAGGCTCAGCGAGGAGGTCCGCGCGGGCACCCTGAGCGAGCAGGCGTTCCTGCGCTCGGAGTCGTCGATGATCCGCAGCAGGGGCCACTGCAACACCATGGGCACCGCCTCCACCATGGCCTGTGTCGCCGAGGCGCTCGGCACCACCGTCCCCGGCCTGGCGGGCACGCCCGCCCCCGACAGCCGCCTGCTGGAGGGCGCCCACGAGACCGGGCGGCTCGCCGTCGAGCTCGTCGAACGGGACCTGCGCCCCAGCGCCCTGCTCACCAGGGGATCCTTCCTCAACGCGATCGTCGCGCTGGCCGCCGTCGGCGGATCCACCAACGCGGTGGTGCACCTGCTGGCCATCGCGGGCCGGCTCGGCGTCGAGCTCTCCCTCGACGACTTCGACCGCACCGGCGCCGGGGTGCCGCTCCTGGTCGACCTGCAACCGGCGGGCCGCCACCTGATGGAGGACTTCCACCGCGCGGGCGGCCTGCTGGCCGCGCTGCGCGAGGTACGCGACCTGCTGGACCCGGACGCGCTGACGGTGACCGGCAGGCCGCTCGCCGACCACCTGGACGAGGCGCGGATCTGGGACGAGACCGTCATCCGCCCGCGTGACCAGCCGTTGCAGGAGGCCGCGGGCATCGCCGTCCTGTACGGCGACCTGGCACCGTCCGGGGCTGTCATCAAGCCCGCCGCGGCCTCGCCCGAGCTGATGCGCCACCGGGGCCGGGCCCTGGTCTTCGACAGCATCGAGGACATGCACGCCCGGATCGACGACCCCGATCTCGACGTGGACGCCTCCTCGGTGCTCGTGCTGCGCGGGTGCGGTCCCAAGGGCTACCCGGGAATGCCCGAGGTGGCAAACCTGCCGCTGCCGGCCAAGCTCCTGGAGCGCGGGGTGCGTGACATGGTGCGGATCTGCGACGGCCGGATGAGCGGCACGGCGTACGGCACGGTGGTCCTGCACGTGGCGCCCGAGGCCGCGGCGGGCGGCCCGCTCGGCCTGGTGCGGACCGGCGACCCGATCGTCCTGGACGTCGAGGCCAGACGCCTGGACCTCGACATCCCGCCGGAGGACCTGGCCAGGCGTCAACCGTCCGAGGCGATGCGGGAGGCCTTCGCCGCGCCGTCACGGGGCTGGGAACGCCTCTACGTCGATCATGTGATGCAGGCCAACCGGGGCGCCGACCTCGACTTCCTCGTCGGCTCCAGCGGTGACGCGGTCGCCAGAGAGTCCCACTGAGGTCACCGAGGTCACCGAGACCGCCGGGGCCGCTGACGTCGCCGGTGTCGCCGGTGTCGCCGGTGTCACCGGTGTCCCCGAGGGGGCCGACGCCGCGTGGCGGGCCGGGCGCGTCCGGCGCCCGGTGTCCGGCCTCGGCCCGGGTCCCGCGTCGTTCCAGAACCCGTCGATGCCGGTCAGCCGCCGGTAGCGGGAGTAGGCGATCTCGTACGGCTCCCGCCGCGCGGCCGGGGGGAACGGCCGGGGCCTGAACGAGCGGCGGACCACCTCGCGCAGCTCGGTGAGGGACCCGAGGCGGCCGTCGGCCATCGCCTGGACCAGCAGGTTCCCCACGGCGGTCGCCTCCACCGGACCCGCGAGCACCGGCCGCCCGGCGAAGTCGGCGACGAGCCCGCAGAGCGTGGCGCTGGCGGCCCCGCCCCCCACGAGGTGCACGGCCTCCACCCGCCGGTCGCTGAGGAACTCGGCCTGCTCCAGGGCCCACCGGTAGGAGCACGCGAGGCTCTCCAGGACGCAGCGCACCGTCTGCGCGCGGTCCTCGGGCGGCGCCTGGCCGGTCGACCGGCAGTAGGCCGCGATCCTGGCCGGGATGTCACCCGGTTCGAGGAACCACGGGTGGCCGGGGTCGATCAGCGGGCCGAACGCGGGCGCCGTGGCCGCCTCGGCGACCAGGTCCGCGTACGAGGTGCGCACCCCCCAGGCCCTGCGGCACTCCTGGAGCAGCGTCAGGCCGTTGAGGGCGCGGGTGAAGCGCACGGTCCCCATGACGCCGCCCTCGTTGGTGAAGCCCGCCAGCCTGGCCGCCCGGCTCGTGACCGGCGCGTCGAGCTCCAGCCCCGCCAGCGAACGGGGGCCCAAGGAGATGTAGCCGACCGAGCCCGCGGAGACGGGAAGCGCCGTGGCCGCGGAGGCGGCGTCGTGGCCGGCCACCGCGACGACCATGGTCGCGCCGGGACCCCTCCCGTTCCGGCTGCTCCGGACGCCCCCGCTGCCCACGCCGCTTCCGTCGCTCCCGTCGCGCAGCGGCCCGGCGACCGTGCCGGGTTCGGCGAGCCGGTGGGCGAACAGGTGGTGGGGCAGGCCCAGGCGGGTGACGAGGCTGTCCGCCCACCGGCCGGTCCTGGCGTCCAGCAGCTGGCTGGTGCTCGCGATCGTCCGCTCGGCGAGCATCTCGCCGCTCAGCCAGAGCGTGAACAGGTCCGGCATCATCGCCAGGTGGTCGGCCGCCTCCAGGAGCGGGGACCCGGCGTGCGCCAGCAGCTGGCAGGCCGTGGTGCCGGGTCCGGGACGCACCCCGGTCAGCTCGTAGTGGTCCTGCCAGGAGACGAGACCCGTCAGGCCGGAGGTGTAGGGGTCGAGGTGGTGGCGGGGGTTGGCCAGCAGCCGCCCGGCGCGGTCGAGGAGCGCGAAGTCACCGCCCCAGGCGGTCACGCCCACGCTGGTGAGGCGGCCACGGGAGGCGGCCAGTGCGATGCCCCCGCGGGCCTGGGTGAGAAGTCCCAGCACGTCCCAGTACAGGCCGTCGAGAACGCGGACGGGCCGGTTGGCGAAGCGGTGCGCCTCTCGCACCGCGAGCCGTTCACCATCGAATTCGCCGGTCAATACCCGGCCGCCCTCAGGTCCGAGATCCACGGCCACGTAGACGGGCACGGTCCAAGGGTAACCGGAAAGGCTTTCCTGATACGGGAGATATATCAGAAATGGTGGATGAAACTGCCTGCGGATTCGCCTTTCTCTCCCGGTTCGTTCACGCGGGCCTTTCCTTCGGCCTCTCCCGGTTCGGCCACGTGGGCCTTTCCTCGGGTCTCCCCGGTTCGGCCACGTGGGTTTCCCCAGGTCTCCCCGGTTCGTTCACGCGGGCCTTTCCCCGGGCGCCCCCGGTCCGGCCGTGCGGGCCTTTCCCCAGGGCCCTCCCGGCTTGGCCACGCGGGCTTTCCCGCGGACCTTTCGCGACGGCCGCTCCGGGTTCACCCGCGCGGGGCGTACATGATCAGGGCGACCCCCGCCAGGCACACGCCCGCGCCGATCAGGTCCCACCGGTCGGGGCGGAAGCCGTCGGCCAGCATCCCCCACAGCAGCGAACCGGCGATGAACACCCCGCCGTAGGCGGCCAGGACCCGGCCGAAGTTCGCGTCCGGCTGGAACGTGGCGACGAATCCGTACGCCCCCAGCGCGGCGACCCCCGCGGCGATCCACAGCAGCCCCCGCTGCTCGCGGACCCCCTGCCAGACCAGCCAGGCGCCGCCGATCTCGGCGACGGCGGCCAGCGCGAACAACAGCAGTGAACGGGCGATCGTCATGTTCGGAAAATAGCGGCTCCCCGTGCCCCGGCCGCGTCCGGGGCACGGGGAGCCGTCCCGGGCCGCGCTCGCGGCACCGGTCCCGCGTGTCCCGGGCCGTGTGACGGCGTCGGCCCCGCGTGTTCCGGTCCCGGGGGCGGGCGGCGGCACCGCCCCCGCGGTGCCGCCACCCGCCCCCTGACCTGGCCCGCTCCCGTGCGGCCAGGTGACCTCCACTACACCTCGCAGTTGACCTCGGTCTCCCCGCTGCAGCCGTCGGAGTCCGGTCCGCCGTCGGTGGTGTCGTTGCCGCCGTTGCCGGACAGGAAGTCGTCGCCGCTCCCGCCGACGAGGATGTCGCGGCCGGAACCACCGGAGAGGCGGTCGGACCCGGCCGAGCCGAAGATCTCGGCGAACAGTGAGGTGTTGTTGCGCACGGTGTCGTCGCCGGTCCTGACGTTGACCGTGATGGTCGAGACCCCGGAACAGGAGACCGTGCCGGGCCCCTGCTGGACGCATCCGGCACCCGCGGTCACCGAGTGCAGGCTGGAGGTCACGTTGACCTTGCCGTTGGACGGGTTGATGTCGACACTGTCGTTCCCGGTCGTGCCCACGACGGACATGTTCCCGAACGATCCCACCGTGACGGTGGCCCCGGCCGCGTGGGCGGGGGAGGCGAGGACGGCGGTGGTGGCGAGCCCGGCCAGCGTGAGTGCCAGGGCGGTGATGTTGCGACGCTTACGCGACATGATGGTGGTCTCTCCGATCTGTGAACTGCGGACGCCTTTATGTAAGCGGCCATTCGGGAGACGGTCTGCGTCATAGTGCTCACATGGCCCATGGCCGGACAGGGAAATCCGCCGGGCGGGCGATTTCCGTCCCCTGGTCACCGGCGGGTTCTCCGGCACAGCGAATGGCGAGGAATTCCCCATTCATTCCTGATTGGGATGAATCGGATCAGGGGTTCGGCTCCGGGGCGGGGCGAACCTCGTGCCGCCCCTTCGCGGACGGGTCCGCGGTCAGCGGACGTCCCTGTTCGCCGCCGCCAGCCACAGCAGCGGGAGCGGCGACATGACCAGCCAGAAGCGATGCGCCTCGTACCAGTGGCCGTACCCGCACGTCGGCGGCCACAGCTGGAGCCCGGCGGGCAGGAGCACGGTGGCCAGGACGAGCATGAGCTGGGCCACGACGGCGGCGAGGGCGAGCTGTCTTCCCGAGGTGAACCGGGTGGCGGTCGCCGCGGCGGCGAGCCCGGCCCCCAGGCACACGACGGCCTCGACGAGCAGATCGGAGAGCGGGAACAGCTGACCTCGGGGAAGGCGGGAGACGACGACGGCGAAGGCGCCCAGCCAGACGGCCATCGCGACGGCGCCGGCGAGCAGGCAGCGCAGCCCCTGCCGGACCCAGCGGGGCACGGGGGCCGGTCCCGCGTTGGTGGCCACGGGATCGACCAGCGCGAAAGCCGCCGCTCCGCCGAGCAGGGCGCCACCGACCCGCATCAGGTCGAGCGCGGTGCCGGCCGACAGCTCGCTTCCCATCTCGACCAGCGACACCAGGGCGGCGGTGAAGACGGCGACGGCCGCGAGCGGCGCCCAGTCGATCGCCCGCGCGAGCGGCCAGGTCAGGGCGAGGGCGGCGCGTATCCGCTGCCCTCCGGTCAGGGCGAGGACCGCGCGTGTCCGCCGGGCTCCGGCCAGGATGAGGCTCGCGGGTGTCCGCCGGGTCCTGGCCAGGATGAGGACGGCGCGCGTTCGCCGGGCGGCGGCCAGGATGAGGGCCGCGGGTGTCCGCCGGGTCCCGGGCTCGCCGGCGCTCGCCGGGGGAGCGTCGCTCCCGGCCGTCCACCGCGCCCTCTCGCGCCCTTCGGTCCTGTGCCCTTCGGCCTCGCGCTCTTCGGTCTGGCGCTCTTCGGTCTCGCGCGCCCCGATCGTCAGCGACATGGCGTGCCCTCCGGTTTCGAGATGGGGAACTCCCGGTCGAGGCCCAGCAGCGGCAGCGCTCGTTCGAGCGTGGTGGTGGGTCTCATGAGCGTGTCCCAGTGGGTCCGTACGCGCTCACGCGCGCCGGGGGAGGCGAGCAGTCGTCTGGCGTAACCGACCTCGATGTCGCCGTAGTCGACCAGGCTCTTCCCGCTCAGCCTGCCGTCGATCCGTAGCGACCGGGGCCGCGTGACCGGCGATGCCTGCCCGATCAGCCAGAGCGTCACCAGGGTGCGCGCCTGCCCGCGGGCGTCGCACGGGAGGCGGAGTCCCGCGACGTGGAGTGACAGGTCCTCGGCGAGTCGTCTTCGCTGGTCGGGATGACCCCAGGACATGCCCGGCCGCACGGCGTGCGCCTCGGTGTCCTCACCGAAGAACCAGGCCGAGGTCATCTGCCGGACCTGTGGCACCAGGTGCCTGCGCTCGGGCGGTATGGCCCGCACCACCGGTGCGACGGCCTCCTCCCACAGCGGGATCCACGGGACGTACTCGGGGTAGGCGCAGTAGGTGACCCCGCCGCGTTCCTCGCACCGGTACGCGTGCGGCCCGAAGAAGCGGTCCCTGACGCGTGGATCGACGTCGTCCGTGTCCATCCAGCCGGAGCGGGTCGCGGCGACCGGCCGCACCTCCGCCGCGGTGGCCCCCGCGGGCACCGCCACGGCGACGGCCGCGACCACCGCGACCAGGGGTGACGGCCGGAGCCCGTGTCTCAGCGACGCGATCCCGCCGGCGAGGACGACCAGGGCCAGCACGTAGACCAGGTGCGTGCCGGAGGGCCGGTCGGGCCAGTCGGGGTAGTGGTGCTGCATCACCGGCAGCCACCAGCCCGCCGACCCGTTGGCCGGATTCTGGAAGATCAGGAATCCGATCGCCGCGATGACCAGCGGCCCGGCGATCAGCCAGGGCAGCCAACGGCCCACCGCCGCTCCCAGCGCGGCCGCGAACGCCGAGGCGGCCACCGCGGTCAGCGGCTCGTACGGGTCCAGTGTCCCGGCGACGGGCCCGCTCAGGAGGCGGATGAGGAGATGGAGGCCGAGCACCACGGCCGCCGACAGGCCACCGACCAGCGGTGCCGCGAACAGCACGGCCCTCGTCCGGTGCCCGGCGCCGGCGGGCAGCCCGGCGAGGCTCTCCGGCATGCCGTGCCGGCCGTCGCGGGAGGTGGCGAGGTTCGCCACGAGCAGCACGGCTCCGGCCAGGCAGGACGCCATGCCCGTCGCGGCGATCGGATCGATGCCCATGTCCGGCTGCTGGTCGCGGCTCAGGTACGTCTGCACCGCGAGGACGAGCGCCGCCGTGCCCCACAGGACCGGATTCCGCGCCAGGCGGCGTACCTCGAAGACGAACAGCTCCCATGACGTTCCGCGGCGGGGGAGGAGCGGTGTCCTGCGGGGGGAGGGGGCGAGGACGGCCCCGCCGCTCGCGCCCCGGCCGTCCTCGCGGACCGCCGTACCGCGTCGGGCGCCATGACCGGTCGCGTTCCCGGACGGATGGCCGGTCATGCCGCGGCCGCCCGTCCGCGGTCGCCGAGCAGGAGCAGGTAGCCGTCCTCGACCCCCGGCTCCGCGGGCACGCCCTCCTCCGGCCGGTCGCCGAGGGTTTGGTAGCGGCCGTCGGCCGTGCGCCAGAACAGGTGTGGCCCGGCGGGAGGCCGTTCGGACAGCCACACCCGCCCGGCCGCCGTCGCGGCGAGCTCGCCGGGCGTCCCGTCGAAGACCACCCTGCCCTCGTCCACGGTCACGACCCGCTCGCACAACGCCGCGACGTCCTCGGTCTGGTGGGTGGACAGCAGCACGGTACGGCTCTCGCCCACCTTCGACACCAGCGCCCTGAACCGCATCCGCTGCTCGGGGTCGAGACCCACGGTCGGCTCGTCCAGGATCAGCACGTCCGGCTCGCCCAGCAGCGCCTGCGCGAGCGCGAGGCGCTGGCGCATGCCGCCCGACAGCTTGCGCGCGCGCACCCTCGCCTGGTCCGACAGTCCCACCTCCGCCAGCACCCGCCGCACCTCGCGGTGGCGCTCGCGCCGATCGGTGATCTCCTTCAGGATCGCCACGTAGTCGACCAGGTCGAACGCGGTGAAGTGCGGGTAGTGGCCGGGGTCCTGCGGCAGGTAGCCGAGCCTGCGGCGCAGCGCCGTGCGCTGGAGCCGGTCCCCGGGGTCCAGGCCGAGGACGTCGACGGTACCGGAGTCGGGGGCGAGCGTGGTGGCCAGGCAGCGCAGCAGCGTCGTCTTGCCCGCCCCGTTCGGCCCGAGCAGGCCGGTGACGCCCGGGGTGACGACCAGGTCGAGGCCGTCCAGGACACGGGTGCGGCCGTAATGTTTGACCAGGCCCTTCACGGTGATGCTCAACGGGTCTCCCCCGGGTCGAGGCGGTCGCGCCGCCGGTAGACGAGTACGGCGAGCAGGGCGGCCGCGCAGCCGTACAGGAGCTGCGCGCCCGGCTGGAACGGGACCCGCCAGCCGCCACCGGCCTCGGCGGCGACGGCGACACCGGCGAGCCACAGCCCGCCCGCGGTGAGCGCGGCGGCCGGTACGGACAGCCGGGTGGACAGCGCCAGGCAGCCCGAGGTCGCCGCGAGCGCGGGCAGCAGCCACGCGGCGCTCAGCCCCGGCGGGGCGGGCAGCAGCGGCGAGGCGAGACCGGCCAGCACGAACGCCACCGTGAGGACGGCGGTCGAGCGGACGAGCAGCAGGCGCGGTCCCGACAGGGGGGTGGCGGCCAGCAGCTCGTGGACGGGGTCGACGCGCGGGCCGTAGGCGGCGGCGATACCGGCCAGCGGCAGCACCGGGGCGGCCACCAGGAAGAACGGCAGCGCCTCGGCGGTCTGCCTCGCCGCGAGCACGCCGAAGGCGAGCACGGCCAGTACGGCGGTGAGCCACGCCCGGCCGAGCGCCGGTGTCACCGTCACCAGCCGCGCCACGTGGCCGGGCAGCCCGGCGAGGCGCAGCAGCCGCTCGGCCGGGCGCGGCCTGGGCAGGCCCGCCTCGTCCTCGAGGCGCTGCCAGGAGCTTTCGAGCCACTCCCGCTCGTACGGGACGGCCGCCCGGCAGACCGGACAGCCCCCGAGGTGGGCGTCGACCGACATGGCCCGCACCGGGTCCAGGTCTCCGGCCAGGTAGCGGTCCAGCAGATCGCCGGGGATGTGCCAGGTGTTCACCGGCCGCCGTCCTCCGGGCTCGTCGTGCACGCTCATGCCAGGTCCCTTCGCAGACGCGCCCTCGCGCGCATCGCGCGGGTCTTGACGGTGCCCTCGGGGACACCGAGGAGGTGGGCGGCCTCCCTGACGGTGAGGCCGTCGAGCACGGTGGCCTGGATGACCGCGCGGAGCTCGGGCGTGAGCCTGCGGATCGCCGCGTCGAGGTCACCGTGCTCCACGCGGACCAGGACCAGGTCCTCGGCCGACTCGACGGTGCTCCGTGCCTCGTCGAGGTCGTGGCCCTGACCGATCCAGCGTGCCCCGCGACCGCGCAGCACCGAGACCAGCCTGCGCATCGCGATCGTCCAGAGCCACCCGGCGGCGTCGCCGCCGGTCGGGCTGAAGCGCGCGGCGGACCGCCAGACGGCCATGAAGGTGTCCTGGAGGGCGTCGTCGACCGCGTCGAGGTCGGCGCAGCGGCGTGCCAGGCGCGCCCGCAGCCAGGGAGCGTGCCGCCGGTGCAGGATGCGCAGCGCGGTCATGCTCTCGGCGGCGATCGCGGCGATCAGTTCCGCGTCGTCGCTCTCGGTGGTGACGGGGGGAGGGTCCCGCCGCCACGGGGGGAAAAGACTCACACCTCATCTATCGCACGGGGCGGCGGGGAGGGTTCTCTCCCGGGGACTCTCTCTCGTGGGTTCTCTCTTGGGCCGCGGGGAGGCGCCGTTCGGGGGGATTCACGCCCCGTCAGGTGCCGAGATGGTTAAAACGTGGCAACGGATGGCGGCCCGGCTGGCGGGACGCGGGTCCGGCGGGTTTCCCCCGGGGAGCCGGGCCGCCCGGGGGTGGAGGTCGTGTAACGCTAAGGAAACGGCACGTTCATGTGCCATTGACACCTGCCGGAGCTTGGTTCTACTGTCCAGCTCAACCGGTTAAATCGTTTTTTCGTAGGAGTCCGACCACCCCCCACTTCCTGAGGAAGCGCTTATGTTCACTGTTTCGCGAAGGTCCGTTCCCGCCGCGATGGTGGCCGGCCTGCTGTCGATCGCGCTCGCCGCCTGCGGTGGTGGTACCACCAAGGACTCGGCGAGTTCCGCGGCCCCGGCCGCCCCCGCGTCGTCCGCCCCGGCGAAGGCCGATCCGAACGCGCCGATCAAGGAAGGGCTGAAGATCGCCTTCCTGCCGAAGCAGATCAACAACCCGTACGAGACGATCGTGGACAAGGCGGGGATCGAGGCGGCCGCGGAGTTCAAGGCGGAGGCCAAGGAGGTCGGCCCCTCCGACGCGTCCGCCTCCTCGCAGGTGTCGTACATCAACACGCTGACCCAGCAGGGACACGACGCGATCCTGATCGCGGCCAACGACGCCAACGCGGTGTGCGGGCCGCTACAGCAGGCGCGGGCGAAGGGGACGAAGATCGTCTCCTACGACTCCGACGCCTCCAAGGAGTGCCGCGACCTGTTCATCAACCAGGCCAACTCCGAGGAGATCGGCCGCAGCCAGGTGAAGCTCCTGTCGGAGCTGATCGGCGGCAAGGGTGAGGTGGCGATCCTGTCGGCGACGGCGAACGCGACCAACCAGAACACCTGGATCGAGTTCATGAAGGACGAGCTCGGCAAGCCCGAGTACAAGGACATGAAGCTGGTCAAGGTCGCCTACGGTGACGACGACGACCAGAAGTCCTTCCAGGAGACCCAGGGTCTGCTGCAGGCGTACCCGGACCTGAAGGGCATCATCTCGCCGACCACGGTGGGCATCTCGGCGGCGGCGCGCTACATCTCCGGCTCCAAGTACAAGGGCGAGGTCGTGCTGACCGGGCTGGGCACCCCCAACCAGATGCGCCAGTTCGTCAAGGACAAGACGGTCGAGAAGTTCGCGCTGTGGAACCCCAAGGACCTGGGCTACCTGGCCTCGTACGCGGCGGCGGCGCTGGCCTCCGGGCAGATCACCGGGGCCGAGGGCGAGGTCCTGAAGGCCGGCAAGCTCGGCGAGCGGACGATCGGCAAGGACGGGGAGATCATCCTCGGCCCGCCGTTCACCTTCGACGCCTCCAACATCGACCAGTTCGACTTCTGACGCCACCGGCGCGGCCCGCGCCCGCGAGGAGGCGGGCCGCGCCCGGGACGGCACGGCCCGCACCCGGAAAGGACGCGGACCGGGCCTTGGGAAGGTACGCGGCCCGCACCCGGAAAGGACGCGGGCCGAATCCCGGAAGCGCGGACCGCACCCCGGAAGTGCGGCCCGCGCCAGGGTTGGCACGGTCCCGAGGCCGGAAGGCGCGGACCCGTGATCGACGTGATCGAAAGGCAGCGGAGGCCCGTGGTCGGAAGGCGCGGGCCGCACCCAAGAAAGGCCATCCCGTGCAGCGTGTCTGCTTCCTGCTGAAGGTACGGCCGGAGCGCCTGGCCGAGTACCGCGAGCGCCACCGCGCCGTGTGGCCGGAGATGCTCGACGCCCTGAGCGCCACCGGCTGGCACAACTACTCGCTCTTCCTGCGGGAGGACGGGCTGCTGGTCGGCTATCTGGAGACCGAGGACTTCGAGGCCGCCCGCGAGGCCATGGCCGCGACCGAGGTCAACGCCCGGTGGCAGGCCGAGATGGCGCCGTTCTTCGAGAGCCTCGACGGCCGCCCCGACGAGGGCATGGTCTCGCTCGAGGAAGTCTTCCACCTCAAATGATCGGGGACCGATTCATGATCAAGGATTCGCTGCGGGCGCAGGTCATCGAGACCCCGTCGTGGGCGTACGGCAACTCGGGCACGCGGTTCAAGGTGTTCGCCCAGCGGGGGGTGCCGAGGGACCCGTTCGAGAAGCTCGCGGACGCCGCGCAGGTGCACGCGTTCACCGGGGTGGCGCCGCAGGTGGCGCTGCACATCCCGTGGGACCGGGTCGACGACTACGCCGCGCTGGCCGCGCACGCGTCGGGGCTGGGAGTCCGGATCGGGGCGATCAACTCCAACGTGTTCCAGGACGACGACTACATGCTGGGCAGCGTGACCCACCCGGACGCGCGGGTGCGGGCCAAGGCTCTCGCGCACCTGCTGGACTGCGTGGACATCATGGACGCCACCGGGTCCGACACGCTGAAGCTGTGGTTCTCCGACGGGATCAACTACCCCGGCCAGGACGACATCCGCGCCCGCCAGGACCGGCTGGCCGAGGCGCTGGGGCGGGTTTACGAGCGGCTGGGCGACAACCAGCGCTTCCTGCTGGAGTACAAGCTGTTCGAGCCCGCGTTCTACGCCACCGACGTGCCCGACTGGGGGACGGCGTACGCGCACTGCCTGAAGCTGGGTCCCAAGGCGCAGGTGGTGGTCGACACCGGCCACCACGCGCCGGGCACCAACATCGAGTTCATCGTGGCGTTCCTGCTGCGCGAGGGCAAGCTGGGCGGCTTCGACTTCAACTCCCGCTTCTACGCCGACGACGACCTGATGGCGGGGGCGGCCGACCCGTTCCAGCTGTTCCGCATCATGGTCGAGGTGATCGGCGGGGGCGGGTTCACCGAGGACGTGGCGTTCATGCTGGACCAGTGCCACAACATCGAGCCGAAGATCGCCGGGCAGATCCGGTCGGTGATGAACGTGCAGGAGGCCACGGCGAAGGCGCTGCTGGTCGACCGCGAGGCGCTGGCCGTCGCCCAGGCCGCCGGGGACGTGCTCGGGGCGAACGCGGTCGTGATGGACGCCTACAACACCGACGTGCGGCCCCTGCTGGCCGAGGTGCGCACCGACCTGGGGCTGGACCCCGACCCGATGGCGGCGTACGCCAGGTCGGGCTACTTCGAGAAGATCGCCGCCGACCGGGTCGGCGGTGCCCAGGCGGGCTGGGGCGCCTGATGCCCGCGCCTGATATCCGCGCGTCCGACATCCGCGCGTGCGATGTTCACGTGCCTGATGTCCACGCGCGCCGGATGCCCTTCGCGACGCCGGGGTGCGAGAGGAGAACGCCATGACCGCCGCGCTCGACCGGGTGACCGCCCCGCGCACGAAGGTGGGACTCGTGGCCGGGGGGCTGGGAGCCTACTGGCCGCAGTTCCCCGACCTGCTCCCGCAGCTGCGACGGTCGTCGGAGCGTGTCTCCGAACGGATGCGGGAGCTGGGCTGCGACGTCGTCGACGTGGGGTTCGTCTCCGACGCCCAGGAGGGCGCGGTCGCGGCGGAGCGGCTGCGCGAGGCCGGCTGCGACATCATCGTCGGCTTCCTCACCACGTACATGACCGCGACCATGCTGCTGCCGGTGGCGCAGCGCAGCGGGGCGCCGGTGCTGCTGATCAACCTGCAGCCGACCGAGTCGATGGACCACGCGAGCTTCGACACCGGCCAGTGGCTCGCCTACTGCGGTGCCTGCCCGCTGCCGGAGATGGCCAACACCTTCATGCGGGCCGGGATCGCGTTCCGGTCGGTGTCGGGATACCTGGAGGACGAGCGGGCCTGGGCCAGGATCGGCCGGTGGGTGCGGGCGGCCGGGGTACGCGCGGCGCTGCGCCGGGGCAGGCACGGCCTGATGGGCCACCTGTACCCGGGAATGCTGGACGTGGCCACCGACCTCACCCTGGTACCGGTGAACCTGGGCGGGCACGTCGAGGTCCTGGAGTTCGACGACCTGCGCGTACGGGTGGAGAAGGTCACCGACGCGCAGGTCAGGGAGCGCGTCGGGCTGGCGCGGGAGGTCTTCGAGCTGGACGGTTCGGTCAAGGACGACGACTTCGCCTGGGCGGCGCGGGTGTCGGTCGGCCTGGACCGGCTGGTGGACGACTTCGCCCTCGACAGCCTGGCCTACTACCACCGGGGCCTGGAGGGGGAGATCCACGAGCGGCTGGGCGCCGGGATGATCCTGGGGGCGTCCCTGCTGACCGCCCGGGGCGTTCCCGCCGCGGGCGAGTACGAGCTGCGCACCTCGCTGGCCATGCTGGTCATGGACCGGCTGGGCGCGGGCGGGTCGTTCACCGAGCTGCAGGCGCTCGACTTCGCGCGCGGCCACGTGGAGATGGGGCACGACGGACCGGCCCACCTGGCGATCAGCGCGCGGCGCCCGCTGCTGCGCGGGCTGGGTGTCTACCACGGCAAGCGCGGCTGGGGCGTGTCGGTCGAGTTCGACGTGGCGCACGGCCCGGTGACCGCGCTGGGCCTGCTGCAGCGGCGCGACGGGACGTTCGCGTTCGTGGTCTCCGAGGGGGCCACGGTGGAGGGGCCGCTGCTGCGGATCGGCAACACCACCTCGCGGGTGGACTTCGGGTGCGACCCGGGGGAGTGGACCGACGCCTGGAGCGCGACCGGGATCTCCCACCACTGGGCCCTGGGCACCGGCCACCGGATCGCCGACCTGCGCGCGGTCGCCGACCTGATCGGCGTCGACGTCATCGAGGTCAGTCCGTAGCGCGCGGCGTCAGACTCCGGCGCACGGCGCGTGGCGTGCTGACGGTGCCTGCGCCTGCGCTCGCGTCCGGCCGCCGGAGGGCTTCGGAGGACTTCAGCCCGGTGGCTCGGACCCGGATTCCCGGGCCGGAGCGGGAGCCGGCACCGATGCCGAGGGGGCGCGCAGCGGGTCGAGGCGGCGGATCAGCTCGATCGCGGCCTCGATGATCCGCTCCGCCTCCGCCTCGCTGTCGCAGGTCGCCACCTCACGGCCCGCCTCGCCGATGACCGAGGTCAGGACGGCGGCCGTCAGGCGGTCGAGGGAGGTGCCGCCCGCGCCGAGCAGGACACCGTTCTGCCGTACCCACTCGCGGCCGCGCGTGCGGCGCATCAGCTCGAAACCCGGGGGCCCGCCGCCGTCCATGAACAGCCGGGCCAGGTCCCGACGCTCCCACGACCCCTCAAGGAAGGCGCGGGCGCCGGCGACGAACAGCTCCAGGGGGTCGCGGACGCCGGACTGGCGGGCCTTCGCCACCGCGGAGGCCGCGTTCTCCTCGTGCTCGGCCTGGTGCCTCTCCCACAGCGCGAGGAACAGCTCGGTCTTGCCGCCGAAGTGGTGGTAGAGGCTGCCGACGCTCAGCCCGGCGCGCTCGACGACGTCGGCCACCCCGGCGTCGGTGAAACCGTGCTCGGTGAAGACCTCCCTGGCGGCCCTGAGCATGCTCGTACGGGTCTGCGCCGTACGGCTCCACTCCCAGGCGCCTGGCTTGCGTGTCATCTCGCCTCTCCGCTGTCCCAGGAGGGAAAGGCTCCGTGACCTCGTCCCGCCCGATGATGGTGCCCTGTTCAGGCGGGGCTGGGAATCCCGTTGCCGCGGAATCCGCGTCCGGCCAGCACGTCGTCGAGGGAGGGGACGGGTACGGAGTCGCGCGGACCGGGCTGCGCGAGCTGGATGAGCACGCCGTGGGCCTCCTTGGGGTGCAGGAACACCTCGCGCCACCTCGGGTCGCCCAGGTTGAGGCCGTGCAGGCGGTAGCCGCGATCGGTGAGCAGGGAGACCGCCAGGTCGATGTCGTCCACGTGGAAGTTGAGGTGGTGCACGCCGCCCCGGCCGCGTGTGAGCTCGAAGAAGCTGTCGAAGAAGGGGGAGCCGTCGAGGGGCTCCATCAGCTCGATCTTGTTGCCGCCGGGATAGGTGAGCTGCAGGGCCCGGTAGCCGCCGATCTGGTTGTCGCCGCCGCTGCGGAAGGTCCCGCCCAGCAGGTCGAGGTAGATCGGCAGGAGATCCCTGATCCGCGGTGCCGCGACGGCGGTGTGGTCGAAGACGGCGCCGAGTTCCCGAAGTGCCGGGAGTTCCGGTGAGGCATCGTGCACGTGGGCTCCTCGCGGTCGGGGCCGGAAGATCGGCCAATCCTAGAATCACATTCTAGTGGTCTCGCCCGTGCCGCGATACGGCCCCGCCTCCTGGCATAAGACGACCATCCGATGCACCGTTTACCTCGTCCGCCAGGGGTAGGCGGGGGCCACACATATCGCGATGAGGAGAGCCCGCACATGACGAGCGAAGGACTGTGGAGCTATCGCGACGGCGTTTACGGTCCCGACGAGACGATGAGCGTCATCGGCTTCGACGTGGAGGCCGTGGACGGCAAGGTCGGCCTGGTGGAGGAGGAGAGCAATGTGACCGATGACAGCTACGTCGTGGCCGACATCGGCTCCTGGCTCTCCGGCAAGAAGGTCGTGCTCCCGGCCAGCACGGTGACCCGGATCGACCGGCAGGAACGCAAGATCTATATCTCGCGGACCAAGCAGGAGATCCAGGACGCGCCGGAGTACGACGCGGCGACGTACCGGCAGAGCGTCTACCGACAGGAACTGGGCGGCTACTACGGCACCTTCTCCGCCGCCCTTTGACCAGTACGCCCAACAAAGCACACATAACAACGCACACAGCCGACAACACTCACAGCTGACAACACTCACAGCTGACAACGCACACAGCGACGAGACAGCGCAGCACACCAGGGAGGGCTCGCCCGCCACCGGGCCCTCCCGTCCGGCGGTCGCGCCGCCGACCGGCGGCGGGGGCGCGATCCGCGAACCACGGGGCGTCCCGGGGCGGGGCCCGGAAGGGGCCTCCGCCCGCGGAGATCGTCCATCGGGTCCGGTGCGCGCCTCCCGGGACGGTCACCGCGACCAACGTGGCGAAGAAGGTCCGCGAACAGAGAGGCGTGGGGCGAGATGCCGACGATAGGCCTGGTTGGAACGCTGGACACCAAGGGGTGGGAGTACGCCTGGCTCCACGACCGGTTACGCGCCCTCGACTGCGACGTCGTCCTGGTCGACGCGGGCATCGGTGAGGCGCGGGTGCCCGCCGACGTCGGCAACGACCGGGTCGCGCTGGCGGCCGGGACCGACGTCGCTGCGCTGCGCGCGACCGGCGACCGGGGAGCGGCCGTCACGGCGATGGGGGAGGGCGCCGCCGCCGTCCTCGCCGAGCTGTACGCCCAGGGCCGTCTCGACGGCGTGCTCGCGGTGGGCGGCAGCGGCGGGTCCTCGATCGCGGCGCGGGCCGTCAGGGACCTGCCGATCGGGTTGCCCAAGCTCATCGTCTCGACCATGGCCTCCGGCGACGTGTCCCCCTACGTGGGGGCCAAGGACGTCACGCTGATGTACAGCGTCGTCGACCTCGCCGGGGTCAACCGCGTCTCCGTGCGCGTCCTCGGCAACGCCGCGGCGGCCATGGCCGGCATGGCGAGTATCCCGTCCCCGGTCGTCGAGGACGACCGCCCGCTCGTGGCCGCCTCGATGTTCGGTGTGACCACGCCCGCGGTCGACGCCGCCAGGGAGCGGCTGGACGAGCTCGGCTACGAGGTGCTGGTCTTCCACGCCACCGGATCCGGCGGGCGGGCCCTGGAGTCGCTGGCCCAGAGCGGCCTGCTCTCGGGCGTGCTCGACCTCACCACCACCGAACTCGCCGACGACCTGGTCGGCGGCGTCCTGTCGGCCGGCCCTGACCGGCTGACCGCGGCCGGAGCGCGCGGCGTGCCCCAGGTGGTCGCCCCCGGCGCGCTGGACATGGTCAACTTCGGTCCCCGCGACACCGTCCCCGAGTCCTTCGGCGACCGCCTGCTGTACGTCCACAACCCGACCGTGACCCTGATGCGGACCACGGCCGAGGAGATGGGCGAGCTCGGCCGCCGGATGGCCGCCAAGCTGAGCGCGGCCAACGGCCCGGCCGTGCTGTTCGTCCCGCGCCGCGGCGTCTCCGCCCTCGACGTCGAGGGCGCGCCCTTCCACGACCCCAAGGCCGACGAGTCCTGCTTCGACGCCCTGGACGAGGGGCTGCGGGGCTCGGCCGTCGAGGTCGAGAAGCTGGACCTGCACGTCAACGACCCCGCCTTCGGCCGCGCCATGGCCGACCGGCTGCACCTGATGATCACCGCGAGGGCCGCCGTATGACCCGCGACCAGGTCCCGTCCACGCCACGATCGGCCGGTCCGCGCGTGACCCGTTCCCCTTTCCCCGCCGGGCCGCGACCGACCGGCCCGCACCGGGGCCGCGGCGGAGGTGCCACGTGAACCGCGAGGACGTTCTCGCCAGGCTGCGCCGTACCGTCGCCGAGGACCGGCCGATCATCGGCGCGGGCGCCGGCACCGGGCTGTCCGCCAAGTGCGCCGAGGAGGGCGGTGTCGACCTGATCATCATCTACAACTCCGGCCGCTACCGGATGGCGGGCCGGGGCTCGCTCGCCGGGCTGCTGCCCTACGGCGACGCCAACCAGATCGTCGTGGAGATGGCCGCCGAGGTGCTTCCCGTCGTCAGGGACACCCCGGTGCTCGCCGGGGTGTGCGGCACCGACCCGTTCCGGCTGATGCCCAGGTTCCTCGACCAGCTCGCGGCCATGGGCTTCGCCGGGGTGCAGAACTTCCCGACCGTCGGCCTGTACGACGGGGTCTTCCGGCAGAACCTGGAGGAGACCGGGATGGGCTACGACCTGGAGGTCGAGATGGTCAGGCTGGCGCGCGAGCGCGACCTGGTCACCGCCCCCTACGTCTTCGACCCCGCCCAGGCGCGGGCCATGGCCGAGGCGGGTGCCGACGTCCTCGTCCCGCACGTCGGGCTCACCACCAAGGGCAGCATCGGCGCGGGCACCGCGCTGTCCCTGGACGAGGCGGTCGAACGGGTCCAGGCGATGCGCGACGCCGCGGTGGCCGTCCGCCCCGACATCCTCGTCCTCTGCCACGGCGGTCCCATCGCGGAGCCGGAGGACGCCGCCCACGTGCTGGCCCGTACGGAGGGTGTGGTGGGTTTCTTCGGCGCGTCGTCGGTCGAACGCCTGCCGACGGAACGCGCCATCACCGAGCAGGTACGCGCCTTCAAGTCGCTGACGTTCTAACCGCGGATGCTCCCTTCGGGAGGTTTCAGCAAGACCTGATTTCATGGGGGACAGTGGTTTTTCGCCGCGACAGGATGACGCGGGGGCGACCGTACGGCTGGCCGTGGCCTGATACCTCATCTGGCGAGTGAGCCGGCGGGGCCGAGTGTCGCGGCTGGTGAGTGAGTCGCCCTCTGTTCGGCGACGGTGCGGATGTCGTCGCGGAGCGGGTGCGTAGGATCGCCGGCATGGCACTGCGACCCGTCCAGGTGAACATGAAGGCTCTCGACGCCTCGGCGGTCGGCCGGTTCTGGGCGGAGGCGCTCGGCTGGAGTGCCTACAGCCCCGGCGTGACCACCTACGTCGGCCCCGCCGGCGGCCTCGTCTGGCCGGACCCGGTCGCCGTCTGCGTCGACGTCGTTCCCGTCCCGGAACCCAAGACGACGACGAAGAACCGGGTGCACCTCGATCTCGCCACCACCTCCGCGGCCCATCAGGCGGAGCTGGTCGCGCGCCTGAAGGCTCTCGGCGCGACGCCCGCCGACGTGGGCCAGGGCGACGTGCCGTGGACGGTCCTCGCCGACCCGGAGGGCAACGAGTTCTGCGTGCTGGAGCCCCGGGAGATCTACCGCGACACCGGGCCGATCGCCGCGGTGGTCGTCGACTGCGCCGACCCGCGGGCCACGGCCCGGTTCTGGGGCGAGGCGATCGACTGGACCCCGCACGAGGTGACCGACGATCAGGCGGCGTTGCGCTCCGCCAAGGGCGTCGGGCCGTATCTGGAGTTCATCCGCGCGCCCGGCGTGAAGACCGTGCCGGACCGCGTCCATCTCGACCTGCTGCCCTACCCCGGTGACGATCAAGCGGCGGAGGTGGCCCGGCTGCGGGCCCTCGGCGCCACCGACCTCGACCTCGGCCAGGGCGACGTCCCGTGGACGTGCCTGGCCGATCCGGAGGGCCACGAGTTCTGCGTCCTCGCCCCGCCCTGACACGGAGCCGCGACGACACCCCGGCACGTGAGCCCTGTGTGCTCATGCGCCATGACCCCGGGTGGGCCGGGCCGCGGCGTCCCGGTCGACGAGGGTCTCGGTGCCGTGGGGGGAAGGCCCAGGTCCGTGCGGTATGGGACTGCCGTCGGTTCCGCCTGACGTGGTCAGAGGTTGTAGCCGCCGGAGACCTCGATGTCCTGGGCGGTTATCCAGCGGCACTCCTCGGTCAGCAGCGTGGCGATCACCATGCCGATGTCGTCGGGTTCGCCGAGCCGTCCGAGGGCGGTCCTGGCCGCGAGCGCGGGGATCACCTCGGGGTGGCGTTCGAACGCGTTGTCGGCGATGCGGGTGCGGGTGGAACCGGGGGAGACGGAGTTGACGCGGATGCCGCGTGCGCTGAACTCCTTGGCCAGATAACGGGTCAGCACGACCAGGCCGCCCTTCATGGTGCCGTAGGCGGAGTAACCGGGCTCCAGGCCGGAGAGCAGGGCCGCGTTGCTCGTGGTGTTGACGATCGCGCCGCCGTCGGCCAGTAACGGCAGCAGGGTCTGGGTCAGGAAGTACGGGCCTTTGAGCAGCACCCGCATGAGCGTGTCGAACGTCTCCTCGGTCGTGTCCTCGAACATCGCCATATGGCCGAATCCGGCGTTGTTGACCAGGAAGTCGAACGTGTCCCGCCGCCAGGTGTCGCGCAGCGCCCCGGCGACGGACTCGCGGAAGGCCGGGAACGTCTCCGAGCGGCCGAGGGCCAGCGGCAGCGCGACGGCGGTGCCGCCGTCCTTCTCGATTGTGGCCACCGTGTCCAGCGCCCCGGACTCGTTGCCGTGATATGTCAGGATCACTCCGGTTCCGCGCTTGGCGATCTGGATGGCGGCACTCTGCCCGATACCGGAGCTGGCACCGGTGACGATGGCGACCTGCATGACTGGACTCTCCTGTTCGTTCGTGGAGCGGCACCGGCTCGGCGGTGCCGGCTTTCGTGTTTTCAAGCCACCGGATTCAGGACCCGGGGTGTGTTCAGGCCGCAGGGTTCGGGACCGGCGACGTGTTCGGGTCACCGGGTTCAGGACCGGCGACGCGTTCAGGCCGCCGGGTTCAGGATCCGGGCGAGCCAGTCGTTGCGCGTCCGGCGGGCCGTGGCCGAGACGCGTGCCTGCGGGTACAGGGCGTCGAATCCGTGGAAGCCCCCCGCCCAGACGTGGAGTTCCGCCTGGCCGCCCGCCGCCCAGATCCTGGTGGCGTAGTCGACGTCCTCGTCGCGGAAGACCTCGGCCGTGCCGGCGTCGATGTAGGTGGTCGGCAGGCCCGAGAGGTCGCCGGCCACCGCGGGGGAGACGTAACCGGGCACGTCCTGTCCGGTGAGGTCACCGAGGACCGACCGCCACCCGAACTCGTTCATCTCGCGGGTCCAGACGCCTTCCCCGCCGGAGTACTGCCGGCTGGAGGTGGTGATGTTGCGGTGGTCGAGCATGGGGCAGACCAGCACCTGGGCCGCGATCGCCGGGGTGGCGAGGTCGCGTGCCATCAGCGTGACCCCGGCGGCGAGGCCACCACCGGCGCTGGCACCCGCGACGACGATGCGGGCGGGATCGATGCCCAGCTCGTCGGCGTGCTCGGCGACCCAGAGCAGGCCGTGGTAGCAGTCCTCGACCAGTGTCGTGCCGCCTGCCTCCGGCGCCAGCCGGTAGTCCACGGAGATCACGACGGCGCCGAGCAGGTCGAGCCAGTCGAGGGGGATGTCGATCTGCGAGTAACGGTCTCCCATGACCATCCCGCCGCCGTGGATCCAGTAGACGCACGGCGCCGCCGTGGCGCGATCGGTACCGGCGGGGCTGAGGATCGACAGCGGGAGCGGCGTGCCGTCCGGGGTGGGGACGGTGAGCTCCCTGCGGTCGACGGCGCGGCCGTCGAGGAGGGTGTCGATCGGCGTCGACGGGTACTGGCGCAGCTGGGCGAGCACCTCGGGGGTGAGCTCGGACATGAGCGGCATGTCCGCGAGGAGGGCGCGCAGCTCGGGGTCGAGGTCGGGGCGTGCCGGTGCCATGGTGGGGTCCTTCGCCATGATGGGTTCCTCTCGCTGGGCTTCGCTGGGGTTCGATGAGCTTCGCTGGGTTCGGCGAGGTCGTTCGGGGTCGCCGGGGTTCGGCGAGGTCGTCTGGGTTCGCTGGAGTTCGGCGAGGTTGTCCGGGGTTCGCTGATGTCGGCCGGGGCGGCCGGGGGTTTCAGAAGGCGGCCTTGCCGCCGACCGGGACCTCGTCGGCGTACCGGGACTCGCCGGCGAGCAGCGGCTGGAGCTTCGCGACCAGCGCCTGCGCCTCCTCGGTCGCGAAGAACCTGCCGTGGGCCTCCTCGCTGGTCCAGCCCTCGGTGACGGAGACGACGTCCGGGTCATTGGCCGAGCGGCTGACCAGGAAGACGACGCAGTCCTCGTTCGACAGGGACGGAGCGTCGAGCAGGAACGCGACCAGCTCGTCACCCTTGCCGGGCTGCGCGGTCATGGTGGCGTGGAAACCGTGGTCGACGGCCATGGGGGTATCTCCTCATTCGTGGAGCACTCTTGCGCTCCTGGGATTTCGATAAGCCCATGTAATCATCGCTACCAGCGGAAACGTTAGAATGATGCTCCTGATCTCTTGCCTGATCCTACCGCTGTGGGAATTATCGGGCTTGTGATTCAATCGGGTCATGGACCTTGACGAGCTGCGCTCCCTGCTCGCCCGCCATGCCCGGCCCGACATGACCACCGACATCGACGGCGTCCTGGTCTCGAAGGTCGAGCAGCCGGACCCGCCGTCGCCGTCGATGTCGGGCACGGTGCTGGCGCTCATCGCGCAGGGCGCGAAACGGATCGCGCTGGGCGACCGCGTGTACGAGTACCGTGCCGGGCAGTACCTCGTCGCCTCGGTCGACATGCCGATCACCGGCCACTTCACCGAGGCGAGCCCCGAGCGGCCGGCGATGGGCTTCGGCCTGATCCTGCACCCGGCCACCGTCGCCGAGCTGTTGCTGCAGGCGGCCCCCGGGGACCTCCCGCCCGGTGGCGGCACGCCGTCCGGCATGGCCGTCAGCGACGCGCCCGACGCGCTCGTCGACGCGGTGGTCCGGCTGCTGCGCCTGCTCGACCGGCCACGTGACGTGGCGGTGCTCGCGCCGCTGATCAAGCGGGAGATCCTCTGGCGGCTCGTCACCGGAGAGCAGGGCGCCGTCGTGCGCCAGCTCGGCCTCGCCGACAGCAACCTCACCCACGTCGCGCGGGCGGTCCGGTGGATCCGCGACCACTACACGCAGTCCTTCAGGGTCGAGGACGTGGCGCAGCTGTCCGGCATGAGCGTGTCCGCCTTCTACCGCAACTTCCAGGCGGTCACCGCGATGAGCCCCATCCAGTTCCAGAAGCAGATCCGGTTGCAGGAGGCCCGGCTGCTGCTCGCCACCCATCCCCACGACGTCACCGGGGTCGGCTACCGCGTCGGCTACGACAGCCCGTCGCAGTTCAGCCGCGAGTACCGCCGCCAGTTCGGCGCGCCGCCGAGCGAGGACGCCGCCCGCCTGCGCGGATCGACGCCGCACACCGCCCCGGCCCTGGTGTAGCCGCGCCGGCGCGAAGAGCCGTTCGGAGAGCCGTTCGGAGAGCCGGGACGATCGGGACGAGACCGGCGACGACCGTCCGCGCGAGCCCCGCTGAACCAGCCCGTATCCAGGTGCGTAGCTGGGGGTGTCAGAGGCGTGAACGTCCGTCAGGAGGCCCAGTTGGCCGGTCCCACCGATCGCAGCCGAGCGCATGCCGCCGCGCACAGCCCGTCGTACTTCTCGCTCATGCGGGCCGCGCCGGAGCAGCCGGAGCCGGGGGAGGAGCTGGTCGACTTCTGCATCCCCTGCAACCCGTACTTCCCGACGCCCGAGGTCTTCGGCATCCTGGAGAACAACCTCAGCACGATCCTGAAGTTCTACCCCAGCGACGCCGACACGATCACCGCCGAGCTCTGCGGGGTGCTGGGCCTGAACCCGCAGACCGTCGTGATGGGCAACGGGTCGACGGAGCTGATCACCTGGATCGACCACCTGCTGGTCAGGGAGAGCCTGGCCGTCCCGATCCCCACGTTCGGGCGCTGGACCGACCAGCCGATGGAGACCGGCAAGCGCGTGGACATGTATCCGCTGCCGGAGAACCAGGGGTTCGCGCTGGACGTGGACGCCTACGTCAACTTCGTCCGGCACCGCGGCTCCCGGGTGGCGGTCATCTGCAACCCGAACAACCCCGACGGGGGCTACCTGCGCCGCCACGAGGTCATCGCCCTGCTCGACCGGCTCGTCGACCTCGACCTGGTCGTGGTGGACGAGTCGTTCATCGACTTCGTCGACGCCGAGCCGTATCCGAGCGTCGCGAACGAGGCCGCCATCCGGCCCAACGTGGTGGTGCTGAAGAGCCTCGGCAAGAACTTCGGGCTGCACGGCATCCGCTTCGGCTACATGGTGGCCAACCCCGCGCTGGCGGCCAGGGTGCGGCGCGCCCTGCCCAGATGGAACCTGAACTCCTTCGCCGAGACCGTGGTCTTCATGATCCGCCAGCACATGTCCGAGTATCTGGACAGCCTCCGGTTGCTCGCCCTGGACCGCGAGTCGATGCGCTACCAGCTGACCCGGGTCCCCGGCCTCACCGTCTTCCCCTCCCAGGGCAACTTCCTGCTGGTACGGCTCCCCGGGGGCAGGGACGGCGCCGCGCTGCGCGACCAGCTGCTCGACGAGCACAACCTTTTCGTCCGCGAGTGCGGCAACAAGCTCGGCATGACCAGCCAGTTCATGCGCCTGGTGGTCCGGCCGGAGCGGGACGTGCGGCGCCTGATCAGCGGGCTGTACGCCGTCCTCTACGAGAGCGGGAACAGGTCGCTGAGCTCCGTGCCCCCACCCCTGCCGACGCCCACCCCCCTGTACGACCCGCTGCCCGCGTCCCTCTCGACGCCCCTGCAGACGCAGACACTCCTGCAGGCGCAGACGCCCCTGTACGAGGGCGACCGCCGCTTCGACATGCTGTCGGCCGTGCCGCCCTCTGTCTGACTGTCCGAGACGCCCGCGCCCAGCTGTCCGAGACGCCCGCGCTCAGCCCTCCGAAGGGCCGCGCCGGGGCGGCCGGGGCAGGAAGCCGCTGGTCCTGGCCAGGTAGTCGGCGTACTCGGGGCCGCGATGGCGCGCCATCCGCCGTTCCAGCAGGGCCTTTCCGCTCTTGTTGACCAGCATGTGGGTCATCAGGAGCGGGGAGACGACCGTCAGCAGCGCCGCCCAGTGGGAACAGGCGACGAGGAACAGGCCCCACCAGACGACGGCGTCGCCGAAGTAGTTGGGGTGCCGGGTCCAGGCCCACAGCCCGCGGTCCATGACCCCGCCCTGGTTGGCCGGGTCCGCCTTGAACCGGGAGAGCTGGTGGTCGCCGACCGCCTCGAACAGGAAGCCGAAGGCCCACAGGGCGACGCCGATCCAGGTGACGATCCCGAGCGGCGCGGTCTCGTACATGGCGACCTGCACGGGCAGCGACACCACCCACATGATGGAGCCCTGCGGCCAGTAGACGTTCCTGATCACGTACGGCACCACGGGGCCGGTGTTCCTGCGCATCAGCGCGGTGTAGCGCGGGTCCTCGCCCTTGCCGCTGTTGCGCCGGTGGATGTAGGCGCCCAGCCGTATCCCCCAGATCGCGGTGAGCGCCAGCACGATGATCCGCCGGGCGTCGAGGCCCTCGCCGAGGAGCTGGGAGGTGACGAAGCTGACCGCCGCCACGACGACGAAGCCCAGGCCCCAGACGGTGTCGACGAAGCCCTGGTTCCGGGTGCGCAGCGCGTAGGCCATCGTGGCGAGCATGGTGAGCAGCACGGCGACCGCCGTGACCAGCAGGTTGATCAGCAGGCCTGTCAACGGGTCATCTCCTCTGCGAGGTCCAGGAAGCCGTCCTGGGCGTTGGCGTAGCGGTGGGCGGGGCCCTTGCGGCTGCGTTCGAGGAGCTCGGCGAGCCTCGCGGGAGTGAGGCCGCCACTCCCCTCGGGGATGGTTTCCGGAGGGGTCTCCGAGGCGGCCTCCGGGGGGGTCTCCGGAGCGGTTCCCGAGGTGGCCGCCGGGATGGTTCCCGAGGCGGTCTCCGAGGTGAGAACGGTGCCCCACTCCACGGAGTCGGCGGAGCGCAGGCCGCCGCCCGCGGCCACGATCACCTCGCCGTTGAGGGTGCTCCGGGGGTCGCAGAGCGCGGCGACCACCGGGGCGACCGCGGCGGGGTCCATCAGGTGGCGGTGCTCGGACGCCATGCCGCTCTCGGTCATCTGGGTCAGCGCGTACGGGAGCAGGACGTTGGTGAACACCCCGCGCCCGGCGCCCTCGGCCGCCACGGTCCGGCCGAGCGCGATCACCGCGCCCTTGCTCGCCGCGTACGCCGAGACGGTGGGCTCGCCGTGCAGCCCGGCGGTGGAGGCGACCAGCACGATCCGGCCGTGGCGCCGCTCGCGCATGACGGCCGAGCAGGCCGCGGCGACCTGGGCGGTGCCGAGCACGTTGGTGCGGATGACGGCCTCGAACGCCTCGGGCGAGGACCTGTGGAACATCGCGGGGCCGCTCACCGCGGCGCTGGTGACGCAGGCGTCGATCCCGCCCCAGGTGTCGAGGGCGAGCTCCACCAGGTGGCGGGCGGTGGCCGGGTCGGCCACGTCACCGTGCTCGGCCACCGCCTCGCCGCCCGCGTCCCGGATCTCCCGGACCACGTGGTCGGCGGGGCCGAGGCCGTTCTCGTCGACGACCCGGTTGCGGTTGTTGACCACCAGGCGGGCGCCGAGCCCGGCCAGGTGCAGGGCGAACGCCCGTCCCAGGCCCCGCCCGCCTCCCGTGATCACGATGACCTGCCCGTCGAGCGATCCCATGCGCCGCTCCTCCCGTCGTCAAGTAACTCTTTTAAATGTAGTGAGATGGGTGAAGGGCGGCAATACCGTCTTCGGGCAGTTTTTCCGTACGGACCTGGAAGAACGGTTCGGGGTGCGTTGACGGCATACTCTTCTTGTTGTAGTAAGAAACGGACAGCAGACGGATCTCAGTGAGGAGGCGCGCCATGCCGGACGCGGTATGGATCCTGGGCGGCCACCAGAGTGACTTCGCCCGCAACTGGTCGCGGGCCGGTCAGGGGTTCGCCGAGCTCACCGGGGAGGTCGTGCGCGGCACCCTCGACGACGCCGGTCTCGCCCCCTCCGACGTGGACGTCATCCACGTCGGCAACGCCTTCGGCCAGCTCTTCACCGGGCAGGGCCAGCTGGGCGGCATGCCCGCCACCGTCGAGCCCGAGCTGTGGGAGGTCCCCGCCGCCAGGCACGAGGCGGCCTGCGCCTCCGGCGGCGTCGCCGCGCTGGCCGCCATGGCCGACATCGAGTCCGGACGCTACGACTGCGCCCTGGTCCTCGGCCTGGAGCTGGAGCGCACCGTGCCCGGTGACCTCGCCGCCGGGCACCTCGGCGCCGCCGCGTGGGTGGGCCACGAGGGGCAGGACGCGAAGTTCGTGTGGCCCCACATGTTCAGCGCCCTCGCCGACGAGTACGACCGGCGCTACGGCCTCGACGACGCCCACCTGCGGGCCGTCGCCGAGCTCAACTTCCGCAACGCCAGGGCCAACCCCAACGCGCAGACGCGCGGGTGGACGTTCACCGAGGCCAGTTTCACCGCCGACGACGAGGCCAACCCGGTGGTGGAGGGCAGGCTGCGGCGTACGGACTGCAGCCAGATCACCGACGGCGGCGCCGGGGTGGTGCTGGTCGGGGAGCGCTTCCTGTCCCGCCACCCCGGACTCGCACGCGAGGGCCGCCTCGCCCGGGTGCTCGGCTGGGGGCACCGGACCGTCGGGCTCCCGCTGGCGATGAAGCTGGAGCGCAGCCGCGACGAGCCGTACGCGCTGCCGCACGTGCGCAACGCGGTGCTCGACGCGTTCTCCCGCGCGGGTGTCGGCGGCGTCGACGACCTCGACGGCATCGAGACGCACGACTGCTTCACCATGTCGCAGTACGCCGCGATCGACCACTTCGGCATCACCGGACCCGGTGAGAGCTGGAAGGCCATCGAGAACGGCGACCTGGAGATCGGCGGGCGCATCCCCGTCAACCCGAGCGGCGGTCTCATCGGCGGCGGCCACCCGGTCGGCGCCACCGGGGTCCGGATGCTCCTCGACGCCGCCCGCCAGGTCACCGGCCGGGCCGGTGACTACCAGGTCGAGGGGGCACGCCGGTTCGGCACGCTCAACATCGGCGGCAGCACCACCACGACCGTCAGTTTCGTCGTCGGGGCCGAGTAAGGCCCTGGCGGAGTGGGCCGGTCGAGGTGGACCGGGCCGAGCGGGCCGGGTCGAACGGGCCGGGTGGAACAGGCAGGACCGAGCGGGCCGGGTGAGGTCACCGGGCATCCCCGCGCGGTCCGGTAACAAGGGCCCGCGCGGTCCGGTCACACAAGGGCCCGCGCGGTCCAGCCGCACGAGGGCCCGTGCGGTCCAGTCACACGAGGAGAAGACCAATGGACGTCGAAGTCGTCGGGCGCGTGCTGTCGACCCTGCCCCAGGACGACGACCACCCGTACCGGACGGGCCCGTGGCGGCCGCAGACCACCGAGTGGCGTGCCGAGGACCTGCGGGTCGTCGAGGGGGAGATCCCCGCCGACCTCGACGGGGTCTACCTGCGCAACACCGAGAACCCGGTGCACCCCGCGCTGGAGCGCTACCACCCCTTCGACGGCGACGGCATGGTCCACGTCGTCGGCTTCCGCGACGGCAAGGCCTTCTACCGCAACCGCTTCGTCCGCACCGACGGGCTGCTCGCCGAGCGGGAGGCGGGCGGGCCGCTCTGGGCCGGGATCGCCGAGCGGCCCGCCGACTCGCCGCGCCAGGACGGCTGGGGGGCGAGGGGCCGGATGAAGGACGCCTCCAGCACCGACGTCGTCGTGCACGCGGGCGTCGCGCTCACCAGCTTCTACCAGTGCGGCGACCTCTACCGGCTCGACCCGCTCACCCTGGAGACGCTCGGCAAGGCCGAGTGGGGCGGGGCCTTCCCCCACGACCTGGGGGTCTCGGCGCACACGAAGGTCGACCCGCACACCGGGGAGCTGCTCTTCTTCAACTACGGCACCGCCGAGCCGTACATGCACTACGGCGTGGTGGGGGCCGACGACCGGCTCAGCCACTACGTGGAGGTCCCGCTCCCCGGGCCGCGCCTGCCGCACGACATGGCCTTCACCGAGAACTACGCCATCCTCAACGACTGCCCCATGTTCTGGGAGCCCGATCTGCTGGCCAGGGGGCGGTACGCGGCCAGGTTCCACCCCGAGTTGCCGACCCGGCTGGCCGTCGTGCCCCGGCGCGGCGGCGCCCGGCCGATCCAGTGGTTCGAGGCCGACCCCACCTACGTGCTGCACTGGGTGAACGCGTACGAGGAGGGCGACGAGATCGTCCTGGACGGCTTCTTCCAGGGCGAACCCGAACCCAAGGACACCGGCGAGGGCGGCGCCTACCAGCGGATGTTCCGCTTCCTCGCGCTCGACCGCATGCAGACCCGGCTGCACCGCTGGCGGCTGAACCTGGTCACCGGCCGGTGCCGGGAGGAACGGCTGACCGACTCCATCACCGAGTTCGGCGTGCTCAACAACGCCTACGGCGGGCGCCGGCACCGCTACGCCTACGCGGCCACCGGGCTGGAGGGGTGGTTCCTGTTCGACGGGCTGGTCCGCCACGACCTGCTCACCGGCGACGAGGAGCGCTTCGGCCTGCCCGCCGGGGTGTACGGCAGCGAGCCCGCGATGGCCCCGCGTGTGGGATCCACCGCCGAGGACGACGGTTACCTTGTTACGCTGACCACCGACATGAACGAAGATCGTTCCGAGTGCCTGATCTTCGACGCGGCCAGGGTGGCCGACGGTCCGCTGGCCAGGCTGAGGCTTCCCGAGCGCATCTCCAGCGGCACGCACGCCACCTGGGCGGCGGGCGACTCGATCCCCGGCTGGCGTGACGCCGAGTCACCGGCCCACGCCCTGAGGCTGTGACCGGCGTGGCCAGGCCCGCGAAGGGGAGAACCGGCGTCGCCGGTCCCTCCGGCGCGGACGCCTCCGGTCGCGTGACCGCGAGGGCCGACGCCTCCGCCGGTCGCGACGCGGCGGGGACGGAGCCCGCCGGTCCCGCCGTGGCGGGGGGCGTGGTCGCCGGTCCCGCCGTGACGCGGGCGAAGGCCGCCGTACCCGGTCCCGGAACCTCGGGAGGGAAGACGTCGGCGAAGGGCACCCGGGACCGTGGCCTACAGGAGACGCGCGTGCTCGTGCACCCCATGGACCGTCCCACGCAGCTTCCCCCGGGGCACACCAACGCCGTCGGCCTCACCCTGGGGCTGATCGGTGACGAGTGGAACCTGCTGATCCTGCGCTACGCGCTGCTCGGGGTGCGCCGCTACGGGGAGTGGCGGCAGGAGCTGCCCATCTCGCACGCGGTGCTGACCCGGAGGCTGGCGTTCCTCACCGAGATGGGCGTCTTCGAGCGGGTCGAGTACCAGAGCAGGGCCAAGCGGTTCGAGTACCGGCTGACCAAGCGGGGACGGGACCTGTGGCCGATGCTGCTGTCGGTGTGGGCGTGGGAGTCGCGCTGGGTGCCGGAGCACCAGGAGTCGCTGCCCAGGATGGTCCACCGGCGCTGCGGCCGGGAGTTCCTGCCCATCCTCACCTGCGCCGCCTGCGCGCGCTCCGTACGGCCCCGCGACGTCGTCGGCGGTTTCGGGCCGAGCGGCACCTGGGAACGTTCGGTGCCCGCCGCCACGACCCGGCGCCGCTCCGGCTCCACCGCCGACGGCGGCGCGGGCATGTTCCCCGAGACGATGGCGCTGGTGGGCAACCGCTGGTCGGCGGCGATCCTGGGAGCCGCCTTCCAGGGACTGCACCGCTTCCGCGACTTCGAGCAGCGCCTGGGCGCCCCGCCCACCATCATCGCCGACCGGCTCCGGGTCTTCTGCGAGCTCGGCGTCTTCGAGCAGGTGCCCAGCGCCGAACGGCCGGACTGGCTCAGCTACCACCTCACGGAGAAGGGGCGCGCCTTCTTCCCCGTGACGATGACCGGCATCGACTGGGGACAGCGGTGGTTCCGGGCGGCCGAGGGACCCGCCCTGGTCTACACCCACCGGGCGTGCGGGCGTGACTTCCAGATCCAGCTGACGTGCGACGCCTGCACGGCACCGCTGCGCGGGCACGAGATCGTGGTGCAACGCCCGGCATGAGACGACTCGACGGCAAGGCCGGGCGATGACGTCCGGTCCGTGTGAGAAGGCCGGGTGACGACGCCCGGTCCGTGTGAGAGGCCGGGCGGCGACGTCCGGCTCGCGTGGAAGGCCGGGCGGCGACGTCCGGTCCGGAAGAGAGAAGGACGACCATGCCCCCCGCCCCCACCCCCGTCGCCGACCTCCTGCGCCTGTCCGCGAGCCGCGCGCCCGACGCCGTCGCCGTCACCGGTGACGGTCGCGCCGCCACCTACGGGGAGCTCGCCGAGCGCTCCGACCGGGTGGCCGACGCCCTGATCGCCGCGGGCCTCGAACCCGGTGACCGCGTGGGATACGTCGACCGCAACGCCACCGAGTACTTCGAGCTGCTCTTCGGCGCGGCCAAGGCGGGGGCGGTGCTGGTCCCGCTCAACTTCAGGCTGGCCCCGGACGAGATGCGCTGGATCCTCGCCGACGCCGCCGTGTCGCTGGTGGTCGTCGGCCCCGAGCACGCCGAGGTCCCGGTGGAGGAGGGCGTGCCGGTGATCGTGGTCGGTCCCGCCTACGAGGAGTGGCTGGCCGGGGCGCGGCCCAGGGACCCCAAGCGCGACGCCGCCGGGGACGAGCTGATCGTGCTCATGTACTCCTCCGGCACGACGGGCAGGCCCAAGGGTGTCAACGTCACCGCGTCCGGGCTGGCCTCGGGGGTCGCGCTGTTCGGCTC
Source organism: Streptosporangium vulgare (assembly GCF_042428775.1). NCBI lineage: Bacteria > Bacillati > Actinomycetota > Actinomycetes > Streptosporangiales > Streptosporangiaceae > Streptosporangium > Streptosporangium vulgare. The sequence goes on along the minus strand of NZ_JBHMBS010000017.1, from coordinate 135,727 downwards.
CTGCTTCGACCTGGGCGGTAGGGCCGGTGAGGCCGGTGGGGCGGTCAGCATGGTGCCGATCCCGTACTACCACATCGCCGGTGCGGGCTGGGCGCTCATCACGATCGCCGAGGGCGGCACCCTCGTGCAGTGCCGCGAACCCACGCCCGCCTCCATGCTCGACCAGCTGATCCGCCATCGCGTCACCCACACGGCGATGGTCCCGGCGGTGATCCAGGTGATGGCCGAGCTGCCCGCGGCCCGCGACGCCGACTTCTCCGCGCTCCGGCAGATCGTCTACGGCGCCTCGCCCATCACCGAGAGCCTGCTGGCGCGGGCGGTCGCGCTGTTCGGCGCCGAGTTCTTCCAGTCGTACGGGCTCACCGAGACCATCGGCGTGACGACCCTGCTCGGTCCCGACCAGCATCTGCCGGACAACCCGGTGAAGGGGCGGCTGCGCTCGGCCGGGCGGGCGGTGCCCGGCATGGAGGTCGCGATCCTCGACCTGGAGACGGACCGGCCCGCCGACCCCGGTGTGGTGGGCGAGGTCATCGTCCGGGGCCCCTGCGTGACGACCGGCTACTGGCGCAACCCCGCCGAGACGGCCGCCGCCTTCCTGCCCGGCGGCTGGCTGCGCACCGGCGACGCCGGGTCGATGGACGGCGACGGCTACCTCTACCTGCACGACCGGATCAAGGACATGATCGTCAGCGGCGGGGAGAACGTCTATCCGGCGGAGGTGGAGAGCGCCCTGGCCGGGCACCCCGCGGTGCTGGAGACCGCGGTGATCGGCGTCCCCTCCGAGCGCTGGGGCGAGACGCCCCTGGCGGTCGTGGTGCCCCGCCCCGGCCAGGAGACCACCGAGGAGGAACTGCTCGCCTGGACCCGCGAGCGGCTGGCCCACTACAAGTGCCCCACCGCCGTCTCCTTCGTGGACGCGCTGCCCCGCAACCCCTCGGGCAAGGTCCTCAAGCGCGAGCTGCGCCGCCCCTGGTGGGAGGGGAACGACCGCCGGATCGGCTGACTCGGACCGCACCGGCCCGCCGGTCGGCGAGGTCATGGTCTCAACAAAAATAGAGTGCGCTGCAAAAATGCAATCGACTTCATATTTGGAGTGCGGTTAAACTTCCGGCCATGACCGAGGGGCTGCGAGAACGGAAGAAACGGCAGACGCGGCAGCGCATCTCCCAGGTGGCCGTCGGCCTGTTCGTGGAGCGTGGCTTCGAGCACGTCACGATCGCCGAGGTCGCGGCGGCGGCCGAGGTGTCGGTGAACACCGTCTACAACTACTTCGACGCCAAGGAGGACCTCGTCCTGCCGCCGGACGAGGCGTCCCCGCAGCGGCTCGCCGACATCGTGCGGCACCGCCCGCCCGGTGAACCCGCCGCGCGGGCGGTGCTGACCCACCTGCGCGACGAGGTGCACCGCCGCGACCGCAGGCTGGGGCTGACCGAGGGATTCGGCCGCGTCTTCGAGATGATGCGGGCCGCCCCCACGCTCACCGCCCGGCTGGAGGACCTCGGCCGGCAGATGACCGACGCGCTCGCCGCCGTGCTCGCCGAGGAGACCGGAGCCGCCCCCGACGACCCGGTGCCCCGCGTGGTGGCCTGGCAGCTCGGCTGCCTCCACTCGATGGTCTTCGCCGAGATCGGCAGGCGCACCGCGGCGGGGGAACGCCCCGACGCGATCGCCGCGGCCGTGCTGGACCTGCTGGACACCATCGAGGGCCTGCTCGGCGAGCGCGTTCTCACCTACGCCACGAGATGACGAGACACGAGATCACGAGAGAGGGACCGTCCATGTTCAGAGTGATGATTCGCGGCACGTTCGACGGGCTGAGCGACACCGGCCGCGCCGCCGTCCTCGCGGCGGGCGGCCTGGGGTTCACCGAGGCGGGGGCCTTCACCCACGACCAGAGCCTCTCGGCGTTCACCTTCCGCTGCCAGGTGCCCGCGAGCCCGGACGACGGCGAGGACGAGGCCACCCGGGGAGCCGTCGCGGCGCTGGACGCGCACGGCCACCCGTACCGGATCCTCCACGTCGCGGTGACGGACATGCGCGACATCAAGATCCGCAGGAGAGACCGGCAGCCGAGCGGCTGAACCGTCCGGCTCCCGCCTCCGGCGCGGGCAAGAGCCGGTCAGGAGGAGGGCGGGAGCCGGGGTTCCCGCGTCAGGAGGCGGGCGGTGGCGCGCTTCCGTTGTAGAACGGGTTCTCGGCCAGTCGCTCGGGCGTGACGAGCAGCCGGATCACCCCGGCCTTCACCTGCCAGGCGTTCCAGACGGTCCAGTCACGTCCGACCCGGTCGGCGGGGAGCGGTTCGAAGGACAGCCCGCCCGTCCTCGCGTCGATCCGGACGAGGCTGAACACCGTGGCCAGGTCGCGTTTCCGAGCCTCGGCCAGGATCTCGTCCACCGGGCGGCCGTCCCTCAGCCGGACCCCGGCGAACATCTCACCGGAGGCCATGGCCAGGTCGAAGTTCGCGTACTCCTCTCCCTGTCTCGCCTGGCGCCCCAGCCTCACGTCCACCCTGCCGGTGAAGCCGGAGGGAATCCGCATCACCATCACGCACCCGGCGTCCTTGCCCGGCTCGCATTTCCCGGGCGCCGTCTCCATCGAGAGGGGGACACCGCCGAACCGGGGACCTGAGGGATCCGGGGTCATCCTCGCGTCAGGCTCCTCGCCGCCGGTGACGATCATCCCCATGATCTTTCCCACGCTGCCACGCGAGACGGGTACCGGGCGCAGCGTGATGTCCAGGCCGACCGCCCGGAACGCCTCGGTGTACTTGGCGTGGTCGGCGAACGGGTCCTTGATGCGGGCGACGTACTGCTCGCCGTCCAGCACGATGTCGACGGCGGAGTTCGCGTAGCTCGTGGCGCTCCCGTCGCGCAGCAGGCCGGGACCGGCGACGACCCCGGCGACGAGCACTCCGGCGGTGAGCACCCCGGTCACCAGGCGCGGCCTCCACGGTCGTCGGCGTGACGGCGAGACCGCGGGGACCCGGGACGCGGATTCGGATCCGGCCCCGGATCCGGACGTGATCGACGCCAGCAGTGCCCGCGCCCCCGCCGCGGACGCCTGACCGGCCAGCTCGTCGTCGCGGACGCGGGCCGGTGGGTTCACCGGCTCATGGGTGTGCTTCACGAGGACCTCCATGTCGGGACTCGCACGGCCCGGCTCATCGGGGTGAATTCGATCCCGGCCTCCGCCAGCCCGCGGGAGAAGCGCCCGCGGGCCCGGTGGAGCCGGATGCGTACGGCGTTGCGGGAACGGCCCAGGACGGACGCGATCTCCCCGGCGTCCAGGCCCTCCCAGGCCACGAGCGACAACAGCTCGCGATCGTCGTCGGACAGTTCGCGAAAGACCTGTCCTATCGCCCTGAGCTCCGTCCCCTCCCCGTCCGGGGACGTGCGGGCGTAGAGATCGGCGACGTTCTCGTGCAGCGCCGTCTGGTGGCTGTGGCGGCGCATCAGCCCCCGGCGGTGGTTGGCGAGGACGTTGCGCGCCACGCCGTACAGCCACAGCCTCGCCTGCTCACCGGGCGGCAGGTCGTCCACCCGGCGCCACGCGATCTCGAACGTCTCGGCCACCACGTCGGCCGCGTCCTCCGGAGAGTCACAGCGGCGCATCGCGTAGCCGAGGATCTGTTCGTACGTGTCGAGGTAGACCTGTTCGAACCGGGCTCTTCGGTCGTCACTCACGGGCGGTTCCCATGGCAGGACGCCTCCTCTGGTGGGGTTCGTGGACACCCGTCCATGTCGAAGGCGTCGACATCATTTCTCCCAGAACCGGAAATTTCTGGAAACGCAGCTCTGGCGGACGGCCCTGTGCCGGACCGCCCGGAACCGCCTGGGGGCCTCAGCCGGTGGCAGGTGCCCGGCCGGTGCCCGTCTCGACCTGACCCACATGACCCACACCCGCGTGCGGTGGATGCCGGTCCTCATCCGTGCGCGGTGAGGAGACTCCCCGGGCGCCTCCCTCCGGATGACGCCCGGGGCCGGAAGTCAGCGGCGGCCGTGGTCCTCGCGGAGGCGCGTCTTGAGGAGTTTGCCGCTCGCGTTGCGCGGCAGCGCGTCCACGAACGAGACGTCGGCGGGGCACTTGAAGTGGGCCAGGCGCTCCCTGGTCCAGGAGATCAGCTGTTGGGCGGTGACCGGCTCCGCGCCGGGACGCGGGACGACCACCGCGTGCGGCACCTCACCCCATCGGTCGGAGGGCACGCCGACCACGGCCACCTCGGCGACCGAGGGGTGACCGGTCAGCACGCTCTCCACCTCGGCCGGGTAGACGTTCTCGCCGCCGCTGACGATCATGTCCTTGATCCGGTCGTGCAGGTAGAGGTAGCCGTCGGCGTCGAAGGAGCCCCCGTCGCCGGTACGCAGCCAGCCGCCGGGCAGGATCGTCGCGGCCGTCTCCGCGGGGCGCCGCCAGTAGCCCGTCATCACGTGCCCGCCGCCGATCAGGACCTCGCCCCGCTCGCCGGGACCGAGGTCCTCCAGCGTCTCCGGACGCACCACGCGCATCGGCACGCCGTGCATCGGGCGGCCCGCCGACAGCAGCCGCCCCTCCAGGCCCGGTTCCGGCAGGTGGTCGTCGGGGTGCAGGACGGTCACGCCGCCGGTCGACTCGGTGAGCCCGTAGCTCTGCAGGAAGCGGCAGCCGATGGACTCGGTCGCCGCCCGGATCACCGGCAGCGGGATGGGGGAGGAGCCGTACACGACGATCTTCAGCGCCGACCAGTCGTACTCCCGCACGCCGGGCAGCGCGACCAGTCGCTGGATGAGCGTCGGCACCAGGGCGGCGTGCGACACGCGCCGGGAGATCAGCAGGTCCCGCAGTTCCTCGGGGGCGGTGGCGTGTTCCAGCAGCAGGGCCGCGCCGTTGACGGCCGCGACCATCGCCAGGCCGAGCCCGGAGATGTGGAAGTACGGGATCGGCGCCATCGCCACCGACGTCTCGTCCATGCCGATCTCGTAGTGCATGGTCGCCAGAGCCTGGCCGAGGTTGCGCCCGCTCAGCATGATGCCCTTGGGCAGGCCGGTGGTGCCGGAGGTGTAGAAGATCAGCGCGGTCGAGCCGGGGTCGGCGAGCACCCCCGGGTCGTCGGCCGGGTGGCCGTCCAGCCAGTCTTCGTACGGGGTCGTCCCGGGGTCGCCGTCGGCGGTGACCACCCGGGTGAGGGAGGGGACGACGCCCTTCCCCGGGGCGAGGCCGCCGTCCCCGGAGCCGAGGACGAGCACCGACGGCTCGGCGTCGCCCAGGATCTGGGCGACCTCCGCCGGGGCCAGGCGGTTGTTCACGGCCGTGGCGATCGCGCCTATCTTGGCGGCGCCGTACAGCACCTCCAGGAAGGAGGGGGCGTTCGCCCCGATGTAGGCCACCCTGTCGCCCTCGCCCACCCCGTCGGCCAGCAGCGCGCGGGCGGCCCGGCTGGAGCGGGCATCGAGGACGGCGAAGGTCGTCACCCCGCCCGGCTCGATCACCGCGGGCAGGTCCGGGGTGGCCGCCGCCCGGCGGCGGAGGATGTCCGCCAGGCGCTCCACCCGCGAGCCGTCGGCGTGCAGCGCGTAGTCGGCGTCGAATCCGTGCCGGACGGGGCCGGTGACGACGGGGCCGGTGGCGGGGTTGGCGGCGGGACCGGCGGTGGCGGACCCGGTGAGGACGGGGTCAGGGGCGGCAGGGGCAGGGGCGGGATCAGGGGCGGCGGGACCGGTGGTGGAGCCGGTGGCGGCGGGGACGGTCACGGTGTGCTCACCTCGGCGACTCGGGAAGACGGGAACCCCGGGCGTCCGGTGACCCGGAACCTCCGCCCCCCGGCAGCCCGGGAGCCTCGGAGACGCCCGGTGACCCGGCAGGCCCGGGGAAGGAGAACGGGGCGAAGACCGGGGGTTCGAAGATGCCGGGCGGGGCGGCGAGGACCTCGGGGATGGCGCGGATCACCGGGCCCGCGGTGACGAACTGGCCCGCGGTGGTCCGGCTCAGCGGGTCGTCGGGCTCGACCAGGTTCAGGGTCATCGTCAGGCCCGGCCTGCCGGTGACCCGCACCGTCCAGTGGTCCCGGCCCGCGTAGCGCGGCATCGACGGGTCCATGGTCCACACGATGGACAGGGTCAGCACCCGCCGCCCGCCGCTGACCGCGTGCCAGCGCCACTCGGTCGCGGCCACCGTGCCCGCGGGGATCGTCCCGGCCGCGACGCGGAGTTCCCGGTCGGTGAGCTCCACGTGGTGGTCGGGTTCGTAGCGGTCGACGGCCAGGCCCATCCGCTCGGCCATGAACGCCAGGGTCTCGGTGTAGAGCATGCCGTACAGCTCCGGCAGCTCGCCCGAGGCGAGGTCGGTCTTCGCGGGGTCGGAGCCCATGCCCATCACGTCGAAGACGAAGTTCGGGTCCGGCGTGCGGCTCGCGTCGAGGACCTCGTCGATGGAGACGTGCTCCACGTCCAGGCAGACGCCGGTCAGCGCCAGCACCAGCCGCTCGCCGACGACGCCGGGGCTGATGCCCACGCCGTACAGGGTCGTGCCGCCCTCCCGGCAGGCGTCCAGGAACATCTCCTCGCGCTCTCTGCCGTGCGCGCGGGGGAAGTGATGGCCCGCGGTGGTGATCACGTTCTTTCCCGAGCGCAGCAACGCGCATATGTCGGCGTCGTGGGTCTCGTACGGGACCTGCAGCCGGGGCGCGTGGATGACGAGGTCGGCGGGGGTGTCGACGATCAGCTGCCGGTCCCGGGTGGCGAGCACGCCGGTGAGGGGCCGCCGGGCGATCTCGCCCGCGTCCCTGCCCGCCTTGCGGTCGCCGTAGACGTACAGCCCGGCGAGTTCCAGGCCGGGGGAGTCGAGGACGGCGCGCAGGCAGGTCCTGCCGATGGCGCCGGTCGCCCACTGGATGACGCGGACGCTCACGACGCGCCCTCCCCGGCGGACACGGACTCCCCGGCCGACATGGACTCCCCGGCCGACATGGACTCCCCGGCTGGTACGGGCTCCCCGGCCGGTACGAGGCGGATCGTGAGACCGGCGACGGTGATCTCGCGGGGGGCGCCGGGGGTGAGGGCGCGCAGGTCGAGGGCGACGAGGCCGCGACGACCGGTGCCGGTGCCGGTTCCGGTTCCGGGGTGGGGGACGAACCGGACGATCCGGCTTCCGATCCGTACGGTGGGCACGCCGTTCCCGGCGCCGGGGGAGTGCTCCGCCGGGACGTCCAGCAGGTGGGCCCAGAGTGCCGCGGTCTCCTCGGGGTGCCCGACCGCCACGTCGGCGGCGAGCAGGTCGCCCGCCGACGCGCCGGGCGGGCGCGCGGGAACGCTCCAGTCGTCGTAGTGCCACTCGCGGCCGGGCGGGATCTCGTCGGCCTCCAGCATCACCCCCAGGTCGCCGGGGTGCAGCTGGGTGATCGTCGCCCCCTGGAAGTCCTGCCGGTGGACGACGCGGACGTTTCCCGCGGCGGCCCGCTCCACCAGCGCCGCGGTGTCGGGGACGCGGATCGCGAGCAGGTAGCCGCCCTCGCCACCGGCGAGGAAGCGGTGCAGCGCCGACGTCTCGCCGGTGGGGGCCACGATCTCCAGATAGGTGTCGCCCAGGGTGAGGACCTCGTTGGCCATCGCGAAGGAGGCCAGCTCCGGGTCCGGGAAGCCGGGGGCCAGGCCCAGCTCCGAGCGGGCGACGGCGGAGGCGGCGGAGAGGTCGCGGGCCGCGAGCGTCGCCTGTACGAGTTCGAGGTCACTCATCGGCCGGTCCTCACGGTTCGCGTGCCGGGCGTGTTCGTCGGCCGGTCCTCGGGTCTCGTGTGTCGAGGACGCTCGCCGGTCCGTCCCCGGGATTTCGTGCCGGACGCGCTCATCGGCCGGTCCTCAGGTTCTGTACGTCGAGCAGCCTGGCCAGCTGGCGCTCGTACCGGCCGGGGTCGCGGGCGAGGCGGGCGCGGGCGTCGATCGCCATCCAGTCGGTGTCGGCGACGGACTCCCCGCGCGCGACGGCCTTGAGCCCGGCCCGCGCGACCTCGCGCGGGTCCTCCTTGGCGCCGTCCACGTGGGCGGCCATCCGGGTGTCCACCGAGCCGACGATCAGGGAGGTGACCTGCGTGTTCTGCGCGGCGAGCTCGGCCCTGGCGATGGTGCCCAGCCACAGCGCCGCCGCCTTGGAGGTGGAGTAGCCGCCCATGAACGGGGCCGGGGTCATCGCGGCGACCGACAGCACGTTGGCGATGGCGCCGCCGCCGTTGCCGCCGAGCACCGGGGCGAAGGCACGGGTCATGTTGAGGGTGCCGAAGAAGTTGACCTCCATCTCCCGGCGCGCCGCCTGCGGGTCGCCGGTCAGCACCAGGCGCTCGCCCGCGAAGTATCCCGCGTTGTTGATCAGGAGGTTCACGTCCGCGCAGGTCGCGGCGGCCTCGGCGACCTGGTCGAGGTCGGTGATGTCGAGCCGTACGGGAACCGCCCCGGCGGCCACCAGCTCGGTGTCGACGTCGGCGGGGTCGCGCGCCCCGGCGTAGACCCGCGCGGCGCCCTGGGCGAGGAGCTCCTCGACGAAGGCCCTGCCGATGCCGCGGTTGCCGCCGGTGACCAGGGCGACGGAGCCGCGGATCGCCTGGCCGCTCACCGGGCCGCTCACCGGGCCGCTCACCGAGCCGCTCACCGGGCCGCCCACTGGACCGCTCACCGGGCCGCCCCGTTCGGCCCGTCGTAGACGAGGTCGTCGGGGTGCTTGCCACCGCGCACCAGGACCGCCGGGTCGGGGACGAGCATGCCGAAGATCCAGGTCTCCGAGACGGGCGCGTCGTGGTTCCACTCCCAGACGAGCGCCCGGTGGGCGATGCCCCACCTGCCGTCGCGCCGCTCCAGGCGGTCGACGATGCGGGCGCCGACGAAGGAGTCGCCGAGCCCGTCGGGGGTCTTCACCCGGCTGAACGTGGTCACGTACGACTCGGCCTGCGCGCTGTCGCCCGCCAGCTCGACGAGCACGTTGGTCATGCAGTGCATGGTCCGGCTCCTGGGGTGGGTGAGCACGCGGGCGACGCTGCTCACGTAGTCCTCGGCGGTGCCCTCGAAGACACCGCCGTGGTCCTCGGTGGCGCCGGGCAGGTAGCACGCGGCCACCCCCTCGACGTCACCCCGGTCGACGGCGCGCAGATAGCGCGCCAGGACCTCGTAGATCTCCTGTTTGTCGAGCAGTGCCTGCACCGCTTCGTCGCGCCGGTCGGTCACGTCGGGCCTCCTCGCAGGGGTGGGTTCCTCGACGCTACAACTAAGAGAGTGAGTTGGCCAGGACTCGTTGCGGACGAGTTTCAACCGGGTTAAGGACCGTTGACGCACTCACTCTTTTTGTTGTAGTAAGACCTGACCAGCAACGCACTGCTAACTGAAGTATGAAAGCTCGCATTGGAGCCACTCAGATGCAGACGGTCCACGAAGCCGGTCAACGGCCCTCCCTCACGGTCACGGACGTGACGCTCCGCTTCGGCGGCGTCGCGGCCCTGGACGGGGTCGGCTTCACCGTCGCCCCCGGAGAGATCTGCGGGCTCATCGGTCCCAACGGCGCCGGGAAGACGACCCTGTTCAACTGCGTCACGCGGATCTACCGCCCCGACTCCGGCGCCATCGCCTTCGGCGACGCCGACCTGTCCCGCGTCAGGCCACACGACGTGGTGCGGCTCGGCATCGCCCGTACCTTCCAGAACCTCGCGCTGTTCCCCTCGCTCACCGTGCTGGAGAACACCGTGGCCGGGGCCCACGCCCGCGAGCGGGCCGGGTTCGCCGGAGCGCTCACCGGGTGGCCGGGCACCAGGGCCAGGCAGCGCCGCATCGAAGGGGAGGCCATGGACATCCTCACCGAGCTCGACCTGCGCGACGTGGCGCACCGGCCGGCCCAGGGCCTGCCGTACGGCACGCTCAAACGGGTCGAGCTGGCCCGCGCGCTCGCCGCGAGACCGAGACTGCTCCTGCTGGACGAGCCCGCCGGCGGGCTCACCCACGCGGAGGTACGCGACCTCGGCGAGCTCATCCGCCGCCTGCGCCGCGACCACGACCTCGGCGCCCTGCTGGTGGAACACCACATGGGCCTGGTCATGAGCATCTCCGACCACGTGGTCGCGATGGAGTTCGGCCGCAAGATCGCGGACGGCACTCCCGAGGAGGTACGCGGCGACCGCCGCGTCGTCGAGGCGTACCTGGGGAAGGCGTCATGAGCCTGCTCACCGTCGAGGGGCTGCGCGCGGGCTACGGCCAGGCGCGGGTCCTGCACGGCGTCGACCTGGAGATCGGCGAGGGGGAGGCGGTGGTGGTGCTCGGCGCGAACGGCGCCGGGAAGACCACCACGATGCGGGCCCTGGCCGGATTGCTCCCGTACGAGGGAACGATCCAGCTGGAGGGCCGCCCCCTCGGCGGGCTCCGGCCCGACGCGGTCGTCTCCCGGGGCGTGAGCCTGGTCCCGCAGGGGCGGGGCACCTTCCCGCACCTCACCGTGCTGGAGAACCTGCACGTCGGCGCCGCGCTCCGCAGGGACAAGGCGGGCATCCGCGAGGACGTCGACCGCTGGTGCTCGGTGTTCCCGGTGCTCGCCGAGCGCACCGGGCAGGCCGCGGGCACCCTGTCGGGCGGCGAGCAGCAGATGCTCGCGGTGGCCCGCGCCCTGATGAGCAGGCCCCGCCTGCTGCTCTGCGACGAACCCAGCCTCGGGCTCGCCCCGCGCATCGTCGCCGAGCTGTTCGACATCCTGGCGACCGTCAACCGCGAACAGGGCGTCTCGATGCTCCTGGTGGAGCAGAACGCCGAGCTCGCCCTCGGCCTCGCCAACCGCGTCTACCTGCTCGAAGTCGGCCGGGTGATCGCCTCGGGAACCGCCGGGGAGTTCCGCGGCGACGAGAGCGTCCGACGCGCCTACCTCGGGTACTGAGGAGCGCCCCCATGGACATCTTCCTCGAACGACTCTTCGACGGCGTCACCAACGGCGCCGTGTACGCGATCATGGCGCTCGCCCTGGTGGTGGTCTTCCGCAGCACCGGCACCATCAACTTCGCCCAGGGCGAGATGGCGCTGTTCACCACCTACCTCGCCTGGTGGCTCACCGCCGCCGCCCAGGTGCCCCTGTGGATCGCGGCCCTGGTGGCAGCCGCCGCGGGCTTCGTGCTCGGCGCGGTGGTGGAGCGCACCCTGATCAGACCCATCAGGCGGCGCAACGACATGGCCTCGCTCATCGTCGCGCTGGGACTGTTCACCGCGTTCAACGCGCTGGCCGGACTGCTGTGGAACTCCGAGACCAAGACGATGCCCAGCCTGTTCCCCAGCGCGATGGACGACTTCGTCTCGGTGGGGGGCGCCCGGCTCTACTGGGACGCGCTCGGCGTCTGGCTCTTCGTGGTCGTCCTGATCGGCGCGGTCTTCGCGCTCTTCAACCGGACCCGCCTGGGGCTGCACATGCGCGCGGTGGCCGACAACCCCGAGTCGGCCGCGCTCAGCGGGGTGCCGACCGGCCGCATCCTGATGCTCGGCTGGGGACTCGCGGGCGTCATCGGCTCCCTCGCCGGGGTGCTGCTCACCCCGCTCTCCCCGCACCAGCTCAGCCTGCAGACGATGTTCCCGATCCTCATCTACGCCTCCGCCGCCGCCCTGTTCGGCGGGCTGGACAGCCCGGTGGGCGCGGTCGTGGGAGGGCTCGGCATCGGCGTGCTCGAAGCGATGATCACCGGTTACGTCGAGTTCATCGGCGGCACGCTGCCGCAGACCGCGGCACTCGTCGTCATCGTCCTCATCCTCCTGTTCCGGCCCACCGGGCTGTTCGGGACCCGGCAGATGGAGCGCCTGTGACCCCCGAGACCGCCCTGTCCCGCGACGGCGGCCCCGACCGTGGCCGTGACAGTGCCTCCGGTCGTAGCCGCGACAGTGCCTTTGGCCGTGACCGCGACCGCGTCCCCGAACGTGATCGGGAGGGCGTGGCGCCGTCCGGCGGGGCCTCGCGCCGGTTCCCGGTCACCGTGCGCGCCGGGTCGCCCGCGCACCGGGGACTGCGGCTCGCCCTCCTCGCCGTCGCCGCCCTGCTGCTGGTCGCGGGCTCGTACGCCGAACCCTTCCGGGTCGGCCAGTTCACCAGTGTGCTGATCTTCGCCATCGCGATCAGCGGCCTCAACCTCGCCACCGGCTACACCGGCCTGCTGTCCATCGGGCACTCGGCCTTCTTCGGGCTCGGCGCCTACACCACCGGGGTCCTGGTGGTCTCGTACGGGGCCGCGCCCATGTCGACCATCCCGGTGGCGGTGGTGCTCTGCTTCCTGCTGGGACTCGTCGTCGGGCTGCCCGCGCTGCGCATCAGGGGCCTGTACCTGGCGCTGGTCACGCTCGCGGTGGGTGTCGCCTTCCCGGAGATCGTCCGGCGTTTCGAGGACTTCACCGGGGGCGCCGCGGGCCTCGTCATCCGCTCCCGGCAGCTGGGCCCGCCGGAGTGGACCGGGCTCACGGTCGGCCAGCGCGGCCTGTGGCTGTACTGGGTCAGTGTGGCCGCCCTGGTCCTGGTGCTCGTCCTCGTCCGCAACCTCACCCGCAGCCGCCTCGGCATCGCGATGATCGCCACCAGGGACAACGAGATCGCCGCCGCCGCCTCGGGCGTGCGCCTGGCGACGATCAAAACCGGGGTCTTCGGCATCTCCGGGGCCGTCACCGGCCTGGCGGGGAGCCTCTTCGCGATGTACGTCGGCGCGCTGTCGCCCGACGGCTCCTTCACGCTGCTGAAGTCGATCGAGCTCATCACCGGTCTCTTCCTCGGTGGCGCGGCCACCCTGTTCGGACCGGTCGTCGGCGCCCTCGCCGTCGTCTACCTGCCCTACTTCACCTCCGACCTGGCCTCGGGCCACGTGTCCGGCGTGCTCTTCGGCGCGATCCTCATCGCGATCGTCTTCCTGATGCCCCAGGGCATAGCCGGAGTCCTCGGCAGGCTCGCCGGGCGCGTCGTCCACGTCGATCCCGCGACCGGCGACGGCCACCGGGCGGCCCCGCCCCCCGATGACGCACCGCCCCCCGATGACGCACCGCCGCCCGGTGGCGACGCCGCCTCACCCCCCACCAGCGACACCCTGGGAGAACGCACATGAGAACCCGACACCTCGCCGCGATCGGCCTGACGGCCGCCCTGCTCGCCGCCGGATGCGGCGGGGCCGACCCGGCGGCGGACCCCGCCCCCGCGGCCGGGGCGGAGAGTGCCCCGGGCGCCGCCGCGGAGAGCGTGACACCGGTCGACGGCTGCGCCGACCCGGACGCCGCCAGGGAGAAGATCACCGGAACGCTCAAGGTGGGCTGGAGCGCCGCCCTGTCCGGGCCGCTCGCCCAGGCGGTCGGCGCCGTCATCGACGGCATGAAGGCCCGCTTCGAGGTGGCCAACGCCGCCGGAGGCGTCGGGGGCGTCAAGCTGGAGGTCGTCGCCAAGGACGACGCGTTCAACCCGGAGAAGGCCAAGGCCAACGTCAACGAGCTGATCCAGAAGGACGGCGTGCACGTCCTCGACACCTTCGGCTCCGGCCAGCTCAACGCGGTCGCCGACGACCAGAACGAGGCGTGCGTGCCCCTGCTGTTCGGCCAGGCGTCCGTGCCCGCTTACCGGGACGCGAAGAACTTCCCCTGGACCACCGAGTATCTCCCCTCCGCCGAGGTGGAGATGGCCGTCGTCGTCGAGCAGCTCAAGAAGAAGTACCCGGGTGGCGCGACCGTCGCGCTGGCGGTCAACCAGACCGAGTCCGGGCAGGGATACGCGCAGGGGTTCAAGAAGGCGATCGAGGGCACCAACCTCAAGATCATCAAGGAGGCCCCGCTCACCGACCCGAACGCCGCCGCGACGACCCTCAAGGCCAGCGGCGCCCAGGTGCTCGTGGACGCCGGGGTCACCACCGACTGCCTCACCCTCAGCATGGCCGTCGGCCGCGCCGGGTGGAAGCCCGACACCTTCGTCCAGCCCGCCAACTGCGTCGACGGCAAGTCGCTCTACGAGCCCGCGGGCGAGGCCGCGGACGGGCAGCAGATCATGGTCTGGCTGAAGGACCCGGGCAACCCGATCTACGCCGAGGACGAGGCGGTCAAGAAGTATCTCGCCGACATGGAGGCGCAGGGCAACAAGGCCCCGCTCAACAACTACACGGTCAACGGCTGGGCCATCGCCGACCTGATGGTGGACGTCTTCACCACGGCGAGCTCCTCCCCGGACGGGCTCAGCCGCCTCGGCATCATGAACGCGGCCCGCACCCAGGAGTACCACCCGCCGATGTTCATCGACGGCATCGACTGGAAGATGTCGCCCACGCAGGCGCTCGGCATCATGGCCTTCCGCCCGTTCGTCTGGTCGGCGGAGAAGAAGACCTTCGAACCGGCCGGTGACGTCGTCGACATCTCCCACAACTACGCGCAGGGCGACTGAGGACGATGACGGGGATGACAGGACTGCATCCGCCCGAGAGGGTCGAGGAGTACACCGCGAGGGGCTGGTGGACGGACGAGACCATGGACGGGCTCTTCGCGGCCCGGGTCGCCGCCGAGCCCGGCCGCCTCGCCGTCGTGGACCCGCCCAACAAGCGGGCCCTGGTGGACGCCGACCCCCGGCGCCTCACCTGGCGCGAGCTCGACGAGGAGGTGACGCGGCTCGCGGCCGTGTTGCTGCGGCACGGCCTGGGCGCGGGCGACGTGCTGGCCGTGCAGCTGCCCAACACGGTCGAGCTGGTCGTCGTCTACCTCGCGTGCTGGCGGCTGCGGATGGTCGTCTCGCCGCTGCCGGTGCAGTACCGCGAGCACGAGGTGGCGGAGCTCGGCGACCTCGCCGGGTTCGCCGCCTTCCTCACCGCCGCACGCATCGGTGACCGGCATCCGGCGGAGGAGGTCCGCACGGCCCTGCCCGGCCTGCGCGTCCTGCTGGTTCACGGTGCCTCGGTTCACAGCGCCCCGGCTCATGGTGCGTCGGCTCACGGCGTTCGGGTCGGGGGCGCTCCGGCTCGCGGCGCGTCCGCCGACGGCGGTCCGGACGGCGGCGGATCCCTGCCCGCCGGGGCCGTCGACCTGGACGCCGAGCTGGCGGCCGTCGTACGGGCCGAGGCGGACGGGGACGAGACGGACGGGGCCGGGGCGGACGGGGGCGAGGCCGGCAGGAGGGAGGTCGGTGAGGCCGTCCGGGCGTACGCGGAGGCGCACCCCGCCGACCCCAACGACTGCGTGACGATCTGCTGGACCTCCGGTACCGAGAGCACTCCCAAGGGAGTGCCCCGCACCCACTACGACTGGCTGGCGATGAGCTGGGCCACGGTCGACGCGCCCCGGCTCACCGGTGACGACGTGCTGCTCAACCCCTTCCCCATGGTGAACATGGCCGGGATCAACGGCATGTTCCTGCCGTGGCTGCGCGTCGGCGGCGTACTCGTCCAGCACCACCCCTTCGACCTGCCGACGTTCCTGCGGCAGATCACCGAGGAGCGCGTCACCTACACCGTCGCGCCGCCCGCCCTGCTGACCCTGCTGCTGGCCCGCGCCGAGCTGCTCGCCACGGCCGACCTGTCGTCGCTGCGGCTCATCGGGTCGGGGTCGGTGCCGCTGGCGCCCTCCATGGTCAGGGGCTGGCAGGACGACCACGGAATCGGGATCATCAACTTCTTCGGCTCCAACGAGGGCATCGCCCTGCTCACCGACCCGCACGACGTGCCCGACCCCGAGCAGCGGGCCAGGTACTTCCCCCGCTACGGCGTGCCGGGCATCACCTGGAGCTCCCGGATCTCCGCGCAGGTGTCGGTACGGCTGGTCGACCCCGACACCGGCGAGGAGGTCGTCGAGCCCGGCCGTCCCGGGGAGCTGCGGATCAAGGGGCCGATGGTGTTCCCGGGCTACCTGCGCGGTGACCGGGTGGCCGACCCCTTCGACGAGCTGGGCTACCTGAGAACCGGCGACGTCTTCGAGATCGCCGGGGAGCGCGGGGAGTTCCTGCGCTACGTCGACCGGGCCAAGGACCTCATCATCCGGGGAGGCATGAACATCGCCCCGGCCGAGCTGGAGGGTCTCATCGCCGCCCACCCCGCCGTCCAGGACGTGGCGGTCGTCGGCTACCCGGACGACGTACTGGGGGAGAGGGTGTGCGCGGTGGTGGTGCCGCGCGAGGGGAGCGCCCTCACCCTCGGCGAGCTGGTCGGCCACCTGCGCGCCGACCGCATCGCCTCGTACAAGCTGCCGGAACGGCTGGAGCTGCGGGACACGCTGCCCCGCAACCCCGTCGGCAAGATCCTCAAACGCCGCCTCAGGAGCGAGATGGCGCACGCACCGGAAGCGGCCGGGGAAGAGGGAGTGTGAGACGTGGACGACGACGCGAAGCTGTCGGTGGTACGGGACATGGTCGAGGCGTGGAACGCCCTGGACTGGGAGCGCGTGGTCGGGCTGTTCGCGCCGGACGGCGTGCTGCACAGCGTGATGCAGGAGCCCCTGCGCGGGCGCGAGGCCATCGGCGAGCGCCTCGCCGTCCTCGCCGACGGCCTGGAGCGGCTCACCCTGCACGTGCGGGCGCTGGGGGTGATCGACGGCCGGGTGTTCCTGGAACGTCTCGACGTCTTCGACGTCCGAGGGCATCACGGGGAGGTTCCGGTCGTCGGAGTGCTGAGCGTGGCGGACGGGTTGGTCACCGAATGGCTGGAATACTACGACCGGGCCACCCTGCTGCGCGGGATGGGTCTCGGTACGGACTTCGCGGCATGACGACCCCCGCTCCGCACGGCTCGGGGACTCCCGGCTCCGCGACGCCGGGTGCCGGGACGCCGGGCTCCGAGGTGTCCGGGCCGGACGCGTCCGGCCACCGTTCGTCCGGGTCCGGCTCGTGGGGGGCCGGACCCGGCGGACCGGCGGCGGGCGGCCCGCACGGTCCACACGGCTCGCCGGGTCCACGCAACTCGCCGAGCCCGCCGAGTCCGCCGGGCTCTCCGGGCTCGTACGCGCCGGACGGCTGGGGCGCTCTCCTGCGGGCCGCCGTGCGGCGGTTCGGCGGGCGGACCGCGATGGTCGCGCACGGGGAGCGGCGGACCTACCGCGAGCTCGGGTCCAACGCAGCCAGGCTCGCCAACGCCCTGCACGGGCTCGGGGTCCGTCCCGGCGACCGGGTGGCGCTGATGGCCGAGGACCGGGTCGAGGCGCTGGAGGCGTACGTCGCCTGCGCGTTCGGCGGGTTCACCGCCGTGCACGTCAACGACCGGCTCAGGGCGGGCGAGGTCCAGGCGATCGTCGACGACGCCGACGTGCGGGCGTTCCTGCACACGGAGGGCCGGACCGAGGTCGCCGAGGCGATCGCCGGGCCCGGCGTCCTGGTCAGCGCGGGGCGGGACCCCGCCCGGGGCGCGCTCCGCTACGCGGACCTGCTCGCCGGGGCCTCCGACCGGGTTCCCGAGGCGGGTCCCGGCGGCTTCCCGGCCGTGATCGGCTACACCAGCGGGACGACGGGCGACGCCAAGGGTGTGGTGGTCGAGGACGCCACGCTGGCCAGGATCATCCGGCACATGCCCTTCCACTACCGGCTCGCGCCGGGCGGCAGGTGCGCGTTCACCGGCACGTTCTCCTTCGTGGCCGGGTTGTGGGGGGTCATCCTGCCGCACCTGTACCTCGGCGGAACGCTCTCCTTCATGGCCGGGCTGGCGCCGGACGCGTGGGTGGACGCGATGATCCGCGAGCGGTCCGCCTTCACCTACGTGCCCAGCCCGCTCGCCCCGGCCTTCGTCGCGGAGGTCCGGCGCCGCCCCGAGGTGCTCGGCACCCTCCGCACGGTGCTCCACTCGGCCTCCGCGCTCCCGCCCGACCTCGTCAGGGAGATGGTCGACCTGGTGGGGAGCCGCTACATCGAGACGTGGGGGATGACCGAGACGGGAGCGCCCGTCACCGCCACCTCGGCCGCCGACTGGGGGCCGGGCTGCGAGGCCGACGACATCCACGCTTCCGTGGGACGGCCGATGCCCATCGCGAGCGTGCGGGTCCTCGACGAGGCGGGCGACCCCCTCCCGCCGGGCGCCGTCGGCGAGCTCGCCGTGGAGTCCGACACCCTCTTCGCCGGGTACCACAACCGGCCGGACGCCACCGCCGAGGCGTTCACCGGCCCCTGGTTCAGGACGGGCGACGCGGGCCGGGTGGACGAGGCCGGATACGTCTACATCACCGACCGCATCAAGGACATGATCATCACGGGTGGTATGAACGTCTACCCGGCCGAGCTGGAGAAGGTCCTGGCGGGCATGCCGGGTATCGCCGAGGCGGCCGTGTTCGGCACGCCCCACGAGCGCTGGGGCGAGGCCGTCACCGTGGCGGTGACCCCGTCCCCGGGAGCCGCCGTGACCGGCGAGGACGTGATCGGCTTCCTCTCCGGGCGGGTCGCGGGGTACAAGAAGCCCTCCCGGGTGTTCGTCGTCGAGGAGCTTCCGCGCAACGCGGCCAGGAAGGTGCGCAAGGAAGTGCTACGGCGGCGCTTCCAGGACACGGACGGCTCCGCCCTGCCCTGACCGGCTCCGCCTTGCCCTGCTTTGTCCCGACCAGCCCCGCTCTGCTTTGCTCTGACCAGCTCCGCTCCGCCCTGCTCTGACCGGCCCTGACCTCCGCCGCCCGTGACGCTTGCCCGGTCCTGGCCCGCGCCCATCCATGACCCCGAACCGCCCGGGTCGCCCGATTCGCCCAGATCGCCGGGCGGCCCGGTTCGTTCGGGCTGCCCGGTTCGCCTAGGCCCCCACGCCGATCGCACCGACCGTGCAGCGGACGCCGCTCGGGTTCCAAGCGCCGCCCGTGTCGTCGACGCCGTCCTCACGTTTCGCCGCCCGGGGCGGAGCCCTGAGCGAGTGCCCGGACCGTGGTTGAGAAATCGCACACCGTATCCGCAGTGTGCTTTCCCGCGTAATGTGCGAGGTATTGGACACTTCGTGTCATAGCACACTTGCCGAGCGCGGAAATCGCCGATCGCGTGAAGTCCGCGCCGCGCGTGCGGTAATCAATGGCCGTTACCTATTTGTGGCCGACCGTATCCACGAACTGTCATCCCTTTCCCCGACAGTGGATCGTTCCCATTCCGGGGAAACCGTGTGGAATACGGCGAGCACCAGGTCGGAGCTGACGGGAAGGGGGACGTGGATATCCCGGGAAGGGTTTCCTGGTGTGTCCGGATGATCGCAGCCTGCTTCCGCGGCGTTCCGTGGGCGAGGGAATCCAGAGGGTGTCCGGACGATGTGAAATTAGTTCGGATCCGTTTCATGAAGAATATTCAGATGAATCCATGCCGATAGGTTGATTCCTGATCCATAATCGCCGTCAAGAACATTGAGGATCGGGAAAGGGAGCGCTGCGTTGTACGGCAGAACCTCTCCGCTGTTCATCGGCCGGAAGCGGGAGCTCGACTTCCTCGGCGAGGCGTGGGGGGAGGCCAGACGCCGTGACGCGCGGATCGTGGGCGTCCGGGGAGTGTCGGGAATCGGCAAGACCGAGCTGGTCGAGCGCTTCCTGCGCACCGTGCCCGGCGTGCGGACCGTCCGCGCCTTCGGCGACGAGGACGCGCTCGCCCATCCCTGGGGGGTCCTGGAACAGATCGCCGAGCAGCTGCCGACCCCGGTGCTCGCCAGGACGCTGTCGGGCCAGGCCGAGGCCGCCTTCATCGGGCAGGCCCTCGCGGCGGAGTTCGCCGCCGCGGACGCGCTGATCGTGGTCGTCGACGACGCGCACTGCGGCGACCGGCAGTCGATGGCCGCGCTCCGCCTGGCGGCCCGGCGCCTGCGCAACGCCCAGGTCATGCTCCTGGTCGTCCACCAGGCTCCCGGGTACGCGACGGGAGCGGCCCCGGACGCTCCCCGCCTGGAGCTCCACGAGGGCTGGGAGCGGATCTTCGACTCGGCGCAGGGGCGCCTGCTCCAGGTCGAGGGGCTCCCCGCCGACGATCTCGTGAGACTCGCCGTCGCGACCGGTCACGACGGGCTCACCCCCTCAGGCGCCAGGAGGCTGCACGAGCACACCGACGGCAACGCGCTGCACTCGATCCTCCTGCTGGACCAGGTGGAGATGCACTCGATCAACTTCGGCAACGGCCCGCTGCCCGCCCCCCGCGGCATGACGCAGGCCGTCGTGGCGCGGCTGGCGTCGTGCGACCGCCGTACCCGCGAGGTCGTCGGCGCGGCGGCGGTGCTCGGCCGCCGCTTCGGCCTGGCCGACCTGCGCGCGCTCTCCGGTGTCGCCGACGCCACGACGCCGCTCGAAGAGGCCGTCGCCGCCGGGCTGGTCAAGGAGATCCCCGGCACGGGAGGGCAGGAGTTCGCGTTCACCACCCTGCTCGTCTGGGACCGCATCTACTACGACTCCGGCGTCGAGCGCCGCCGCGCGCTGCACCGCAGCGCCGCCCTGCTCGGCGGCCCCGGCGCGCTGTGGCACGGGATCGCGGCGTCCGGCGGTGGCACGGACGGCGAGCTCGCCGCGCTCGCCCAGGAGGAGGCCCAGTCCCTGCTGTCGCGCGGCAGGCTCCCCCTGGCGGCGGTGTACGCCCGCCACGCCGCGGAGCTGACGCCGCCGGGACCCGACAGGGTGGCCCGGATACTGACGACCGCGGAGACCCTGCTGGTCTCCGGTGACGCCACCGTCGCCCGGCGCTACGAGAGCGAGATCCTCGCGATGCCGCGAGGTCCCTGGCGCGACTACGTCGCCGGTTACCAGGCCCTGATCTCCGGGCGCGTCGCGGAGGCCAAGCTGCTGCTGGTCCAGGCCCTGGGCGCCGTCGGGCAGGGCGGGGCGGAGAGTCCGCACGCGCCCGCGGACCTGCGGGCGCGCATCGCGGCCCAGCTCGCGATCATCGGGGTGGTCGAGATCTCCTACCCCGAGATGGTCGAGTACGGTACGGCGGCCGTCGCGGCGGGCAGCCGCGAGCCGTGGGTGCGCGCGTTCGCCTGGTTCGCCCAGTCCCTGGGCTGGACCCTGGCCGGACGGGCCGAGGAGGCGCTGGCGTCCCTGGCGGACGCCGACCTGCCGGGTTCGGCGGCCGGCCTGGACGGGCTGGTGGCCCGCGGGATGATCCGGCTGTGGACCGACGACCTGGAGGGCGCGTCCGCGGACCTGCGCGAGAGCGTCGCGCGGGCCACGCGCGGCGAGGCGCTGCGGGTCGGCCAGGCGCTCGGCTTCCTGGGCGAGGTGGAGTACCGGCGGGGCAGGCTCGACGACGCCGTCCAGTTCACCCGGCTCGCCGTCGGTGACGCCGAGGAGAACGAGCGCGTCTGGGACTACGCGCTCCTGCACTCCCTGGCGTGCTTCCCCCGCGCGGCCCGGGGCGAGTGGGACCGGGCGCGCG
Source organism: Streptosporangium vulgare (assembly GCF_042428775.1). NCBI lineage: Bacteria > Bacillati > Actinomycetota > Actinomycetes > Streptosporangiales > Streptosporangiaceae > Streptosporangium > Streptosporangium vulgare. The sequence continues at coordinate 114,460 of NZ_JBHMBS010000017.1, read as the reverse complement.
AGCACGCCCGCCAGGCCGCGGAATGGGCGCCGATCGTCGAGAGCAGGGTGAGTCTCGCCTACGCGGCGGGGGCGCGCGCGTCGATCGCCCAGGCCCAGGGCGACGTCCAGCGGCTGCTCAGCGCGGCCGAGACCATCGAGCTGCACTACGACTCCCTGGAACCGGGCACCCACCTGTTCGGCCCGGTCGGCGCCGACGCGCTCTCCCAGCTCGGCCGGGTCGACGAGGCGGACGTCTCGCTGGGCGTCTTCACCGACAGGGCCGCCTCGAGCGGGCGCCTCTCGACCCTGATGTCCATCGCCAGGGTGCGGGGCCAGATCGCCGCCGCCCGGGGCGACCACGCGGGCGCCGTACGGGAGTGCGAGGAGGCTCTCTCCCTCGCCCGCGAGGTGGGATTGCCGATCGAGGCAGGCAGGATCGACCTGGTGATGACGCGCTCCCAGCACGCCCGGGGCCGCCATGCCGAGGCGGAACGGCTGCTGAGGCGGGCGCTCGTCGCCTTCAACCGCACCGGCGCCGTGGCCTACGCCGATCTCGCCCTGAAGACGGCCGGGGAGCTCAGGCTCTCCGTGGACGGCCCCAACGCCGCCTTCAGCAGCCTCACCGGGGCCGAGCGCGAGGTCGTGGCGATGGTGTGCGAGGGCATGACCACCCCCCAGATCGCGCGGGGGCGCTCGGTGACGGTCAGCACCGTGGAGACGCAGCTGAACCGCATCTACGCGAAGCTGAACGTCAGCAACCGGCGCGAACTCCGCGCCGTCCTGTCCGACCCCGACGAGTAACCGGCATCCGGTGTCCGCCGTCCGGCACCCGGTATCCGGTGCCCGGTTCGCGGCTCGTGGATTACGACGCCCCGGCCAGGCCGTCGTACGGAAACGGCCAGGCCCGCGTAGGGGAAACCCGCACGTCAGGGTACGGGAAACGGGCATGTCGGGGTTTGTCGTGCCATCTATAGGGGTGGTACCTGGACGCCTTCCCGTTTCCCGGCGATTACCGTGAGCGCTTGCCAGAGCGCCGGGAGAGCGGCGCCGCCGACAGGAGGCCGGAATGCGGTTGACCATCGACGTCCAGAGGACCGCCACCGGTCACATCGCCGGGACGGTCGAAGCCGATGACTCCGCGCCGCCCGTCCCCTTCCACGGCGTCATCGAGCTGGTCACCCTCCTGGAAACCCACCTGGACGGATGATCGCGCGAGAGGGTGCCGTGTGCCCGCCGGCGCCGGAGGCAGTCGTCCACGGAGTGTCACGCAGGGGGGAGAGCATCAGATGGGCACCACGTCCCACCTCGGGAGGGAACACCGCCGCCCGGAGACGGGCCGCGCGCACCGCCGGTCGCCGGTCATGACGGCCCTGTGGGTCACGCAGGACATGCGGGATATGCAGGGCGCGCCGTCCGGGCGGGCCGGGTGGAACGGCCGCGCGGGATCGGCGGGGGCCGTCGCGTGAACGTCACCATGACGGTCTTCGTGCCGCCGACCGAGAGCGGTCACGACCTGCTGGACAACTGGATACGGCCGGCCTGCGCGAGGCTGGGGGTCCGCCTGGCGGTCGCTCTTCCCGGCGCAGGCCAGGACACCGCGCTCGCGGCGCAGCGGGCGTCGACCTTCGTCGTGTGGGACTGCTCGCTCGAAGGGCCCGAGGACGTCTACGCGGCCTTCAACATGCGCGCCAAGCTCGACCCCGGCAGCATCGTCCTCAGCCGTACCCCCCTGCCCCGCAACGTGCTGACCCGCGCCAGCCACGCCCCCGCCCACGGCGGGACCCTGGGCAACCCGGAGCTGGGCGAATGGCTGGAACGACGCCTGCGCCGCGTGCTGGGCACGGTCCGGACGCCCGCGCCGCGCCTGCCCGAGCCGCGGGAGCACTACTGGATGTTCGACAACCCGGCCGACTACTTCCTCAGCTTCCACGGCGAGAGCCGGCAGGAGGCGGAGGAGTGGCGCGCGGGCTTCGAGAAGGCCCACTCGGTCACCGTGCGGATGGTGCCGCCCCGCGAGTACTCCTACCCGGCCGAGGTGGTCACCCGGCAGCAGATGTGGGAGAGCGTGGCGCGGCTGATGTACGAGATCATCGCGACGGGGAGGGCCATCGTCCATCCCGCGCCGGACTACTTCTCGTCGTTCTGGACGGTGAGCGAGCTGCTGGCCACGCTGTGGCTGCTGCCGCACGGTCCCAGACCGCCCATGATCACCTCCGCGTACGCCACCCGGCCCTCGGGCGGCATCCGGAGGATGGAGCCCCTCACCGCCCGTACCGTCCTGGGAGTCCCCCCGCTGGGCGAGGCCCACGCCGACCGCTTCGCCAGGCTCATCAACCACGCCGACCCGATCACCACCGCCCCGGAGATCCGCAGGTCTCCGGCGGGCGGGGGAGAGGCCGTCACCGGGACGGTGAAGCGGGTCGGCCGGCACGACCCCGAGCTGGCGACCTCACGGTTCTGGGACGAGACGCGGGTGCCCTGCCCGGTCTGCGCTCCCCGGGGCAGGGCCGCGGCGAAGGTCGACTGGGACCGGCACATGGACCTGTCATGGGACGAGCGGGGCGTGGACCACTACGGCTACTTCACCGTGCGACGCGAGGAGCTCGGCACGGGAGGGATTCGCTGCCCCGGGTGCCGTACCCACCTGAGGTTCGTCAACGAGCACGGCGTCCGCACGCTCTGGACACCGCTCACCGAGGGGGAACCCGAACGGGACCGGCCGGTCATCCAGTGCGATCCCGTCTGGCAGGTGCTGCCGGACGGCCCGGGGGGCGCCGAGCCGATTCACGAGAGAAGGGACGCCGGCTCCCTTCCCGATCTCAACGACAAGGGGTTCACCGCCGAGATGAGGTGGGTCCCGGCGCGCAGCTCCGTCTAGCCGGGCGAGGGGTCCCCTCCGGGGACTCGGCACCCTGTGATCGGGAGCGTTCCAAAGCATCGGGCAACGTGTCGATCGCCATCGACGGGCTCGACTCGGCCCGGCCGAGAGGAGGCGAGAGTTCGGTGAGAGGAGGCGAGACGGATCCCGTTCACACCGCTCAAGGAGAGTTCCCACGCTCAGGGAGAGTTCCCACCCTCAAGGAGAACGGATGAACGCCATCCCTTTCCGGTCCGCGGGCCGGGGCGCCAGGGTGAGGCCCCGGTGAAGGCGGAGGACGGCGGGACCGCGGACCGCGAGCGCGACCTGGCCCTGTCACTGAGCCGTCGCTCCGGCGAGCTCGCGGCCGCCGGGCGCCACGAGGAGGCGCTCGCCGCGAGCGAGGAGGCGCTGGAGATCACCCGGCGGCTGGCCGGGGACGATCGTGACACCTATCTTCCCGACCTGGCCCTGTGCCTGGCCGGCGCGGCGATGCGGTACGTCCGGCTGGGCCGCAGGCATGACGCGGTCCGCGCGGGACGCGAGGCGGTGGCCGTCAGGCGCGAGCTGGCGGAGACGCGCCCCGGCGAGTATCTGCCCCACCTCGCGGGTTCGCTGAACGGCCTCGCCTGCGACCTGGGCCGGATCGGCAGGCCGGAGGCCGCCCTGGACGCCGCCCGCGAGGCGGTCGGCATCTACGAGGGACTCGCCCTCCGGGACCCGGCGGCACACGAGCCGAGCCTCGCGATGGCGCTGCACACCCTGGCCCAGCGGACGGCGTCGCTGGGGCGGCTGGAGGACGCCGTACTCCACAGCATGAGGGCCGTCTCGATCCGGCGACGGCTCGCCGCGGAGAACCCGCCCGCCTACTCGGTGGCCTTCGCCACCGCGCTGCACGGTCTCGGCTGGCAGCTGGCCGCGCTGGGACGTCGCGAGGAGGCCATCGCCGCCTACGCCGAGTCGGTGACGATCCGCCACCGGCTGGCCCGCTCGGAGAACGCCCAGGCCGCCGACCACGACTACCTGGCCTCCGTGGCGGGAGAGTGGGCGGACCTCCTCATGGACGCGGGACGCATCCCGGCGGCGATGGAACCACTGGAGATCGCCAGAACCGCCTCCCTGCACGCCGGTGACACCGAACGGGCGAACCGCCTGGCCGCCCTGATGGAACGTGCCGGAAACAGCCGCGCCTGAGTCCCGCTTCCCGTACGGGTGGCTCCCGCTCCGGTTCCCGTGTGGAGAGGTGAGGACGAGATCCGCGTCCCGCGCGGGAGGAGGGGACTCGCGCGGGCCATGGACGAGCGCGGGCCGGGCGCATGAGCGCGGGAGCAGGAGCATGTGCGCGGTCCGGGGCGTGTGCGGGGGGATCCGATCCGCGTGCCGAGGTCGTGTGGTTGGGGTGTGCGACCTGGGGTCAGGTGACTGGGGCGCGTGGGCCGGGCTCGGTGGTTGGAGTGCCCGGCGGCCGTTCGGCGAGTGTGGTTCGTGACCCCGGCCCGGATGACCCCTCCATCACCCCGGCCGGGGTCCTACCCGGCGATGGGCCGGGTGCTCCGGTGGGCGCGGTCGCGGTCGCGGGCGCGAACGTGGTTGTGAGCAGGGGCGTGGCCGTGAGTGCGGTCGTGAACAGAAGTGAGGACGCGGTCGTGAGCCGGGATCACCCTCGTCACGCGAAGCATCCGCCCACGCCCTGGCGCGCACCCCGGTTGAAGGCGCCCAGGCGTTGCGCGGCGGTGCCGTGGTCGCTCACGTCGGTCCAGGGGGTGTCGTCGGCGTGCGCGCGCAGGGCGGCCGCGATCTCCGCGGTGTCGCCGGTCTCGAAGTACAGGATGCCGTCGTCGCGGGCGCCGAAGAGCGCCGCCCCGGCGAGGCAGTCGGCCTGGAGTTCGAACTGCCGGGACAGCAGCCTCTCGGGAATGCGGGCCTGGACGGCGTGGGCCCATTCGTGCGCGATGATCAGATAGACCCAGGCGTCCCCCTGCCGGTACCCCATTCGCATGAGGTCGACGTCCCACGCGACGAAGTCGTAGGGCGGCCAGCAGTAGAGGGCGTTGTCATCGGGAAGGGGATATCCCTGACATGTCGGGGTGTCGCTCCACCCGCCGTCGTACGCGCCGAGAACGCGCGGGGGTGAATACCTGCCGGAGAAGAACTCCGACCAGTGCGCCGCCCAGAACCGGTTGATGACGTACTGGGCACTGCGGATGTCCTCGTTGATGTCGTCGAGGCTCCTCACGCCGGAGGTGCTCGCCGGGGCGTTTCCGCTCGTCGTGGCGGACGCGGTGCCCAGGGAGCCCGGAGACCCCGCGATCAGGATGCCGGTGAGCAGAGCGACGAGTGCGAGACGAGTGCTTCTCCGTCGTGAGGATGCCACGGGCTTCTCCCCTGTCACTGGCGGCCACCAATGGTTTTATCGCAGGGCTCTTCAACAGGGCACGGTCACCATATGGGGAAAGGTAATACGAGAGAAGCGCTATCGCGAGATCGCATGGAATATCGTGTTAATTCGTCTCTGGATTCGGGGGATTAGAGGCGCGTCGTAAATCGGCGCGAAGCAGGAGCGGTTCCCGGAGGGCCTCTCCTTTCGCCGTGTCGCCGTGTCGCCGTGTCGCCGTGTCGCCGTGTCGCCGTGTCGCCGTGTCGCCGTGTCGCCGTGTCGCCGTGTCGCCGTGTCGCCGTGTCGCCGTGACTCCGGAGCGGAGACGACCGATCCCCTCGGCGGAGGCGCCCGCCCTGCGGAGGTGACTGCCACCCTCTGTGGAGTGACCCCCGGTGGGGACGACGGCCTGGGAAGCACCCGCGAACGCCTGTCGCCTCGATGACCTTCATGAGAAGACGGTAGGAAATCGGGCTCACGGCCGGAATCCGACTACGTGCACGTCCCGGGTGTGGGTAGGTGCACCCGTTGAGACGGCGAGATCGTCGAGGAGACGCTCGCGAAGTTTCCCGCCCCCGCCAGACGGGTCCGCCGGTGTTTCAACCTCGCCGGACCGCGAAGAGCCGCTCCCTTCGAGAACCACTCCGCATCCGTGGACCGCCGGTCGGCTCGGAGGACGAGGGCCGTCCTGTCGGAACCCTGTCACCGGGCCCGTGGGAGCCGCCCGATGACCGGTTCACCGCCGGCCTTCGCCGAAGTGTTCCGCCCGAGGCGCGACTCCGGTCCCCGGACGGCGTGTCAGGTGGCCGGGGGAGCGGAGCTCTCGCGGACGACGAGGTCGGTGGAGAGCTCGACCCGGCGGGGCTCGGGGGACTCGCCGCGGGAGATGCCCAGGGCCATCCGGGTGGCGAGGAAGGCCATCTCCTCCAGGGGCTGGCGGACCGTGGTGAGCGGCGGCCAGGCGGACCTGGACAGGGGCAGGTCGTCGAAGCCGACGACGCTCAGGTCGTCGGGGACGCGCAGCCCGCGCTGCCTGGCGACCTCGAAGACGCCGAAGGCCTGCAGGTCGCTGCCGGCGAAGATGGCGGTGGGCCGGTCGGGCAGCGAGAGCAGGGTGTGACCGTGGGCGTGGCCGGAGCCGACGAGGAAGTCGCCGTGCAGGATCAGCGCGGGATCGACCTCGACCCCGGCCGTCTCCAGCGCGGCCCGGTAGCCGTCTATGCGGGCGCGGCTGCACAGCACGTCGGGCGGACCGCCGATCATGCCGATCCGGCGGTGGCCGAGCTCCAGGAGATGCCGGGTGGCGGTGAGGCCGCCCTGCCAGTTGGTCGCGCCCACCGACGCCACGCCGGGGGCCGGCTCGCCCTCGGGGTCGACGACCACGAAGGGGATCGAGCGGGAGTTGAGCCGGTCGTACCGCTGTGCCGAGAGCCGGGAGCCGACGATGATCACACCGTCGGTGCGGCGGGAGGCGAGCCGGTCGAGCCAGTCGCGGCCGGGACCGTCGTGGGTGTGCAGGACGGAGATCACGATGCTCGCCTCGGCCTCCGCGGCCGCCTTCTCCGCCCCGCGGATGAGCTCCATCGCCCACGGGCTCTCCAACTCGGCGAAGATCAGGTCGATCAGGCCGGCCGGGCCGTCGCTGCCGGTCGCGCGCCGGATGTAACCGTGCTCGCGGAGGAGCCGCTCGACCCGCCTGCGGGTCTCCGGCGACACCTCGGACCTGCCGTTGATCACCTTGGAGACCGTGGGGGCGGAGACGCCCGCCTCCTCGGCGATGCGGGCGATCGTCACCCGGGGCTTACCTGGCATGCCCGGCAGCATATCCCGAAACCTTTCGGCGTGTGGCCGGTGGCCTGGGAATACGTCCCCTCTCCTCACTGCGGTGATCTCGCGCGGTGCGCCGACCGTGTTTGAGTGTTTTCTGCGTACCTCGGGTGGAAAATTTTTGCGATCGGCAGAAATGTTCACCGGCACGCGCCGCGGCTGTGAGCGCCGCCTGCCAGGGCTTGTTCCCGGAAGGGGCCGCGCTTCGCCCGTAGAAGGGGCCGCGCTTCCCCGGAAGGGCCGCGTGCCGGACCTCGCCTCCGGAAGGGAGCTGATCCCCCGGTCCTCGGGCCGGGTGTGAGGACCCGCGCGGAAGTGCCTGCCAGGGGCTGTCCGTCAGGACGATCGGCCGCTCGGATCGCCTGGTGGGAGACTCCTCTGAATTGTTCGGGCGATTGGATTGTTCGGGCGATAACATCACGATCATGGCGGATTGGGGGCTTCGGCCGGCTTCGGTGGCGGACGTCGAGGCGGTGGCCGAGTTGCGGGCCGTGGTGCTGAGGCCGGACCTCGTGCGGCTCGGACGGTACGACGCGCGGCGTGTGCGGCAGCGCCTGCGGGACGAGTTCACACCGGCACACACCTGGATGATCGAGGTGGGTGGTGCCTCGGCCGGTTGCGTGGCGCTGCGGCCGGCGAAGGACACCTACTGGTTGGAGCACTTCTACCTGAACCCGGATCTGCAGGGCAGGGGCATCGGCTCCGCCGTACTGGGAGGGCTGCTGGAGCGCTGCGACCGTGAGGCCGCCAGGGTCCGGCTGAACGTGCTGCGGGGCAGCTCGGCCCGCCGGTTGTACGAGCGGCACGAGTTCACGGTCGAGACCGAGGACGAGATCGACGTGTTCATGGTGCGTGCTCCGATCCCGGCCGGGCGCCGGTGACCGATCCGTCGGGACGTCGTCCGGGACGAGGACGGGGTGGACGTGTTCGTGGTGTGTGATCCGATCTCAGCCGGGCGCCGGTGACCGGTTCGCCGGGACGCCGTTTAGGTTGAGATCACGGATCTTGTCGTCCGCACCTGTTCGTCCTTCGTACCGGGTCTCAGTGCCCCCTCCCGAAAGGACCCGTCACCGATGACCTCCACGGCCGATCCCCAGCCCTTCCCCGCCTGCCCGATCCACCACCCCCTGGACCAGGAGGCCGACGGGGTGAATCGGCCGGCGCTGCAGATCGACCCGCGCTATCACGCCATCAGGGAGAGCGGTGGGGGCGTCGCCGAGGTCATCCGGGCGAACGGCACCCGGGCCAGGCTCGTCACCCGCCACGCCGACGTGATGCGGGTACTGCGGGACGAGCGACTCTCCAGGGAGGCCGCTCTCGACGTCGACGACGTGGCCGGTCTGGAAGGCACCCTCCTGGGCCTGGACGGAGACGATCACCGCGTCCTGTCCAGGCTCGTCAGGGACCGGTTCACCCGGTCGGCGGTGGAGGGCATCCGCGACCGGATCGAGGCCCGGGCCGCGGCCGCCCTGGCCGCGATGCGCGAGCGAGGTGACGCGGCGGACCTGATCGAGGCGTTCTCGCTGCCGTTCGCCCTCGACGTCATCGCCGACATGCTGGGACTGCCGGAGCAGGACCGGCGGCGGTTCCAGCGCTGGAGCGAGGCGTTCCTGGCCACCAGCACCCTCGGCAGGGACGACGCGCTCGCCTCCGAGCAGGCGATGGGCGGCTACCTGGCCGGTCTCCTCGAACAACGCCGCCGGGTTCCGGCCGACGACCTGCTGTCGCGGATCGCCGCCGGCGGAGCCGACCTGCCGTTCGACAGGCTGGTCAAACTGCCGATCACGCTGCTGGTCGGTGGCTGGGAGACCACGGCGAGCTCCATCGGCACCTACGTCCAGGTTCTGCTCACCCACCCGTACGGGGAGCACGAAACCGCGTACCGCCATCTCGTCGACCACCCCGGGGAGATACCCGGTGCCGTCTCCGAGCTGGAGCGGATGTTCCCGACCTCCGGCGCCGACGACATGCCGCGCCGGGTGACGCGGGACCTGACCCTGCCCGGCGGGGAGGTCCTGCGGGCCGGCGACGTGGTCATCCCCTCACACGACGCCGCCAACTTCGATCCCAGGGTCTTCGCCGACCCGCATCGGATGGACTTCGGCCGGACCCCGAACAGGCACCTGTCCTTCGGCTACGGGATCCACCACTGCATGGGCCGCCACCTGGCCCACGTGGAGATGACAACGGCGATCGCCCTGCTCACCCGCGAGCTGCCGACGTTGCGCCTCACCGTCCCGGTTGAGGACATCCCTCGCAAGTCAGGACACGCCGTCAGGGGTCCGCGCACGCTCCCGGTGGCCTGGGACTGACACCCCCGCCGGGCGCGGCCGAGCCGCGCCCGGCTCCGCACCTCCCGCGTCCCGCCGCCGCGTGAACCCGTACGGCCAGGGGCGGGCGGCGCGTCAACGCCGGGGTACGCCGGAGGCGCCGCGGGGCTCCCGCAGGGCGGTGAGGAGGGCGAGCGGTGTCGCGGCCGCCCAGGCCTGGGGGGAGGACGAGTGCGGGTAGGGCACCGGGTCCGGGTGCTCGTCGCGCCCGTACCCGGCCATGACCTCCGGCAGCCGCCAGCCGTGCCCGGCCGCCGCCCGGACCAGGCCGTGGGCGACGGTCCTGGCCTGTTCGGCGAGCCCGCTGCGCGCCAGGCCGAGCACGATGACGGCGTTGTCGTGCGGCCAGATGCTGCCCAGGTGGTAGGAGAGCGGGTGGTAGGGGACCTGGCCGGCGGCGAGCGTGCGGATGCCGAAGCCGGAGAAGAAGTCCGGCCGCAGCAGCCGCCGTCCCACCGCCAGCTCCTCCTCCGGGGCGAGGACGCCGGACCACAGCAGGTGCCCGGCGTCCGAGGCGAGCGTGTCGACCCGCCGGTCCTCACCGTCCAGGGCGAGCGCGGGGAAGGCGTGCTCGGGCATCCAGAAGTCGCGGCGGAAGCGGTCTCTCAGGTCCGCGGCGGCCTCCTCCAGCCGACCGGCCCAGCGCGGGTCGTCCCACACCGTGCGGGCGAGCCGGGCCGTGCGGACCAGGGCGTCGTAGGCGTACCCCTGGACCTCGCAGACCGCCAGGGCGCCCTCGGCCCGCGCGCCGTCGGAGAAGCGGATGGCGTCGGCGGAGTCCTTCCAGTTCTGGTTGACCAGGCCGCCGCCCGCCGCGTCCGAGGTGTAGCGGAGGTATCCGTTCCCGCCGAGGCCGCCGTCGCGGAACATCCACTCCACCGCCGCGCGCGCCTGCGGTTCGAGGCGCGCGGCCAGTCCCGGGTCGCCGGTGGCCGCGGCGTGGGCCTCCAGCAGCACCAGGAAGAGCGGGGTGGCGTCGACGCTCCCGTAGTAGCGGCCGTAGGGGACCTGCCGGAAGTGCGCGAGCTCGCCGTGCCGCACCTCGTGCACGATCCTGCCCGGCTGCTCCAGGCGGGCGGGATCGTTCCGCGTCCCCTGGACGGCGGCGAGGGCGAGCAGGGTGTCGGCGGCCAGGGCGGGCCGGTACGGCAGGGCGAAGAGCGAGGTGAGCAGGGAGTCACGGCCGAACAGGCCGAGGAACCAGGGGACACCGGCCGCGGGCACCCGCAGCGCCTCGCCGCCGGGGCCGGAGGTGGGGACGCGCAGCCGGGCCAGGTCGGCCAGTCCCTGCTCGCAGGCGCGGGCCAGTTCCTCCCAGGGGGTGAGGTCGCGGGGGCGGGGCCGCGCGCCGACGAACTCGCCGGTGTCGGCCTCCAGCCGCTTCCGCACGGTGTCGGGGGAACCGGGCGGGGACGGTTCCCTCGTGCCGTGCGGGACGGCCAGGGCGGTGAGCCGCAGATCGGCCGTGCCGTGGGCGGGCAGCGCGAACCGCCAGGTCAGCACGCGGGCGGTGCCGCCTTCGTCACCGTCACCGTCACCGTCACCCTCGCCGTCGGCGGGGCGGGTCCGGTGCGGTGGCGGCGCGGCGGTGACGGTGGTCCGCGAGGACCAGGTCTCCCCGCGCCGGTAGTGGAAGGCGACCCCGTCCGGTGTGTCGTGCGCGGTGCGGCGCGCGCCTGTTTTCCCGTACGCGCGGTGGTCGGCGCGCAGCTCGAACTGGTCCGCGAAGTCGGCGTCCACGTGGAGTTCGAGCTCCACGACGGTCGGCTCGCCGCTGTTGCTCACCAGCCGGAGGTGTTCGGTGAGGGCGCCCTCGGCCACCGCCTGCCGCCGGAAGACGGTGTAGGCGGGAGGGCGGTCGCGGGTGCCCGCCGGGGTGAGCACGCAGCCGTCGCCGGAGGAGGTGAGCAGGGTCAGCGGGACCGGCGCCGCGCCACCCGCGGTCAGCAGCCACCGGCTCAGGTGCCGGGCGTCCCTGACGAACAGCCCGTCCGTCGCGGTGCCCCGGGTGCCGTGGACGTCCCCGTGCGCGGTCACGGCGGCGAAGGTGCCGCTGTTGACGAGCAGGCGGCCGGCGCTCATCGGGCGGAGCCCTCCTCGCCGGATCCGCCTCGGGGGGAGACCCCGGGGACGTTACGGGACCCGCCCCCGGGCGCGCCCGCAGAAACGTTACGGGACCCGTCTCCGGGGACGCCCCCTGGAACGCCACGGGACGCGCCGCCGAACAGGCCGCTCTCGGACACGCCGTTCCCGGACACGCCGCCGAACAGGCCGCCCTCGGAGGCGCCGCCGGGCAGGTCGTCACCGGACGCGCCGCCGGGCAGGTCCTCCTCGTGCGAGGAGAGCAGGTCCAGGGCGAGGGCGGCGGTCCAGCTGAAACGCCGGACGCCGCGCCCCTCCCCGGTGTACGGCTCCAGGTACTCGGCGAACCCCGTGCGGTGGGCCGCGTCCAGGACCTGCGCGCGCAGCCGGCCGGCCGCCCCGCTCTCGCCGTGCCGCACCAGGCCGCGGTGGACGAGCCAGGCCGTGTTGAACCAGCTGGGACCGCGCCAGTAGCGGTTGCCGTCGAACTCCTCGGCCGTGAGGTCGTAGCTGGGCACGAGCCGGACCTCTCCCAGGCGGAAGCGCGGTCCGCGGGCGGTCCTGACCAGGGCCGCCGCGACGTCCTCCGGCAGGCCGGGGACGATCAGGGGGATGAGCCCCGACACGCCGTATCCGGGGACGCGCTCGTCGGTCACCAGGTCGCGGGGGAGGAAGAACCCGGCGGCCGGGTCCCACAGCCGGTCGAGCAGGGCGCCGGTCGCCGCCTCGGCCCGCCGCCGGTGCGTCCCCTCGTCCGCGCCGACCACCCGGGCGATCGCGGCGAGCGCGTGCTCGGAGGCGATGAGCAGGGCGTTGAAGCAGGGGTCCTCGACGGCGAAGGCGTGCGGGGTGCGCGCGTCGTCGTAGCCGTGGTCGCGGTAGGTCGCGGCCAGACGTACGTACCGCGCGTAGTCCAGGTCGGTGGGCCGGTCGGCGGGGGAGCCGTGGTGGAGGTCGGCCCGGCGGAAGGATCCCCGAGGCGCGGGCTCGACCCTGGCCAGGGCGGCGTCCCAGCTCGGGCTGTTGTCCAGTCCCGGCTCCCACGGGTGCACCACCGCGGCCAGCCCGCCGCCTCCCAGGTCCCTGGAGGCGGTCAGGTAGCGGTGCCAGGCGGCGAGCCGGGGGTAGACGCGCTGCAGGAAACCCCGGCGCCGCGATTCGGCCGGGTCGGCGAGGTGCACCAGCCAGGCGGCCAGCGCCTGGACGGGCGGCTGGACGATTCCGGAGGTCTCGACGGTGGCGGGCGCGCCCGTGTCCCGGTCCGTGCCGGAGGAGCGCCAGAAGTCGGGGCTGGGGAAGTAGGCCCCGAGCGGCACGGACGGGTTGAAGACGATGTGCGGGATCCGGCCGTCGCCCCACTGCGCGCCCAACAGCGTCTCCAGCTCGCGCTGGGCCCGGCGCGGGGAGAGGTGGCGCAGCCCGATGGAGACGAAGGCCGAGTCCCAGCTCCACTGGTGCGGGTACAGGGCGCGCGAGGGAACGGTCGCCGTCCCGGTCCAGTTGCCGAGCAGGACGTGCGCGGCGGCCCGGCGCAGGCGGGCCCGGCGGCCGGTACCGGAGGCGGCGGCCGCTTCGAGGACGGCGGTCATCCGGCCGGCCGGTGCGAGAAGGGCGGCTGCTGCGAGGACGACGACCGGTGCGAGGACGACGGCTGCCGCGAAGGCGACGGCCGGTGCGGGAAGGAGGCGCGCCGCAGGAAGGCCGGGATCGAGCGCACGGCCTGGACCGGGTCCCCGGTGAGCCTGCACTCGACCGCGAGGTAGCCGTCGTAGCCGACGGCCTCCAGGGCGCCCAGCCAGGCGGGCCAGTCGAGGTGGCCCGCGCCGGGCTGCATGCGGTTGGAGTCGCTGACCTGGGCGTGGCCGACCAGGGACGCGGCGGCGAGGACGGCGGCCGCGGGGTCGGTCTCCTCGATGTTCATGTGGTAGCTGTCGATGCCGATGCGGACCGAGTCGAGGCCGGCGGCGCGGATCAGGTCGGCGGCCTGCTCCAGCCGGTTGACCATGTGGTCCTCGTAGCGGTTGAGCGGTTCGAGGAAGAGCGTGACGCCCTCGGAGCGGGCGTGCTCGCCCAGCTCGGTGAGCCCCTCCAGCAGCACCTCGCGGTCCCGCTCCTCGTCGCGCGGCGGCTCGAACGGCGGCAGCCGGCGCGAGAACATGCCGTAGGAGGCGGGGGTCTGGGCGCCGAGCCCGCCGAGTTCGCCGATGACCGACAGCTGCGACTTCATCTGCTCGATCGCGTCGCGGCGCAGGTCGTCGTCGAAGGCGCCGAAGAAGTGGAGCATGTCCACGCACACGGTCGGCATGACGACGCCGTCGGCCCGGGCCCTGCGCAGCTCGGGCAGCCGGTCGCGGAAGTGGAAGGCCCCCTTGCCGCGCAGCTCGACGGCGTCGTAGCCGGCGTCCTGCGCGAACTCCCACTTCTCCTGGAGCGTCTCGCCGGGGAGCAGCTGCTCCTGGCAGGCGATCTTGAGCATCGTTCGTCAGCCTCTCAGAACTCCAGGACGACCTGGAGCGCGTCGGCGGGACGCTCATCCAGGAGGACGTATGCCTCGGCCGCGTCGGCGACCGGCACGACATGGCTCACCAGGGACTTCACGTCGACGTGACCGTCGGCGACGAGCCTCAGGAAGGTCCGCTGGAGCCGGTCCACGCTCCAGCGCCCGGCGAGCTGCGGCGGGACCCCGCCGATCTGGGAGGAGACGAGCTGCACGCGGTTGTGGTGGAACTCGTCGCCGAGCCGCAGCCCCGCGCCGTCGCCCTGGTAGAAGCCGGAGGCGACCACGCGCCCGCCCACGGCGACCGAGCGGATCGCCTCGTGCAGGGCCGGGTGGGCGCCGCTGATCTCGATGGCGACGTCGGCGCCGAGCCCGCCGGTGGCCTCGCGGATCCGCTCCGCGACGGCGTCGGTGTGCGCGTTCAGGGTGTGTGCGGCGCCGTACTCCGCCGCCTTGGCGAGCCGGGAGTCGAGCGCGTCGACGGCGGTGACGCGGGCGCCGCTCAGCTCCGCCAGACGGGTGGTGAGCAGGCCGATCACGCCCTGGCCGAAGACGGCGACGTCCTCGCCGAGGTGGATGTCACCGGCGAGGACGGCGTTGTACGCGATGGCCCCGACCCGGGCGAAGGCGCCCGCGAGCGGGGCGAGCCCCTCGGGGAGCGCGTGGCCGATCATCCGCTCGGCGGGGACGACGCCCTCGCCGCGGTGCCCCCAGATGCCCCACACCGTCTCGCCGGCCCCGGGCAGTCCCGGCGTGCCGGCCAGTTCGGGGGAGACCTCGACGACCTCGCCCACCTCGGAGTATCCCCAGCCCGCCACCGGGTACGAGATGCCGGGCCCCGCGTCGCGGAAGATCCTGGCCTCGGGGTCCCAGGTGCGGGTCAGGTAGGGGTTGGTCCCCCGGTAGGCGGTGAGTTCGGTGCCCGCCGAGATGCCGGAGTACAGGGTCCGGACGCGCAGGTGGCCGGGAGGCAGGGGGAGTGATTCGCCGGTGGCCACCTCCACCTGGCGGGGGCCGGTGAACTGGACGACACGTTCCACAGGAGCTCCGGAAGATCGTTTTTGTGTACTCATTGGGCAAATAGGGATGACTTCTGTCGAAGATAGCCCAAACTTAGGTCTTGTCAATAAGCAAAAGTGGTGCTCTGATGCAACACGTACGAAACACGGCGGCAGTGAGGAAGATCTATGCGCAGGCGGTCTCGAAGGTCGAGGACACTGGCGGCCGCTGTGGCCGTCGCGCTGGGAACCGGGCTGATGTCCGGTTGCGCCGCGCGGGGTGAGAGCGTCCCGGACAACAGGATCACGGTCTGGAGCCTGGAGAACCTCACCCCCCGGATGGAGGCGACCAAGAGGATCGTCGCGGCCTTCGAGAAGGAGAGCGGAGTCCAGGTGGACCTGGTCGGGATCGACGAGGGCCAGCTGCCACAGCTGATCATGTCCGCGGCCGCCGCGGGCACCCTCCCCGACGTCCTCGGCGCCGTGCCGCTCGCCCCCGTCTGGCAGATGTACACCAACGGCCTGCTCGACACCGCCGCCGCGGGCAGGATCGTCGAGGGGCTCGGCGCGGGCACCTTCAACCGCAACGCGCTCACGCTGACCGGCGACAAGGCGACCCGCCTCAGCGTGCCCAGCGACGCCTGGATGCAGATCCTCGTCTACCGCAAGGACCTGTTCGACAAGGCGGGGCTCGCCGCCCCCGACTCCTACGACACCATGCTGCGGGCCGCGCAGACCCTGAACGGCGGCGGCGTCAGCGGCATGTCGCTCGCCACCGACCCGAGCGACGTCTTCACCCAGCAGAGCTTCGAGGACCTCGCGCTCGCCAACGGCTGCGGACTCGTCGGCCCCGGCGGCGACGTCGGCCTCGACAGCCCCCAGTGCCGGCAGGCCTTCGCCACCTACCACCGGCTCGCCGCCGACTACGGCGCCCCGGGCACGCAGAGCGTGGACTCCACCCGCGCCACCTACTTCGCCGGCCGCTCCGCGATGATCGTCTGGTCCACCTTCCTGCTGGACGAGCTGGCCGGGCTGCGCGCCGACGCGCTGCCCAGCTGCGAGCAGTGCGCCCAGGACCCCGGCTTCCTCTCGGACAACAGCGGGATCGTCACGGCGCTGAAGGGGCCGGGCGCCGCCGAGCCCGCCCAGTTCGGCGAGATCTCCTCCTGGGTGGTCACCCGGACCGCCGAGACCGCGGCCTCGGAGAAGTTCGTCCAGTACATGATGGACACCGGGTACGAGGGCTGGTTCGGGATGGCACCCGAGGGCAAGATCCCGGTTCGCGACGGCACGGCCGAGGACCCCGGCAGATACCTCGACGCCTGGCGCGCCAGCGACGTCGGCGTCGACACCAAGAAGCCGATGAAGTCCGTCTTCTCCGCCGAGTTCCTCGACCAGCTCGCCTCGGGCGTGAGCGACATGCGGCGCTGGGGCCTCACCGAGGGGCAGGGCGCGCTGGTCGGCGCCACGCTCGGCGAGCTTCCCATCCCGAAGGCGGTCGGCGCGATGACCTCCGGCCAGATCTCCCCTGACGAGGCCGCCAGGGAGGCCGACGAGGAAGTCACGGCCCTGCAGAAGTCCCTCCAGTGAGCCCCCGCGGCCCCGTCCCCCCGAGGAACCCACGATGAGCACCACACAGGGCGCCGAGCGGCGCCGACCCCCCGAGACGAGCCAGGAACCCGAGGTCCGGCGGGACAGGACCCCCACCCTGGCCCAGCGCGAGAACAGGACCGGGCTGGCCTTCGTGTCGCCCACCGTGCTCGTGGTCCTGGTCGTCGTCGTCCTGCCCATCGCCTGGACCGTGCTGCTCGCCTTCCAGCGGGCGCGGCTCGTCGACATCCAGGGCATGGGCCTGCTGTCCAACTGGACCTGGGAGAACTTCGCCGAGGTCTTCACCTCGCCCGGCTTCTGGACCTCGCTGTGGACCACCCTGGTCTACACCGCGGGCAGCACCGCCGGGTCGATCGCCCTCGGGCTGGTCGCCGCCCTCGCCCTGCGCCGGCCCTTCCGCGGCCGGGCCCTGCTGCGCGGGTCGATGCTGCTGCCCTACGTCGCGCCCGTGGTGGCCGTCACGTTCGTCTGGGAGATCGCCCTCAGCCCGCAGTTCGGCATCGTCAACGAGCTGGGCACCCGGCTGTTCGGCTGGGACAAGCCGATCGCCTTCCTCGCGACCCGCTCCCACGAGGTCTCCCTCCTCGGCTGGGACGTGGAGCTGCCGCTCGCGCTGCTCACCGTCATCGCCTTCGAGATCTGGCGCTACTTCCCGTTCGCCTTCCTGTTCCTGCTCGCCCGCCTGCAGGCCGTGCCCGCCGGGATGGAGGAGGCCGCCACGGTGGACGGCGCCACGCTCACCCAGCGCTTCCGCCACATCCTGCTGCCCCAGCTGATGCCGGTGATCGCGCTGCTGTCGGTGCTGCGCTTCATCATGACGTTCAACAAGTTCGACGACGTCTATCTGCTCACCGGAGGCGGCTCGGGCACCGACGTCGTCGCCGTGCGGGTCTACGACTTCCTCACCGCCCGCTACGACGTGGGGGCG
This sequence comes from Streptosporangium vulgare, assembly GCF_042428775.1. Lineage (NCBI taxonomy): Bacteria > Bacillati > Actinomycetota > Actinomycetes > Streptosporangiales > Streptosporangiaceae > Streptosporangium > Streptosporangium vulgare. Next base: position 96,972 of record NZ_JBHMBS010000017.1, on the reverse strand, counting down.
GCGGCCGCGCAGGCACTGGTCCTCGCGGCCGTCCTCGCCGTGCTGCTCGGCGTCTACTTCAAGTTCTTCGCCAAGAGGGTCCAGGAGGAGGCGTCATGAGCCGCGCACAGGTCGAGGAGAGGACCTTCGCCGTCGTGCGGTGGGTCGTGATCGCCTTCCTCGCGGTCATCACGCTCTTCCCCTTCTACTACATGCTGCTGCTGTCGGTGAAGCCCATCGACCAGCTGCTGCTCGACCCCGGCCGGCTGTGGGTGACCCTCTCGGAGCTCACGTTCGACACCTACCGCGACGTCCTGCGGTCGGTCGACGACGGCGGCCAGGGCTTCCTGAGGATGCTCGGCAACTCCGCGCTCGTCGCCCTCGCCACCGTGGCGCTCACCCTGCTGGCCTCGGTGCCCGGCGCCTACGCGGTGAGCCGGCTCAGGTTCCTCGGCGGCCGCCAGGTCAGCGCGGTGTTCCTCGCCGTCTATCTCTTCCCGTCCACGCTGCTGGCCGTCCCGCTGTTCGTGATGTTCGCCAAGATCGGTCTGCAGGGCAGCCTTACCGGGCTCGTCATCGTCTACATCGCGCAGACCGTGCCCGTCTCCATCTACATGCTGAAGAACTACTTCGTCACCATCCCCAAGAGCGTCGAGGAGGCCGCGGCGCTCGACGGCTGCTCGCGGGCGCAGATCCTGCGCCGGATCGTGCTGCCCCTGGCCGCGCCCTCCCTCATGGCGACCGGCCTGTACGTCTTCATGATCGCCTGGAACGAGTTCCTCTTCGCGCTGCTCTTCCTCGCCGCCGCCCCCGACCAGTGGACGGTCTCGCTGGGCCTGCAGCAGCTCGCCAACGGCATCGAGGTCCCCAAGACGGTTCTCATGGCGGGGTCGGTGGTCCTCACGATTCCCGTGGTAGTTCTTTTCTACGCCGCCGAGAGGCTCCTCACCGAGGGGCTCACCAGCGGCGCGGACAAGAGCTAGAGCCGAGGAGAGACACACCGGATGGCAACGCCCTGGAGCACCGCAGGCCACCTCCTGGAACTGATCCGCACCGGGCAGGCGCGCACCCGGGGCGAGCTCCAGCGCGTCACCGGACTGTCCCGCTCCACCGTCGGCCAGCGGCTCGACCAGCTCTTCGACGCCGGGTGGCTGCGCGCCGTCCCCGGCGGGCAGTCGACCGGCGGACGGCCCTCCAACCTGCTGGAGTTCGACACCCGGCACGCCGTCGTCCTCGCCGCCGACCTGGACGTCACCCACGCCCACGCCGCCGTGATGGACCTGGCGGGCGGCGTCCTCGCCGAGCACACCGGTGCCCTGCCGATCGAGGACGGTCCCGAGATCGTCCTCGACCGGCTCGGCCTGTGGTTCGCCGACCTGCTGGCCGCGGCCGGGACCGCTCCAGAGACGGTCTGCGGGGTGGGCCTGTCGCTCCCCGGGCCCGTCGACTCCTCGTCGGGACGGGTCGTACGGCCGCCGATCATGCCGGGCTGGGACGGCTACCCGGTTCCCGGGCGGACGCAGAGCTCGCTCGCCCGGCACGCGGGGGTGGACGCCGCCGTCCCGGTCCTCGTCGACAACGACGCCAACCTGATGGGGCTGGGCGAGCAGCGTCACGCGTTCGCCGACTGTTCCGCGTTTGTCCTGGTCAAGGTCTCCACCGGCATCGGCGCGGGCGTCGTCGTCGACGGCAAGGTCTTCCGTGGCATCGACGGCGGCGCCGGCGACCTCGGCCACATCCGCCTGCACGACCAGTCGGAGGCCCGCTGCATGTGCGGCTCGTACGGCTGCCTCGCCGCCGTCGCCAGCGGCCGTGCCCTGGCCGGACAGCTCGCCGCCCTCGGCGTGCCCGCCCAGTCGGGCGCGGACGTCCGCGCCCACCTCGACGCGGGCTCCCCCGACGCGGGGCGCCTGGCCCGCGAGGCCGGACGCCGCTGCGGGGAGGTGCTCGTCACCGTCGTCACCCTGCTCAACCCCGGCGTGCTGATGATCGCCGGAGACCTGGCGGAGACCCATTTCGTCACCGGGGTTCGCGAGCTGCTCTACCAGCGCGCGCTGCCCCGGGCCACGCGCAACCTGCAGGTCGTCACCTCCCGGCTCGGCGACCGCGCCGCGCTCGCCGGGGCCACCGCGATGGTGGTGGAGCACCTGTACGCCCCCGACCAGGCCGACGCCCGCCTGGCGGCGGCCCGTCCGCACCACCGCTCACCGGCCGGAGTCGAACCGTGAACACCACCACACCCGTCGAGGTCGGCCTGATCGGCGCCGGACCGTGGGCCCGCGCCATGCACGCCCGCATGCTGGCCGCGGGCCCGGAGACCCGTCTCTCCGCCGTCTGGGCGCGCCGCGCACCCGCCGCCCGGGAGATCGCCGAGTCCCACGGGGCGGCCGTCGCCGGAACACCGGAGGAGCTGTTCGACCGGTGCGAGGCCGTCGCGTTCGCCGTGCCCCCCGCCGTCCAGGCGGAGCTCGCCGTGCGCGCGGCCAAGGCGGGCAAGGCCCTGCTGCTGGAGAAGCCGCTGGGGCCCGATCTCGCGTCGGCGCGCGCGGTGGCGGAGGCCGTCGCCGAGGCGGGCGTCGTCTCGCAGATGGTGCTGACCAAGCGCTACCACCCCGCCACGCGCGACTTCCTGCGCCGCGCGGCGGCGCTGGAGACGACCGGCGCCCGCTCCTGCTACCTGCACGGCGCCTTCCTGGGCGGGGAGTTCGCCACCGGCTGGCGGCTGGAGCAGGGGGCCCTGCTCGACCTCGGCCCGCACCTGCTGGACCTGCTGGACGCCGCGGTCGGTCCCATCACGGGCATCCGGGCGACGGGCGACCCGCGCCACTGGGTGGAGCTGACCTGCGAGCACGAGAACGGCGCCGTGAGCCAGGCGTCCCTGTCGGGCAGCGTCCGGCTGCCCCGGGTACGCACCCGGATCGAGCTGCTCGGACCGCGGGGGGAGCTCGTCTTCGACACCTCGGGGATCGACCACGAGGAGTGCTGGCCCATCCTGCGCGCCGAGTTCGCCGCCGCCGTACGGTCGGGCCGTCCGGGCGAGCTGGACGCGGCCCGGGGGCTGCGCCTGCAGGAGCTGATCGACGCCGCGACAGCGGGCCGAGGCCTGTCCGGCGATTCCTGAACCGCGCGGCGGAGCGGAAACCCGCGGCGAGCGCGGCGGGCACGGCGACCGGCCGCCGGACGGGCCGGCGCGAGAGGCCCGGGACGGAGGTGGCCGGCGTTTTCCCGGAGGCGCGGCGGGCACAGAGGCGATATGCACCCAAAAATGGATGATTCGGTCACAGTGACTCCCTGTGAGGACGGGCCGCTGCTGATCCGGGGGCCGTTCACCCTGCTCACTCAGGACGGGGTCGTCATCGATCCGGACCGGGCGACGGTGGCGCTGTGCCGGTGCGGCCGGTCCGCGTCCAAACCGTTCTGCGACGGCTCACACAAACGCGCCGGTTTCCGGGCCGCGAGCGAGCCCGACACGGTCTCCGGGGTCGCGAGCGAGCCCGGCGCGGCTTCCCGGGCCGCGGGCGGATCCGGCGCGGCGGCCTGAGACCGCGCCCTGAGCCGGTGGGCCCGAGACCGCGCCCTGAGCAGGCGGGAGGAGTGCGCGGCGGCCGGTATCCGGCGCCCGGCGTAGAAGACCCCGCCGCGCAGGAATCGGGCCGCCAGGGCCAGCCAGCTGCACACGGCCCGCTCCAGCAGCCATACCGGGGCGAACAACGCGGCGGTGAAGGGAAAGACCCGCCGTCCGCCCGCGCGGCGGCGGCCGATCTCGGCCACCGCCACCGCCAGCCCGGCACCGGCCGCGACGGGGCCGGGGCGCCGCCGCAGCAGCGCGAGGACCACGGCGGGCGCGATGGTGAGGAAGAACGCCATGCGGGCCGGTTGGGCGAGGTCGTCGTAGGCCTGCCTCACCCGCTGGGACCAGAAATGGCGCGGGTCGGGCGGCAGGCGGCGGACGTAGAGGTCGAGGGGGCGCTTCTCGCGGCCGCCGTGGGCGCGGACGGTGCGGATGAGTTCGAGGTTTTCGAACAACACGTTCCCGTCGTAGCCGCCCATCGCCCGGAAGGTCGAGCGGCGCACCGCGAACGTGCCCGGGTAGTCGGCGCCGAAAGCGCGGTTGAGCAGGGTGCGGGCACTGTCCCAGCGGGCGTGCCACGGCATCGGGTCGAAGTGGTTCTGCGGGCGGACCAGATCGGCGCCCTCCAGCAGGGCGGCGAGGCGAGCCAGCTCACGCTCGCCGTAGCGCACGTCGTCGTCGGCGATGACCACGTGCTCGGCGCGGGCCCGGCGCAGCCCGGTGACCACCCCGTCGACCTTGCCGTTGGCGAAGCCGAGGTCACCGTCGGGCCGTACGTGCAGCACCAGCCCCTCCCACCGGGCGGCGTGCCGGGCGAACAGCGCGGCGGGGGAGGCGTCGACGACGATGACACGGACACTGCGGCGCAGTCGGCGCAGGTAGGCGGTGAGCTCGTCCAGGCCGGCGTCGTCCCTCCAGCGCAGCGGCAGCACGTAGTCCATGTCGGGATCGCTCTCCTGATCCACGGGACGGTCCGTCATCGGCTCCCCGCCATCAGCTTCGTCTCCCGCAGCGAGGAGGCGGCGTCCCGCCAGCGGCCCAGGACGTGCTCGGCGAAGAGCCGGTCCAGGGTGAGGGCGCAGGCCGCCCCGTACAGGACCTCACCGGCCCGCCAGGGGTGCTCGCGGACGAAGCCGCCGCACATGTCGTGGGCGGCGATCTGCTCGTGCACGGCGTCGGCCTGCACGTGCTCGTCGTAGAAACGCCTCGCCGTCTCGTCGCCGCCCAGCCTGCGCAGGCCCAGGGAGTACAGGTGGTTGGGCGCCGAGGAGGTCATCTCGAACGCCGCCAGGTGGCCCAGCAGCGCCCCGAGATGGCGCCGGTGCAGCCCGAACAGCGACATGGCGTTGGAGACGGCCAGTGTGATCGCCGGCACCCGCTCCACGTAGGCGCCGTAGGAGTCGTCCAGCTCCAGCCCGCGCATGGTGGCCCGGAACAGCTCCGAGTGCATCCGCCCGACACGCCCGCCGCCGTACTCGTCGGCCTGGATCTCCACCAGCGCCGCCTTGGGAGCGCCACTCAGCCGGGGGATCGCCCAGGTGTGCGGGTCGGCCTCCTTGAGGTGGTAGATCGACCGGTGCGTGACGAACTCGCGGAACTGCTCCAGGTCGGCCTGCCTGGACAGGAAGGCCGACAGGCGGGGCCCCTGGTCGGCGGCGACCAGCTCGGCCAGGGCGCGGCGCATCGGCACCCCCGCGACCGGGAACGGACGGGGGACGGCTCGCGCGAGGCCGGCTTCGAACCGCCGCTCCAGTGTCTTCCTGGCCGCCAGCAGTGACGGCTCCCACTCCCACCCCTCGTCCACCTCCTCGAAGCCCCGGTAGTGCAGCTCGTAGCAGGTGAAGAGTGCGAGCTGGAGGTCCTCGTCCTCGGTGACCGGATGCCCGGCCGGTACCGGTGGCGCGTCGAAGGCGTGAGGCGGGCGCCTCAGGTGTTCGAAGAGCGAAGCGGTGAGGAGACCTCGAGGCGTGGGAAGCTGCATCACGATCTCCCATGGTGACGAAAGAATTGCAGGTGAAAGAACCAAGAGAATCGCTCGGGTAAGGAGCGCTGGTTTCATCTCCCGGGAGGGTGCTTCTCCGCGCGGGCACGCGGCCGGCCCACTGCCGGCTCGGTGAATGTGTTCGTCACGGTGATGGTCGTACGTGGGCGACGGCATGGACATATACGGATTTATTGGATATTCGCCCTATGTGTCCCTGATGCCCTCATCTTTCACGAGTTAACCTCCCCGCTCGGTGAATGGTGAGAAGGGCCGCGACCAAGGCCGGGAAGTGCCCGCCGGTGCGCCGTCGATCACCCCGGCCGCCGCCGGAAGCGAAGCCACCGGAAGCGAAGCCGCCGAGGGTGAAGGAACCGGGGGTGAAGGCACCGCCGGTGACGATCGGCGGACACCGGGTCCGACGGTGGTGGGCACGGTCCCGGGATCGAGCCCGGCCACGACGCCGGCCTGGTAAGGCGTGAGCCGTCTGACGGTTTCGGGTCGCCCGTGGATCGGCGAGGAGCGCGGCCACCGGAACGATGATCGGCGGCGGTCCGGCCGGTTTCCTTCGCGTAGCCGGTTCTTTACCGACCACAAGGATGAGAGGATTCCATTTATATAGTTTCATACAGGCTCGGAAGGGAGATCCGGCATGGCTGGGGATGAGGTCACGCGGTTGCGTGCCCTGCGGGTGGAAGTGGCCGGCACCCGTCGCGAGGCCGGGTGGCGTCAGGCTCTCACCCAGGCGATCCTGCGCCGGTGCACGGACGAGGACATCCCGGGCGCGACACACCGGGAGGATCTCGACGAGGCGGCCGAACACGCGGGCTGGCTCCTCGCCCACGACTGCGACCAGTGGTCCTTCGCCCTGGTGGGGCGGGTGCACGAGATCCGATGGGAGGACTTCGGTGACCCCGCGGACCGCGACGTCGCCATCACCATGCTCTCCGAGGCGGACGACCTCCGCGAGGAGAACGCCTGGTTCAGCGCCGCCGACCACGAGGCCCTCGCCGAGCTGCTGCTGAGCCGCCACGCCGACCGGGGCGTGCCGTACGACCTGGACCTGGCGGTCGACAGGCTCAGGGCGGCCCTGCGCGAGTGCGACGACAGGACGTCGGCCCTCTACCTGCGCTACCGGCTGGGCACGGCGCTGGCGGTGCGCGTCACCGGTCCGGGCGCGGGGTCCGCCGATCTCGGCGAGGCCGTCACCCTGCTCGAAAACGTGCTCCCCCGCATGCCGGAGGGCGACCCGGCCACGTACCAGGCGACGTTCGCCCTGGGCGGGCTTCTGCGGAGCAGGGGACTCGCCAACGGCAGTGCCGCCGACCTGGAGCGGGCGGCGGGGCACTTCGGCCTGTTCCTGCGGGCCACCCCCGACGACGACCCGCTCCGGCCGAAGGCGGCGCGTGACCTGGCCAGCACGCTCACCCACCTCGGCGGGACCTCGGGCGCCTTCTGAGACGACGCGTACGGGACCGCTCCAACAAGAGGGGGCCGGGACGGTTCGAGGACGGGCGGTCCCTGGCCGAGGGCCGAGGGGGGCAAGCCGTGGCGTGAGCGGCCCGTCGTGGTGAGGGCGGTCAGCCGTCCTCCCAGAGGCGGTCCTCGGGGGTGCTCGACGGCGGCTCGCCCACCCGGGTGGCCACGGAGCGCGCCGCGACCAGCAGCGGATGCCCCTCGCTCAGCGGCGGGCGGCCGTGGGCCAGCGGGCGGCGGTCGAGCAGCGGCGCGAGCAGGGGTGCCACCTCCTCCACCTCGCCCGAGCCCATCCGGCACAGCGCGATGTCCAGCCGCCCGGCGAGGACCAGCGGGTGCGAGGCGTCCAGCCTGTCCTCGCCCATGGCGAGGAGCGCCGCGCTCGCGGTCTCCGCCTCCTCCTCGCGCCCGAGGGCGTACGCGGCACGGGCGGTCAGCAGCAGCCGCTCCGCCTGGCCGGGGAAGTCGTCGTCCATGCCGTCCTCGTCCTTCGCGAGGGAGGCGAGCGCCCGCGCCGCGCCGACCGCGTCGCCGAGGGCCAGTTGCGCGGCGGCCTGGGCGCGCCGCACCGGCCGTTCGGGAGGCAGCGCCCGCAGGGCGGCGAGCGCCTGGTCGGGCTCGCCAGACGCGGTGAGCGCCAGGGCGCGGACCAGCGCCGCCTCGGCGCCCAGCCGGGGCGACACCTGCCGCGCGAACCACTCCGTGGTGACGGTGACCCCGGTGAGCAGCCGCACCGCCTGTACGGCGAACCCCGAGGCCAGCTCGATCTCCGCCAGGCGCACCGCGTCGTACTGGGGCCAGTAGCCCTCGGGTGGCAGGTGCTGCGCCCGCAGCCGGAGCGCCTCGGTCAGGTGGTGGCGCGCCTGCGCGGGCTGGCCCGCCGCGAGCAGCGCCTCGGCGAGGGTGACCCTGGCCGAGGCGGTGTTGACGTTGTCGGCGCCGAGGCGCTGCTCGCGGTCGGCCAGCGTCGCCTCGGCCACGGTCACGCCGGTGACGATCCGGCCCGCCCGGGAGGCGGCCCTGGCCATCGCCTGCTGGGTGAGCGTGAACCGCCGCCACGCCGGGGTGACCCCGGTGGCGGGGACGTCCCCGGCCCGCTGCTCGCTCACCTTCCGCAGCTCGCGCAGGCCCTCGGCGGGACGACCGGCCTCCACCAGCACCTCGGCGAGGTTGTGCCGCGTCCGGGCGCTGAGCGACGTCACGTCCGCGGAGCCGGGGGGCTCGCCCGCCGCCCGCAGCGACCGCTCGAAGCAGGACCTCGCGCCGGCCAGGTCGCCCAGGCGCAGCAGGGCGAGGCCCTGCCTGCTGGTCACGTCGCACAGGGCCTGCGGGTCGTGGGGGCCGGCCGCCAGCAGGTCCGCCAGCTCCCCGCCGACCTCCGCCGCCCGGGCCAGCAGCGGGCTGCCGTCGAGCAGGACCTGCAGGACCACCTCCAGGGCGCGGATCCTGGCATGGCCGCCGGAGCCCGTCCGCCCGGCGAACTCGGCGGCCCGTTCGGCGGCGTGCAGCCGCTCGGCCCACTCCCCGGCCAGCGGGAAGAGGTCGCGGGCGAGCCAGTGCGCGCAGAGCGCGGCCGCCTGGCGGTCCGCCGGCCCCTCGGGATCGTCGGCCATCGACCGGAAGGCCAGCTCCGACAGGCGCTCGGCGCTCGCGGTGGCCCACCCCGCGGGCGGGAGGCCGACCGTCAGCGCGGCGGACTCCAGTCGGGGCTCCAGGTATCGCGCGTACGCGGTGACGCGGCCCTCCCATCCCGTGGCGGCCGTGGCGCCGTAGACCTCCGTCACCTCCCACACCGGCTGGACCTGCCCGGCGGACGGGCGCTTCTCCGAGGTGGAGATGTCGCCGATGCCCAGTCGCACCTGGGCGAGCATGAAACGCTCCACCTGGTGGAAGCGCGCCACCCTGCGCAGCGCCGCCGTGACCAGGCGCTGCGCGTCGAGCAGGGAGCCCGGTGGCTCCGGCGCGCCGTCGCCCGCGGTGAACTCGTCGAAGGCGTGCTTGACGGCGAGGGCCACCAGCACGCGCCGGCTCCTGACCTCGTTGTACAGCCAGACGGCGCTGCGGCCCCTGCCGCCCTCGGCGCCCCGCGGCAGCCGCACCCGCTCCGCGACGTCCTCGGCCCTCACCTGGTGGTAGTCGCCGCAACGGAAGGCGTCGGCCGATGCCGCCGCGATGGCCGCGAGCCTGCGTTCCTGTGCCGACATCCCTACACCCCTCAGGTCGTCGCACATGAATATATCTCACTATGGTTCGGAGAACCTTGGGTTGATGAGTTGACTATCGCGACGGATGATCCGGCGTCACCCTGCCGCCGGCCGGAGCGCGGAGGTGTGCGTCTTCGGGTGCTCCTGGCCGGTGTTCCTACGACTGTTTCCGCGGCTTCTCGCCGTTTCCCGGCCGGCCGTCGGGCCGCCCGGTTCGGATCCGGCGCCCGCGAAGGGAGTCCACGAGCGTCCTGGCGACCGCGATGGTCGCCGCGCCCGCCGCTCCGACCAGGGGTTCCCGCTCCTCCTCGGCCGTGGGGCCCGGGTCGGGGTGGATGGGACCGGTCCGGCCCGCGCGGACGGCCTCCAGCTGCGCGGCGAACGCCAGCCCCAGGAAGAGGGCGACCGAGCTGAGAAACGACCACAGCAACAGCGCCATGACGGCCGTGAGCGGGCCGTACGTCGCGCCGAAGGTGCCGCTGCTCTCGGTGTAGAAGGCCAGCAGGAGGGTGAAGATCGTCCACAGGACGAGCGAGACCAGGGCGCCGAACGCCAGCCAGGTGTGACCGGGCTGCCTCCTGCGGGGCGCGGCGCGGAACAGCACCGAGGTCGACAGCAGTGCGAGGAGGAAACCGAGCGGCCAGCGCACCAGGTTGAACGCCTCGGTGACCCCGTCGTTCCAGTCGTAGACCTGCGCCAGGGCCCTGCTGATGGCGCCGCCGCCGACCATCACCACGAAACCGGCGGTCATGAAGGCTCCGGCCGTCAGCGCCATCACCAGCGCCCTGCCGTACTTGCGGTGGAAGGGCCGGTCCCGCTCGACGCCGTAGATGCGGTTCGCCCCCCGCTCCACCTGGGCCATCGCGCTGGTCAGCGAGAACAGGGCGGTGGCGAGGCCGAGCCAGAGCGCGAGGGCGCCCCCGGTACGGCCCGCCTGCCGGTGGCTGTCGGCGAGCACGGCCTTGACCGCGTCCACCCCCGCCCCCGGCGCGAGCCGGCTCAGGACCAGCTCCAGCACCTCGCCGAGATGCTCCTGGTTGATCACCGAGCTCAGCCCGACCAGCGCGATGGCGCCGGGGATGATCGACAGGCAGATCTGGAAGGCCAGGGCCCTGGCGTTGGTCAGGCCCTCGCCGTACCTGAACCTGGCGACGGAGTCGCGGGCCAGGTGCCAGCGGCCGTATTTGCGCAGGGTGGTCCACGCGTGGTCGGCGGAGAGCTCCTCGCCGTTCATGGTCCGCGTCTGCGGGACCTTCGTCGCTGTTCCCATCTCGCCCGGCCCGCTACCCCGAAAGCGACGCCGCGAACAAAACGCCTCCGACTGTGGCCGACGACACTGGATAAGAGGCCGAATCTGGGTAGTGCAGGCTCATGGCTGAATTCCTCACTGATATCAAGGAGCTTCGGGCGCGGGCGCGCCAGGAGATCGACAAGGGTCCCATCACGTCTGCCTACGGCGCGGACCTGCCCCGGGTGATCCAGGTGTGCAACGAGGCCCTGGCGACCGAGCTGGTCTGCGTGCTCCGCTACAAGCGGCACTACTACACGGCCTCGGGCATCCACGCCGGGCAGGTGGCCGCGGAGTTCCTGGAGCACGCCGCCGAGGAGCAGGAGCACGCAGACCGTCTCGCCCAGCGCATCGTCCAGCTCGGCGGCGAGCCGGACTTCAACCCCGAGACGCTGGCCGCGCGCTCGCACGCCGAGTACGACGACAGCCTCGACCTGATCGAGATGGTCAAGGAGGACCTGGTCGCCGAGCGGATCGCGATCGCCTCCTACACCGAGATCGTCAACTGGCTGGGCAACGACGACGTGACCACCAGGCGCGTCTTCGAGGACCTGCTCGCCCAGGAGGAGGAGCACGCCGACGATCTCAAGAGCCTGCTGGAGAGACTTCCCGGCGCCCTGGCCGGTGGGGCCGGCGGGGCTTCCGGGGCCTCCGGGGAGCAGGGCTGAGCGGCGGGCGGGGACCGTCCGGCGCCGGGTGACCCGGCCCCGCTCAAGGGGCCGGGATCCGGCGGGACCGGGTGCGGTGCGGGACTCGCCGCACCGGCCGTACGGCGACGGGCCAGGCCGGCTCAGTCGCGGCCGGTCAGCCGGTCGTGCAGGACACCTCGGGAACCGGGGACCCCGTACCCGAGGCGAGGAAGCCGAAGACCGTGGTCGCGCCGGGCGCCAGGGCGCCGTTCCAGGTGGCGTTCCGCGCCGAGACGGCGACTCCCGACTGGGTCACCGTCGCGTTCCACGACTGGTTGATCTGCCGCCCGGTGAAGGTCCACTCCGCCGTCCAGCCGGTGATCGCCACCGGGCCGTTGTTCTTGACGACCACCTCGCCCTGGAAGCCGCCCTGCCACTGGTTGGCCACGCGGTAGGTCGCCGTGCAGCCGACGCCGGGAGTGGGAGTCGGGGTCGGCGTCGGGGTCGGCGTGGGCGTGGGGGTCGGGGTGGGTGTCGGGGTCGGTCCGGCGCCGAGCAGCGCGGCCAGCGCGGGGAACCACCGGTCGGAGATCTTCTGGTCGCCCGTCGCGTTGGGGTGCACCCCGTCGTAGGTGTCGTACGTGGTGCTGAAGCCCGTCCACTGGTCGACCACGACCACCGGTGACCGCGCGGTGGTCTTGCCCGCGGCCCAGCCGGGGATCGCCGCGTTGAGCGCGGTGACCCGCTGCGCGCACTCACCGCACGTGCTCGGGTTCATGGGGATGATCTGGGCGACGAGGACCTTCGTGTCGGGGTTGCTCGCCCGCATCTGGTCCACCAGCTTGCCGTACGCGGCCAGGATGGTGGCGGTGGGGCGGTTGCTCCAGACGTCGTTGGTGCCGAAGTGCATCAGCACGATGTCGGGCCTGGTCGTCGAGAGCCAGCCGGGGAGCTGGTTCTGGTCGGCGACGTTGGTGACCAGCGCCCCGCCGTGCCCCTCGTTGTCCCCGTCGTGCGCGACTCCGCAGCCCTGCGGCGGCAGGGTGCCGACGAAGTCGATCCCGGTGTGACCGGCGTTCACGAGGCGGTTCCAGAGCAGCGCCCGCCAGCATCCGGGGGAGCCGGTGATGGAGTCGCCGAGCGCCATGATCCTGGTGGCCGCCGCCTGGGCGGGGGCCGCGGTGCCCACCAGGAGTCCCAGGGTCACGACCATGGCCGTCGCGGCCGCCAGAACCGTCAGAATCGCGCCGCTTCCGCGTGCCGTCCTTCGCATCTTCCGCTCCCGCCTCGGTGGGGGCCGATGCTAGGCGCCTCCGGTGGGGGCGGGAAGCCGTCCGCCCGCCGGGGAGGGGCTGACCTGCGCGGCCGTCACCGGCGGGGGTGTAACTTTCAGCCCGCCCCGATCTTGGGGCCCGCCGTCACCGTCCGGGGCGCGGGAGCGCGGCTCGCCCGCCGCCACGCCGTTCGCCCTGTCCTCCCCGTTCGCTCGGGTGCCCCCGGTTCGCCGGTGACACCGCGCCACTCACGCGAGCACCGCCCTGATCAGACCCGCCAGCAGTGCCGCGCGGCCGGGCATCTCGCCCACGACGACGTGCTCGTCGTCGGCGTGGGCGCCGCCGCCCACCGCGCCGAGCCCGTCGAGGGTGGGACAGCCCGCCCCGGCGGTGAAGTTGCCGTCGGAGGCCCCGCCCACGCCGGCACCGGTGAGGGGGGCGAGACCCAGCCCGGCGGCGACCTCCTGGGCGAGGGCGAACAGCCCGGCCGACGAGGCGTGCTCCAGGGGAGGGCGGTTCGGGCCTCCGGTGATCTCAAGGCGGGTCCCGGGGATCCGGGGGGAGAGCGCCCGCATCAGCTCGTCCACCCGCCGCTGCGCGGCGAGGGTGGGCACGCGGGCGTCCACCGAGAGGCGGGCCAGCGCGGGCACGGTGTTGCCGGTGGTCCCGGCCGACAGCACGGTGGGCGTGACGGTGACCGGTCCGAGGGACCCCGGCCTCGCCCGGCCGCCGTCCGTCCGGCGCCCGTGAGCCCCGTCGTCGTGGGCCCGGCCGCCGTCGGCGTGGCCGCTCCCCGCCCGTCCGCCGTCCGCCCGTCCGCTCCCCGCTCGTCCGCTCCCTGTCCGGTCGATGTCCGCCCGTCCGCCGTCCGCCCGGTCGCCGGCCTGGTGGCCGTGGGGCCGGTCGTCCGTCCGGTCGCTGTCCGTCCGGCCGTTGTTCACCCGGTCGGCGATGCCGGTGACGGCGAGGATCTGGTGGGCCAGCTCGACCCCGGCGTTCGCGCCCCTGCCGGGGTCGAGCCCCGCGTGCGCGCCACGGCCGTGGACCACGACCTCGTACATCGACGTGCCCTTGCGTGCGATCTTGAGCGCGCCGCCCTCGGCGCTCGCCTCCAGGACGAACGCGGCCGCGCAGCCGCGCGCCGACTCCTCGACGAGCGCGCGCGAGGTCGGAGAGCCGACCTCCTCGTCCCCGGTGATCAGCACGCACACCCCGTCCGGTGACGGCAGCGCGGCCAGCGCGTGGAACATCTGGACCAGCCCGGCCTTCATGTCGAACACCCCGGGTCCCCGGGCGATCCCGTCGGTGACCGACCAGGGGCGGGTCAGGAGGGAGCCGATCGGCCAGACGGTGTCGTGGTGGCCGAGCAGCAGCACCCTGGGCGTGCCGAAGGTCCACCGCAGGTGGGTGACCCCGCCGATCACGATCGTCTCGGCCCTGGCGCCGAGCCCGCGGTGCCCCTGGTCGGCGACCAACCGCGCGCTGCGGGCCACCGCCCGGTGGTCGGCGGAGAACGACTCGCACGAGACGAGCTCCCGCAGGTCCTCAAGCATGACGTCCAGGGTCACCGTGGTCACCTCTCCGCCGATCCGTTGTCCGGTTACCGCGACCGTACGACAGATCGGGGACGTCCGCTCCGCCGTCCGGCCCGGATCGCCCGCCCCGCGCGGGGCCGACGACGATCCGCCGGTGATCGGCGCGGGGTGGCGCCGGGGCTGGCGGTCGGTGAAGGAAAACTACAGGGAGTATCACAGGAATGGAGATAATTGACGCGGATGGCGGGTCGAACGTATTGTCCGGACAACGCCGAAGCCTCGGTATTGGTGCCTTGACCTCGAAGAACACCCAACGGAGCGGTTCATGAAGCGACTAGCAGCGGCAGCGGTCTCCCTCTGCCTCGCCGCCGGTGCCGCGGCGTGTGGCAGCGGCGGCGACAGCTCCGCCGGTGGCGTCTTCACCACGATCGACGCGCTCAAGCCGGGCATCGACGCGAACGCGCCGATCAACCCGTACAACCCCAAGGGCAACGCCTTCCGGGGCTACAACGCCGAGTGGCTCGGGTGGACCAAGAACCACCTGACCGATCCGAACCAGTTCTACCCGGGGGTCGCGCAGAGCTGGCAGATCGCCCCCGACCAGTCCTCGATCACCCTCCGCCTCCACCCGGGCGGGAAGTGGTCCGACGGCGAGCCGATCACCGCCGAGGACGTGAGGTTCTCCATCGGCCTGGCCTACACCCAGGGCGGCACCGCCTACGCCCTCGACCCCTCCGCGGCCGGTACAGCCGCCGACATCAAGATCGTGGACGACAGGACGATCAAGATCACCCAGGCGGCGAAGAACCCCAGCTCCTCCTTCGTCCGCAGCGTCATGGAGACCGTCATCGTCCCCGAGCACGTCTGGCGCGGCGTGCTGCCCGCCGACTTCTGGCAGAAGCTGAAGCTCGCGCAGAGCACCGCCCCCGGCGCCGAGGCCGCGCGGGCCGGGATCACCAGCCTCGCGGACAAGGTCATCTCCTTCGCCCCGGCCAAGGACGTCTCCGCCGGGCCGTTCGTCCTCAAGCGCGTCAACCCGGGCGAGGCGCTGCTGGTCAAGAACAAGAACTTCCACAACGCGGCCAACGTCGCCGCCGACCAGGTGCGGATCCTCAACTACACCGGCAACGAGCAGGTCTGGAACTACCTGGTCGCCGGGAGGCTGGACAGCGCCCCGTTCACCGCGGTCCCCGCGGGGGTGATGCGGCGGATCACCCAGACCTCGGGCAACGCCGTCGTCAGGGGATACTCGCCCGTCAGCGAGGGGCTCGCGTTCAACCAGTCCAGGAAGCCCTACGACAACGTGCACGTCCGCCGGGCGCTGGCCTACCTGATCGACCGCGAGCAGGTCACCAAGGTCGCCTCCCCCGAGGGCGGCACCGCCTCGGTGACCACCTCCGGCCTCCACCAGCAGGCCGCGAAGGCGTGGCTGGGCGACGGCCTCGCGGCCCTGGAGCCCTACCGGCACGACCCCGCCAGGGCCGCGAGCGAGCTGCGGGCCGCGGGCATGCGGAAGGTCGACGGCAGGTGGACGATGCCCGACGGCAGCCCCTGGAAGATGACCATCAACGTGCCCGCGTCCTTCTCCGACTGGCTGGCCGGTGCCAAGGCCGTCACCAGCCAGCTCAACGACGCCGGGATCGACGCGCAGGTCGTCACCACCGCCGACTACCCGCTCTACCTGGAGGAGATGGCGGCCGGGAAGTACGACCTCGGCTTCTGGCTGGTGGCGCTCGGCCCCGCGCCGTACAACATCTTCCAGCGCCTGTACGGCGCCCAGAACGGCTGGCAGCTCTTCGGCGGCAGGCTCAAGCACGTCGCCCCCGGTACGGAGGGCAACTGGATGGGCGGCGCCGAGATCATCGACGTCAGGGGCGCGGGCAGGGTCAACCCCGGCGAGCTGGCGGTCAGGCTGAACTCCGTCCCCGAGGCCGAGCAGCGGCGGATCGTCTCGACCCTCGCCAGGACCGCCAACCAGGACCTCCCGGTGATCCAGCTGTGGGACTACGTCAACACCCAGGTCGTCAACACCACCCGTTTCACCGGATTCCCGGGTGACGACAGCGACGCGCTGCGCCTCACCTCCGGGGTCTGGCTCCAGCTCGGCATGGTCAAGAGGAAGGACCGCGCATGACGGTCATCGCACGCCGTCTGGCGGGCCACCTCGCCCGCGGGCTCGCCATGGTCCTGGTCGTCACCACGATCAGCTTCGTGATCATCAGGAACATCCCGGGCGACCCCATGCGGGCCCGTTACGAGAAGCTGGTCGAGCAGGGCATGTCGCCCGACCAGGCCGAGCGCGCCGTCGCGGTGCTGTACGGCTTCATGCCGAAGGGCACGATGTGGGAGCAGTACCTCGACTACATGAGGGGCCTGCTCCACCTCGACCTCGGCCAGTCGCTGAGCGTTCCCGGCGCGGAGGTGACCACCCTGCTCGGCGCGGCGGCCACCTGGACGATCCTGCCGGTCCTCGTCGGCACCCTGCTCAGCTTCGCGGTCGGCATCATCCTGGGCGTCTACGCGGCGATCAAGCGGTCGAGCAGGCTGGGGGACATCCTCGCCGTCTCCGGCTCGCTCCTGCACGGCCTGCCGCAGTACGTCCTCGCGCTGCTGCTGAGCGCGGTCTTCACGACCCTGTTGCCGATCTTCCCCTCCAGCGGCACCGCGGACGTCACGCTCGACCCCGGCCTCAACGCCGCCTACATCGGCTCGCTGGTCCAGTACGCCACGCTGCCGGTCCTGACCTACGCGCTCGCCGGGTACGGGGGCTGGATCCTGGCGATGAAGTCGAGCGTGGTCACCGTGCTGGGCGACGACTTCATCCTCGCCGCCGAGCTGCGCGGCATGAAGCGCGGGATCATCTTCCGCTACGTGGCGCGCAACGCGATCCTGCCGCTGTTCACCATCCTCGCGCTCTCGCTGGGCCTGCTGTTCGGCGGCGCGATCTTCATCGAGCGGATCTTCACCTACCCGGGGCTGGGCCTGCTGCTGCTCAACAGCATCACCGACCGTGACTACGCGCTGATGGGCGGGGCCTTCCTGCTGATCACCGTGGCGATCGTCATCGCCAACATCGTGGCCGACATGCTCTACACCGCCATCGACCCACGGGTCCGTTCCGGACAGGAGGCGTCATGACCGGACGAATCAGGGAAGCCGTGGGAAACGGCCGCCCGGGCACACGGGTGGCGGAGGTGGTCGCGTGACGGCACCGGTCATCACCACTCCCGGCACTCCCGGCACTCCCGGCACGCCGGGAACCCCGGGTGCCCCCGGCGTCTCCGGCACCCGCGCGACGCTGCGGCGCAACTTCCGGCGCGGCGTCTGGCGGGTCCTGCGGCGCAAGCCCAGCCGGATCGTGGGCGTGGCGATCCTGGGCGTGTTCGCGTTCATGGGGATCTTCGGGCCGCTGCTCTACCCCGCGCGGCTGCCGCGCGACGACAACGCGCTCTACGCCGCGCCGAGCCTGGCGCACCCCTTCGGCACCGACTTCGAGGGCACCGACGTGCTCGCCCTGGTGATCACCGGGGCCCGGTACGTCCTGCTGACCGCCCTGGTCACCGCCGTCATCACGGTCGCCCTCGGCACCGCCGTCGGGCTGTTCGCGGGGTTCCGGCGCGGGCGCTGGGACAGCGTGCTCATGCGGATCACCGACATGAAGCTCACCATCCCCGCCCTCCCGCTGCTGCTGGTCCTGTCGACCGTCTGGAAGTTCACCAGCGCGATCGAGATGGGCCTGGTGCTCGGCCTCCTCGGCTGGGGCGGGGTGGCGCGCGCCGTACGGGCGCAGACCCTCTCGCTGCGCGAGCGCGGCTTCATCGAGGCGGCCAGGGGGCTCGGCCTGTCCGGACGGCACATCGTCGGCAGGGAACTGCTGCCCAGCATGGCCCCCTTCATCGCGATGAACATGCTCATCGCGGTGACCGGCGCGGTGTACGCGCAGGTGGGCCTGTTCTTCCTGGGCGTTCTGCCGTTCGACGCCAACAACTGGGGCGTCATGCTCAACCTCGCGGTGTTCGGCGGCGGCGCGCTGACGACGACCACCGCGCTGCCGTACATGCTGGCGCCGCTGCTGGCGATCCTGCTGCTCACCCTGGGCATCGTCCTCGTCGTCGACGCCATGGACGAGATCTTCAACCCCCGGCTGCGGGAGGACTGAACAGATGTCCACACGTTCGGAGAAGGCGTCCATGACCCCGGGAGAGCGGCTGTCCGCGGCCGTGAGGACCTGGGGCACCCGGGGTGCCCGGAAGCCGGAGGGCACCGAGGGCGACCCGGGGCCCCGCGACGCGGGGAGGAGCGGGCCGCCGGGAGTGCGCGTCGGCGACCTGTCCGTCGTCTACCGGACGTCGGCGGGGGAACTGCCCGCGGTGTCGGGGATCGACCTCGAACTGGTGCCCGGGACGATCACCGGGGTAGTCGGCGAGTCGGGATCCGGCAAGTCCACCCTGGCGCTGTCGCTGCTCAACGCGGTCCAGCCCCCCGGCAGGATCCGCTCGGGCAGCGTGGAGATCGACGGGCTCGGCGACGTCGTCGGGCTGCGGGGCGACGATCTGCGCCGGGCGCGGGGACGGCACATCGGGTACGTCTTCCAGGCCGCCCAGAACTCCCTCAACCCGCTCAAGACGGTCGGCAAGCAGCTCCTCGACCTGGGCCGCTCGCACGACATCCAGGACCTTCGGGGGCTGGTCAGGGATGCCAAGGACCTGCTCGGCAGGATGGGCATGGACGGCGCGCGCGTGCTCGACTCCCACCAGCACGAGCTGTCCGGCGGGATGCGCCAGCGGGTCGGAATCATGCTCGCACTGGTGCTCAACGCCCACCTCGTCATCCTGGACGAGCCCACGACCGCCCTCGACATGATCACCCAGGCCACGATCCTGCGGATCGTGAGGGAGGTCCACGAGGAGCGCGGGCTCACCACGCTCGTCATCACCCACGACCTCGGTGTGGTGGCCGAGGTCGCCGACAGGCTGGCCGTCATGTACGGCGGGCGCGTGGTGGAGCAGGGACCGACCATCGAGGTGCTCGGCGCCCCCCGCCACCCCTACACCCAGGGCCTGATCCGGGCCATCCCGCGCCTGATCGGCGACATCGGGGAGGCGAGGGCGCTGCCCGGCCGCCCGCCGACGCTTGGGACCGTCCCGTCGAGGGGATGCGTCTTCAGGGAGCGTTGCGAGCTGCGCATGGACGTCTGCGAGACCGAGGAGCCGCCCGCCGTCTCGCGCGGCGAGTGGATCGTGGCCTGCCACGCCGTCGCCGCCCGCCACGCGGACGAGGACGCGGACGCCGCGCGCACCGGGAACGGGGCCGCGAACGGGTCCGGGACCGCGAACGCGACGAGGACCGCGAACGGGAGGACGAACGGGAACGGAACCGGGAACGGAGCCGGTAACGGAGCCGGGACCGCCGCGCCTGGCGCGAACGAAGACGGGACCGCGAACGGGACCAGGACCGCGAACGGAACCGGGATCGGGACCGGGAACACGAACGGGACCCGCAACGGGAACGGGGATGAAGCCGCGAACGGAGACGGGACCGCGTACGAGGAGCGGGACGCGGTTCCCCGGGGAGCCGGATTGGGCGTCCGGGCACACGGACCGAGGGAGAAAACGTGATCACTGGTCAGGGAATCACGAAGACCTTCAAGCAGCGGGGTGGCTTCCTCCCCGGCCGGGAGGTGAAGGCGCTGCGCGGCGTCGACTTCGCCATCCCGAAGGGCGGGGCGGCGTCGTTTATCGGGGAGTCGGGCTGCGGCAAGACGACCCTCGGGCGGATCATCGCCGGGCTGGAGAGGCACGACTCCGGAGAGATCACCATCGACGGCACGCCCCTGTCGTCGCTGCGCCCCAAGCAGCGCGAGCCCTACTTCCGCCGCATCCAGCTCATCCACCAGGACCCGTACTCGGCGCTCAACCCGACCCGCACGGTGCACCAGACGCTGGACGCGCCGCTGTCGCTGCGGGCCGCGCAGACCGGCCGCCCGCGGGCGTGGGTGGACGGGCGTGCCCAGGAACTGCTGGAGCTGGTCGGTCTCGACCCCGGCTACGTGCTGTCCCGCTATCCCCACCAGCTCTCCGGCGGCATGCGCCAGCGGGTCGTCATCGCCCGCGCCCTCACCGTCGACCCCGAGATGCTCGTCGCCGACGAGGCCGTCTCCATGATCGACGTATCGCTGCGGCTCGGCATCCTCGCCCTGCTCAAGGACCTTCGCGAGCGCCTCGGGGTGAGCGTGCTGTTCATCACCCACGACGTGGCCACCGCGCGCTACATCGGTGACGACGGCGAGCTGTACGTCATCTACCGGGGGGAGGTCGTCGAACGGGGGCACGTCGAGACGATCATCTCCGGCCCCGTGCACCCGTACACCCAGTCGCTGCTGTCGGCCATTCCCGTGCTGCACGGCCTGGAGCGGCCCGGCGAGGAGCCGGTGACGCCGACCGGGGCGCTCGACGAGGGCCGCCTCGACGAGGGCTGCCTGTTCGCCCGGCGCTGCCCGTTCCGTACCGATCGCTGCGAGTCGGAGCATCCGCTGCTCGGCCACGGCGGAGGTACGCCCCAGGAGCACGCCTGTTTCCACCCCGCTCCGCGCAACGTCGTCGCCATGCCGGTCGGCCACCCGTGAGCCCGCTGGGAGACGGCCCCGGGGAGGGGCCGTGGAGCGCGGGCGAGGCGCCGGGGGCGTCGGCGGCGTCCGGGATCCGCGAGGCCGTCGCCGCCGACGCGGCGGCGCTCGCGGCGCTCGCCGGGGCCGCGCTCACCCATGACGCGGGGGAGGCCGCGAGCCTGGTCGCCAGGCTCGCCGCGCCGCCCGCGCACCGGCCCTGGACGGCGCTGGTGACACGCGACCTCGACGGCGTGGCGTTCGCCTCCATGTCGGCGCGCGACCCGCACGCGGGTCACATCGACCTGCTCGCGGTGCGTCCCGAGGCTCGGGGGACGGGCCTCGGCCGGGCGCTGGTCGCCGCGGCCGAGGACTGGCTGCGCGGCCGGGGGGCGACCGAGGCCCGCTTCGCCGGCAACCCGCCCTGCTACGCCTGGCCCGGCATCGACGTGCGCTACACCGAGGCCGCCTGCCTGGCCGAGAGCCTCGGCTACGAGCGCTACCGGGTCGCCTGGAACATGACCGCCGACCTCACCCGGGACCTCTCCGTCGACGCCGACCTCACCCTGCTGGCGGCCTCCGGGGTCACCGTGCGCGCCGCCGCCCCCGGGGAGCGCGCCGCCGTGTCGGCCTTCGTGGAGGAGCACTGGAACGCCAACTGGGCCTGGGAGGCGGAGCAGGCCACCGGCTGCCACTACGCCGTCAGGGAGGGCGAGATCCTCGGCTTCGCCGCGTGGGGTTCGCGGCCCTCCTGGTTCGGCCCGATGGGCACCGCGCCGGCCGCGCGTGGCCTGGGGATCGGCCGCGTGCTCGTACGCCGGTGCCTCGCCGAGCAGCGGGCCGCGGGCATGTCGAGCACCCAGATCAGCTGGGTGGGACCACTGCGCTTCTACGCCAGGGCGGTCGGCGCGCGCGCCGAGCGGGTCTTCTGGCTCTACCGCCGTGGCCTGCCGTGACGGACCCCGCCCGCCGGGGCGGGCCGATGGGCGGCCTCCTACCGGGTATGTGCCTGTAACGCCCTCACCGTCCGAAGATCGGCTACTCAGCGGTAGTGAGATCAGGAAAACTAACGACATGGGACGTCATGAGTGATCAACTAGTCACACTGTCCACGCTGTCCACCGAGCAGAGCGATCCGCGCTACAGCCGGATCGACCGGCTTCCCACCGACCAGGTGGCCAGGCTGATGAACGCGGCGGACACCGCGGTGCCCGCGGCGGTGGCCGAGGTGATCCCGGAGATCTCGGCCGCGGTGGACGCGGTCGTGGCCCGGATGAAGGCCGGGGGCCGCCTGTTCTACGTGGGAGCGGGGACGTCGGGCCGGCTGGCCGTGCTGGACGCCTCGGAATGCCCGCCGACCTTCGGCACCGATCCCGAGCTCGTCCAGGGCGTCATCGCGGGCGGCACTCCCGCGCTGACCCGTTCGGTCGAGGGCGCGGAGGACGACCACGCCGGGGGGGCGGCAGCTCTCCGGGAACGGGGGGTGGGCGCGCTCGACGCGGTGGTGGGCGTCTCCGCCAGCGGTCGCGCGCCGTTCGTGCTCGGCGCGCTCGCCGAGGCGAGCCGCCGGGGCGCCCTGACCGTGGGACTGTCGTGCAACGCCGCGACCCCGCTGTCGGCGGCAGCGCTGCACCCCATCGAGGTGATCGTCGGCCCGGAGGTGGTGACCGGTTCCACCAGGCTCAAGGCGGGGACCGCGCAGAAGCTGGTCCTCAACATGATCTCCACGATCGCGATGGTCAAGCTGGGCCGTACCTACGGCAATACCATGATCGAGGTGTCGGCGATGAACTCCAAGCTGGCCGACCGGGCCGCCAGGATGGTCAGCGACATCACCGGGGCGGCCCTCTCCGCCGCCCGTTCGGCGCTGGAGGCCGCGGGCTGGCACGTGAAGGTCGCGGTACTGATGATCGAGCACGGTCTCGACGCCGGTGGCGCCCGGCTTCTGCTGGAGCGGCACGGCGACCGTCTTGAGGCGGCGCTGGAGGCGGCGAAGCAGGTCAGGGGCGCCTGACCTGTGGCTGAACCTCCGGCGGTGATGGACACCGGTGCCGGGCATGGAACCGGTCCCACACGCGACACCGGGTCCGGGGCCGGTACCAGGGTCGGGGCCGGTGCGTAGGGGCGACCCCGGAACCGAGGGCGACCCCGGGACCGGGAGTGGGATCGGAGCCGAGGGTGACCCGGGACCGGGGGCAGGTTCGGAGCCGAGGGCGGAAGCGGGACCGGGAGCGGGAGTGGGACCGGGAGTGGGATCGGGGCCGGGGACGACCCGGAACCGGGGCGGGTTCGGAGCCGAGGGCGGGAGCGGGAGCGGTGTCCGATTGTGAGGAAGGTTCCCGGCTCGCCGGGATCCTCGGGGCGGCGGTGCCGCGCGTCTGCTCGGCGGCGGTGGCCGCGATCGCCGTGGGCGGGGTCACGGTGGCCGTCGCCGCGGCGGGGGAGGCCGTGCGCTACGCGTCGGCCGCCGAGGACCTCGCCGGAGACCGGCCACCCGCCCTCCGAGACTCGATCTTCGACCTCGCCTCGATCACCAAGCTCTTCACCACGGCCGTCGTCCTGTCACTCGCCGAGGACGGCCTTCTCGGCCTGGACGAGCCCGTCGCGGCCTGGCTGCCCGGCCGTTACGGCGGCGCCCCCGAGGTCACCCTGCGGCACCTGCTCACCCACACCGCCGGCCTGCCGCCGGGACGCAGGGCCCACGAGGAGATCCCCGGCGACGGCCCGGAGATCCGCGCCGCGCGCATGGAGCGGATCCTCTCGACACCGCCGATCGGTCCGGTGGGCGAGCGCTACCTCTACTCCGACGTCGGGCTGATCACGGCGGGCCGGGTGGCGGAGATCGCCGGTGGGGCCTCCCTGGACGAGCTCGCCCGTACCCGGGTGGTCGAGCCACTGGGCCTGCCCGACACCGGCTACCGTCCCGCCGCGTCCCTGCTGCCCCGGATCGTCGCCACCGAGCACAAGCCCGAGCGCCCCGGCCCGGGATGCGTGCGCGGCGAGGTCCACGACGAGACCGCGCACGGCCTGGGCGGGGTCGCCGGGCACGCCGGGATCTTCTCCACCGCCGACGACCTCGTACGCTTCGCCGAGGCGCTGCGCACCGGGGGAGCGCCGGTGCTGGGTCCCGGCGCGGTCGCCGAGATCACCCGCGACCACGGCGTCAGGGGCACGGACTTCCGCCACGGCCTGGGCGTGCGCATCGGCGATCCCGCGATCGTCGGCCCGCTCGCCGACGCCTACGGTCACTCCGGCTTCACCGGCACCTCGCTCGTCGTCGATCCCGGGCGTGCCCTCACCGTCGTCCTGCTGACCAACAATGTCCACCCCCTGCGCGGCCGGGCGGGCATCCGCGACCTGCGCCACGCGGTCGCCGCCGAGGCCCTGCGCCTGTCCTGAGCTCCCGTGACGGAGCGCGGGGCTCGCGGGCAGGGACGACTCCCGCGGGACGGGGCCGCGAGGACTCACGTGTGGCGGGGCCTGAGGCGGCGGGCGAGGAGCTCGCGCATGGCGCCCGTGTGGTCGGCCGGCCGGTCGAGGGACGACACCAGCTCGTCCGCCGCCGTCCCGCCCAGGACCGCGCGAAGCTCGGCGGTGACGGCGGCGCGCGCCGCACGGCCTGCGTCGACGGCGTCCCTGCCGTGCCCGGTCAGCTCGACGATGCGTGCCCGCTGGTCCTCCGGATCGGCCCTGCGGGTGAGGTAGCCGATCCGCTCCATTTCCGCCACGACCTTGGACGCGCCCTGCGGTGTCATGCCGAGCGGTCCCGCCAGGTCGCTGACGCGGGCCGGGCCGCCGAGCAGGTGCTGGAAGACGTAGCCGTGGACGTCTGGCTCGGCACCGCCGACCAGGGCGGGACCCGCCCGTGGCGGCGCGACACGGTGGTCAACGTCTTCTCGGTCTCCAAGGGCGTCGTCGCGACCGTGGCCCTGCTGTGCGCGCGGCGCGGGCTCGTCGACCTCGACGCGCCCGTGGCCCGCTACCGGCCCGGGTTCACCGCCGAGGCCACCGTCGCCGAGTTGCTGTCCCACCGCGCGGGGCTGCCCGCGATCCGCTCCCCGCTGCCACCGGGGAGCCTCTACGACTGGGACGCGATGGCGGGCGCGCTGGCCGCGGAGGAACCCCGGTGGACCCCGGGGAGCGGCACGGATACCACGCGGTCACGTTCGGCCGGCTGGTCGGCGAGCTGCTCCGCCGGGTCACCCGAAGGGAGATCCGCGACCTGGTCTCCGAGGAGCCGGGCATCCCCGATCTCTCGATCGGGCTTTCCGGGGAGGACGCGCACCGGGCGGCCTTCGTGCTCCCGCAGAAAAGCCCTCCCATGCCGGCCCCGCCCCTCGCCGGCCCCCGATCCTGGAGGCGCTATACGGCTGCCTGTGAACGGGCCGCCCGGACGCGGGGCACGACGAGGGCCGAGGCCGGTGAGGTCGCCGCGCGCCGTACCCCGCGCCCTGCCGGGCCCGGACCGAGCCGGGCGGGCGGACCCGCGGCCTCGTGGCTCGAAGTGAGAGGTGACTCGTGGTTCGAAGTGAGAGGTGAGAGGTGACCGGCGACCGGTCACCGGAGGTGATCCGAAACCCGGGCAGGCCCCGCGCGGGGTCCGGTCGGGCTAGGAGGGCCTGTTCCGGCGGCGGTAGTCGGTCCTGAAGCCGTCGATGGCGTCCCTGGTGGCCCGCAGCGCCGCGTCCGAGGTCTCGAAGGTGCGCTGGGCGATGCCGACGAAGATGCAGTCGACGATCAGGAGCTGGCTGATCCGGCTGGCCAGCGCCCCCGGGCGGAAGGCGGTCTCCCGGCCCGCCGAGACCAGGACGTGGTCGGCGAGCCCGGCCAGGGAGGAGCGCGGGTTGTTGGTGATGGCCACCGTGGTCGCGCCCGCCCGCTGTGCGACGCGCATCGGCGCCAGCACGTCGGGGGTCTCGCCGGTGCAGCTCACCGCCACCACGACGTCGTCGCCGCGTACCAGCGCCGCGCTGGTCAGCGCGAGGTGCGCGTCGGTGTAGGCGTGGCCGGGCAGGCCGATCCGCATCAGCTTCTGCGCCATGTCGGCCGCCACCAGCCCGGAGGCGCCGACCCCGTAGACGGCGACCTTGCGCGCCCCGGCCACCGCCTCCACCACCATGCCCAGCCGGTCGGGGTTGAGCTGCGCCGCGGTGTCGGCCAGCGCCTCCGACTCGGCCCTGGCCACCTTCGCGATCACGTCGGTGAGCGGGTCGTCGGGGCCGAGGTCGCCGGGGACCAGCCGCTCGGGCTCGTCCCTGGCCACCGCCGCGGCCAGGGCGAAGCGCAGCTGGGAGTATCCGGCGAAGCCCAGGGCCCTGGCGGTGCGCACGATCGTGGCCTCGCTGGTGCCGGAGGCCGCGCTGAACTCGGTGATGGTGCTGCGGGCCACCACACCGGGGTCGTCGAGGATGAGACGGGCGATGGACTGAGCCGCGGGGGTGAGGGAGGGGAGGACAGCCCTCACCGTGGCCACCAGGTTCACGGGGGTGGGGCCGTCGAGGACGTTCATTAAGCGCCTTTCATGTCATAAATCAGCCTATTGGTCGCCGGTCAGCCAGCGAGCCACGGCGCGGGCCGAAGCCCGGGAGATGCCGTTCGTGGTCACGTACACGGCTCCAGAGGGTTCGCCGGGCATCCCGGTCTCGACCACCACGGTGTCGGGGCGCAGCGCGACGGCCCGCGCCAGCAGCTCGCCGACCCAGGGGTGGCGCCTGGCGTCGTGCACCACCATCACCAGCGGGCGGCTCTCGTCGCTCAGGTCGGGCAGCTCGGGCGTCTCCACGGTGACGACGTGGCCGACGGTGCCCGGCATCGACTCGGTGAAGGCGCCGATGAGACCGGTGAGCATGCCCGGCTCGACCGCCTCGCTCAACCGGGGGGCGATGTCGACGACCAGCGGCGGCCCGGAGAGCACGGTCGGGGCGCCTGTGGCGGTCACGCGGATGGCCGCGCGGGCGGTGCGCAGGCCGAGCTCCTCGCCCTCGTGCCCCGTGCCCCGGGCGGCGATCCCCGCCGCCCGCGCCTCGGCGGCGGCGCTCGCGGCGTACCAGCCGGACAGGGCGAGCACGCGGGAGGCGGCCTCGGCCAGCCGGTCCTCGCCCAGCCTGCCCTCCCGTACGGCGTCCACGATGGCGTCGCGCAGCTCGTGGACGTTCTCGCCTCCGGGGGAGGAGATGCCCGCGCAGATCGCGTCGGCCCCGGCCGCCAGGGCGCGGACCGCGATCTCCCCCGGGGAGTGGAGGGCCGCGACGGCGCGCATCTCGATGGCGTCGGTGACGATCATCCCGGTGAAGCCCATCTCCTCGCGGAGCAGCCCGGTCGTGATCCGGCGGCTCAGCGTCGCGGGGTTCTCCGGGTCGAGGGCCGGGATCAGCAGGTGCCCGCACATGACGGCCCGTACCCCGGCGGCCACCGCCGTGCGGAAGGGCGGCAGGTCACGCTCGGCGAGGAGCCGAGGGGAGGCGTGCAGGGTCGGCAGGGCGTGGTGGGAGTCGGTGTGGGTGTCGCCGTGGCCCGGGAAGTGCTTGGCGCAGGCGGCCACCCCGGCCCCCTGGAGCCCGGAGATCCAGGCGGCGGTGTGCCGGGAGACCAGCTCGGGGTCGGCGCCGAAGGAGCGGACGCCGATCACCGGGTTGACCGGGTTGGCGTTGACGTCGGCCACCGGGGCGTAGTCGAGGGTGATGTCGGCCGAGGCGAGGAGGCGGCCGATCTCCTGGGCGACCAGCCGGGTCGCCTCGACGTCGTCGCCCACGCCCAGCGCCCGGTTACCCGGCCACGAACTGCCCCGCGTGGCCTGCAGGCGGGTGACGGAGCCGCCCTCCTCGTCCACCGCGATCACCGCGGCGGGGTTCTCCGCGCGCAACCGGGCGACCAGGTCGGTGGTGTGGCCGAGATCGGTGAGGTTGCGGGCGAACAGCACGGTCCCGCCGAGGCCCTCGTCGCCGAGCGCGCGGAGCAGCCACCCGGGCGGCTCGGTGCCGTCGAAACCCGGCTGGAGGACGGTCATGGCCAGCCGGGCCAGGTCGGGGCTGCGATGGGGCATCCGGTCACCTTCACGATCGAGCTGGGCGTCTTCTGAACAGGTCGGCGGAGGGAGGTGTCTCAAGGCAGATTACACATCAATGACAATTTCCTTCATTATCATTGCCTTCGAAGTAGCTTTCTGTCATTCTCGCGATCGAGAACCCGTGACCTTGTGGCCTTGTGATCTCGTGATCCGTGCCGGTCTCGCGATCTCGTTACCTCGTGATCCGTGCCGGTTCCGCGATCATCTCCGCGTCCGCCCTCACACCCGCACACCCGCCGTCGTGCCCGCTTCGCGCCCGTCCTCGTGTTCGTCCTCGTGCCCGCTCCGGTGCCCGCCCTCGCGTCGGCCCGGCGCGCGCTCCCCGGCCGAGGCCCGTGGCCGAACACCCCTGGAGTCCGCATGAGCTCATCCAGCCGGCGAACCGTCCTGCGCGGCCTCGCCCTCGCCGCCGCGGCGACCGCCGTGCCCCTGTCCGGCCGGGCCCCGGCCGCCGCCTCCGGGATCTCGTACGGGACCGGGGCCGGGCGGGTGCCGCCGCTGCGCCAGATGCGCGGCATGTGGATCGCCTCGGTCGTCAACATCAACTGGCCGTCGAAGGCCGGGCTGAGCGCCGAGCAGCAGAGGGCCGAGTATCTCGGCTGGCTCGACCTGGCGCGGGCCCGCGGGCTCAACGCGGTGTTCGTGCAGATCCGGCCGACCGCCGACGCCTTCTGGCCCTCCCGGTACGAGCCCTGGTCGCAGTACCTGACCGGTGTGCAGGGACGTGACCCCGGCTACGACCCGCTGGCCTTCCTGGTGGCGGAGACGCACCGGCGGGGCCTCGCCTTCCACGCGTGGTTCAACCCCTACCGGGTGTCGATGCAGGCCGACCCGGCCCTGCTGCACCCCGACCACCCCGGCCGCAGGCATCCAGACTGGATCGTCCCCTACGGCGGCAAGCTCTACTACAACCCCGGCATGCCCGAGGTCCGCGCGTTCGTGCAGGACGCGATGATGGACGCGGTCACCAGGTACGACATCGACGGCCTGCACTTCGACGACTACTTCTACCCGGTCAACACCCCCGCCTTCGACGACGCCGAGGCATACGCCCGATACGGCGCGGGCTTCCCCGACCTCGCGTCCTGGCGGCGCGAGAACGTCGACCTTCTCGTACGGGAGATGCGGCGGCGGGTGCGGAGCGTCAAGCCCGAGATCGCCTGGGGCATCAGCCCCTCGGGCATCTGGCGCAACCGGGCCACCGACCCCCTGGGCTCCGAGACCAGCGGCGGCCAGTCCTACGACAACCTGCACGCCGACACGCGCGGCTGGGTCAGGAAGGGGTGGCTCGACTACATCGCGCCGCAGCTCTACTGGTACATCGGCCAGTCCAACGCCGACTACGCCAAGCTGGTCCCCTGGTGGTCCGACGTGGTGGCGGGCACGGGCACCCAGCTGTGGATCGGCCAGGCGGCCTACAAGGCCGGGGCGGCGGGCCAGCCCGCCGAGTGGTCCCGGCCCGGCGAGCTCAGCGGGCACCTCACCCTCAACGAGGGCCACCCCGAGGTCGGCGGTGACATCTGGTACAACTCCGGCGACGTCCGCGACGACCGGATCGGCTCGATCAGCGCCGTGGTGACCGGCCACTACACCCGTCCCGCGCTGTCCCCGCTGCTGCCCAGGCTCGCCTCCGGCCGGGCCCCCGGCCGCCCGCTCGTCCCCCTGGCGCGCCGGGTGCGCGGTGGCGTCGAGCTGAGGATCCTGGCCACCGGCCGGAACGTCCCGTTCCAGTACGCGATCTTCCGGCTCGACCGGCGGGCCGGGGCCGGGGACCTCGCCGACGCCCGGCACCTGGTCGCGGTCGTCCCCGCGGCCCGCGACCTGCGCTGGACGGACCCGGCGGGCACCGGAGGCGCGTACTACCACGTGGTGGCCGTCGACCGGGCCGGCCGCCTGAGCCCGCCCAGCACCGGCCGCCGCGCCCACGGTGGCGACCCGGCGGGATCCGGAGGCCGCGAGGAGGCGTGAAGGAACGCGAAGAGGCGCGAAGGGGCGTGAAGGAGGTGAAGGAGAAGGCATGCGCGTCCTGGGGTTGATGTCGGGGACGTCCCACGACGGGATCGACAGCGCGGTCGTGGACTGGTCCCCGGACGGTGACGTGCTCACCGGTGTCGTCGAGCACACCGGCACGCGGCCGTACGAGGGACGGCTCCGCGAGCGCATCGCCGGCGCGCTGCCGCCCGGCCCGGCCGGCATGGCCGAGGTGTGCCGGCTCGACACCCTGATCGGCCAGGCGTTCGCCGACGCCGCCGAGGCGTGCGGGCCGGTGGATCTCGTCTGCTCGCACGGGCAGACGATGTTCCACTGGGTGGAGGACGGCCGGGTGCGCGGCACGCTGCAGCTGGGCCAGCCCGCCTGGATCGCCGAGCGGACCGGCGTGCCGGTGGTCTCCGACCTACGGGCCAGGGACGTGGCCGCCGGAGGGCAGGGCGCGCCGCTGGTCTCCTATTTCGACCTGCTGCTCCTGGACGGGCTGCCGGGGCCGAGCGGCGCGCTCAACCTCGGCGGGATCGCGAACCTGACCGTGCGGGACGCGCGGACGGCCTACGACACCGGCCCGGCGTCGGCGCTGATGGACGCGGCGGTGTCGGCCGCCACCGGCGCGCCCTACGACGAGGACGGCCGCCTCGCCGCCTCGGGGGAGGTGCACGAGGGGTTGCTGGCGGACCTGCTGGCCGAGCCGTACTACCGGGCGCCGCCGCCGAAGAGCACCGGCAAGGAGCTGTTCCATCCCGGCTACCTGGCGGAGAGGGCGTCACCGTACCGGCCGGCCCTGCCCGACCTGCTGGCGACGCTGGCCGCGCTCACCGCCGAGACCGTAGCGGCGGAGATCCGGCGTCACCGCCTGGAGACGGTGGTCGTCTCCGGGGGCGGGGCGCGCAACCCGGTCCTGATGTCCATGCTGGCCGCGCGGGCCGGGGACGCGCGCATCGTGCCGAGCGACGAGCTGGGTGTTCCCGCCGACGCCAAGGAGGCGATCGCCTTCTCGCTCCTCGGCTGGCTGACGGCGCACGGGCTGCCCGCGACGGTCCCCGGCTGCACGGGCGCGTCCGGTCCCCGCGTCCTCGGCGCGATCACCCCCGGCGCCGGGGCGCTGAGGCTGCCGGAGCCCCTCGGCGAGGGCCCTCGCCGCCTGCGCTTCACCGCGGCGGCGGAGGCGGGAGGGGCCGGGGCGGCCGGATAGGCCGCGAAGGGCGTTTCCGCGGTGGCCTCGGGCCTTCGGTCCCCGGGCGGGAGAGACGCGGTGAGGCTCGGGCGTCGTGGCGGTGGGACAGGGGCCCGCCACGACGCCCGCCAGGCGCGCACCCCAGGCCCGCCCCCGTCGCGGTCCGGCCGCGAGCGTCAAGATCACGTATGGAACGTCTCGCGATTTCACTATCCTGTATACCCTACAGGAATAGTGGGTTATGCTGGGGCGCGTGTCAGGTTTCCCATCGGTCGCCGTCGTCGGCGGCGGCGCGAGCGGCACGCTGGCGGCCGTCCACCTGCTCCGCGAGGCGCGGGCGCGGGCCATGCCGCTGGAGGTCGCGCTGATCGACCAGTACGGGCGGCACGCGCTGGGACAGGCGTACTCGACCACCGATCCGCACCACCTCCTCAACGCCTGCGCGAACAAGATGAGCGGGTTGGAGGACGACCCCGGCCACTTCCTGAGCTGGGCCCGCGACGACGGGCTGGACGTCTCCGCGTCCGACTACCTGCCGAGACGGACGTACGGGCGCTACCTCCAGGATCTGCTGGCCGGCGCCGAGGAGTGGCCCGTCCGCGTGGTGCGCAGGGTGACGGGCACGGTGAGCGCCCTGACCCGGGGGCGGGGGGTGCGGGTCCACCTGTCCGGCGGCGGCCGGGTGGACGCCGAGGCCGCCGTCCTGGCCCTGGGCAACCGCTCCCAGTCCGCCCGGCCGCCGGTCGTGGACGCCGCGAGCCCCGGTTACGTCGCCGATCCGTGGGCGCCGGGCGCGCTGGCCGGGATCCGCGACGGCGCGCCGGTGCTCGTGCTGGGGACCGGACTGACCATGGTGGACGTGGCGGTCACCGTGACCCGGGCGCACCCGGGGACCGTCGTCCACGCGGTGTCGCGGCACGCGCTGCTGCCGAGGCCGCACCCCCGGCCGGTGCCGCCCCCGGTTCCGACGCCCGTCCCTGACGGGCCGCTGGGGGTCGGCGACCTGCTCCGCGCGGTACGCCTCGCCGTACGGGACAACGGCGGCGACTGGTACGGCGTGGTCGACGGCCTGCGGCCCCAGGTCCAGAGCCTGTGGACCCGGCTCTCCCCGGACGACCAGCGGCGCTTCCTCGGGCTGGTGGCCCGCCACTGGGAGGTCCACCGGCACCGGATCCCTCCCGTCACGGCCGCCAGGATCGCCGACCTGCGGGCCGCCGGCCGCCTTCGGGTGCTGCGCGGCCGGCTGCTCCGGGCCGTGTCCGGCCCCAGCGGGCTGCGCGTCCAGGTGGGCGCCGACGGCGCGGTCCGGGAGCTCGACGTCGGCTGGCTGGTCGACGCCACCGGCCCCGGAGCCGACATCACCCGCGACCCCCTCCTCGCCGACCTCGTCGCCGACGGCGTGGTCCGTCCGGACCGGCTGCGGCTCGGGCTGGACGCCGCTCCCGGCGGCGCGGTCCTGGACGCGGGGGGAGCCCCGGACGACCGGATCTTCACGCTGGGTCCCATGCTGCGCGGGAGCCTGTACGAGACGACGGCGATCCCGGAGATCCGTGCCCAGGCGGCGGCCCTCGCGCCACGCCTCGTGGAGACGCTCGCCTCCGGTGCCCGCCTGCCGTCCCCCGCGCGGAGCCGGCACGTGTGAAGGTGGAGCTCCCCGGAGGGCCGCCCACCTCGGCCCGCCCATCTCGGGCCACCCACCTCGGGGCGCCCGCCCCGCGTCGCCGCCCTTTCCGCTTCCGCCGGGGCGCTGCCGTGGACACGCCCGGTGCGGCTCTTGACCTTCAGCGGGGTTGAGGTCCCATCCTGAGGAGACCCACGAGGAAAGAGGATTCCCATGAGCGAGGATCTGGTCGACTTCTGGTTCGATCCCGGTTGCCCCTGGGCCTGGATCACCTCCCGCTGGATCCTGGAAGTGCGCGAGGTGCGCCCCATCACGATCAACTGGCGGGAGATGAGCCTGGCGGTGCTCAACGAGAAGCAGGACATGTCCGAGGAGTACCGCGAGATCGTCGAGCTCGGCCGGGGCACCATGCGGGTGTTCGCGGCGGCGCGCGCGGCGGCGGGGGACGCCGCCGTCGGTGACCTCTACACCACGCTCGGCACCCGCTACCACGGCGAGGACGGCCTGTTCCAGCGGTCCCGCGACGTGCCTCGGGACAACGGTCTCGCGGGCTGGCGGGCCGCGATGGAGGCCCTGGAACCGGTGATCGCCGCCGCGCTGGCCGACGCCGGCCTGCCCGCCGAACTGCTCGCCGCGAGGACCGACGGCACCTGGGACGAGGCGATCCACGCCTCGCACGCCCTGGTGCCCACGGGGAAGCAGAAGCAGTCGCTGATCGGTGTCCCGACCATCTCGGTGAACGGGCACGCCGGGCAGTTCGGGCCCGTCATCAGCGAGATCCCGACCGGCGAGCGGGCCGGGCGGCTCTGGGACGCGTTCAAGGTGCTCGCCACCGAGGAGACGTTCTTCGAACTCAAGCGGGTCACCGACCGGGCGGCTCCCCGCACCTACCTGGAGGCTCCCTGAGCGCATCCACCCGGGGGCTCCCTGAGCGCACCCGCCCGGGGGCTCCCTGAGCGCACCCGCCCGGGGGCTCCCCGGCGCGGGAGAGGGGGCTTTCTTCCGGGAGGTTCCCCGTGGCGCGGGGCCTCCCTCCGGGAGGCTCGGTAACGCGGAAAGGGTGTTCTCCCCGGGAGGCTCCGTAGCCGTGGGGAGGGCTGTTCCCCGTAGGCGCTCCGGGGGGCGCGGGAGAGCGCCTTCTCCGCGAGCCCCATAGCGTGAGACGAGGTGTTTCCTCCAGTGTCCTCGCCGCCCTTGACGGAGAAATAACCGGTTTTTTCGCGAACGATACGCCTGATCATGTTCGTCGCCCCTCACTGAGGGCAGGCCCCCGAGTGTGATGGAGCGTGAGGTTCGCCGGCACCGCCGTCGCGGCGCCGACCTGCGGAAGCGTGATCGCCACCCCGGGGCTCGTGAGCGGGGCGGCTACACAGGTACCGCGAGCGGACCACTCTCTCCGCGTCACGGTGGCGTCGAGTAGCGGTTTTTGTCGGTGAGTTCGGGAGACCGCTCCGCTGACGGCCGCGACCGCGTGACCGATGGCGGGATCTCCCTCACTCGTAACGTCGCGGCAGCGCGACAGGGATGGGGCCGGGAATGAGGATCGTTGGGATCGCGGGAAGTCTTCGCCCGGGGGCGTACGTCTGGAGGCTCCTGGAGGCGGCGGCACGGGAACTGCCCGCGACGGTGGACTTCGAGATCTGGCGGGGCCTGGACCAGGTACCGCCCTTCGAGGACGGCGAGCTCCCGAGGCCGGTCGCCGATCTGTGGCACCGCCTCTCCGCCGCGGACGGTGTGCTGATCACCGCGCCGGCGTACAGCGCGCTCCCCGCGCAGCTGGGACACACGCTCGACTGGATCTCGTCCGCGCGCGGCGGCGCGGTCCTGGTGGGCAAGCCGGTGGGCGTGGTGACCGCCTGCCCGCGCGCCCACGAGGGGATGTGGACGCAGATCCAGCTGCGCAGGTCCCTCGGCGCCGCGGGCGCGGTGGTGTGCGGCGCGGAACTCGCGGTCTCTTCGGCCCCGGACCAGTTCGACGCCTCCGGCAGGCTCGCCGACCCGGGCTACCGGGCCCGCCTCCGCGGCGTGCTGGACGAGATCTGCTCCCCTTCCCTCGCCGGGACCGGTTCCCTCCGCGGGTCCGCCGTGTGAGGTCCGCCTGACCGCTCACCGGGGCCCTCGGGCCCCGGTCCCCAGGATCCGCCGTACGGTGCCCGCGGTCTCGCCGTACGGTTCCGATCCTCCGGGCGCCCCTCGGCCCGCCGCCGGGAGGTGGCCGCCGCGTCGTGCGCCACGAAGGGACGAGGAAGGGAGGCAGCCGTGGGGAGATCCGGCCAGGAGGTGGCGCTGCGCGCTCTCGGCGCGGCGCTCGACGCGCACGCCCCGACGGCCCGCCACGGTGTGCGGACGTTCCCCGAGGGCACGCCGTTCCTGTGGCTGACCGTTCCCGGCGCGGGAGGCGCCACCGTCTTCCTAGAGGAACGCCACTGGATCTGCCTGAGCGAGCCCGATCGGGGCGGGGTGACCGTCCAGCTCGTCGCCGGCGCGGTCGACGACGACCCCGCCCTCGTCGTGAGCCGTCTCATGACCGTCATGACGCCGGTGCCCCGCCCCAGGGGCGGTCTGGCCCGCGCCCTGAAGGTGGGCCTGCTCGGTCTCGCCGGAGGCGCGGGCGTGGGGCTGCTGGCCGCGCTGCTCATGGCCATCCTGGTGGCGGGCAACGGCTACACCTCGGCCACGACGATCGGCGTGGTGTACGTCCTGGCCGCGCTGATCGGCGTCGGCACCGGGCTCTGGGTGTTCCTGCGCTGGTGGCGGATGGACAGGGACCCGCGTGATCGGGGTTCCCGTGGGCAGGGACCGTAGGGACGACCACGTGGAGGAATGACATGGCCGAGCTGCTGGCGATCTACAACGAGAGCGCGGGAGGCGCCGACGACGAGGCCAGGGCCGCCGCCCTCGAAACGCTGCGCGGCGGCGCCGACGTGATCGAGGCGCCCGTCGGGGAGAAGGACCTGGACGAGATGCTCGACGCCTGTCCGGGCAGGGACGTGGTCGTGCTGGGCGGTGACGGCACGCTGCACGTGGTGGTCGCCACCCTGCACCGGCGCGGCGAGCTGGAAGCCCGCACGGTGGGGCTCGTCCCGCTGGGTACCGGCAACGACTTCGCCCGCGGCCTGGGCGTCCCGCTGGACCCGCCGGTCGCGGCCCGCGTCGTGCTCGCCGGACGGCCCCAGCCGCTCGACCTCCTGGTGGACGACGAGGGCGGGGTCGTCGTCAACATGGTCCACCTCGGCATCGGTGCCGAGGCGTCCGAGGAGGCCACGCCGCTCAAGCCGGTGCTCGGGCGGCTCGCCTACGCGGCGGGAGCGCTGCTCGCGGGGGTGCGCAGCCCCGGCTGGCGGCTGCGCGTCACCGTGGACGGCCGCTCCCTCGGCGACGGGCGCCCGGTGCTCATGGCCGGTATCGGCAACGGCGTCACCATCGGCGGCGGCACCCCGCTGGCCCCCCGCGCCAGGCCCGACGACGGCATGGCCGACGTCGTCGTCTCGCTGACGACCGGCCCGCTGGACAGGTTCGTCTACGCCCTGCGGCTGCGCAAGGGAACCCATCCCGACCTGCGCGACGTGGTCACCACCCGCGGCAGGGAGGTGACCGTGGAGGGCGGTCCCGTCCCGGTGAACGCCGACGGCGAGCTGACCGGCCGGATCACCCGGCGCCGCTGGACGGTCAAACCCGCCGCCTGGCGCATGTTCACCTGAGGCCGCGCCGCTCCTTCACCAGAGTCGGGTTCGCGGGAGCCCGGCGGCCCGGCTTGTGTCCGTTCAGTGCGGGTTCGCAAGAGCCCGGCGGCCCGGGTCACGTTCGTCCGAAGCCGGCTCGCGGGAGCCCGGCCGCGTCGCGTGCCCGGCCGAGCCCGCGTTCCGAGGGGCCCGGCCGTCCGGCGGGCGGCCACCTCGGGGGCGCCCGCCGGTCGCGCGTCGTCGGCGCCGTCAGCCCAGGGTCTCCGAGACCAGGTCGCGCGCCTCCTGCTGCACCCGTGCCAGGTGCTCGGGGCCCTTGAAGGACTCGGCGTAGATCTTGTACACGTCCTCGGTGCCGGAGGGGCGGGCGGCGAACCAGGCGCTCTCGGTGGAGACCTTGAGCCCGCCGATGGCGGCGCCGTTGCCGGGGGCCGAGGTGAGCACCTGGGTGATCTCCTCACCGGCGAGGCTGCCGGCGGTGACCTGCTCGGCCGAGAGCTTGGCGAGCACCGCCTTCTCCTCCCGGGTCGCGGGGGCGTCGACGCGGGCGTAGGCGGGGTCGCCGAACCGGGTCACCAGGTCGCGGTAGTGCTCGCTCGGCGAGCGGCCGGTGGTCGCGATGATCTCCGAGGCGAGCAGCGCCAGGATCAGGCCGTCCTTGTCGGTGGTCCACACCGAGCCGTCGCGCCGCAGGAACGAGGCCCCGGCGCTCTCCTCGCCGCCGAAGCCCAGCGAGCCGTCCAGCAGGCCCGGCACGAACCACTTGAACCCGACGGGGACCTCCATCAGCCGCCTGCCCAGGTCGGCGGCGACCCGGTCGATCATGCCGCTGCTCACCAGCGTCTTGCCGATCCCGGCGTCGGCGGGCCAGCCGGGCCGGTGGGAGTAGAGGTAGGAGATCGCCACGGCGAGGTAGTGGTTGGGGTTCATCAGCCCCCCGTCCGGCGTGACGACGCCGTGCCGGTCGGCGTCGGCGTCGTTGCCCGTGGAGACGTCGAAGGCGTCGCGGTTGGCGATGAGCGAGGCCATCGCGTACGGGGACGAGCAGTCCATCCGGATCTTGCCGTCCCAGTCCAGCGTCATGAACCGCCACGTCGGATCGGTCAGCGGGCTGATCACCGTCAGGTCCAGCCGGTGCCGCTCGGCGATCTCCCCCCAGTACGCGACGCTCGCCCCGCCCAGCGGGTCGGCGCCGATGCGCACCCCGGCCTCCCGGACGGCGTCGAGGTCCAGCACCGAGGGCAGGTCGTCCACGTAGTGGCCGAGGAAGTCGTACCGGCCGGTCGTGTCGGCGGCCAGCGCCCTGGTGTACGGGACCCGCCTGACCTCCTTCAGGCCGTCGGCGATCAGCGCGTTGGCCCGGTCCTGGATCCACGAGGTGGCGTCGGTGTCGGCCGGGCCGCCGTGCGGCGGGTTGTACTTGAACCCGCCGTCGCCCGGCGGGTTGTGCGAGGGGGTCACCACCACGCCGTCGGCCCGTCCCGAGGAGCGCCCCCGGTTGTGGGCCAGGATCGCGTGGGAGACCGAGGGGGTCGGGGTGTAGCCGTCCCGGCTGTCGATCATGACCGTCACCCCGTTGGCCGCGAAAACCTCCAGCGCCGACACCTGGGCCGGTTCCGACAGGGCGTGGGTGTCGGCACCGAGGAACAGCGGGCCGTCGATCCCCTGCGCCGCCCGGTACTCCACGATCGCCTGGCTGGTCGCGAGGATGTGGTCCTCGTTGAACGCGACGTTCAGCGAGGAGCCCCGGTGTCCCGACGTCCCGAACGCCACCCGCTGGCCCACCTCGCCCGGGTCGGGATGCAGGGCGTAGTAGGAGGTCACCAGGCGGGCCACGTCGACAAGATCGGACGGCCTGGCGGGCTGTCCCGCGTGTTCGTGCGTCATCGCAGTCTCCTCACATCACACCTGAGCTAACCGTATCTGCCCCTAAATCGGATAAGCCTGTACAACTCACGAAGGGCTCGTGGTGAACCGGTGGCCACGTACTCCCCACAGGCCGTTGACAACGTTGTCATCAACGTCGTACCTTCACCCTGTTTGCCCGGTCACTTGTGTGGCGCACCCTTTGTGGCATTGATCAGCGGAGGATCCCCTTGCACAGCCGCGTGGTGGCCCCGGTGGCCGCCTGCCGTCCCTCCGGGTTCCGGTACGCCGGGAAGTCCGCCCGATGACCGCCCTCGCGATCGACATCGGCGGCACCAAGTTCGCCGCGGCGCTGGTCAGGCCGGACGGGACCGTGGCACGCAGGGCGGAGCTGCCGGTCGGCCCCGACCCCGAGGCGACGCTGGTCTCGCTCGTCCGGCACATCCGCGATGTCCCCGGCATCCGTGACGGCGGCACCGGCGGCACTGACGGCACTGACGGCACTGACGGCCTCAGGGGGGTCGGCGGCGTCTCGGCCTCCGCCGCCGGTGAAGACCTGGGGGAGCTGGTCGGGGTCGGCATCGGCTCCGCCGGACCCCTCGACGCCGTCGCCGGCACGGTCAGCCCGGTCAACATCCCCGCCTGGCGTGAGTTCCCGCTGGCCGCCGCGGTGAGTGAGCTCCTTCCCGGCCTGCCCGTCACGCTCGCGGGAGACGCGCAGTGCATGGCGCTGGGGGAGTGGTGGCGGGGCGGGCACTCGGGCTCCCGGGCCCTGCTGGGCATCGTGGTGTCCACCGGCGTGGGCGGGGGCCTGGTCCTCGACGGGGTGCCGTACGTGGGACCGACCGGAAACGCCGGGCACATCGGGCACATCTCCGTGGACCTCGACGGGGAGCTCTGCCCCTGCGGGGCGGTCGGCTGCCTGGAGACGATCTCCAGCGGCCCGAGCATGGTCCGCTGGGCGCTGGCGAACGGCTGGAGTGCTCCTCCAGGCGCGTCCCCGGACGCCCGCGCGCTCTCGGCCGACGCCGCGCGCGGGGTCCCCGTCGCCCAGCTGGCCTTCCAGCGGGCCGCCGACGCGCTGGCCGTGGCGATCCTCGGCACGGCGGCGCTCTTCGACCTCGACGACGTCGTCATCGGGGGCGGCGTCTCCGGGGCGGGGGAGACCCTGCTCGCCCCGCTGCGCCAGGCGGTCGCCAAGCGGGCGGGCCTCGGCTTCCTGCGCGGCCTGAAGGTCGAACGTACCTCCCTGGAACGCGACGCCGGCCTGTACGGCGCCGCGGCCCTGGTCCTCCCCGTCGCGGGATAGAGGGCCGCGTTCTCTCCTCCGCCCGCAGGCGGGGGTGTCCACGCTAAGGAGAACCGATGAGCTCACTCGCCGTCCAGCTGTACTCCGTGCGCGAACAGGCGGCCGTCGACCGCCGCGCCGTGCTGCGCCGCATCGCCGACATGGGCTACGGCGCGGTCGAGCCGTACGACGCGCACCTCGATCCGGAAGGTCTCGGTGACGACCTGCGGGAGGCCGGGCTCTCGGTGTGCAGCGTGCACGCGCCGCTCCTCGACGAGCGGCGCGCGGCCGCGCTGGCCGGGGCCGTCGCCGTCGGCGCGGAGACGGTCATCGTGCCCGCCGCCCCCGCCGAGTGGTTCGCCGACAGGGAGGGGGTCGAGCTGGCGGCCAGGACCATCGGCGAGGCGGCCCGCGAGGCGGCGGACCACGGGCTGCGGCTCGGGTACCACAACCACTGGTGGGAGCTGGAGCAGCGGGTGGACGGCCGTCCCGCGCTGGAGGTGCTCGCGGAACTGCTCGACCCCTCGGTGCTGCTGGAGGTCGACCTCTACTGGGCGGCGACCGGCGGGGTCGACCCGTCGGGGCTGCTGACCCGGCTCGGCGACCGGGTGAGCCACCTGCACGTCAAGGACGGCCCCGCCACCCAGGAGGGCCCGATGACCGCGGTCGGCTCCGGCCGGGTGCCCATCGTGGACGCGCTGAACACCGCGCCGGACGCGGTACGGATCGTGGAGCTCGACCACTGCGCGACCGACATGCTCCAGGCGCTGGCCGACAGCCACGCCTACCTGACCGGCCTCGCCGCCGCCGGGCGGGTGAGCCTGTGACCGGCCCGCTGGGGGTGGCGATCGTCGGCTGCGGGAACATCAGCCACCAGTACCTGAGCAACCTCACCTCCTTCCCCGGCGTGCGGGTGGTGGCGTGCGCGGACCTCGACCTGGAGCGCGCCAGGGAGGTCGCCGGGCAGTACGGCGTGCCGGTGGCGACCTCGCCGCAGGAGGCGATCTCGCACCCCGACGTGGAACTGGTGGTGAACCTCACGGTCCCCGCCGCGCACGCCGAGGTGGCGCTCGCCGCCGTCCTGGCCGGGCGGCACGTCTACAACGAGAAGCCCTTCACCGTGGACAGGGAGTCCGGCGCGCGGCTCGTCGAGGCGGCCGAGGCGGCGGGGGTGCTCCTGGGCAGCGCCCCCGACACCTTCCTGGGCGCCGGGCTGCAGACCGCGGCGAGGCTCGTCGCCGAGGGGGCCATCGGCACCCCGCTCACCGGCCTGGTCCTGTTCCAGACGCCGGGGCCCGAGTCGTGGCATCCAAACCCCGAGTTCTTCTTCCAGCCGGGGGCCGGGCCGCTGTTCGACATGGGACCGTACTACCTGACGACCCTGGTGACCCTCTTCGGCCCGGCGGCGCGGGTGGCCGCGGCCGGCCGCAGGGCCAGGGACGAGCGGGTCGTCGGCTCCGGTCCCAAGGCCGGGACGCGTTTTCCGGTGGCGGTGCCCACCCACACCACCGCGCTCCTGGAGTTCGCCGCGGGACAGGCCGCCACGATGGTGTTCAGCTTCGACTCGCCGTTGCGCCGCACCGGGTTCATCGAGATCACCGGTACCGAGGCGACCATGCGGGTACCCGACCCCAACACCTTCGGCGGAGAGGTGGGGCTGCGCCGGGCCGCCGACGACGAGTGGGTGCCGGTCCCCACGAAGGGCACCGAGGCCGGTCGCGGCCTGGGCGTGCTCGACATGGCCCAGGCCATCCGCGAGGGGAGGCCGCACCGGACCACCGGCGAGCTGGGCCTGCACGTCCTCGACACGATGATCGCTGTCGCGGAGTCCGCGGAGCGGGCCGAGTTCGTGGAGATCGGCAGCACCTGTCCGATACCCGCCCCGCTGCCCGAGGGGTGGGACCCGGCCGCGATCCGTTTCGACTGACGGCTCCGGGCCAGGGTTCGACCGAGAGCTCCGGCTGACGGCTCCGGCCGATCCGGCCGAGGGCTTCGAGCGAGAGCTCCGGCTGATGGCTCCGGCCGATCCGGCCGAGAGCTCCGGCCGAGAGCTCCGGCCGAAGCCGCCGGCGAGGGCACGACGACGCGAGGGGTGGACCGTTTCCCGGTCCACCCCTTGCGCTTGTTACTTGACTGAGTTACTTATTACCTATGCAAGTAACGAAGCCTCCGAGCCTCGCGGCCGCCGCGCGACGCGCCCAGATCGTCGAGGCGGCGATCGAGACGATCGCCGAGCTGGGATACGGGCAGGCGTCCTTCGCGCGCATCGCCGAGCGGGCCGGGCTCAGCAGCACCCGCCTGATCTCGTACCACTTCCAGGGCAAGAACGAGCTGATCGCCCAGGTCGTCGCCGAGGTCTACCGGGAGATCGGCGAGTTCATGTCCGCGCGGTTGCGGGCGGAGTCCACGGCAGGCGGGGCGATCAGGGCCTACATCACGGGCAACGTCGAGTTCATCGCCACCCACCGCGTCCGGATGAGGGCGCTGTACGAGATCTTCGTCAACTACCGGGGCGAGGACGGTGAGCGTTCCCACGACGCGGCCACCGACCTGAGAACCCTCTCCCACATCGAGGAGATCCTGCGCTGGGGCCAGCGGGAGGGCGAGTTCCGCGCCTTCGAACCCAGGGTGATGGCGATGAGCATCCAGCGGTCCGTGGACGGGCTGCCCTTCCTGATGGAGGCCGACCCCGACGTCGACACCACTCTCTACGCCGCCGAGCTGGTGACCATCTTCGACCTGGCCACGCGGAGCGGGAGATGAGCGCGGAACGGGAGGGGCGGGCGGAGCCGGAAGCGGGGACGGGGACGGTGATGGGCACGGAGCCGAGAGCGGGGCAGGCAACGGATCCGGAAGCGGGGACGGGGGCAGGGAAGGGAGCGGAAGCGGGGACGGAGCCGGGGACGGGAGCGAGAACGGGGGCGAGGGCGGGCCGTCGTGCCGCGGCCGTGCTGATGCTCGTGGACCTCGTCCTGCCCATCGGGCTCTACTACGCCCTGCGCGCGGCGGACGTCGGCTACGTCGCCTCCCTGGTCGTCAGC
Source organism: Streptosporangium vulgare (assembly GCF_042428775.1). NCBI lineage: Bacteria > Bacillati > Actinomycetota > Actinomycetes > Streptosporangiales > Streptosporangiaceae > Streptosporangium > Streptosporangium vulgare. Next base: position 54,700 of record NZ_JBHMBS010000017.1, on the reverse strand, counting down.
TCCCTGGTGCCCGGCACCGGGATGGTCGCCACTCTCGTCAGGGAGCGCCGCCTCGACTCCGTGGGCCTGTTCATGGTGAGCGCCATGCTGGTGAGCGCCGGGCTGTCGGTAGTCGGCGGCAGTCCCCGTTTCCTGCTCCTCAAGGGGGCCCTGGTGATGGTCGTGGCCGGAGGCTGGTTCCTGGCGACCGCCCGGGGGCCGAGACCGCTGGCCCTGCAGTTCTCCCGGCCGCTGCTGGAGGGCCGGGTCGGTGCCAGGGACGTGTCGTGGGACGACCTGTGGGCCGTCTCGCCGCGCTTCCGCCGGGTGTGGCGGGTCTCCACGGTCGTCTGGGGCGTCGGGGCGCTGGCCGACGCGGCGGTCCGGGGGGTGATCGCGCTGACTCTCCCGATCGACCTCGCCGTGGGGCTGGGCGGCGTGCAGTACGGGGCGTTCTCGGTCGTGATACTGGTGATCGTCAATGTGTATCAGGCGCGCGCCGGGCTCTATCACCCCCGTTCGGACCTCTATCTCGCCGTTCCCGGAGTGAGCGGAGAGGGCCGCGCGGCCCCGGAGCCCGTCGCCTGAGCCCGGAAGGGCCGGGGGCTCCAGGGGTGAGGGGGCCGGGGGCTAGGGTGCCTGGTCGGCGGGGCCGACGATCTTCAGGTCCGGCTTGGCGGGCTCTCCCCCGGACTCCTCCAGGCGGGCGCGGAGGCGGGTGCGGATCTCGTCCGGGGTGTAGGCCTGCCGCCGGCGCTCGGCCCGCGCGATCACGACCCCCGTGGCCGCGACGCCCGCCACTCCTGCCAGACCGAGTATCTTCCACCATCGCATGTGCCTACGCTATCGGAATGTCCGGCAAGAGCATCAGCCTCGATGAGGCCGTCAATTTGACCCGCACCGGCGACGTGTGGCTGTTCCGCGGCCGAACGGTGCCCGACCGAGCCATCCAGACCATGACGAACAGCCCCGTCAACCACGTCGGCATGTCGGTCGTCATCGACGACATGCCACCCCTGATGTGGCACGCGGAGCTGGGCCGCTCCCTGCCCGACCTGTGGTCGGGAACCCACCAGCGCGGCGTCCAGCTGCACGACCTGCGGGAGGCGGTCACGGTCTGGGCGACCAGATACGGCCAGCGCGGCTGGCTGCGGCAGCTGGAGCCGCAGCCTCCCCGCGAGATGGAGGACGCCGTCCTGCGCACCGTCGCCCGGCTGGACGGCACGCCCTTCCCGTCGACGGCCAGGCTCGCCGGCCGCTGGATGAAGGGGCGGGTGCCCAAGCTCTTCAAGCGGGGCGCGGAGGAGAGCGCCCTGGAGAGCGCCTACTGCGCCGAGGTCGTCGCGGTCACGTACGAGGCCATGGGGCTGCTGCCGGGAGGACGGCGCCCCAACTGGTACGACCCCGGCCGGTTCTGGAGCGGCGACGACCTGGAGCTGACCGGGGGTTTCCGGCTCGGGGGAGAGATCACCGTGCAGCTGGGGTAGGCCGTACGGGGAACGGAGCGGGCGGGCGCAACCCCCGGCCCCCGTCCGCTCGAAGACATGGACGGCGGATCCCTCACCGGGGGACTCCACGGACCCGCGGCCTCCACGGCCCACGGCTCCGTGCCGCCGTCGACTCGGGGGGACGCGTCATGCCGGACACGGTGGTCATCGTCGGTGCGGGGCTCGCCGGTCTCGCGTGCGCCCTCCGGCTGCGCTCGGCGGGAGTGGAGGTCCGCGTCGTCGAGGCGGCGGACGAGGTGGGCGGCCGGGTACGCACCGACGTCGTGGACGGCTTCCGGCTGGACCACGGCTTCCAGGTGTTCAACACCGCCTACCCGGAGGCCGCCCGGGTCCTCGACGTCGCCGCGCTGGACCTGCGCCCGATCCCGTCCGGCCTGATCTCCTTCGAGAGGGGACGGCGGGAGCGGTTCATGCTGCCCTGGCGCCATCCGGGCCAGGCGCTCAGCGGGCTCCTGGCCGACGTGGGCTCACCGGCCGACAAGGCGGCCCTGGCGGCGCTGACCGCGCGGGACGTCCTGCTGCCGGTGAGCCGGTTGCGCGACGGGCGCGAGCGCACCACGCGCGAGGAACTGCGGCACTGGGGCGTCTCGCCGAGGATGGTCGAGAAGCTGATCCGCCCGTTCCTGTCGGGTGTCGTCCTGGAGCGGGAGCTGGAGACCTCCAGCCGTTTCTTCCACCTCATCTGGCGCGCCTTCGCCCGGGGAACGGTCGGGGTGCCCGCGCCCGGCATGGGGGAGATCCCCCGGCAGCTCGCCGCCCGCCTACCCCCGGGGACGCTCGCGCTGGGCACGCCGGTCGCCGCCGTGACCGGGGAGGGGGTGGAGACGGCCGGGGGCGCGACAATCCCGGCCCGCGCCGTGGTGGTGGCCACCGATCCCGCCACGGCCGCCACGCTCTGCCCGGGGCTGGAGATCCCGGAGATGCGCTCGGTGACGACCTTCTACCACGCCGCCTCCCGCTCCCCCATGGACGACCCCACGCAGATCATCGACGCGGAGGGCCACATCACCGACACCCTGGTCATCAGCGACGCCGCGCCCGAGTACGCCCCGCCGGGCCGCGCGCTGGTCTCCACGTCGGTGCTGGGAGTCCTCTCCGGCGCGGACGAGCCCCGGGTCAGGGCGCGGCTGTCGCAGATCTACGGGACCGACACCTCGGACTGGGAGCATCTGGCGACGTACGCCGTCAGGGAGGCGCTGCCCGCGATGGTGCCGCCGTTCCGGCTGCGGCGCCCGGTGCGCCTCGCGCCGGGCCGCTACGTGTGCGGGGACCACCGCGACACCGGCTCGCAGCAGGGCGCCCTGGTCTCGGGGCGCCGGGCGGCCGACGCGGTCCTGGCCGATCTGGGCGCCTGACCTGGGGGACGCTCCTCAAGCCGGGCGGGTGTGTTCAGGCCGGCCGGGTGCGGGGTGTGGCCCAGGCCGACCGGGTGTCCTCAGGCCTGGGTGCCCTCAGGCCGGCCGGGCGGTCCTCAGGCCAGCCGGGCGGGGAAGCCGCCGGTGGCGATGGGGCCCCAGCGCTCCGGGGTGACGCGCAGCAGTGACTTGCCCTGCCTCGTCATGGCCGCTCGGTACTCGTCCCAGTCGGGGTGCTCACCGGAGATCGACCGGTAGTAGTCGACCAGCGGTTCGAGGGCCTCCGGCAGGTCGAGGACCTCGGCGGTGCCGTCCACCTGCACCCAGGGACCGTCGAAGTCGTCCGACAGGACCACGACGCTGACCCGCGCGTCGCGGCGGGCGTTGGAGGTCTTGGCGCGCTCGGGATAGGTGGACACCACGATCCGGCCCTCGGAGTCGACGCCGCAGGTCACCGGGGACGCCTGCGGCCTGCCGTCGCGCCGCGTCGTGATGACCAGCGCGCGGTGGCGGTCGCGGAGGAAATCCAGAAGCCGGTCGCGGGAGACGACCTCGTTGGTTGCGATCTTCGGGCTCATGATTCCCACTCTACGGGGATCCGGCACGCCCGAAATAACGCCCTGACGAAAGGAAAATGGCCATCTTTCTCGGGAGATATGTGGTCAAGAGTCTTCTAGTGGGGCATTTAGCACCAAATCTCAGGGAATTGATCTCCAATACAGGACATGAGTGGCTCGGGAACCCGCCGACGGACCCGGATGGCTCATCCGCCCAAACAAGGAGATAACCGTGAAACAGAAGTCTCTTCTGGCATCGGCCCTGACCGTGCTCGCCCTGACCGCCGTCCCCGCCGCGCAGGCCGTCGCCGCCGACGCGCGCGTCTTCTCTCCCACGCCGATCCCGTCGGACACGGCTCTGCCGACGGACAGCATGTCGCCCGAACCCTCGGGCGCGATGACGGAGCCGTTCGGCCCCGGGTGCGCGTCCCTGCCCGCCAGCGGCGAGGGCAGCCTCAGCGAGATGGCCTCGCAGCCGGTCGCCACCGCGGTCGCCTCCAACCCCGCCCTGTCCACTCTCGCCCAGGCGGTCGAGCAGGCCGGTCTGACCGAGACGCTCAACTCCGCCAAGGACATCACGGTGTTCGCGCCCACCAACGACGCGTTCGCCAAGATCCCGAAGGACAAGCTCGACAAGCTCCTGGCCGACAAGGCACAGCTGACCAAGGTCCTGACCTACCACGTGGTCGAGGGAAAGAAGGGACCCGAGGACCTGACCAGCGGCGAACTGACCACGATGCAGGGAGGAACGCTGACCGTCGCGGGCTCCGGTGAGGACTTCACCGTCAACGGCGCCAAGGTCGTCTGCGGCAACATCCAGACCTCCAACGCCGTCGTCTACCTCGTCGACACGGTGCTCACGCCGAAGTGACCGCGGTGACGCGACGCTCGTGACGGCCACGACGGCCCCGGCGGCCGTCGTGGCCCGACCGGCCGGGTCGCGATCCGACCGAAGCGATCTGATCGAAGCGGCCCGGCCGGCCAGGTCACGGTCCGATCGAAGCGGTCCGACCGAAGCGGTCCGACCGGACGGCCTGAGCGATTCGACCGGACGGCCGGGGTGGTCCGACCGGGTGAGGGGTGCCCGTGCGGGCGCCCCTCACCCGCGGCTCGCACGCGCCCCTCACCCGCTCCGGCTCGCCCCGGCCTCCCGCACGCTTTCCACCCGCCCGGTTCCCCGGCCCGCCGACGCGCTTCCACCGGCTCCTCGCCCTGGTCGGCGCGCCACCGACAGGCCGGGCGTAGTTCCGCGGCCGTCTTCCACTCGCGTTCGCCGCCCGCCCATACCCGCCCATACCCGTCTCGTGCCATCCGGCGATCAAGGGGACGCCGTGCGACTAGCGCCCCGATCCGCGGGTAACTGGCCGACACACGGCGGGAAGGCGGAGGGCATGAACATCAAGGACCGGTTCGGACCGAGGGCGCGGAGGCTGCGGGCGGTGGCCCGCAAGGTCTTCGGCTGGCGGGACCTGCGGCCCGGGCAGCTCGACGCCATGCGCCACCTGCTGGGCGGGGGCGACGCCCTCGTGGTCATGCCCACCGGCAGCGGCAAGTCGGCCGTCTACCAGGTACCGGCCCTGCTGCTCGACGGGCCCACCGTCGTCGTCTCACCGCTCATCGCCCTCCAGCGCGACCAGGTCGCCGGGCTGGCCGAGGCCGACGCGGGCGGGGCGGTCGCGGTCAACTCCGCCCAGTCCGGCGGCGAGGCGTCCCTGGAGGCCGTACGCGCGGGCGCGGCCGAGTTCGTGTTCCTCTCACCCGAGCAGCTCGCCAAGCCGGAGACGGTCGAGCGGCTGCGCGCCGCGCGTCCGTCGCTGATCGCCGTGGACGAGGCGCACTGCGTGTCGGCGTGGGGGCACGACTTCCGGCCCGACTATCTGAGGCTGGGCCAGGTCATCGAGCGGCTGGGGCATCCGCCGGTGGTGGCGCTGACCGCGACGGCCGCGCCGGCGGTGCGCGAGGAGATCATCGCCGCCCTCGGCCTGAGGAACGTCCGCCAGATCGTGCGGGGCTTCGACCGGCCCAACATCGACCTGGAGGTGCGCCGCTTCGTCACCCAGGAGGACCTGAGGCGGGCGCTGGTGGAGGACGCGGCGTCGCGCTCCGGGCTCGGGCTGGTCTACGTCGCCACCCGCCGCGCCGCCGAGGAGTACGCCACCGCGCTGCGCGAGGCCGGTCGCAGGGCCGAGCCGTACCACGCGGGGATGAAGGCGGCCGAGCGCCACAGGATCCACGAGATGTTCCGCGACGACGAGCTGGACGTCGTGGTCGCGACGTCGGCGTTCGGCATGGGCATCGACAAGCCGGACGTGCGGTTCGTGCTGCACGCCGCCCCGCCGGAGTCGCCGGACTCCTACTACCAGGAGATCGGCCGGGCCGGGCGGGACGGCGAGCCCGCCGCCGCGGTGCTGTTCTACCGCTCCGAGGACCTCGGGCTGCGCAGGTTCTTCGCCGGGGGACGGGCCGACGAGGAGCTCCTGCTGCGGGTCGCCACGCTGGTGCACGAGCACGGCGGCACCGTACCGGCGGGAGAGCTGCGAACCCTGCTCGGCGTCGGCGCCACCCGGCTCACCCGGCTGGTCAACCTGCTGGAGCGGGCGAGCGCGATCGAGGTCACCGGCGAGGGAGACCTGCGCCCGGTGCCCGACGGGCCCGAGCCCGAGGCGGCCACGGCGCGCGCCGTCGAGCTGGACGACACCCGGCGCCGCATCGACGACTCCCGGATCGACATGATGCGCGCGTACGCGGAGACGACGGGCTGCCGCCGACGCTTCCTGCTCGAATACTTCGGGGAGCCGCGCGAGCGCGGCTGCGAGGCCTGCGACACCTGCCGCGCCGGCCTCCCCGGCGAGCCGGAGGCCGCGACGGGGGCGGGGGAGGAGGGGCCCTTCGCGATGCACGCCCGGGTGCGGCACAGCGCCTGGGGCCCGGGGATGGTGATGAGCAGGGAGAGCGACCGGATCACCGTGCTGTTCGACGAGGTCGGCTACAAGACACTCTCCCTGGAGGCCGTCGAGCGCGACGACCTCCTGGTCGCGGGCTAGGCGGGACGGCAGGGGGCCGCGAGGGCCGGGCGGGAGGGTCCGCCGGGTCCGGTGGGAAGGCGGCCCGCGAGGCCGGGCGGCAGAGGCCCGCGGGGCCGGGGGCGGGAGGGCGGGACCCGAGGCCGGAGCCGGGTCAGCCCGTGGACTTGCGGGCCACCCCGCCCATCGTCCACGTCCTGTCGCGGCCCTGCGCGGTGAGGGGGTTGTCGGGACGCCAGTGGCGTAGGTAGACCAGGCCGGGGTCGACCAGGTCCAGCCCGTCGAAGAAGCGCAGCACCTGCTCGCTCCGCCGCGAGGCGTCCTCGCCGCGGCCGAGGACCCGCTGGAAGATCTCGACCACCGGGCCCCGGGCCTCGGGGCGCGTGTCGAAGACGACGTGGCCGATGGCGAAGTGGCTGCCGACCGGCACCGCGTCGCGAAGGACGGCCACGCTCTTGTGCGGGTCGTCCTCGTCGGGGATGAACTGCAGGGCCGACAGGATCAGCACGGCCAGCGGCAGGTCCAGGTCGATCAGGCGCAGCAGTTCCGGGTCGGTGAGCAGCTCGCCGGGGTGCATGACGTCACCCTCGACGACGCCGGTGTGAGGGTTGGTGGCCAGCGTGGCGCGGGCGTGGGAGAGCACCACCGGGTCGTTGGAGACGTAGACCACGCGCGTGTCGGGCACGATCTCCTGGGCCACCTGGTGGACGTTGCGGCGGTTGGGCAGCCCGGAGCCGATGACGACGAACTGGGTCATGCCCTCCTCGACGAGATAGCGCGTGATCCGGCCCAGGAACGCCTGGGCCTCGTGCGTCATCTCCCTGACCTCGGGCGCGATGGCGAGCACCTCCTCGGCCGCCCTGCGGTCGGCGGCGAAGTTGTCCTTACCGCCGAGGAAGTAGTTGTTCATCCTGGCGATGTTGGGAACGCTGGTGTCCAGGCCCGCCCCCGGCCGCCGGGACGCATCGCTCATGTGTCGACTCCTCTGTTGCCTGTGACACTAAGGAACCTCACGATGTGTGAACAGGTGTCAAGGCGCGGTTCGTGCATGAAAAACGTGCTTGTTTTCCAAGAAAGTCTATTCCTTGCGGGCCACTCCGCCGACGACCCAAACGGAGTCCGGCCGGTGGGGTGCCGCGCCCTCCGGCCGCCATTCCGGGAGGTAGACGACGCCCGGCTCGACCGGCCGCAGCCCGTCGAGAAAGAGCTCGACCTCGGCTTTGGTCCGCAGGTTCGTCCGCCGGGGACCGGTGATCGACCCGCTGTCCTGGAAGAGGGCGGCGAGCCGCGCGGTCCTCTCCGGGCACAGGTCCGAGACCGCGTGGGAGACGGCCATGTAGCTGCCCGGCACGACGGCCTTCTGTAGCGCGGCCGTGACCTGCATGGCCTGCACGTCGTCGGGCAGGTCGGTCAGGACCGCGAACAGCAGGATCGCCACGGGCTCGTCGAGGTCGATCATGTCGGTGAGGCCGGGATGCGCCAGGAGCCGCTCCGGGTCGCGGATGTCCGCCTCGATGACCGTGGCCGGGCTGTTCTCCTTCAGGAGTGCCTGGGCGTGGACGACGACCATCGGATCGTTGTCGACGTAGACGACCCGCGCCTCGGGTGCGACGCCGCGCAGGACCTGGTGCACGCTGCCCTGGGTCGGCAGGCCGCAGCCGATGTCGACGAACTGGCGGATACCGGCCTGTACGAGGAACCGTACGGCGCGGTCGAGGAACCTGCGCCCCTCCCGCGACATGGCGGGCAGCTCGGGGGCGATCGAGAGCGCCGCCTGCGCGGCGGCGCGGTCGGTGGCGAAGTTGTCCTTGCCACCCAGGAAGTAGTCGGTTATCCGGCCCGCGTTCGGGATCGTGGGGTCGAACCTGACGCGCTCAGGTCGCGGCGACGTCATGAGGTCCTCCGTCCAGCCATGCGGTTTCAGCGGACATTATCGACCTTCCGCCCACGCGGTGCTGTATTTCTTGTCAGAGTCTCCTTCTGTTCATGACACTTTCTGGGCACTCGGCCGTCCGTCCCCTGCCCCGCGCCCCCTCGCCGGGGACGGGCCGGGTCGCCGTCGGCCGGGTCTCACGTGCCGCCGGTGACGGACCCGCGGCGGGCTCTCCGGTGTCGTCAGTGGCAGGCCTCCAGGTGGCGTTCCCCCGCCGGGGGCAGCGCGAAGGCAGCCCACACCGCCTTGCCTCGGTTCTCCAGCGGAGCCCAGCCCCACGTCTCGCTGACGCCGTCGACCATCAGGAGCCCCCGGCCGTTCTCCGCCTCGTAGTCGGGCTCGCGCAGGCAGGGGCCCTGGTCGCTGGGGTCGGTGACCGCGCACAGCACCGAGCGCTCGGTGTGGCAGAGGATCACCTTGACCTCGGGGAAGGAACGGGCGTGCAGGACACCCCGGGTGCCGTGGCGCAGGGCGTTGGTCACGAGCTCGGAGACCACGACGCCGGTGTCGTCGATCAGCGGCTCCAGCTCCCAGGCCCGCAGGGACCTGGCGGTGAACTCGCGGGCGGTCCGTGCCGCGCAGGGATCGTAGCGAAGACTGCGTACGGCCATCTGCAGCTGGCCGGCGTGGCCCTCGTGTCCGGCCCAGGGGGGCAGGCCGTTCGGGGGGAGTAGGTGATCAAGCATCGACAACCACCGTTCCCACCCTCCGATCTCAGCTCGGATAGGTGTGGCTTCGTGTCTTTGGTAACCAGTCATCGGCGACCTTGCGGAGGGGGGCGATCGTATGGCGAGGTTGATCCGTCTAGTCATCTTGCCTTCCGTAATGTGCATAGGCAAGTACAGATGCACGTGCATCTGCACAAAAAGCTCTATGCTCGGAGTGTTGTTTCCCTCCCCGAACGGTGAGAGGCGAGGATGAACCAGCTGTACAACGGCATGTCGGCCGCCCTGATGGACGGCGTCGTCTGGCGCAAGAGCCACTTCAGCAACCCCAGCGGCAACTGCGTGGAACTCGCGGAGCTTCCCGACGGCAGGGTCGCGATGCGCAACTCCCGCGATCCCGAGGGGCCCGCGCTGATCTACACCCGCGGCGAGGCCGACGACTTCGTCCGCGGGGTGAAGGGCGGGGAGTTCGACGACCTGATCGGCTGAGGATCGGGACTGTGATTGAAAAATAAAACTCTCTATGGTCTGGGTGCGGTGGGCGGAGTACCGTGAAGGGTCGCGATCGCCACAAAGAGTGCGCAGAGGCTCGCGTTCCGCGCCCGAAGGACTGTAGATGATCACACCCAACGCCGACGGTCGGCCGGTCAGTCCAACCCCCATGGCAGCGCCACGGGGGAGCTCCACCGTGCTGCGGATCGTCCTGGGCGCGCAGCTCCGCCGCCTGCGCGAGCAGCGGGGCATCACGCTGGAGGAGGCGGGGCACTCCATCCGCGCCTCGCACTCCAAGGTCAGCCGCATGGAGCACGGCAGGGTCAGCTTCCGGATCAGGGACGTGGCCGACCTGCTCACCCTGTACGGGGTGACCAGCGACGCCGAGCGCGAGCCGCTGCTCTCCCTCATCGAGAAGGCGAACCTCACCGGCTGGTGGCACAACTACAACGACGTGCTGCCCTCCTGGTTCGAGACGTACGTGGGCCTGGAGGAGTCGGCCGCGGGCATCCGCAACTACGAGGTGCAGTTCGTGCCCGGCCTGCTGCAGAGCGAGGGCTACGCGCGGGCCGTCGTCCGGCTGGGCTTCCCCTCGGCCTCCTCCGAGGAGGTGGACCGCAGGGTGAAGCTGCGGATGGCACGCCAGCGGCTGCTGCACCGCCCGAATCCGCCCTACCTGTGGGCCGTGCTCGACGAGGCCGTGCTGCGCCGCCCGCTCGGCGGGGCCCGGGCGATGTGCGAGCAGATCGACCACATCCTGGAGGCGCTCGAGCTGCCCAACGTGACCGTCCAGATCGTGCCCTTCCACGTCGGCGGCCACGCCGCGGCCGGCGGGCCCTTCAGCATCCTGCGGTTCTCCCAGCCCGACCTGCCCGACGTCGTCTACATGGAGCAGCTCACCAGCGCCGTCTACCTGGAGAAGCGCGACGACGTCGACAGCTACCTGGAGGTCATGGAGCGGCTGTGCATCGAGGCCGAGCCGGTCACTCGCACACGTGAGATTCTCCTGGAGGTCCGCGAGGGGTACCAGCGGAGGCTCTGAGCCGGAGCGGTGGCTCGCGAGCCGGAGGAGAGACTCACGAGTCGGAGGACAGACTCTGACTCAAGGGGCGAATGCGGCGTGTCCGGGCACGGACGCAACCGCCGGGCGGTGCCGTACGAAGATGTGTGAATGAGATGTCTCGTGACCGGCGCGGCCGGATACATCGGAGGGCGGCTCGTCCCCGAACTGCTGGACGCGGGTCATGAGGTCCGCTGCATGGTGAGGTCGGCCGGCCGCCTGCGCGACCAGCCGTGGGCCTCCCGGGTCGAGATCGCCCAGGCCGACGCGTCCGACGCCGAGCAGGCCGCCAGGGCCCTTGAGGGCATCGAGGTGGTCTACTACCTCATCCACACGATGGGCGGGGGGAGCGACTTCGCCGCCGCCGACCGCGAGGCGGCCACCACCTTCGCCGCCGCGTGCGAGCGCGCGGGGGTCCGCCGCGTCGTCTACCTCGGCGGTCTCGTCCCGGAGGAGAAGCACTCGCGCTCCGATGGCCTCGCGCCGGAGGAGAAGCGCTCGCATCCCGGTGGCTCCGTGTCGCAGGAGAAGCGCTCGCGCCCCGGAGGTCTCGTCCAGGACGAGAGGCGCTCGCACCCCGATGGCTCCGCGCCGAAGGGGAAGCGCTCGCACTCCGGCGGCTCCGCGCCGGACGAGAAGCTCTCGCCGCACATGAGCTCCCGCGTCGAGGTGGGGGAGATCTTCCTGCGCTCCGCGACACCCGCGGTGGTGCTGCGGGCGGCGGTCATCATCGGATCCGGCTCCGCCTCCTTCGAGATGCTGCGCTACCTCACCGAGCGGCTGCCCGTGATGACGACGCCGCGCTGGGTCAGCACCAGGACGCAGCCCATCGCGATCCGCGACGTGCTGCGCTACCTCGTGGCCTGGGCCTCCGTCGAGGAGGAGGTGAACCGCTCCTTCGACATCGGCGGCCCCGACGTGCTCACCTACGCCGACATGATGCGGGTCTACGCCGAGGTCGCCGGGCTGCCCCGCCGGCTGATCATCCCGGTCCCGGTGCTCAGCCCCGGCCTGTCGAGCCACTGGGTGGGGCTGGTCACCCCGGTCCCGGCGGGCCTGGCCCGCCCGCTGGTGGAGTCGCTGCGCAACGAGGCCGTCTGCGACGAGCACGACATCGCCCGCTATGTCGAGGATCCGCCCGACGGCCTGATCGGGCTGCGGCGGGCGATCGAACTCGCCCTCCAGCGCGTCAAGGAGGCGAAGGTCCTCACCCGCTGGTCCTCGGCCTCCTACCCCGGCGCGCCGAGCGACCCGCTGCCCACCGACCCCGACTGGGCGGGCGGCAGCCTGTACGTCGACGCGCGGGCCCGCCGGGTCGACGCCTCGCCGGAGGCGCTGTGGGCGGTCGTCGAGGCCGTCGGCGGGGAGGCGGGCTGGTACTCCCTGCCGCTGGCCTGGAGCCTGCGCGGCCTCCTCGACCGGCTGGTCGGCGGCGTGGGCCTGCGCAGGGGGCGCCGCGACCCCAAGCGGCTCCGGGCGGGCGACTCGGTCGACTTCTGGCGGGCCGAGGAGGTCGAGCCCGGACGCCTGCTGCGGCTGCGCGCGGAGATGCGCCTGCCCGGCCTCGCCTGGCTGGAGATGCGGGTGCTCACGTACCGGGGCGAGACCGTCTACGGCCAGCGGGCGATCTTCCACCCCCGCGGACTGGCCGGGCACCTCTACTGGTGGGCGGTCGCGCCCTTCCACAGCCTGATCTTCGGGCCGATGCTGCGCAACGTGGCGAAGGCCGCCGAGCGCGGGGTCCTGCCCGTCCCTCCCGGGGACCGGGCTCCCACCCTCGGCGCGCCCGCCTCCGGCGGCCCCAGGGACACCGTCGCCGGCTGATCCGCCGGCGGCCCGTCCGGTACGTCCGCCGCTCCGGCCGGCCCGTCCTCAGGTGATCCGTCCCCGGCTGACGTGTCTCGGGCCGGTCCGTGTCCGGCCGTGTCCTTCAGGGCTCACCGGTCGGCGGCCGGCCTCCCGGCCGCGTCCGTCACGGCTCGCCGTCGCGGGACACGAGGACGTCGACGATGTCCTCGTAGCCGATTCCCTTGTGCGTCAGCTGTCCGGCCACCGCGAACTCCGCGAGGCCGTGGGCGGTCGAGAGCAGGGCCATCACCCGGGCCTTGGGCGCGGGCCCGTCCCAGGGACCCTGGATGCCGAGCGCGGTCGTCACCTGGTCGATCGCCGTCTCCAGCTCCGGGTGGTCCCCGGCGAGGAACTCCGCGGCGAACACCAGCCGGTACTCCTCGCGGTGCGTCGTGGCGTACTCGACATAGCTCAGGTAGAAGGCCCGCAATCGGTCGCGCGGGCCCGTCCCCTCCAGGATCGCCGCGGCGACGTGCGCGCTGAGGTCGGCGATGACCCGGACGGCGAGCGCCGCCAGCAGCGCGGTCTTGTCGCTGAAGTGCCGGTAGGGGGCCGTGCGGGACAGGCCGGCCAGGTCGCCGACGGCGCGCAGCGTCACGGCGTCGAGGCCACCCTCGCGCAGCAGTCTCAGCGCGCTCTCGACCAGGCGGGTCCTGGTGTCGTCCACCACCGTGGGACCACCTTCCGGGCTTTTCGTGTTGACAACGTCAACGTACCTGGTTGACACTGTCAACATGATGTTGACGACGTCAACCGGAGAGCTATGAAGATCACGGTGAACGGGCTGCCCGCCACGGTGGACGCCGGCCCCGACGATGCCGCCGTAGATGTCCTGCGCGACGAACTCGGCCTCACCGGCGCCAAGGCCGCCTGCCGTACCGGAGTCTGCGGCGCGTGCACGGTCATGGTGGACGGGGTGCCCCAGGTGAGCTGCCTGCTGCCGTCCGCCGCGCTGGAGGATCGCGAGATCACCACCGCCGAGGGACTCGACCACCCCGTCCAGCGGGCGCTCGCGGTCCACGACGGCCTGCAGTGCGGCTACTGCACGCCGGGGTTCGCGGTCGAGGGCGCCGCCTTCGTCGACGCCTGGCGCGCCGAGCACGGCGACGTCGCGCCGCCCCGCGAGCGGATCGCCGCCGCCCTCGCCGGTCACCTGTGCAGGTGCGGCGCGTACGAGGGCATCTACGCCGCGATCGCCGCCGCCTGCCGGGGGGAGCACGACGGCGCCGGGGGGACGCCCGCCCGGGTGGAGGCGCTGGACAAGGTCGCCGGCCGCGCCCGGTACACCACCGACGTGCGTCTTGAGGGACAGCTGGAAGGGGTGGTCATCCGCTCCGCGAGGGCGCACGCCCGTGTCACCTCGGTCAGGGTGGACGCCGCCCACGTGGTCGACCTGCTGCCGCCCGACCGTACCGTCCGCTACGCGGGCCAGCCCGTCGCCGCCGTCGCCGCCCCCACCCGGCGCGAGGCGCTCGCGATCGCGGAGGCGGCGGAGATCGGCTACGACCCGATGCCCGCCGCGCTCGACGACGCGCCGGACGCCCCGCCCGTCTACGACGAGGCCGCCAGGAAGCACGTCCCCAGCTCCAGCGAGGGGCTGGAGCTGCCGGGCGACTGGGACGGCAACGTGCGCGGCCCCTTCACCAGGGCGAGCTGGCGCGGGCGCACCGCCGCCAAGCGGATCGAGGCCGCCAGGCGCGACGCCGACCCCCGCCTGGTGACCGGCACGTTCACCACCGCGGTCCAGGTCCACACCCCGCTGGAGCCGCACGCCTGCGTCGCCCGCTGGGACGCCGAGGGCGACCTGCACCTGCACCTGTCCACCCAGACCGTGGGCATGGCCGCCGAGCAGGCCGCCAAGCGGTGGAACCTGCCCGCCGGGCGGGTGCACGTCGTCGCCGACCACGTCGGCGGCGGCTTCGGGGCCAAGAGCGGCGTCGGCACGGAGACGATCGCCGCCGTCGAGCTCGCGCGGGCCTGCGGGGCGCCGGTGCGCGTGGTGTTCAGCCGCGCCGAGGAGCTCACCGACGCGGGCAACCGCCCCGGCACCCGTACGACCCTCGAACTGCTCACCGACGACCGGGGCGACCTCGCCGCCCTCACCATGGACGTCCACGGGCGCGGCGGCGTGGCCATCGGGTCGGCCGTCGCGGTGATGGCCCGCCTCATGTACGGCACCGCGCCCAGGCGGCTCCGCGACTACGACGTGGTCACCAACGAGCCGCCCGGCACCCCGTTCCGCGGGCCGGGGGCGCCGCCCATGCTCTGGGCGCTGGAGCAGGCCGTGGACGAGGCGGCCCACCGCCGGGGCGAGGACCCGATCGCGCTGCGCCGGCGCTGGGACGGCAACCGCAAACGGCACGCCCTCTACGACCTGGCCGCGGCCCTGCCCGGGTGGACGACCAGGCCGCGGACCGGCTCCCAGACGGGCCGCTTCCGCCGGGGCGTCGGGGTGGCCGCCGCCAACTGGGCCTACATGCTCGACCCCGGCACGGAGGTGGAGCTGCGCGTCGAGGGCGGCGTGGTCGTGGCCCGCACCACGACCCAGGACATCGGGACCGGCGTCCGCACCGTCATCGCCGACGTCGTGCGCGAGGAACTCGGGCTGCCCGCCGAGCGCGTCCGCGTCGAGATCGGCAGGACCGGCACCGTGCACGGGCCGCCCTCGATCGGCAGCCGCACCACGGCCTCGGTGGGCCCCGCCGCGCGCGACGCCGCCCGGCGCCTGCGCGAGCTGGGCGTGACCGACGGCGCCAAGGTGGTCGGCGGGCGCCGCCGCGACCGGCGCGGCTACGTCACCCCGTTCCCGGTGGGCGGCATGGCGATCGGCCGCGGGTTCAGCGGTTCCGTCCACGTCACCGAGGTCGAGGTCGACACCCGCCTGGGCGCCGTCAGGCCGCTGCGGGTCTGGGCCGGGATCGCGGTGGGCCACGTCTACGCCGAGCGGCTGGCGCGCAGCCAGTGCGAGGGCGGCGTCGTGCAGGGCATCGGCTACGCCCTGTACGAGGAGCGCCTCGTCGACCCGGTGACGGGGACCGTGCTGACCGCGAACCTCGACGACTACCGCATTCCCGGCATCGGCGACACCCCGGAGATCACCGTGCACTTCCACCGCGACGGGTGGGACCACGTCAACGGCCACGGCGTCGGGGTCGGCGAGATCTCCACGGTCGGCGTGGCCGCCTCGGTAGGCAACGCCGTCCACAACGCCACCGGCTGGCGCCCCCACGACCTGCCCATCCGCCCCGACCGGCTCCTCGAGGGAATCAGCCGGTGATTCTCTTTCCGAGCCGGCCGGGCCCCGCCGGGAGCCGCCCGGCGGCCTCCTCCGCGCGGCGCGGCCCCTGGATTCCCACACTGGAAGGTGTTCGATGACCGTACTCACCGACCTCGGCGAGGCCGTGCGGCGCGGGGGCGAGTTCCGCGCCGGAGGCACCGACCTGATGGGCCGTCGCGCGGCGGGACCGCACGTGGACCTGCGCGGCCTGCCCGACCTGTCCGGCGTCACCTGGCGGCCGGACGGCTCGGCCGGGATCGGCGCGCTGACCACGGTCGCCCGGGTGGCCCGCGACGCGCGCCTCGCCGCCGAACACCCCTGCCTGACGCTGACGGCGGCGGGCCTGGCCACCCCCCAGATCCGGGAGGTGGCCACCGTCGGGGGCAACCTGCTGCAGCGCAACCGCTGCGCGTACTTCCGCAACCCGGCCTTCTCCTGCCACCAGGACGGCGGCGACCACTGCCCGGCCCGCGCCGGGCTCGCCCCGAACGCCGCGATCCTCGACACCGGCCCGTGCGTCGCGCCGCACCCGTCGTCGCTGGCGGTGGCGCTGCTCGCCTGCGACGCCTCCGTCGAGGTGCACGGCAGGGAGGCGTTCCCGGTCGCCGACCTGTACGGAGACGGCTCGGACCCCTCCCGCGACCACCTGCTGTCCCCGGGTGAGATCCTGCTCTCCGTCGTCCTGCCGCCGCCCGTACCGGGGGAGCGGGCCGCCTACCATCGGGCGATCGGCAGGTCGGAGGCCGAGTGGCCGCTGGTGGAGGCGGCGGCGCGGCTCGTCGTCGACGACGACGGGAGGATCACCTTCGCCAGGGTGGCCGCGGGGGGCGTCGCCCGCGTCCCCCTCCGCCTGCCCGAGGTCGAGGAGGCGCTCCTGGCGGGCGAACCCCTGGACCGGGCGGCCGGGCTGGCCACCGCCCGGTGTTCCCCGGCGGCCCGTGACTCCTACAAGCTCGCGCTGCTCGCCGGGACCGTCCTGGAGGTCCTGGAACGCGCGACCGGGACCGGCGAGCCCCGCTGATCGGCCGGGTGCCCTCGCCGCGCCCGCGCCGTGTCCTGCCCCCGAGCCCTCTCCGCGCTCCGCCGCGCCCCTCCGCCGCGCCACCTCGGCGCGGCGGGGGACACCGGGCGGGCACGGCCGGTCCGGTGCCCGGGAGGGGCCGCCACGGCGGGCCCTCCGCTCCGGACGGGGCGGGCCCCCTCGGGCGGGTCAGGCGCCGCGAGGCCCGGTCCGGCTGGGTGGGCCCACCGTGACCAGGCCCGTCTCGTAGGCGACGATGACGAGCTGGGCCCGGTCGCGCGCGCCCAGTTTGCCGAGCAGGCGGCCCACGTGTGTCTTCACGGTCGCCGGGCTCAGGGTCAGATGATCGGCGATCTCCGTGTTGGACAGCCCCCTCGCGATGAGCGCCAGCACGTCGAGCTCCCGCCCGGTGATCCCGTCGAGCTCGCGGGCCACCGGGCGCGCCGGTTCGGGACGCCGGGAGAACTCGGCGATGAGCCGCCGCGTCACCGTCGGCGCGAGCAGCGCCTCACCGGAGGCGACCACCCGGATCGCGGCCAGCAGGTCGCCCGGCGGGGTGTCCTTGAGCAGGAAACCGCCGGCCCCGGCCCGCAGCGCCGCGTAGACGTACTCGTCCAGGTCGAACGTGGTGAGCATGAGCACCCGCACCCCCGGGACGCCCGCCGGGCCGCAGATGTGGCGGGTCGCCTCGATGCCGTCCATCTCCGGCATCCGCACGTCCATGAGCACCACGTCCGGCGACTCACCGCGCGCCAGCTCCACCGCCTCGGCGCCCGTCCCGGCCTCGCCGACCGTCACCAGGTCGGGCGCGGTGTCCACCAGCACCCGGAAGCTCCCGCGCAGCAGCGCCTGGTCGTCGGCGACGAGCACCCGGATCACGGGGTCTCCCCGTGCGGCGGACGTGTCTCCCCGTGTGACGCCGCCGTCTGTCCATGTGACGGGGCCGTCTCCCCGTACGGCACGCGCGCCGGGCGGGTTTTCCGGGACGGCGGGCGGGTCCCCTCGTCCGGTACGCGCGCCTCCCGGTGCGGCACGCGCGTCCTCTCGTGCGGCACCTGCGTCCTCTCGTGCGGTACGCGGGCCGAGTCGCGCGGTACGCGAGCCGAGTCGTACGGTATGCGGGCCGAGATCCCGAACCCGCCCTCCGGGCGGCGCCCGGCCGCGAAGCTCCCGCCGTACATGACCACCCTCTCGCGCATCCCGATCAGCCCGTGCCCCGGCCCGCCGGGCAGCAACCGCTCGCCGGGGCCGTCGTCGGAGACCTCGACCAGGACCTCGCCGCCGGACGCCTCGACCGAGACCCGGCACCGGGCGGGAGCGGCGTGCCTGACGACGTTGGTCAGCGCCTCCTGGACGATCCGGTACACCGACAGCTCCACCCCCTCGGGCAGGCCGGTCGCCCGGACGTCCAGCTCGACGCGTACCCCGGCCATCGACGCCCGCTCCGCGAGGGCGGCGAGACCCGCGAGGCCCGGGGAGGGGGCGAGGTCGGGGGAGGAGCCGAGGTCGGAGCGGAGCACTCCCAGCAGCTGGCGCATCTCCGCCAGGGCGCCCCTGCTCGTGGTCTCGATGACGCGCAACGCGTCCGCGGCCTCCTCGGGCCGCACGGCGGCGACGTGGTTGGCGATGCCCGCCTTGACCGCGATCAGGCTCATGCTGTGCGCCACCACGTCGTGCATCTCGCGGGCGATCCGCAGCCGCTCCTCGGCCACCGCCCGGCCCGCGAGCTGCTCGGCCGCCCGCGCCGTGTACGCCCGCCGATCGCGCACGGCGCGGCCCGCGACCCAGGCGCCGCCCATGAGCGCCACCCCCACCAGCAGCGGCCCGACGACGCCGGGCGCCGGGGCGGGGGTGCCCACCGCCGACAGCAGCAGGACGGCCACCGCGCCGCAGGCGCCGATCGCGATCGTCGGCTCCCACCGGGGCCGGGGCCGGGTGAGCGCCACCAGGTAGAGCGCGAAGGCCGCCGCCGCGAACCTGTCGTGCACCGTGCCGAGGAGGACGAGGGAGACCAGCGACATCGCGAGGACGGCGCAGAAGACGGTGAGCGGCCACAGCCGCCGCACCGCGAGCGGCAGGGTGATCCCGGCCAGGACCAGGAACTCCGCCCACCCGGGCACCGCGGGGTCCAGGCGCCCCATTCCGAACAGCAGCAGCGTGAACGCGTACGCCGCCGCGCCCAGGGCGTCGAGGCGGACGAGCCTGGCACGGCTCCAGTGCCGGGGGAAGGGCGAGTCGTCCACGGTGAGGTCCACAGCGAGGTCCACACTGAGACCGTATCCGCCGGGGTCGCGTTCGCGCCTCCCCCCACGGGACGTCATCCCGGGGGTGGACCCTCCCGCGCGCCGGGCGCCGCCGTCGGTCCCCGGGCCGACGGCGAAGTGCCCGCCGTGGCCCGACGCGCCCGGGTCCCGTCCCGCGGGAGCCTCGACGGCATGATCGAAGTCAGGGAGTTGACCAAACGCCACGGCGCGACCGTCGCGGTGGACGGACTGTCGTTCCAGGTGAGACCGGGCCTGGTCACCGGTTTCCTCGGCCCCAACGGCGCCGGGAAATCGACCACGATGCGTGTGCTGCTCGGGCTGGACGCCCCCACCTCCGGCCAGGCGCTCGTCAACGGACGCCGCTACGCCACGATGCGGCATCCCCTGCGCGAGGTCGGCGCGCTGCTCGACGCGAACGCGGTGCACGGCGGGCGCAGCGCCTACGACCACCTGCGCTGCCTGGCGCGGAGCAACGGGATCGGGGTCTCGCGGGTGGCCGACGTCCTGGAGCGGGTGGGCCTGGCGGGGGCGGCCCGCAGGCGGGCCGGGGACCTCTCGCTCGGCATGCGGCAGCGGCTGGGGATCGCGGCGGCGCTGCTCGGCGACCCGGGCGTGCTGATGTTCGACGAGCCGGTCAACGGGCTCGACCCGGAGGGCGTGCGGTGGATCCGCCACCTGATGCGCTCGCTGGCCGCGGAGGGGCGCACCGTGCTGCTCTCCAGCCACCTGATGAGCGAGATGGAGCTCACCGCCGACCGTCTCGTGATCATCGGGCGCGGCCGGCTGGTCGCCGAGACCACGGTCGGGGACCTGGCCGCCCGCCACGACCTGGGGGTGCTGGTGCGCTCCCCGCGCGCCGCCGAGCTCACCGGCGTGCTGGAGGCCGCCGGCGCGACGGTCGGCACGGAGCCGGGCGGGGGACTGGTCGTCAGGGGACTGGACATCGCGGAGATCGGGGACCTGGCCGCGGGCGGCGGCCTCGCCGTGCACGAGGTCACCCCGCGCGGCGTCTCGCTGGAGGAGGCGTACATGGAGCTGACCGGCGACAGCGCCGAGTACCGGGCGGGTGGCCGATGACCGCTCTCCCGCGGCGCGAGGTGACGGCGGGCCGGCTGCCGGCCGATGTGCTGGCCGCCGAGTGGCTGAAGCTGCGCACGGTCCGCTCCACCTGGTACGTCCTGGCCACCGTCGCGGCGTTCGTCGTGCTCATGGCCGTGTTCACCCTCTACGTGGGCGGCCTCTGGGACGGGCTGCCTCCCGGGCGCCGGGCCACCCTGCGCGCCGCGCGGCCCGAGCAGATCCTCCTGCTGCCGGTGCAGATCTGCATGGCCGTGCTCGGGGTTCTCGCCTTCACCTCCGAGTACGCCACCGGCATGGCCCGCACCTCCTTCACGGCGGTGCCGCAGCGGGGAGTGGTGCTGGTGGCCAGGGCGGCGGTCGTGGCCGCCGTCGCGTTCGCGGTGGGGCAGGGGAGCGGGCTGGTGACGTTCGCCGCCGGCCGGTTGATCATCGGTGACCGCCCGATCCCGGGCTTCGCGGCGCCGCTGTCGGAGGAGTTCCCCGGGATGTTCGCCGGCGGGCTGTCGGTGGTGGTGCTCGCGATGGTCGGGCTCGGCGCGGGCGTGGTGCTGCGTTCCACCGCCGGGGCGATCACCGGTGTCGTCACGTACCTGTACGTCCTCCCGAGGTTCGTGACCGCGCTGCCCGAACCGTGGAACGCCAGGGTCGGCTCGGTGCTGCTGGAGGACCTGACCCGGCAGGCCGTGGGAGAGCCGCCGCTGGCGGTCGGGCTCGGCGACGCGCCCGCCGGGATCGGGCTGTCGCCGCCGGCGGCGCTGGGGGTGATGGCCCTGTACGTCGTCGTCGCCCTCGGCGCGGCGGCCGTCGCGCTCGCGCGCAGGGACGTCCGGTGACCGGGATGCGGGATCGGGCGGCGCTCACCTCGCGGGCCGGGTGGGACGGCGCCCGCACTCACGAGGGCCGGTCGGACAACTTTTGATCTACTTTGTAAAGGCGGTGGCGCGGGTGAAACCCCCACGCGAGAAAAGGAAAGATCTCACCTGAGGATGACCGCCAGGTGCTCGGCCAGGCCCTTGGAGGCGGCCTCGACCATCTCCAGCACCTCGGCGAACCCCTCGCGCTCGCCGTAGTACGGGTCGGGCACCTCGGCGCCCTCGGGGGCGGCGGGGTCGAAGGAGCGGAACAGGCGCACGTCCGCGCCGTCGGGGGCGAGGCGGCGCAGGGCGCCGAGGTTGTGGGCGTCCATGGCGAGCACCAGGTCGACCCGGTCGTACCAGTCGCTCAGGAACTGCCGGGCGCGGTGCTCCGAACCGTCGTAGCCGTGCTCGGAGAGCACCCCGGCGGCCCGCGCGTCCATCGGGCCGCCCTGGTGCCAGCCGCCGGTGCCCGCGCTGTCGACCTTGACGAGATCGCCGAGGCCGTGGTCGTCGAGCGTCTTCCTCAGCACGACCTCGGCCATGGGGGAGCGGCAGATGTTTCCCATGCACACCACGCAGATGCGATAACTCATGCCTACCAGGATGCCGCCTGCCGGGGGTGCGCCGGCCGGGTGAGGGGAGGGGCCGGGGAGGGGGGATCGCCGAAGCGGATCCCGGCCTCGGCCCGGGGGAGCGGGCGCACCCCCGGGCGCAGCAGGACGCGCCGCACGACCTCGGGGACGATCGCGGTGCCCAGGTGCCGTCCCAGGCACAGGTGCGGGCCGTACCCGAAGTGCAGGCCGGTGTGGGAGGGCCGGTCGGCGCGGAAGGCGTCGGGCTCCGGCACGGCGTCCGCGTCGAACATCGCCGAGGAGACGCAGGCGAAGACCAGCGTGCCCGCCGGGATGAGCGTCGCACGCGGGGTGCCCGCCGCCAGCACGTGGTCGCTCTCGCACAGACGGAAGATCATCCGGTTGGGCGGGGCGAACCGCAGGGCCTCCCAGGCGTGGGCGTCGAAACGCGCCGGATCCGCCTCGGCCGCCGCGGCGACGGCCGCCCTCCCCGCGTCGTCTCGCGACAGGAGCTCCCGGACCGCTCCGGCCACGGCCTGCGCGGTGTTCTCCACCGACCCGACGAGCAGGCCGGCCAGGTTGGCCAGCACGCGCCGGTCGCCGAAGGCGACCTCCTCCGGTGGCCGGCCGCGCAGCAGGCGGGTCAGCACGTCGTCGGGGACGGCACCGCCGCAGCCGAGGCGGGCCCGCCGGTCGTCGATCAGGTCGTGGAGGCGGTCGCGCAGCCGGGCGCCGGCGTCCAGCGAGGCGGCGTGGACCGCGGGGTCGCCGTGCAGGTTCCCGAAGATGTCGGTTTGGGCCGCCCGCGACCACGCGGACAGCTCGTCGAGCCCGATGCCCGCCATTCCGAAGTATTCGCGGCAGACGCGCAGCTGGACGTGGCGGGCGAGCTCCGCGACCGCCTCGACCCGCCCGCGGGGCCGGGCACGGTCCAGGGCCTCGTCGGCGAAGGCGGCGGCCATGCGGCGGACCCGGGGCACGTCCTGGACGGGCAGCACGCTCTGCATGAGCCCCCGCTCCGCCCAGTGCAGCGGCGTGTCGTCCTGCGACAGCATGAAGCCGCCGCCCAGGAACGGGTCCATGCGCGGGGCGTAGAGCCGGACGGTGAAGACGCGCTCGCGCGACAGCACCTCGGTGACGTCGGCGAACCGGGTGACCAGGGTGAGCAGCGGCGTGTGCATGATCGGGCGCCGTTCCCGCAGCTCGGCGAAGAACTCCCGCCACTCGGTGCGGATCCAGGAGACGACCAGGGCGGGCCGCCGGTCCTCCGCCGCCGACTCGTACCGGTCGAGAAACGACATCGATCCCCTTAGGTCGCCACCGGAATGCCGGGTCAAGTGGTAACACGGAGAGTTATTGATAGTCAACATTTAGTAATGTGCGGGTTCGGTGCTCGCCCCCGGCCGGGTGCGCATCCGGTCTCCCGGGCGCCGCGGGTTTTCCCGGGGGCGATGGAAGTGATCGCGTGTGCGTGATGTTCGATGACCTCATAGGCATCGTTCGTGACGTGGAGGTCCCGGTGGGAAGACTCAGTGAAGACGCCAGGAAACTGCTCGAGCGGCCCATCCACGCCTGGGTGACCACCGTGAGGCCGGACGGTTCGTTGCACAGCACCGTCGTGTGGGTCGACGTCGACGGGGACGACGTCGTCTTCAACACGGCCGTCGGCCGGGCGAAGGAGCGCCACCTGCGCGAGGACCCGCGCGTGTCGGTGAGCGTCCTCGATCCCGAGGACGCCCATCGCCTGGTCAGCGTCTCGGGTACGGCCCGGCTGGAGCTGGAGGGCGCGGACGAGGTCATCGACCACCTGGCGAAGAAGTATCTCGGGGTGGAGTCCTATCCCTTCCGGACCCCGGACGAGCGGCGCGTCACCGTGAGGGTCACGCCCGGCGACGTCATCTTCAGCGCGGGAGGCTGAGAGATGCGGGCGAGTGGAGAGGGCCGTCCCGCGCCCATCCGTCACGTCGGCGACCCGGTGCTGCACCGGCCCTGCGAGCCGGTCACCCGTTTCGACGAGGACCTGGTCACGCTGGTGCACGACATGTTCGCCAGCATGTACGCCGCCGACGGAGTGGGGCTCGCGGCCAACCAGATCGGGGTTCCCCTGCGCGTGTTCGTCTACGACTGCCCGGACGACACCGAGGAGTACCGCAAGGGCGTCGTGGTCAACCCGGTCCTGGTGCTGCCCGAGGCCGCCGCGCTCACCCTGGCGGACTACGAGGAGGGGTGCCTGTCGGTGCCGGGACAGCGGGCGTCGCTCGCCCGGTCCGACCGGGCGGTCGTGCACGGTTTCGACGTCACCGGGGCGCCCCTGACGGTCGAGGGCACCGGGGTGCTGGCCCGGTGCCTGCAGCACGAGACGGACCACCTCGACGGCCGCCTGTACATCGACCGGCTCCCGGCGGAGCGGCGCGAGGAGGTCCTGCGGGCCTACGAGGAGGAGCGCGACCGGCCCGTCGCGGAGGACTGACGGCACCGGTCGACGGCCGCCACCCCGATCGGGGCGGCGGCCGTCGACCGGTGCCGCTCCGGCCGGGGTGGCGCTGCGGACCGGCGCCGCTCCGATCGGGTGGCGCCGGTCGCCCTCGGCCGGGCCTGGCGGGGGCGACCGTACCGGCCTGACCGGCGGCCGGGTCCGGTGGTGGACGCGGCCCGGGGCTACCATGTCGCCCGGTGGAACCGGTATCGGGGAAGGATCGGCTGTTGAAGGATCTCGGGGAGGAACTCCGCGCGTTCTGGCGGGAGCGTCACCTGTGCACGATGACGACCGTGCGCGCCGACGGCACGCCGCACGTCATCCCGGTGGGGGTGACGCTGGACGCCGACGCGGGGATCGCCAGGGTGATCACCTCGGGTGGCTCGCACAAGGTCCGCCACGTGCTCGCGGCGGGGGACGAGGGCGCGGCCGTCGCGGTCTGCCAGGTGGACGGGCGCCGCTGGTCGACCCTGGAGGGGCGCGCGGTGATCCGTACCGACCCCGAGTCGGTCTCCGACGCCGAGCGCCGCTACGCCGAGCGCTACCGCGTGCCCAGGGAGAACCCCGCCCGCGTCGTGGTCGAGATCCGCATCACCCGGGTGCTGGGCAATGTCTGACCCCGTCCCCTCCGGCCCTGTTCCCTCCGGCCTCGCCACCTCCGCCTCGGCCGATCCCGTCGGCCCCGCTGATCTCGCCGTCACCGTCGTCGGCATCGGGGACGACGGCTGGGCCGGTCTCTCCGAGGCGGCGCGGCGCGAGCTGCGCGCGGCCGAGGTCCTGATGGGCGGTGCCCGGCACCTGGGACTCGTCCCGGAAACCGGTGCCGAGTCCGGGAGCGGGCATGGTGTCCAGTCCGGCACCGGGGCCGGGACCGGGGCTGGGCATGGTGCCGAGGCCGGTGCCGGGTCCGGGATCGGGTCCGGTGCCGAGCGCGTCGTCTGGCCCTCGCCGCTGCTCCCGGCCCTGCCCGAGCTGATCGCCTCCCACCGGGGACGCAGGGTGTGCGTGCTGGCCAGCGGCGACCCCATGTTCCACGGCATCGGCACGACCCTGGTGCGGCTGCTCGGCGCGGACCGGGTCCGGGTCCTGCCGCACCCGTCGTCGGTCTCCCTGGCCTGCGCCAGGCTCGGCTGGGCGGCCGACCGCGTCGAGGTGGTCAGCCTCGTGACGCGCCCCGCCGAGGTGCTGCACCCGCTCGTCCACGACGGCCGCCGTCTCCTGGTCCTCAGCGCCGACGGCCGCACCCCGGCCCGGGTCGCCGGGCTGCTCGCCGCCCGGGGCTACGGCGCGAGCCCGGTGACGGTCCTGGAACGGCTGGGCGGCGCCGGGGAACGCGTGCTCTCCGGTACGGCCGCCACCTGGTCCCCGCCGACGACCCACGATCTCAACGTCGTCGCCGTGGAGTGCCGCGCCGACGCCGGGACCGTTCCGCTGCCCCGCCTTCCCGGCCTGCCCGACGAGGCGTTCGAGCACGACGGCCAGCTCACCAAGAGCGAGGTGCGCGCGGTCACCCTGTCCCGGCTGGCGCCCGTCCCCGGGCAACTGCTGTGGGACGTCGGCGCGGGCGCGGGCAGCATCGGCATCGAGTGGATGCGCGCGCACCCGGACAACCGGGCCGTCGCGGTGGAGTCCCACCCGGGCCGGGCGGCCGGGGTCGCCCGCAACGCCGCGGCGCTGGGCGTTCCCGGTCTCGACGTGGTGACCGGTGCCGCGCCCGCCGCGCTCGCCGGGCTGGAGCGGCCCGACGCCGTCTTCGTCGGCGGCGGGGTGACCGTTCCCGGGATGGTGGAGGCGTGCTGGGAGGCGCTGCGGCCGGGCGGCAGGCTGGTGGCCAACGCGGTGACCGTCGAGTCGGAGGCGGTCCTGGCGCTCTGGCACGGCAGGCTCGGCGGCGGCATGGTCAGGCTCGCGGTCAGCAGGGCCGCCCCGGTCGGCGGGTTCACCGGCTGGCGGCCCATGATGCCCGTCACGATCTGGACCGCGGTCAAGCCGCTCACCCCGGAGGAGAAGCGATGACGGTACGTTTCGTCGGGGCCGGGCCGGGTGCCGCGGATCTCATCACCGTGCGGGGCCAGCGGGCGATCGCGTCCGCGCCGGTGTGCCTGTACGCCGGGTCGCTGGTCCCGGCGGAGCTGCTGGAGTCGTGCCCGCCGGGCGCGCGGCTGGTCGACACCGCGAGGATGGCCCTGGAGGAGATCGTCGCGGAGATGGTCTCCGCCCACGGGGCCGGGCACGACGTGGCCAGGCTGCACTCCGGCGACCCCTCGGTGTTCAGCGCGATGGCCGAGCAGATGCGGAGGCTGGACGCGGAGGGGGTGCCGTACGAGGTGATCCCGGGCGTTCCCGCCTTCGCCGCCGCCGCGGCGTCGCTGCGGCGCGAGCTCACCGTGCCGGGGGTGGGGCAGACGGTCGTGCTGACCCGTACGTCGGTGCGCGCCACCCCCATGCCCGAGGGCGAGGACCTCGGCACGCTCGGCCGCAGCCGGGCCACGATGGTCCTGCACCTGGCGGTGCAGCGCGTCGAGGCCGTGGCGGCGGAGCTCGTCCCCAACTACGGCGCCGACTGCCCGGTGGCCGTGGTGGCCAGGGCGAGCCGCGACGACGAGGTGATCCTGCGCGGCACCCTGGCCGACATCGCCGGGCAGGTCCGCGAGGCGGGGATCCTCCGTACCGCGGTGATCGTCGTCGGCCGCGTGCTGACCGCCTCGGAGTTTCCCGACAGCCACCTGTACTCGGCCGCCCGCTGCCGTGACTGATCCCGCGTTCCGAGGTGAGGGCGTGCCGGACACGCTGAACGTGCTGATACTGGGCGGCACCGACGAGGCCAGGCGGCTGGCCGCCGCGCTCGCCGGGCGCGCGGGGACGCGCGTGGTGTCCTCGCTGGCGGGCCGGGTGCGCGACCCGAAGCTGCCGGTGGGGGAGGTGCGCGAGGGGGGGTTCGGCGGTCCGGGCGGGCTCGCGGCGTGGCTGGCGGAGCACGGCGTCCACGTCGTCGTGGACGCCACACACCCGTTCGCGGCGAGGATGACGGCCTCGGCGGTCGAGGCGGCGGACCGGACCGGCCTGCCGCTGCTGATCCTGCGGCGGCCCGGCTGGCGGGAGGCCCCCGGCGACGACTGGCGCTGGGTGCCCTCCCTGGAGGCCGCCGCCGAGCTGCTGCCCTCGCTGGGGGAGCGGGTGTTCCTCACCACGGGACGCCGCAGCCTGCCGGTCTTCGCCGGTCTCGACGGCCAGTGGTTCCTGGCCCGTTCGGTGGACATGCCGGGACCGCTCGTCCCGCGGCGCCTGGAGGTGCTGCTCAGCCGGGGGCCGTTCACGGTGGACGGCGAGCTGGCCCTGATGCGCGAGCACCGGGTGGAGGTGCTGGTCACCAAGGACAGCGGCGGTGAGATGACCACCGCGAAGCTGTTCGCCGCCCGCGAGCTCGGGCTGCCGGTCGTGATCGTGCGCCGCCCGCCCCCGCCCGAGGGGGTGGCCTCGGTGGAGAGCGTCGAGGCCGCGCTCGCCTGGCTGGAGAGCGCGGCCGGTCCCGGATCCGTGTGACGGGACCGGCCGCCCGTGCTACGGGACCGGCCGGACGCGGCGGGTGACTCGAAGGCGGCAGGCCGGCCGGGCGGGATCCTCGCCGTGGTCCTCGCCCTCGGCGCGTCACGCGGGATAGCGGCGGGGGGTGAACACCACCCGGCCGCCGTCACCCCGCTCGACCACGCGCGTGGTGGACGAGCCCACCAGCAGCAGGCAGCGCATGTCGACGGTGTCGGGGTCCAGGTCGCCGAGGGTGGTGACGGTCATGCTCTCCCGTGCCCCGCCGACGTCGCGGCCGACGACCACGGGGGTCTCCGGCGCCCGGTGCTCCAGCAGCAGGTCCCGCGCGGCGGCCACCTGCCAGGTACGGCTCTTCGACGCCGGGTTGTAGATCGCCAGGACGAGGTCGGCCTTCGCCGCGGCGCTGATCCGCTCGGCGACCACCTCCCAGGGCTTGAGCAGGTCCGACAGCGACAGCACGCAGTAGTCGTGGCCGAGGGGAGCGCCGGCCCTGCTCGCCACCGCGTGCGCCGCGGTCAGGCCGGGCAGCACCCGTACCGGCACGTCCGCGAACCTCGGCTCGCACGCCACCTCCAGCACCGCGCTGGCCATCGCGAACACCCCGGGGTCGCCCGAGGAGACCACGGCCACCCTCGATCCGGCCGCGGCCAGCTCCAGCGCGTGCGCGGCCCGCTCGGCCTCCACCCGGTTGTCGGTGGGGTGGCGCCGCTGGCGCGGGTTGGGCGGGACGCGGTCCAGGTAGGGGCCGTACCCGACGAGCTCGTCGACGCCGGCCAGCGCCTCCTGCGCCTCCGGCGTCAGCCACGGCCGCCCGGCGGGACCGAGCCCCACCACGACCACCTCACCGCGTGCCCTCACCTCGCCCGTGTTCCCGGTCCCGGCGGCGGGCGCGGGGCCCGTCGCGTTGACGGGGCTGGGGATCAGCGCCAGAGAGAAGTACGGGACGCTGCCGGGGTCGACCTCGGCGAGCGGGGCCAGCCGCTGCTGCCCGGTGGTGGCGCGCTCGACGTACCAGGCCTCGTCGAGCCGCCCGGCCTCGGCCAGCGCGTCACGGACCTTGGTGAACGTACGGCCGAGTTTCAGCACCGCCGCCGAGTCGGTGGACGCCAGGCGCTCGGCGAGCACCTCGGCCGGGAGCGTCCCCGGCAGCACGGTGAGGACCTCGTCCCGCTCGACCAGCGGGCGCCCCAGGACCGCCGAGGCGCCGCTCACCGACGTCACGCCCGGCACGACCTCGGTGACGTAGCGGTGCGACAGGCGCTTGTGCATGTGCATGTACGAGCCGTAGAAGAGCGGGTCGCCCTCGCACAGCACCACCACGTCGCGCCCGGCGTCCAGATGGGCCGCCAGCCGCACCGCGCAGGCGGCGTAGAAGTCGTCGATCGCTCCCTGGTAGCCGCCGGGGTGGTCGGTGGTCTCGGTGGTGAGCGGATAGATGAGCGCCTCCTCGACCTGACCCTCCCGCAGGTAGGGGGCGGCCACCGAGCGGGCGATGCTCCGGCCGTGGCGGGCGCTGTGGAAGGCGATCACGTCCGCCTCACCGATCAGGCGGGCGGCCTTGACGGTCACCAGCTCGGGGTCGCCGGGGCCGAGTCCCACGCCCCACAGTCGTCCGGTCACGCGTGCGCTCACGTCGTCGCTCACTCTTCCTCGCTCGCCATCGCGTTGACCGCGGCGGCGGTCATCGCGCTTCCGCCCCGGCGTCCGCTCACGACGAGGTACTCCAGCCTCGCCGGGTGCTCGGCGAGGGCCTGCTTGGACTCCGCGGCACCGATGAAACCGACCGGGACGCCGAGCACGGCGGCCGGACGGCCCGCGCCCTCCTCGACCATCTCCAGCAGCCGGAACAGCGCGGTCGGCGCGTTGCCGATCGCGACCACCGAGCCCTGGAGCCTGTCGCGCCACAGCTCCAGCGCGGCGGCGCTACGGGTGGTGCCCAGTTCCGCGGCGAGTTCCGGCACCCGGGGGTCACCGAGGGTGCAGACCACCTCGTTTCCCGCGGGCAGGCGCCGCCGGGTCACCCCGGAGGCGACCATCATGGCGTCGCAGAGCACCGGCGCGCCCGCGCGGAGCGCCTCGCGCGCCGAGGCCACCACACCGGGTGACCAGCGCAGGTCGCTCACCAGGTCGACCATCCCGCAGGCGTGGATCATGCGGACCGCGACCCGGGCGACGTCGGCGGGCAGGCCGGACAGGTCGGCCTCCGCGCGGATGGTGGCGAAGGAGCGGCGGTAGATCTCCGCGCCGTCGCGGACGTAGTCGATCACATTTCCCCTCTGGCGGCCACCAGCGCGGCCGCGGTCTCCTCGATGCCGGAGCAGGTCAGGCCGGTGCCGTCCAGCTCCAGGCGGTAGCCGTCACCGGTGGCGACCACATCCGCGACCCGCCCCCTCGGACGGCCGCAGCGCCTGCCGCAGCCCGCCCAGTGCACGGGGAGCGTATCGGTGCCCGGCCCCTTCCCGGACGGCGGGGCCACGGACGGCCCGCTCCCGGCCTGCTCGCTCCTGTACGGCCCGCTTCCGGACGGCCCGCTCTCCAACGGCTCGTCTCCGGAGGGTTCGCTCCCGGAGGGTTCGCTCCCGACAGGTGAGGTCGTGGACGGCGGGGTGGCGGACGGCGGAGCCGTGCCGATGGTTATCGCGGTGGCCGCGTCGGCCTGGACGTCGGCCAGGGACTTGGCGCAGCCGGGGCGGCCGGTGCAGGCCGTCACACCGATCCACGGCGAGGCGGGGTCGACGACCAGCCCGGCGGCCTCCAGTCGGGCGGCCGTGCCCGCGACCTCGGCGCGGTCCAGGCCGGGCAGGACCACGCCACGCCACGGCGTGAGCCGGATCTCCCCGCCCGAGGCGGCGTCCGCGAGCAGCAGCGCCATCGCGGAGGTCAGCCGCCCCAGCGGGATCGCCACCCCGAGCGCGACCCGCGCGCCCCTGTCGCCGGTGCCGTCGCCGGCGCCTGCTTCGAGCTCCTCTTCGGTGCCGCCCTCGACGTCGTCCCCGACGCCGCGCCCGGTACCGCTTCCGGGAGCCGTCTCGCCTCCGGTGCCGGTCGCGCTCCCCGTCCCGTCCCCTGTCCCGTCCGTGCTCCCGATGACACCGACCGGTCCGAGGGACACGACCCGCGGCCTCACCGGGTCGAAGGGCGTCGTACCGGGGATCCCGAGGGCGGTTCGCACCCGGGCGGCGACCAGGGAGGAGCCGCCGGGGAGTTCGGCGATCCGCCAGGCGGTGACGTCCCGGGTGGCCAGCTCGTCGAGGAACCCCTCGGCCGCGGCGAGCAGGGCGGTCACGGCTTCGTTGAGCGGCACGCGCAGGCCGGTGTCGGTCCCGGCGAGGAGCAGCGCGGCCTCGTCCGGCCCCGTCGGCAGGATCCCGGCGTCCGCGCCCAGTCCGGCCACGTCCCCCCGGCCGTCGTCGAGGGCGAACATGAACCGCCCCGGCAGGGCGGCGAGGGCGGGGCGGGCGCACAGCCTCCGGTCCAGCTCGCCGATCAGCGGTGTGATGTCGACGATCCCGCCGCCCTCCGGATGGCCTGAACGGCTTGGCCGGTCCGGACGGTTCGGAGCGTCCCCGCTGTCCGGAGCCTCCGTTCCGCCCGGTCCGCTCGCCGCGTTCGGCCCGCTCGCCCCGCCTGGTCCGCTCGGTGTGCTCAGCCTGGCGGGCCCGTCCAGTCCGTCCAGTCCGTCCAGTCCGTCCGGCCCGTCCAGTCCGGTCAGCGGGGAGGCGAGGATGTTGCGGATCCGCTCGTGCGTCGCCGAGGGCAGCAGGCCCGCCCTCGCCATCCGCGCGGCGAACCCGCTTCCCGCGACGTTCCCCGCGACGTTCCCCGCACCGCTCTCCGTGTCGCTGTCCGGGCTGGACGGGTCGAACGGGCCGAGGCCGCGCACCTGGACGTTCGCGCGGGAGGTGAGCTCGATGACACCGCCGCCGTACGTCGACGCGGCCTCGGCGAGTTCGCGCAGCTGGAAGGGGGTGAGACGGCCACCGGGCACGCGGACGCGGGCCAGGCCGCCGTCCGCGGCGGCATGGACCTGAAGCGCCCCGGGGCACGCGTCGAGTCGCGATCGTCCGGAAAAGTCGGCAATGGACACGCGAAGGATGTTAACGCCAGTTTCTTGCAACGAACCGGACTGCCGTAGTGTCATCGGTGGCGACGGCAAGGGAGGAAGCCGGTGTGATTCCGGCGCGGTCCCGCCACTGTAACCGGGGAGCGAACCCCACCCGGGCCACTGTCCGACGACGGGCGGGAAGGCCGGGGTGAGCACCGATCCGGGAGCCAGGAGACTCCAGCCGTCGCGGCCGACGACGACCCGGGGCGAGGACCCCGAGGGAGGAAGCTCCGTGCGCTCTTCGCCGTTCCCCCGCGACACCGTGGCATCGCCGTTCTCCCGCGATGCCGCGCGTTCTTCACCGTTCTCCCGTAACGCGGCGGCATCACTGTCGCCCCGCCAGGCGGTGCGCCTCTCCCCGTTCCCCCGCGACGCCGCGCGTCTGTCTCCGTTCCCCCACCGTGCGGCGCGCCTCTCCCCGTTCCCCGGCGGCGCCACAGCATCGCCGTTTCCCCGCCACGCCGTGGCATCCCTGGGCCGTACCGCCCTTCCTCTCCTGGAGTGTGGCGCGTGATCCTCCTGCTCTCGACCTCCGACACCGACCTGCTGAGCGCCCGCGCGAGCGGCGCCGACTACCGGCTCGGCAACCCCGCCAGGCTCGCCGCCGCCGACCTCCCGCCGCTGCTGGAGGGCGCCGACCTGGTCGTGGTACGCCTGCTGGGCGGCCGCCGCGCCTGGGAGGAGGGGCTGGACGCCCTGCTCGCCGGTCCCCGGCCCGTCGTCGTGCTCGGTGGCGAGCAGGCGCCGGACGCCGAGCTGATGGAGCTGTCCACCGTGCCCGGCGGGGTCTGCGCCGAGGCGCACGCCTACCTCGCCCACGGCGGCCCGGCCAACCTGACCGAGCTGCACCACTTCCTGTCCGACACGTTGCTGCTCACCGGCCACGGGTTCGCCGCGCCCGAGCCCACCCCCACGTGGGGGACGCTGGAGCGCGAGGCGCGCGACCAGGACGGGCCCGTCGTCGGGGTGCTCTACTACCGGGCCCACCACGTGTCCGGCAACACGGCCTTCGTCGAGGCGCTCTGCTCGGCGATCGAGGACGCGGGAGCGCGGGCGCTGCCGGTGTACTGCGCCTCCCTGCGCACCGCCGAGGCCGGCCTGGTGGAGGTCCTGCGCACGGTGGACGCCCTGGTGGTGACCGTGCTCGCCGCGGGCGGCACCCGTCCGGCGACCGCGTCGGCGGGCGGGGACGACGAGGCCTGGGACGTCGGCGCGCTCGCCGAGCTGGACGTGCCGATCCTGCAGGGCCTGTGCCTGACGAGCAGCCGGGCCTCCTGGGAGGAGAACGACGACGGCCTGTCCCCGCTGGACGCCGCCACCCAGGTCGCGATCCCCGAGTTCGACGGGCGGATCATCACGGTGCCGTTCTCCTTCAAGGAGATCGACGAGGACGGGCTCACCGTCTACGTGGCCGACCCCGAGCGGGCCTCGCGGGTGGCGGGCATCGCGGTACGCCATGCCGCGCTGCGGCACATCCCGCCCGCCGAGCGGCGGCTGGTGCTGATGCTGTCGGCCTACCCCACCAAGCACGCCCGCATCGGCAACGCCGTCGGCCTGGACACCCCGGCCAGCCTGGTGCGGCTGCTGGCCGCGCTGCGCGAGCGCGGGTACGACATCGGCGCCGAGGACGAGCTGCCCGGGGTGACCGGCCAGGACGGCGACGCGCTCATCCACGCGCTGATCGCCGCGGGCGGACAGGACCAGGACTGGCTCACCGAGGAGCAGCTCGCCGGAAACCCGGTGCGCATCGCGGCGAGCCGGTACGCCGAGTGGTACGCCACCCTCCCCGCCGACCTGCGCGCCCGGATGGAGGAGCACTGGGGCCCGGCACCCGGCGAGCTGTTCGTGGACAGGTCGCGCGACCCGGAGGGCGAGATCGTGCTGGCCGCGCTGCGCTCGGGCAACGTGGTGGTCATGGTGCAGCCGCCGCGCGGCTTCGGCGAGAACCCCATCGCGATCTACCACGACCCCGACCTGCCGCCCAGCCACCACTACCTGGCCGCCTACCGCTGGCTGGCCGACGGCTTCGGCGCGCACGCCGTGGTCCACGTGGGCAAGCACGGCAACCTGGAGTGGCTGCCGGGCAAGTCGGCGGGCCTGTCGGCCTCCTGCGGCCCGGACGCCGCGCTCGGCGACCTGCCGCTCATCTACCCGTTCCTCGTGAACGACCCCGGTGAGGGCACCCAGGCCAAGCGCCGCGCGCACGCCACCCTGGTCGACCACCTCGTCCCGCCGATGGCCCGCGCCGACAGCTACGGGGACATGGCCAGGCTGGAGCAGCTCCTCGACGAGCACGCCTCCATCGCGGCGATGGACCCGGCCAAGCTGCCCGCGATCCGCGCCCAGATCTGGACGCTGATCCAGGCGGCCAGGCTCGACCACGACCTCGGCGTCGCCGACCGCCCGCACGACGCCGAGTTCGACGACTTCCTGCTGCACATCGACGGCTGGCTGTGCGAGGTCAAGGACGTCCAGATCCGCGACGGCCTGCACGTGCTGGGAGCCGCCCCCGAGGGGCAGCCGCGCGTCGACCTGGTGCTGGCCATGCTCCGCGCCCGGCAGATGTGGGCGGGCAGCGAGGCGCTCGTCGGGCTGCGCGAGGCCCTCGGCCTGGCCGAGGACGGCAGCGCGGGACGGATCGGCGTCGACGAGGCCGAGACCCTGGCCCGCGCCCTGGTCGAGGCCATGGAACAGCGCGGCTGGGACCCGTCGGCGGCGGGGGAGGTGACCGCCGAGATCCTGGGCCGGGCGGACACCCCGGCCGTTCCGACCGGCACGACCGGCGCGACCGGCGCGACCGGCACGGTCGGCGGGGCCGACGTGGCGGGCGCGAACGGCGTGACCGGTCAGGGCGGCGGGCCCGGCGCCGCCGTTCCGGCCGACCCGCAGGAGGCCCCCGGGAAGGCCCCCGGCGCGGGTGACGCGGGGGGATCGACCGGTGCCCCCGGCGCGGACCTCGGGACGGTGGAGCGGATCCTGCGGTTCGCCGCCGTCGAGGTCGTGCCCCGGCTGGCGCGTACCACCGACGAGATCGACGCGATCCTGCACGCCCTCGACGGCGGTTACGTCCCGGCCGGGCCGAGCGGGTCGCCGCTGCGCGGGCTGATCAACGTGCTCCCCACCGGCCGCAACTTCTACTCGGTCGACCCCAAGGCCGTGCCGAGCAGGCTGGCGTGGGAGACCGGCCAGGCGATGGCCGACTCCCTGCTGGAGCGCTACCGCGCCGACACCGGCGACTGGCCGCGCTCGGTCGGACTGTCGGTCTGGGGGACCAGCGCCATGCGCACCGCGGGGGACGACGTCGCCGAGGTGCTGGCGCTGCTCGGCGTGCGGCCGCTCTGGGACGAGGCCTCGCGCCGCGTCACCGGCCTGGAGCCCATCCCCGCCGCGGAGCTGGGCCGCCCGCGCGTGGACGTCACCATCAGGATCAGCGGCTTCTTCCGCGACGCCTTCCCGCACGTCGTGGCGATGCTGGACGACGCCGTACGGCTCGCGGCCGGGCTGGAGGAGCCCGAGGAGCTCAACTACGTGCGGGCGCACGTGCTCGCCGACCAGGCCGGGCACGGC
Organism: Streptosporangium vulgare; assembly: GCF_042428775.1. Lineage (NCBI taxonomy): Bacteria > Bacillati > Actinomycetota > Actinomycetes > Streptosporangiales > Streptosporangiaceae > Streptosporangium > Streptosporangium vulgare. The sequence goes on along the minus strand of NZ_JBHMBS010000017.1, from coordinate 19,515 downwards.
GACGAGCGCAGGGCCACCATGCGGATCTTCGGCTCCCGGCCGGGCGCCTACGGGGCCGGGCTGCTGCCGCTGATCGACAGCCGCAACTGGCGCGACGACGCCGACCTGGCCGAGGTGTACGCGGTCTGGGGCGGCTTCGCCTACGGCCGGGGCGTCGACGGCGTTCCCGCCAGGCAGGACATGGAGACGGCCTACCGCAGGATCGCCGTGGCGGCCAAGAACGTCGACACCCGCGAGCACGACATCGCCGACTCCGACGACTACTTCCAGTACCACGGCGGCATGATCGCCACCGTCCGGGCGCTCACCGGCAAGGCCCCGGCCGCCTACATCGGCGACAGCACCAGGCCGGACGCGGTCCGCACCAGGACGCTCTCCGAGGAGACGTCCAGGATCTTCCGCGCCAGGGTGGTGAACCCCCGCTGGCTGGCCGCGATGCGCAGGCACGGCTACAAGGGCGCCTTCGAGCTGGCCGCCACCGTCGACTACCTGTTCGGCTACGACGCCACCACCGGCGTCGTCGCCGACTGGATGTACGACAAGCTGGCCGCGACCTATGTACTGGACCCGGAGAACCAGGCGTTCATGGCCAAATCCAACCCGTGGGCGCTGCACGGGATCGCCGAGCGGTTGCTGGAGGCGGCCAACCGGGGCATGTGGGAGCACCCCGACCCCGCGATCCTGCGCGACCTCCAGGAGGTCTACCTCAAGTCCGAGGGAGACCTGGAGGACGGCGCCTGACCCACGGCCTCACCGGTTCCCCCGGGGCACGCGCCGACGGACCGGACCGATCCGTCGGCGCATGCCAGGGGGAGCGTGTCATGCCGCCGGGCGACCGGGTTTTCTCCGAGGCGCTCCTCGCCGGCCCGCCGGCCGCGCGGGCGCCGCGCGGTGCCGGTGGTGCCTCAGATCGTCTCCGTGCGGTCCAGCTCACCGGCCACCCAGTAGCGCCGGACCGAACCCGTCGCGGTGCGCTGGGAGACCCACGTCTCGACCACGGCAGGGTCGAGCGACTTGCGCGCGGCGCGGTATTCCAGCTCCAGGTCGTCGGTGTCGGCCGCCACCGTGGTGCTGTGCACGCCGCCATCGCGCAGCCGCCAGCCCAGCACGAACCCCGCCGGCGCGGACCGCTCCCTCTCGCGCCGCTCCCACGTGATCTGCCACAGCAAAAGGATGACCAGCATCACGAGCAGGACGACCAGCACCGCGCCCGTGCCTGCCGGGAACACCACGAGCGGCATCGTTCCTCCGGTGACTGTCCAGGGGAGTGGACGGTCTCATCGTAGGTAACGCGGCCGCTGCGATGATCGTGCCCATCGAGTCGTGCGATCCGCCGGCGCGGATCCCGGCCGTCGACGGCCGATCACCCCGGCCGCCGGTCCCCGGCGTCGCGGCCGGGGAGGGGCGCGTTGCCGGTCCCCTCCGGCGTCAGCCCAGGGCGTGGTCGAGGTTGAACGCGGCGCTGATCAGCGCGAGGTGGGTGAAGGCCTGCGGGAAGTTGCCGAGCTGCTCGCCGGTCTGCCCGATCTCCTCGGCGTACAGGCCGACGTGGTTGGCGTAGGTGAGCATCTTCTCGAACGCCAGCCGGGCCTCGTCCAGGCGCCCGGCGCGGGTGAGCCCCTCGACGTACCAGAACGAGCAGATCGAGAAGGTGCCGTCCTCGCCGCGCAGCCCGTCCGGGCTGACGGCGGGGTCGTAGCGGTAGACCAGCGAGTCCGACACCAGGTTCGCGCCGAGCGCGTCGAGGGTCGACAGCCACTTCGGGTCGGTGGGGGAGATGAACTTCGCCATCGGCATCATCAGCACCGAGGCGTCGAGGACGTTGTCGTCGAAGTGCTGGACGAACGCCTTCAGCTCCTCCGACCAGCCGCGCCGCATGATCTGCCGGTAGATCGCGTCGCGGGCCAGCTGCCAGCGGGGCGTGTCGGCGGGCAGCCCGCGGTGGGCGGCCATCCGCATGGCCCGTTCGATCGCCACCCAGCACATCAGCCGCGAGTAGACGAAGTCCTTGCGCCCGCCGCGCGTCTCCCACACGCCCTCGTCGGGCCGGTCCCAGTTGTCGCAGACCCAGTCCACCAGGATGTGGACGTCGTCCCAGAGGGAGCTGGAGATCGGCCGGTGCCACTTGTCGTAGAGGTAGACGGAGTCGAGGAGGGCGCCGTAGATGTCCAGCTGGAGCTGGTTCACGGCGGCGTTCCCGATGCGCACCGGGCTCGAACCCTGATAGCCCTCAAGGTGGGACAGCTCGACCTCGGGCAGCTCGGTGCGGCCGTCGATGCCGTACATGATCTGCAGCGGCCCCGAGGCGCAGCCGCCGTCGCGGCTGACGTGCCGGGACAGGAAGCCCATGAACGCCTCGGCCTCCTCGCCAAAGCCCAGCCGCAGCAGCGCGTACACGCAGAACGCCGAGTCGCGGATCCAGACGTAGCGGTAGTCCCAGTTGCGCTCCCCGCCGATCTGCTCGGGCAGGCTGGTCGTCACGGCGGCCACGATCCCGCCGGTCGGCGCGTACGTGAGGAGCTTCAGCGTCAGCGCGGACCGGTGCACCATCTCCCGCCAGCGGCCCCGGTAGTTGGAGGAGGACAGCCAGCGGCGCCAGTACGCCACGGTCGCGGCGAACTCCTCCTCGGCCTCCTCGACGGGGCACGAGCGCAGCGCCACGTCCTCGCCGAACCTGTCGAGGGCGAACACCGCGCACTCGCCCTCGTTGAGCTTGAACTCCGAGCGCACGTCCTGGCCGTCCGCCTCCAGGGTGGTGCTGGACGACAGGGTGAGGGACAGCGACGGCGACTCGAAGACCGCCCGGCCCCGGCGCACGCTCAGGAGGTGGGACTGCCTGCCGTAGTCGAACCGCGGGGCCACCCGCGCCCGGAACGGCAGCGATCCGCGGACGCACCTCACCCGCCGGATCAGCCGGTGCCGTACGCCGTCGCCCGTGCCGTCGGTGTCGTCGACGATCGGCATGAAGTCCTGGATCTCGCCCACCCCGTCGGCGGCGGAGAATCGGGTGATCAGCACGTTGGTGTCGGGGAAGTAGAACTGCTTGGTCCGGGCCGGGGCGGCCGTGCTCAGCTCGAACGACCCGCCCCGCTCGGCGTCCAGGATCGAGCCGAACACGCTCGGCGCGTCGAAGCGCGGGCAGCAGTACCAGACGATGGTGCCGCCGGTGTCCACCAGCGCCGCGGTGTGCAGGTCGCCGATCAGCCCGTGGTCGGCGATGGGTCGGTATCCGGGGGCGCCCGCCGGGTCCTGACGAGCGGATTCCGCTGCTGTCATATCGGCCTTCTCACATCGCGAGCCGGGCACCTACGCCCTCAAACTACGTGTCCCGGACACCTGCCCGGTTCCCTCCCGCGTCAAGGAGTCGGCAGGTTTTCCGTCGGCGACGGCAAAGAGCGCCCGGTGACGGCCTTCGCCGTCGCCGCTCTCAGGCGCTCTCCGAGCGTCCCAGCCGCCAGTAGCCCATGAAGGCCACCGAGGAGCGGTCGATCCCCGCCTCCTGCACCAGGTGGCGGCGGAGCAGCTTGACCACCCCCGCCTCGCCCGCGAGCCAGGCGTACAGGCCGCCGCCGCCCGTGGACTCGGGGACCTCCCAGAGGATCTCCTCGTCGACGTCGACGTCGACGTCGACGTCCTCCAGCGTGCTCGCGGCGCCAGGACCGGCGGGGGCGGCGGGGCCGGTCGGCTCACCGGCGGCGGTGCCGCGCGGCGCGGTGAGCGCGCTCAGGGTCTCGCGTACGGCCGGGATGAGCAGATCACCGTGGCGGGCCCCCTCGCGGGGCAGCCAGGCGACCTTCACGCCGGGGCGGACGTCGAGCGGGAGCGCGTCGGCGGCCTCGGGGACCTCCAGCAGCGCGGTGGCGCGCACGGAGCCGGAGAGCGACTCGACGATCGTGGCGATGGCGGGCACGGCCGTCTCGTCCCCGGCGAGCAGCAGGTGCTCCACCCCGGCGGGCGGGGCCCACTCCCGGCCGCCGACGGGGCCGGGGTGCGCGGCGTTGGGGCCGACCACCACGACCCGGTCACCGGGGGCGACGCGGGTCGCCCACCGGGAGGCGGGGCCGCTCTCGCCGTGCAGGACGAAGTCGATGTCGAGCTCGCGCGACTCGGGCCGTACGGCGCGGGCGGTGTAGGTGCGGATCGGGTTGCGCAGCTCGTCGGGGAGCGCCCGCCACCGCTGGTACCAGTCGTCTCCGTCGCCCAGCGGGGTGATGCTGCCGTCCGGCAGCGGGAGGATCACCTTGATCCGCTGGTCGAAGCCCTTGTCGGCGAAGCCCGCCAGGTCCTCGCCGCCGAAGGTGACCCGGACGAAGCTCGGGCTGAGCCGCGCCGTGCGCAGAACCTTCACACTGTGGCCGCGATAGGCCGGAACCTCCGCCGCGCGCTCCAGGGTCCGCTCGCCGCCCGCTGTCATCGTGCCGCCTTCGCTGGGGGAATGCCGTCCCCAGCAACTTAGCTTTGCCTAACCTTATTAGGCAACCTAGTGCGATCTCCGTCCTGTCCTGGTCTTGCCTGATTCCGTGGTAAGGGTCACGCCGTTTCCACCGGTGCGGTCGCGCGGCTTCCGCGGAACGGTCATGCGGCTTCCGCAGGGAGGGCGCGGCGCTTCCGCAGGGAGGGCGCGGCGCTTCCGCAGGGAGGGGGCGGGGCTTCCGCCGGGACGGTCACGCCGCGTGAGCCTTCTCGCCCTCGCGCGTCTCCCGCGTGCCGCGCAGTGCCTTCCCCTCGAGGTCCGGTCCGGGAGCGGGACGTGTGCCGGTACGGGCGGGCGTCCCGGTGCCGTCGGCGCGCTTCGGGAGGCCCGTGCGGTACGGCTCGCACGCCCAGCTCGGCCTGCTCACGCGGAGCGTCTCGCGGCCCCGGGGCGTGGTGTCCGGCAGGCCCGGCCCGTCCTGCCCGCCCGGATGGAGCACCACGGTGTGCGGGAGCGCCTTCCAGGCCGGGGGTGTCTCCGCGCGCAGGAGCGTCTCCTCGACCGGGCACGTCACGCCGCTCCACAGGTCCGCCCGTTCCCGCCGCCCGTTCCGCCTGCGGTGCCGTCCCGCCGAGACGCGGGGACGCAGCCGGGACAGGACGAACGTCGTACCGAGGACGAAGGTCAGCAACCCGGCGATCGCGGCGGTCTCCAGGGAGACCGGGGGCGTTCCCGGCGGGTCCGCCGGGGGGGTGGAGCCCGGGGCGAGCGCCGGGCGGACCTCGATCCGCCCGGCCGCCTGCGGGGCCGCGGCGTCCTCCCCGGAGACGGCACCCGTCAGCTTCTCCTTGACCTTGCGCGGCAGGCCGTACCCGACGACCTTGCTCTGGTCGCGCGTCTTGCGCTTCAGCCAGATCCGGTCGACGTTCCCCTCGATGGTGTGGATCGTTCCACCGTTCACGCTCTCGACGACGCCGACATGGTCGATCCCCTTGATGTCCTTGCCGCCGGACCAGTCGAAGAAGACCAGGGCGCCCGGCTCCGGCGTCCGCGTCCACGCGTCGTTGGTCTCGAACCAGCGGGCCTGCGACGGGGTCCAGGCGAACTGCCCGACGTACTCCCGCACGCCCGCCTTCTCCGCCGCCCAGGCGATGAGCATCGCGCACCAGGGAGCCGTCTTGTACTGCGGGTCCTGGGCCACGTTGACCGCGTACCACTCACCGAACTTGCTGTGCTGACCGGCTCCCTCCCGGTACCCGAGTTCGGGCTTGATGGTCCTGAGCAGATCGTCACCGATCGGATCCATGGCTGTGAGCCACCCCGTCCACTCTCCTCCACCCTTCCGAGAAGGGGGCGCCGTCCGACAAAGCTGGACTGTATTCGCAGAAAAACGGAAAAGTGAGGCTATTTGCTTAAAAAGCCGAGCCGGGAGGCTGTCGAATACCGGATTCGGTGAAAGGCGGGAAAGCCGCCTCCGAAGCACCTACCATCGATTGGCCGTCCGTGCCGGACGACGGCTCCGATCGCCCGCTCCTGGCCCGGTACGAGCCCCGGAAGCGCCGGTGACCGTACCCGCACAACGGGTATATCCCAATTCACCCCACGCGCACGGGTCACACCGGTACGCATCCCTGCCCATCGGGTCGAATAGCATGTGATGGCACGTGCGCGGCATGCGCCGGTGCCGACGCCGAGGCCCTCCCTCCCGGTCCGGCGAAAGACGGGGACGCGAAGGCGGAATGAGTTTTCCATGTTCGACGACAAGACGCAGGAGACCCTCCGCCGCCTCCTGGACCTCGCCGAGCACCCCGCGACCCCGCAGGCCGAGCGCACCCTGGCCGTCGCGCGGGTCCGGGCCCTCATCATGGTGCCCGAGGGCGACGCCCGGCGGGCACCGGTCACCCCGGCGATGGAGACGGGGATCCTCAGAAGGGTGCGGCCGCTCGCCCGTCGGGTCGACGAGGACCTGGTGAACGAGGTGCACGGCGACCTCTACGCCTTCAGCACCCGCTACCGGGTGATCGGTGAGCTCGCCGAGGAGATCGCCCTCCTGCTCGAACGCTGGAGCGCCGTCGTCCCGCAGAAGCGCCACCGCCACGAGGAGGCCGTCAGGACCGCGGCCGCGAAGCTCGTCTACCTGCTGGAACGCCGCGACCTGTTCCGCAGGCCCAAGTGGGGCAACCGCCCGAGAACCCGATAGGACCCGCGGGGCGGGACAGGGCGGGACGGGCGCGTCAGCGCTCGCGCTGATCGGGCCGCTCGGGCCGACCGGTCCCGCGGTCCGGGCGCTCGGCGAGCAGCGGCAGCAGCGGGTTCCAGGCGGTACCGTCCCGGGCGTCGCGCCGCCGCCTGGCGATGGCGCTCAACGCCTCCAGCACCACGCGGTTGGCCAGCGCGGCGGTGATGTCGGCGTGGTCGTAGGGCGGGCTGACCTCCACGACGTCGACCCCGACGACCGGCAGCTCCAGGCAGACGCGCCGTACGGAGTCCAGGAGCTGGCGCGCGGTGATGCCCCCGGGCTCCGGCGTCCCCGTGCCCGGCGCGTGGCCCGGGTCGCACACGTCGATGTCGACGGAGAGGAAGACGCCGTCGCACTCGTCGACGGCGATGGCGAAGGCCTCGGTCAGGCACTCCTCCAGGCCGCGGTGCGTGATCTCGGTCATCTCGTACGAGCGCATCGCCCGTTCCGCCATCCAGTCCAGCGTCTCCGGCGGCGGCCAGTAGCCGCGCAGGCCGATCTGCAGGAACCGGTCGCCGCGCAGCGCCCCCGACTCGATGAGCCTGCGCATCGGCTGCCCGTGCCCCCACAGCGAGCCGAACTCGATGTCGCCGGTGTCCGCGTGGGCATCGAAGTGGATCATCGAGATCCGGCCGTGCCCGAGGACGTTGGCCACCCCCTTGGCGTCGGGGAAGGCGATCGAGTGGTCACCGCCCAGTACCACCGGGACGGCTCCCGAACGGGCGACCTTCTCGACGGCGGCCTCCAGGGCGGCCAGCGACGCCAGGATGTCGCCGGGCGGCATCTCGACGTCGCCCGCGTCCAGGACCCGCAGGTCGCGCAGCCCGTCGGTGCGCAGCGCCAGGCTGGGACGACTCCCGTCGTGCGGCAGGTAGTCGGTCATCCGGATCGCCTGCGGCCCGAAGCGCGCGCCCGGCCGGTGCGAGGTGCCGCCGTCGAACGGCGCCCCCACGATCACGACGTCGGCGCCCGCGTAACTCTCGGGGTCCTCCAGCGAGCACCGCTCGACGCCGAGGAAGGTGATGTCCGGCCCGAACTGGGGCCCGTAGCGGTTCGGCACTGGTTCCTCCGGCGGGAAGGGCGACGGTCCGCGGGCGCGGCCCGTCGCCGCCGGGCACGGCTCGCGAGGTGGCCTCGGCCGCCCCCCGGGAGATCGTCGTCGGGAACTCCACCCGGTGGGATCCATTGGACCAGACGGCGTGACCGGACAGGTCAGGACATGGGTGGTTCGCGGCACACGTCCGGGAGGGGCCGGGTCCCGGGGACGCGGGCCGGCCCGCCGGTGAGGTGCGGCCGGGGCCGCTCAGGTTCGGGAGGTCAGGCTCAGGAGGTCAGGTTCGGAGGGGGCCGATGACGGCGCGACTCGGTGACGGCGAGGGCAGGTGTGACGTGGCGCGCCGGCGATCGGCGTGACTCGCCGGGAACGTGGCCCGCCGGGAACCGGTGAGGTGGATGGTGGCCGTGGCCCGGGGAGACTTTCCGCCCGCGCGAGGCACGACCTCGCGCGATCCGGCGATTCGTCCCGGGGCCACGGCGTGTGAACTGGCAGATCCCGATGCCCGGCGGGGGAAGGGCAGCCGGTCACCGTGGGATGAGTGGGACCCGCCAGAGCTCTCCGTCGACGCGCTGACCGGGGGTGCGTGACCGCCGCACCGCGGTACGCACAACCGTGACGGTAAACAGCCCTGGGCGGGTGCCTCAATGATGTTGCCCGATGTTGCGTGGAATTCGCCGTCGCGCGGCGGACGCCGCCACGGGCGTTCGCCGGCCGATCCGCGCGGCCGGCCGATCCGCGCACTGGACGGCCGGTGCGCCGGTCGACCGGCGCACCGCGGAGGAACCGTCGCGGGGAGGCCGTGCGACCGGAGCGTGCGGCCGGGTCATGCGACCCGGGCCGCGCGACCACGGCGGCGTGACCACGCGGGACCAAGCGAGGTCACGCTGGGTCATGCGGGGTCACGGGGCCGGGGTGGGCCGGAGTCCGCCGGCGCCACGGCGGGGCCGGACGGGACTCGCGGCCCGTCCACGGTGTCACCTGCCGGTCGGCTCACCGGTGGGGTCGTCGGCCTCGCTCTCCGGCGCGGGATCGTCGCCGGCGCCGAGCTCCTTGCGCAACCGGTCGATGTCCATGCTGTGGCTGCTGTACTTCAGCTCGCGAGCAACCTTCGTCTGCTTAGCCTTCGCTCGGCCCCGTCCCATTGGCTGTACTCCCTCGCGCAGGCCGTGCTCGGCCTCTCGTCACTGTCGCGTCGCCGGCTGGCGCGCTCTGACGCCGCAGGTCAGTCTGCGGTAGCCGTACCAAGTATCCCGCTTCGCGGTCGATCCGTCATCGATCGGGCTCGAACCGGCTGCGGGCCCTGTTGGAAAACGGCCTTCGCCATCATAGCCAACGTCATTACGATTTGAAGAATTATGCAATTTGCCACATCATGAGGAGCGGTGTGCCGATAAACCAGACGCCGGGGAGTGACCTGATCCACGGGAGGTGGGGGACATGAGCGAGTTCGCGGCGGAGCTACGAGCGCGCATCGCCGATGTCGACGGCGAGCTGGAGCTCATGCGCCAGGCCTTCGACGATCACGCGGTCGAGGTCCTGTCCGGGCGGCTGGAGAACCTGCTGCGCATCGCCGACCGGCACGGCGTCGACGTGCGATACGCCGGTGGCGGGCCTGCGGCCGGAGCTGCGTGATCATGCCGGTGCCGCTGCACCAGGCCAAGGCCGACTTCTTCCGTACCATCGGCCACCCGGTCCGCGTCCAGGTGCTGGAGCTGCTGCGGGACGGCCCCCTGCCGGTGCGGGATCTCCTGAGCGCCATCGACGTCGAGGCCTCCAACCTCTCCCAGCAGCTCGCCGTGCTGCGCCGCGCGGGAGTCGTGACCGCCACCCGGGACGGTGCCACCGTCGTCTACGCCCTGTCCACCCAGGACCTGGCCGAGCTGATGTCCGTGGCGCGGTCGATCCTGGCCGAGGTGCTCGCCGAGCAGGGTGAACTGCTCGCCGAGCTGCGCGCCGAGGCTCGCGGCTAGGGGTTTCCCGGCCCGGCCTGTCGCTGAACGACCGATTATGATCGGCTCAGATCACATATTCGGAGCAGATGGGGCCGGTCGTGAAAAGTGGGGGAGAGAGTTCGGGGCAGGCGGAGTATCGTCGTCCCGTGTTCGCCGCGGAGCGCCGTCAGCGCATTCTTGAGCTGGTACGTGCCAATGGCGCGGTCTCCCTCCGGGATCTGGCCCAGTCGGTTCAGTCGTCGGAGGTGACGGTCCGGCGCGACCTGCGCGCCCTGGAGGCCGAGGGCCTGCTCAACCGGCACCACGGGGGCGCCACGCTCCCCGGTGAGCTGTCCCGCGAGCCGACGTACTCGCAGAAGATGCAGACGGCGGCAGCGGAGAAGCGGGCCATCGCCGACCTCGCGGTCTCCCTGGTCGAGGACGGCGACGCGATCGTGGTCGGCGCCGGCACCACCACCCAGGATTTCGCCCGGCGGCTGGCCAGGGTGACGGAGCTGGCCGTGGTGACCAACTCCCTGCTGGTCGCGCAGGCGCTCACCGACTCGCCCCGGGTCGAGGTGGTGATGACCGGCGGCACCCTGCGCGGCTCCATCCACGCCCTGGTCGGCAGCGCCGCCGAGCGCTCCCTGGCCGGCCTGCGGGTGCGCAGGGCCTTCATCTCGGGCAACGGGCTCACCGCTGAGCGGGGCCTGTCCACGCCCAACATGCAGGTCGCGAGCGTCGACCGGGCGTTGGCGGCGGCGGCCGAGGAGGTGGTCGTGCTGATCGACCACACCAAGGTCGGGGTCGACACGATGGTGCAGACCGTGCCGACCGAGGAGATCACCCACCTGATCACCGACGACGAGGCGCCCAGGGAGGTGCTGGACGACCTGACCACGAGGGGGGTGCGGATTCACGTCGCCCGGATCTGACGATCGGGAAGAGCTGGGGTTCCGACAATTTGGTGACCGAATCTGATCGGATGCGATCAATCGTGACCGATTGATGTCTATTTCTTTACGATTTTGTTTCCTGGTCGGATGAACATCGAGCGCATCGACGTTCCATCGTCCTGTCCAGGAGGGCACCATGACCCTGCTCACGAGTCGTCCGGGAAGAGTCGCCGCGCTGCTGGCCGCCGTCGCCCTCGTCGCGTCAGGTTGTGCGAAGGGTGAGGAGACCGCCGCCGCGCCGAGCGGTTCGAGCACCCAGGGCGGCCAGGTCGTCCGGACGCCGGCCGCCGACGCGGGCGCCGGGTGCACCCTCGACGCCTTCGGTGCCCAGAGGTTCGACCTCAGGTCCGCCGTCGTCGGCTTCTCCCAGTCGGAGAAGGAGGCCAACCCCTTCCGGATCGCCGAGACGAAGTCGATCAAGGACGAGGCCGCCAAACTCGGCATCGCCAACCTCAAGGTCACCAACGCGCAGTCGCAGTTCTCCAAGCAGATCAGCGACGTCCAGCAGCTCATCGCCCAGGGCGCGCGGCTGCTGGTGATCGCCCCGCTCAACTCCGACGGCTGGGAGCCGGTCCTGCAGCAGGCCGCGGCCAAGAAGGTGCCGATCATCACGATCGACCGCAAGATCAACGCTGCTCCCTGCAAGGACTACCTGACCTTCATCGGCTCCGACTTCGTCGAGCAGGGCAGGCGCGCCGCCGACCAGATGGCCAAGGCGCTGGGCGACAAGGGCAAGGTGGCCATCCTGCTCGGCGCGCCGGGCAACAACGTCACCACCGAGCGGACCAGCGGCTTCAAGGACCGGATCAAGGAGGTGGCGCCCGACATCGAGATCACCTTCGAGCAGACCGGCGAGTTCGCCCGCGAGAAGGGCCAGCAGGTCACCGAGCAGCTCATCCAGTCCAACCCCGACATCGACGGCATCTACGCCGAGAACGACGAGATGGCGCTGGGCGCGGTCACGGCGCTCAAGGGCGCGGGCAAGAAGGCGGGCGACGTCCAGATCGTCTCCATCGACGGCACCCGCGGCGCGGTCCAGGCCATCGCCGACGGCTGGCTGGTCGCCGTGGTCGAGTCCAACCCCCGCTTCGGCGCCCTCGCCTTCGAGACCGCCCAGAAGTTCCTCGACGGCGCGGCCATCCCCGAGAAGGTCATCATCTCCGACCGCGAGTACGACAAGGCCAACGCGGAGAGCTCCCTCTCCGAGGCCTACTGATCCGAGGCCGCCGGTCCGGGGCCTACTGATCACCGGGTCCGGTCCCCGATCATGGTCAAGGGACCCGGCCGCCGGGCCCGGTGATCGGATCCCGGCCGCCGTACCGGATCACCGGGCCTGGTGATCGGATCCCGGTCACCGGACCGGGGCGCCGAGCCCGGTCCCCGGACCCGGAGGCCGGGGCCGGGTCACCGGATCCGGCCGTTGAACCTGATCGTCGAATCCGGCCCAGGGCGCCGTCCCCCGGCCCCCGGGCGGATCGAGGAGATCTGAGGAGAGGAGCCCTGTGGCCACGACCGGCCGAGTCCTGGAAGCCGCCGGGGTGCTGAAGGTCTTTCCCGGCGTCCGCGCGCTGGACCACGTGTCGTTCACCCTCGGCAGGGGCGAGGTGCACGCCCTGGTGGGAGAGAACGGCGCGGGCAAGTCAACGTTGATCAAAGTACTCACCGGGGTCTACCAGGCCGACGCGGGCCAGGTGAGGTACCGCGACGAGGTGGTGAGCTTCTCCAGCCCGCTCGACGCGCGGCGGGCCGGCATCTCCACGATCTACCAGGAGGTCAACCTGGTCCCCTCCATGAGCGTGGCGCGCAACCTGTTCCTCGGACGCGAGCCCAGGAACCGGTTCCGGCTCATCGACTTCGGCGCCGTGCACGAGCGGGCCAGGGAGATCCTCAAGGAGTACGGCGTCCACGTCGACGTCCGCCGCCCCCTCGGCTCCCTGGGCATGGGCACCCAGCAGATGGTCGCCCTGGCCCGCGCCGTCTCCGTCGACGCCCAGGTCGTCATCATGGACGAGCCCACCTCCTCGCTGGAGCCGCGCGAGGTCGGCAGGCTCTTCGAGGTGATCAGGGGGCTGCGCGACCAGGGCCGTTCGGTGATCTACGTCAGCCACCGGCTGGACGAGCTCTACCAGATCTGCGACCGGGTCACCGTGCTGCGCGACGGCAGGCTGGTCCATACCGGCAGGATGGCCGAGCTGGAGCGCCTGCGCCTGGTCTCGCTCATGCTCGGGCGCAAGCTGTCGGAGGTGCGGGCCGAGGGCGCCACCAAGTTCAGCGGCTCCCACCCCCAGGGCGAGCAGGGCGGGCAGGACGGGCAGGACCCGCCGGTGCTCACCGCGACCGGCCTCACCCGCAGGCACCTGCTCGACGACGTCTCCCTGGCGCTGCGGCCCGGCGAGGTCGTCGGCCTGGGCGGCCTGCTCGGCGCCGGGCGCAGCGAGACCGCCAAGGCGATCGCGGGCGCCCTGCGGGTGGACTCCGGCGAGGTCGTCGTGGCGGGCGTGCCGCTGCGCACCGGTTCGGTCTCCGCGGCGATCCGCGCCGGCATCAGCCTGCTGCCCGAGGACCGCAAGGCCGAGGGGATCGTGCCGACCCTGTCGGTGCGGGAGAACATCGCGCTGGCCGCGCTGCCCCGGCTCTCGCGGGCGGGCATCGTCTCCGACCGCCGGGTCGACAGGATAGTGGAGACCTTCATGAAACGGCTGCGGATCAAGGCCGCGGGGCCCGGCCAGCTGGTCGGCGAGCTGTCCGGCGGCAACCAGCAGAAGGTGCTGCTGGCCCGCTGGCTCGCGATGAGCCCCAAGGTGCTGCTGCTGGACGAGCCCACCCGGGGCGTCGACGTCGGTGCCAAGGCCGAGGTGCAGATGCTCATCGACGAGCTCGCCGTGGACGGCCTGGCCGTCCTGCTCATCTCCTCCGACCTGGAGGAGATCGTCGAGGGCTGCGACCGGGTCGTGGTGCTGCGCGACGGCGCCGTCCAGGGCGAGCTGCACGGCACCGAGGTGAGCGAGGAGGCGATCATGTCCATGATCGCCCGGCCGGTGGAGGTCCCCCGATGAAGGGTGAGGGTTCCTCGACGAAGGCCGTGCCGGTCACCGCCCGCCCGCTGCCCGGCAGGGCGGAGCTGCTGTCGTGGCTGCAGCGCTACGGCGTCTACCTCGCCGTCGTCGTCCTGGTGCTGTTCAACGCCGCCTTCACCCCCAACTTCCTCGCGGTCGGCAACTTCCGCACCCAGTTGCTGCAGGTCGCCCCCGTCGTCGTGGTCTCCCTGGGCATGGCCCTGGTCATCGGCGCCGAGGGCATCGACCTGTCGGTCGGCTCCGTCATGGCGCTGTCGGCGTCGGTGATCGCCCTCTACCTCGGCTACGGCGCCTGGCCCGCGATGTTCATGGCGATCCTCGCGGGGGCGGTCGTCGGAGGCGTCGGCGGCACGCTCGTCGCCGTGGTCGGGGTGCAGCCGATCGTGGCGACGCTGGCGCTGCTCGTCGGGATACGCGGGCTCGCCAACGTGCTGCTGCCGCAGCTGAAGGAGATCGGCAACCCCACGCTCACCGCGCTGGGCAGCGAGTCGGTGCTCGGCGTGCCGTACGTCGTGCTGGTGGCGGTGGCGCTCACCCTCCTGGTGCTGTTCGTCGTCCGCAAGAGCACCTTCGGGCGCCAGGTGGTCGCGGTCGGCGGCAACCGGGTGGCCAGCGAGCTGGCCGGGCTGCCGGTGCGGCGCATCCTGCTGCTGGTCTACGTCATCTCCGGCGTGCTCGCCGCGATCGCCGGGATCCTCGCCAGCTCCCGCCTGCAGGCGAGCGACCCCACCTCGCTGGGCCTGTTCATGGAGCTGTCGGCCATCACCGCCGTGGTGGTGGGAGGCACCCCGCTGAGCGGCGGCCGGGTCCGCGTGCTGGGGACCGTGATGGGCGCGCTGCTCATGCAGCTGCTCCAGGCCACGCTGATCAAGCACAACCTGCCGCAGTCCTGGACCCAGATGGCCCAGGCCGTGATCATTCTCGCCGCCGTCTACGCCGCCAGGGAGCGCCGATGACCCTCACCACGGTTCCGGCGGAGACCGAGTCCCCCCGCGAGCGCGCCGGGAGGATCTTCCGCGGGCACGGCGCGCTGATCGTGCTCGCCGTGCTCGCGCTCGTCGGCTCGCTCGCCTTCGACTCCTTCGCCACGGTGGCGAACGTCGGCAACATCGCCACGTCCTCCTCGTTCCTGGCGATCATCGCGATCGGCATGACCTTCGTCATCATCTCCGGCGGCATCGACCTGTCGGTGGGGTCGCTCTTCGTGCTCGGCGGCGTCCTGGCGGCGTACGGCTCCCAGTACGGGCTCCTCGTCGCGCTCGCGCTGCCGCTCGCGGTGTCCGGGCTGTTCGGCCTGGTCCACGGGCTGGTCATCGCGAGGACCGGGATGGCGCCCTTCATCGTCACCCTGGCCGGGCTGCTGGCCGCGCGAGGGCTGATGCTCGCCATCTCCGATGAGGGCGCCGCGACCTACCTGGTCGAGGACCCCTCCTTCGCGCTGCTCGGCCAGGGCTCCGTGCTGAACGTCGGCTACCCGGTGCTCGTCACCGCCGTCCTGCTGGGCGCGGGGATGGTCCTGCTGCGGCGTACCGGTTTCGGGCAGAACGTCTACGCCATCGGCGGGAGCGAGGACGCCGCGAGCCTCATGGGCGTGCCGGTGGCCCGCACCAAGGTCGCCGTCTACCTGATGTCGGGACTGCTGGCCGGGCTGGCCGGGGCGCTCAACGCGGCCCGGCTCTCGTCGGGGGTGACGATCCTCGGCATCGGGCTGGAACTCGACGTGATCGCCGCCGTCGTCATCGGCGGCACCCTGCTCACCGGGGGAGCCGGAGCCCTCGGCGGCACGATCGCCGGGGCGCTGCTGCTCGGCGTGATCCAGAACCTGATCAACCAGGTCGGCAACCTCAACGCCTCCTTCCAGCAGGTGGTCAGCGGGCTCTTCCTCGCCCTCGTGGTGATCGCCCACCGGTTCCTGGGAGGGGTGCGCAAGACCGAGTGAGGGCCTGCGGGGAACCCCTGTGTGGATTTGTACCGGGACAGAGTGCCACCCGAGGCGCATCCTGCGGGAAGACGACGCGGACCAGCGCAGACCAGTGAGGTACGCCATGTGCCGGCACGAAACCCCATGTCCCCCGGCCTACGCGCCCGGCAGGGA
The DNA here is from genome assembly GCF_042428775.1 of Streptosporangium vulgare. Taxonomy (NCBI): domain Bacteria; kingdom Bacillati; phylum Actinomycetota; class Actinomycetes; order Streptosporangiales; family Streptosporangiaceae; genus Streptosporangium; species Streptosporangium vulgare. The sequence goes on along the minus strand of NZ_JBHMBS010000017.1, from coordinate 3,746 downwards.
GGCCGCGAGGCCGATCGCCTCCCACCCCGAGCAGGGCTGGAGCCTGCTCTGCAACGGGGTGGTGCTCTTCGAGGACACCGGTGAGCTGCTGCCCGACGGGCGGGCGGTCCCGCCGCACCGCCCGCCCGTCGGACCTTCCGTGACCCCCGTGCCCGCCCGGCCCGTTGTGCAGCCTGTTGGGAAACCCGCTGTTCAGGCCGCTGTTCAGCCCGCGATGGCGGTCTCGGGGTCGTGCCCGTAGAGCCAGGCGCTCTGCCGCAGCGGGTCGCTCCCGGCGAGGGCCGCGTCGCGCTCCAGCTGGGCGGGCCCGTCGGGCAGGTGGTTCTGCACCTCGCGGCCCCGGCTCATCAGCTGCACCCGCGAGGCACGGGGCCTGCGGATCTCCTCGTAGCGGACCAGCGCCTTCGCCGCCGTCTCGCGGGTGGCGTCGCGCAGGCAGCTCGTGAGGACCACCGCGTCCTCGACCGCCTGGGCGGCGCCCTGGCCGAAGAAGGGCAGCATCGAGTGGGCGGCGTCACCCAGCAGGGCCACCCGTCCCGACGTCCAGTTCTCCAGGGGGGAGCGGTCGTACAGGGCCCAGCGCTTGGTCTCGGTGGCCGCGGCGACCAGTTGCCCCAGCCGGGGGTCCCAGCTCTCGAACTCGCGCGCCAGGTCCTCGATCCGCCCGTCGGCCGTCCACGACTCGACGCGCCACTCGCCCGCGGGCACGATCGCGACGACGTTGATCAGCTTCCTGTCCCTGATGGGGTAGTGGACGAAGTGGCGGCCGGGTCCCAGCCAGAGCGTCTGCACCCGGCGCAGCGCCAGCTCCGGCGCCCGCTCGGCGTCGACCAGGCACCGGTAGGCGCACAGCCCCGAGAAGCGCGGCGGCTCCTCGTCGACGATCGAGGGCCGTACGGCCGAGTGGATGCCGTCCGCGCCGATCACCACGTCGGCGACCACCGTCGTCTTCACGCCGCTGGCGCCGGTGAAGACCAGCTCGGTCTCGTAGTGGTCCTGCTGCAGCACCTCCAGCCGCCGGTCGGTCCTGACCGCGTCCGCGGGCAGCGCCTCCAGCAGCATGTCGAGCAGGTCGGCCCGGTGCGCGACGTAGCAGTCGGTGCCGTACAGCCGCCGGCACTCCTCTCCCATCGGCTGGGAGGACAGCACCCGGCCGTCCTGCCAGCGCCTGAACTCCCAGGCGGTCTCCAGGGGCACGGCGAAGGACGCCAGCCGCTCGCCGAGCCCGGCCCGTACCAGGGGGCGGACCATGTTGGGGCCCACCACGATCCCCGCGCCGACCTCGCGCAGCTCGGCGGCCTGCTCGTACACGACGGCGTCGAGGCCGGCCTGCCGCAGCAGCAGCGCGGTGGCCAGCCCGCCGAGGCCTCCTCCGACAATCGCGATCTTCACTCAGGGGTTCCTCTCGTCGGGCGGCGTCTCACCCCGCGGCACCGCGGTGTTCCTCGATGAGGTGTCTCATCAGCAGGTCCTCGCCGAAGTCGTTGGACGGGTCGCGCCACACGCTGTGGGCGTGGTTGGCGTCGTCCTCGGTGTTGTCGAACTCGATCAAGGTGACCGGGCCCTGGATCCGGTAGTAGTGGCCGAGCCCGTGGTCGTCGGCCCCGGCCCAGGCGAAGTGCAGGTCGCCGTAACCGGCGGCGCGGACGCGGTCCATCTCGGCGGCCACCTGGCCGGGCCTGGCCCGGTCGAGATAGCACTCCAGCAGCTCGTCGAACGCGCGCCGCTGCCCGGAGGTCAGGTCGGCGGCGGCGATCCCGCGCGGGTGCGACCTGATGTAGCGCAGGGCCTGCCGGTCGGCCTCGGTGATCATCGCGTCCCGGCGGCCGACCCCGTGCAGGTCGGGCAGCTCCACCTCGCCGATCCTCGGCACCGTACGGGTGACGAAGTCCGCCGGGGGCACCGGGTGGATGATCGCCCGCGCCCGCCGCCCGTCGTCCAGCGAGCGCAGCAGCGCGAACCCCAGGTCCTCCTCCTCGCCCAGCACCCGGTACGGGCCGAAGCGGGCCGGTTCCGAGCCCAGCAGGAACGGCGTCACCGCCAGGTGGTCCTGGTTGACGACCGTGAAGTTCAGCGACAGGTGGTGGCCGACCAGCCGCCATCCCCACACCGAGTCGGGGTTGGGCCGGCCGAAGAACGTCAGGAAGTACATCCCCGGGTTGCGGAACTCCCTGGCCACGTGCCCGAACCGCTCCAGGTTCAGCTCGCGCAGCACGTGCTCCAGCGAGATCACCTGCACCACCTGCGCGTACGCCCGCTCCGAGCAGCACTGGGCGATCAGCCGGTGCGCCAGGATGCCCTGGTCGAAGCTCAGGTCCCGCAGCGGCACCCCGGCGCGTCCCGAGGCGGGCAGGAAGTTCCAGTTCGAGCGGTCCGCGTCGTCGAAGGGCAGCAGCGCGCGGGCCCGCTGCTCGCCGTCCAGGGCGTCGTACAGCGCCATCGCGGCGAAGGTGATCAGGGTGACGTTGAAGTCCCCGGGACGCTCCTCAAGGCCCGAGCGCGGTATCCGCCCGGCGGGGGTGCGGTCGTGCTCGTGAGGAGTGCCTTGTGCGTGGGATTCGTGGGATTCATCCGAGGAGTGGGTGAAATGCGAGGTCTGTGACATCGGTCAGCTCTCCGGCCACGCCACGATCGGGTTGCGCACCGGCCCCAGCCGGTCGATCTCCACCTCGACCACGTCCCCGGGCCCCAGGAAGCGCGCCGGGGTGCGCGCGTGTCCCACCCCGGCGGGGGTGCCGGTCGCCACCAGGTCGCCGGGGCGCAGCGTCATGGTCCGGCTCAGGTGCGCGAGCACCCGCCCGACCGGGAAGATCATGTCCTTGGTGTCGCCGTCCTGGACGACCTCGCCGTTGACCCGGGTCACCAGCCGGAGCCCGTTCGCCGGATCGCCCACCTCGTCGGCGGTCACCACGGGGCCGATCGGCCCGCTGTGGTCGGAGTTCTTGCCGAGCGTCCACTGCGCGGTCAGCCGCTGCGCCCGGCGGGCGCTCAGGTCGTTGAAGGTCGCGTAGCCGAACACCCCCGCGAGCGCGGTCTCCTCGTCCACGCAGCGCAGCTCCGTGCCGACCACCGCGACCAGCTCGACCTCCCAGTCCAGGCCCGGCTCGTCCGGCGGCACCGGGACCGGCGTCCCGTCGACCGCGAGCGACGCCGTCCACCGGCCGAAGATCGCCGGTGTCTCCGGGATGGGGAAACCGCCCTCGGCGGCGTGCGCCCGGTAGTTCAGCCCGACGCACACCACCCGCGCGGAACCGGCCACCGCCGGTGCCAGGCTCAGCTCGGCCGACGTGTATCCGTACGATCCCGGCTCGCCGGCGGTGAGCTCGCGCGCCCTCGCGGCCCAGCCGGGCAGGTCCTCGTAGAACTCGCCCACCTCGGCCAGCGGCGCCACCCGGTCACCACCGGTGAGTACGCCCACCCGGACCTGGCGGCCGTCCCGAAACCCGACAAACCTCATCGTTCACTCCCGACGTTCCCGATGACGGGAACCACAGCAGTCTCGAACGCACCCTAACGTCGCTCCAGACCCATCCGGAGATCTTTGTACATTCCATCCCAATTCGGTAGGGGGAGTTCGCCTGTACCGGGGGCCGCGGGGTTTGAACGCCTCAGCTGAGGAACTGTCGATGTATGGACGCACTCGCGCACGTCGACGCTTATTGGCGGGCGGCCAACTATCTGTCGGTCGGTCAGATCTATCTGCTGGACAATCCGTTGCTGGCCGAGCCGTTGGTGGCCGAGCACAT
>NZ_JBHMBS010000161.1:0-601 GCF_042428775.1 Streptosporangium vulgare | reverse complement strand
ATATACCCAAACCTATGCTTCATAATCCGTTACCTACTTCTTAAGAACCTCAGTAGTAAATTGAAACAAATAAAAATAATCATACAACATCTACAAAATGTCAATAAAGTATACCAGCTTCTAGTCCTAAATGATGACTATCTGTTAAATGGTAAGCTAACACACGTCATAATCCTACAGCTAAAAATATTGTACCAATCATTACGTGTAATCCATGGAATCCTGTACCAAAATAAAAACATGATCCAAAAGCTCCATCTGAAATAGTAAAACTTGAAACAGAGTACTCTACCCCCTGTAAAGCTGTAAATATAATTGCTAGTATGATTGTATAAAGTAAACCATATAAAGTTTTACTTCTTTTTCCATTAATTAGGAAATGATGACCATATGTTACAGTAAACCCTGAAGCAAGAAGAATAACTGTATTAATTAAAGGTAATTCAAAAGGATCTATTGCTTCTATTCCCATAGGTGGTCACATTGCACCTAACTCAACAGCAGGTGAAAGAGCACTATGGAAAAATGTTCAAAAAATGGCTAAAAAAAATAAAGCTTCTGATACTATAAATAACCCAACACCTATGTTTAATCCTCTTTG
>NZ_JBHMBS010000160.1:0-604 GCF_042428775.1 Streptosporangium vulgare | reverse complement strand
AGCAGAAAAACTGGTTGAAGGCGCAAAGGCGGTTTTACGCCAGGCCATTAACGGCGACCTCGACTGGAAAGCAAAACGTCAGCCGAAGCTGGAACCACTAAAACTGAGCAAGATTGAAGCCACCATGAGCTTCACCATCGCTAAAGGGATGGTCGCACAAACAGCGGGGAAACATTATCCGGCCCCCATCACCGCAGTAAAAACCATTGAAGCTGCGGCCCGTTTTGGTCGTGAAGAAGCCTTAAACCTGGAAAACAAAAGTTTTGTCCCGCTGGCGCATACCAACGAAGCCCGCGCACTGGTCGGCATTTTCCTTAACGATCAATATGTAAAAGGCAAAGCGAAGAAACTCACCAAAGACGTTGAAACCCCGAAACAGGCCGCGGTGCTGGGTGCAGGCATTATGGGCGGCGGCATCGCTTACCAGTCTGCGTGGAAAGGCGTGCCGGTTGTCATGAAAGATATCAACGACAAGTCGTTAACCCTCGGCATGACCGAAGCCGCGAAACTGCTGAACAAGCAGCTTGAGCGCGGCAAGATCGATGGGCTGAAACTGGCTGGCGTGATCTCCACAATCCACCCAACGCTCGACTACGCCGGATTT
>NZ_JBHMBS010000159.1:0-607 GCF_042428775.1 Streptosporangium vulgare | reverse complement strand
GCGGCTGGCTGCGTATGTGAAGACGTCGCAGCCGTCAGGTGTGGACGTGGCGTACTCGCTGGTGGCGGGTCGCGCGGTGTTGGAGCACCGGGCCGTGCTGGTGGGCCGGAGCCGGGATGAGCTGGTGGACCGGCTGGCAGAGCTGGCCACAGGGGGCATTGGAGAAGGTGTCGTCACGGGGACGGCCGGGCGGGGTGGGTTGGGGTTTTTGTTCACCGGCCAGGGCGCTCAGCGGGTAGGGATGGGCCGGGAACTGTACGAGACGTTCCCGGCGTTCGCGACCGCCTTCGACGAGGTCGCCTCCCATGCCGACGGTCACCTCGGACGGTCGTTGCGGGACCTGGTGTTCGCGTCGTCGGAGGGCGAGCTGGATCGGACGATGTTCACGCAGGCGGGGTTGTTCGCGGTTGAGGTGGCGCTGTTCCGGCTCCTGGAGTCCTGGGGAATGCGACCGGACTTCCTGCTGGGCCATTCCATCGGGGAACTGGCGGCCGCTCATGTGGCCGGGGTGATGTCGCTACAGGACGCGGTCGCTCTGGTGGCGGCGCGGGGCCGGCTGATGCAGGCACTCCCCGCAGGCGGAGCGATGGTGGCGTTGCAGGCCACC
>NZ_JBHMBS010000158.1:0-608 GCF_042428775.1 Streptosporangium vulgare | reverse complement strand
AGACGCCGGGGTCGATTCATGAGGGTGGTGAGCTGGGGTATTCGCTGGCGCACGCCTATGGGGCGGCGTTCGACAACCCTGATCTGGTGGTGGCGTGCATCATCGGGGACGGGGAGGCCGAGACCGGGCCGCTGGCGGCGAGCTGGCATTCCAACAAGTTCCGCGCGCCGGGCCGTGACGGTGTCGTGCTGCCCATTCTGCATCTGAACGGTTACAAGATCGCCAACCCGGCGGTGCTGGCTCGTATCCCGGAGGGGGAGCTGATCAAGCTGATGGAGGGGTATGGGTATCGGCCGCATCTGGTGTCGGGGGAGGATCCGGAGGCGATGCACGCGCTGATGGCCGAGACGTTGGATACGGTGTTCGACCAGATCGCCGAGTACCGGCAGGGGCGGGGCGGCCGGCCGCCGATGATCGTGTTGCGGACCCCGAAGGGGTGGACCGGCCCCAAGGAGGTCGACGGCCTGCCGGTGGAGGGCACCTGGCGCGCTCATCAGGTGCCGTTGTCGGGGGTGCGTGACAATCCCGAGCATCTGGCGATGTTGGGGGAGTGGATGTGCTCGTATCGGCCGGGGGAGTTGTTCGACGCCGCGGGGCGGCCGGTGGCC
>NZ_JBHMBS010000157.1:0-608 GCF_042428775.1 Streptosporangium vulgare | reverse complement strand
AGACGCCGGGGTCGATTCATGAGGGTGGTGAGCTGGGGTATTCGCTGGCGCACGCCTATGGGGCGGCGTTCGACAACCCTGATCTGGTGGTGGCGTGTGTGATCGGGGACGGGGAGGCCGAGACCGGGCCGCTGGCGGCGAGCTGGCATTCCAACAAGTTCCGCGCGCCGGGCCGTGATGGTGTCGTGCTGCCGATCTTGCATCTGAACGGTTACAAGATCGCCAATCCGGCGGTGCTGGCTCGTATCCCGGAGGGGGAGCTGGTCAAGCTGATGGAAGGGTATGGGTATCGGCCGCATCTGGTGTCGGGGGAGGATCCGGAGGCGATGCACGCGCTGATGGCCGAGACGTTGGATACGGTGTTCGAGCAGATCGCCGACTACAAGGAGGGGCGGGGCGGCCGGCCGCCGATGATCGTGTTGCGCACCCCGAAGGGGTGGACCGGCCCCAAGGAGGTCGACGGCCTGCCGATGGAGGGCACCTGGCGCGCCCATCAGGTGCCGTTGTCGGAGGTGCGTGACAATCCCGAGCATCTGGCGATGTTGGGGGAGTGGATGTGCTCGTATCGGCCGGGGGAGTTGTTCGACGCCGCGGGGCGGCCGGTGGCC
>NZ_JBHMBS010000156.1:0-612 GCF_042428775.1 Streptosporangium vulgare | reverse complement strand
CCGTTGTTTATTTGCACCAGACCTTTGCGTTTTAACGCTGCCAGCGCTTCACGCACCGAAGGACGCCCGACGTTAAAGAACGCCATCAGTTCGCGTTCAGACGGTAATTGTTCACCTTCGCCAAATTCACGACGGCGGATCATCTGTTCCAGCTCTTCTTCCACCATTTCGGAGAGTTTTTTACGCGCCAGCGGGCGGCTACGCAAGTTGCGACCAATTGCAGGTGAAGAATCTTCGGTTTGCGAATCAAATGCGTTCATAAGGCCCATTCTGTAAGGTCAGTGTGATTAACATCATCAGTGACATCCTATCACAGGATTGAAAGTAGGGGAAAATGGCAGGGTTTTCTCTTTGTGCCTCATCATTACCATAATTAACGGAATAATTAACTATTGCGAAAAATTAATGTAACGCAGATAAAAACATCCCGTTTGAATTATTTATAAGACTATTCACGAGCATTATGAATATTATGAATGTGTTCTTACAAAATAATCATAAGCGCATATTTTTTAATGAAAAACCACCTCACCTACAATTAAAAACACGACACCCGCACCATAAATAGCCTTGCAAAAAATATAACATCGTTGTTTTCAATCTGCCGTTTAT
>NZ_JBHMBS010000155.1:0-612 GCF_042428775.1 Streptosporangium vulgare | reverse complement strand
AAACCACATGCATTTACTAGTTTACCATTACAAAGTAGTATTGTTTTTTCAAATATCATTTCTGTTTCTAGTCTTATTTCTGTTTTCCAGTATTTAACAAATAATGTAAACTGTGACGCACCTAGAGCTTGAGGATTATACTTCCAAGATAGTGCGAGTCCACAAATGGAAGCTCTAGTAGAATTACACGATAACATTATGTATTACTTAGTTGCCATATTATTTAGTGTGGGTTGAATTCAAGGAGCAATTATTAGAAACTTCCAAAGCTCTCGTTCTCCAATTAGCAATAAATATCTAAACCATGGTACATTAATTGAATTAATTTGAACCATTACTCCTGCTTTAATCTTAGTATTAATTGCTTTCCCTTCTTTTAAACTATTATACTTAATGGATGAAGTTACTGATCCATCTTTATCTGTATTGGCAGAAGGTCATCAATGATACTGAAGCTATGAGTATCCAGATTTTTTAAATAGTGACGGAGATTTTGTAGAGTTTGATTCTTATTTAGTACCAGAATCTGATTTAGAAAAAGGAGCATTAAGAATGTTAGAAGTAGATAATAGAGTTATCCTTCCTGAAATTACACATACTAGATTTATACTT
>NZ_JBHMBS010000154.1:0-613 GCF_042428775.1 Streptosporangium vulgare | reverse complement strand
GTGAGGGGGGATATAGATTTATATATAATAAAACGTTTTTATGTTTTTAAATTAAGTTATAAAAATTTTCCCGAGACAATTCATCAATAGGTATGGAGTGTACAGGAATATCTTCTTCACTAACCTCTTTAAACTCATGTCGATAACGGTCAAAAAACGCACAGTGATTACTTGTGTTTTTTGACTGACTTTACAACTCTCATTATTCGCTATTGTGCAGTTTCTCTAATTGTTTTATACCCTGGAAAGTTAAATGTCAGCTACTGAATACTTTTTGATTGTTTGAGATTTATTTTCATTTGAAATTATAAAATCAGGTGATAAATGAGTTGTGATTAATAGATGGTTGATATCATTTTTATCTAAAATCGATTTATGGTATCGACCTGAAAAAATAGTTGTTGCCGCCTGAGTAACTATACAATATTCTGAAAGGTTTTCTTTCAAATTAGAAATGTTGTGGGGTTTTGTTTTTGTATCTTTTATCTCTAAGGAGCTTGCTTTGGGTCAATCAGAATACATTTCATGGGTAAAATGTACTTCCTGGCTAAGTAACTTTGTGAATCTTAGAGGGTTGAGACAACCGGATGGCCGTCCTCTTTATGAATATCAT
>NZ_JBHMBS010000153.1:0-618 GCF_042428775.1 Streptosporangium vulgare | reverse complement strand
CCGGCCGACACCGCGGCGTCGGCGACGAGGTCGAGGTCGGCGTCGGGCAGGACCAGCATGTGGTTCTTGGCGCCGCCCAGCGCCTGGACCCGCTTGCCGTGGGCGGTACCGGTCTCGTAGACGTACCTGGCGATCGGGGTCGAGCCGACGAACGACACGGCCTTCACGTCCGGGTGCTCCAGCAGCCGGTCCACCGCCGCCTTGTCGCCCTGGACGACGCCGAAGACGCCGTCGGGCAGCCCGGCCTCCTTCCAGAGCCGGGCCATCAGCAGCGACGCCGAGGGGTCCTTCTCCGAGGGCTTGAGCACGAAGGCGTTCCCGCAGGCGATCGCGATCGGGAACATCCACATCGGCACCATCGCCGGGAAGTTGAACGGGGTGATCCCGGCGACGACGCCCAGCGGCTGGCGGATCGAGTAGGAGTCGACCCGGGTGGAGACGCCCTCGGAGAAACCGCCCTTGAGCAGGTGCGGGATGCCGCAGGCGAACTCCACGACCTCCAGGCCCCGGGCGACCTCGCCCAGCGCGTCGGAGTGGACCTTGCCGTGTTCCTCCGAGATGAGCCGGGCGAGCTCGTCGCGGTGGGCGTACATCAGCTCGCGGAAGCGGAACAGCACC
>NZ_JBHMBS010000016.1:109256-195777 GCF_042428775.1 Streptosporangium vulgare | reverse complement strand
ACAGGCCCGTCACACAGGCCCGTCACACAGGCCCGTCACACAGGCCCGTCACACAGGCCCGTCACACAGGCCCGTCACACAGGCCCGTCACACAGGCCCGTCACACAGGCAGGGCCTCCACGATGGAGGCTCCCTGGGGCAGCTCCACCTGCCGGCTGAGCCGGAAGTCGGAGGCCTCCAGCAGTGCGGCGTACTCGGAGGCGCTGCGCTCCATGCCGTCCCCGAACAGGGCGAGCATGCGCATGTCGATGTCCTTGCTGATGTGCGGCCGGTCGTCCTCGGGCACCACGGCCTCCACCAACAGCACCCGGCCGTCATCGGAAATGGCCTTACGGACATTGCGCAGAATCTGCACGGAGTCCTCGTCGGACCAGTTATGGATGACGCTGCTCAACAGATAGGCGTCGCCGCCCTCGGGTACCGAGGCGAAGAAATCGCCGGAGACGAATTTGCACCGGTCTTCAAGAGCGGCCTCGGCGAAGAATCGCCTGGCGTCGTCGACCACCTGTTCCTGGTCGAAAAGAACGCCCGCGACATTTGAATACCGGTTCAGAACGGAGGCCAGGATGTGGCCCTTGCCGCCGGCCACGTCCACCAGTGTGCGCACGCCGGAGAAGTCGTAGCGTTCGGCGACCGCCTCCGCGAAGGGCTTCGCCCGGACCACCATGTAGTCGTTGAACAGGGCCCCGGCCCGGGGGTTGGCCTTGAGGTAGCCGTACAGCGGGCCGTGCCGCTCGGCGAAGCCCGACCTGCCGGTGCGGGCGGTCTGCGGGACCTTGCCCATGCCGTACCAGAAGCCCTCCTCGGAGATCATCCGTACCGCCGGGCGCAACGAGCCGGGCACGTCGTCGCGGAGGGTGGCTCCGGCCTCGGTCAGTTCGTACACGCCGGGCCGTACCGTCGCGACGATGCCCATGGAGGCGAGTTCGCGCAGCACCCTGCCGAGCGCGGGCGCGTCGGCGCCGCAGCGCAGCGCGAGCTCGTCGACGTCCAGGGGCCCGTCGCGCAGGTGGTCGGCGCAGCCGAGCTCGGCCATCGTCGCGAGGGCGGCGAAGCGGGAGACGCCGCCGATCGCGTCCCAGACCGGTGCCTGTGGGTTGCTCATGGAGATCCTCTCTGTACGGCGTGCGGATCCGTGAGGGGGACCGGCACGTCCGGGTCGGGCGTCCACGCCGGAGAGCCGGTGCGCCCGGGCGGGGGGCGCCGGCTCCGGCGGGTGTCTTCACGGCACCGGGGAGCCGGGCCCGTCGGTGGGCCCGCGAGCGTGCCCACCGCGGTCCGGGACCGGGAGCCCGGGGCGGGGGCCGGTGCCGGGAGCGGGGAGGGCCGGGCTCAGGGGGCCGAGGCCGTCGGGCTCCGCCTGCCGCGTACCAGGCGGCCGACCTCGGCGCGCAGGTGCACGAAGTCGGGGTGCTCGCGGGTGGTGATCTGGTCGCGCGGCCCCGGCAGGTCCACGCGCAGGTCGCCCACGATCCCGGCGGGGGCCTTGGACAGGACCACGACGCGGTCACCGACGTAGACGCTCTCGTCGATGTCGTGGGTGATCAGCACGATCGTCATGTTGTGCAGGCCCCGGACCCGCAGGGTCAGGTCCTCCAGGTCCTCGCGGGTCTGGGCGTCGACGGAGCCGAAGGGCTCGTCCATCAGCAGCAGCGCCGGACGGTAGGCCAGCGCGCGGGCGATGGACACCCGCTGCTGCATGCCGCCCGACAGCTGCCACGGGTATTTGGCCGCGGCTCCCTGCAGCCCGACCTCCTCCAGCGCCTCCAGCGCCGACTCCCTGCGCCGCCGCTTGTCCAGGCCCCTGCGGCGCAGCGGGAGCGAGACGTTGTCGGCCACCGACATCCAGGGGAACAGGGAGCGGCTGTAGTCCTGGAAGACCACGGCCAGGTTGTCGGGTGTCTGCTCGACGCGGACGCCGTTGAGCGTGACCTGGCCGCCGGTGGGCCGGATCAGCCCCGCGATGGAGCGCAGCAGGGTGGACTTGCCGCATCCGGAGGGGCCGACGACGCACACCAGCTCACCCTGGGCGACCCTCAGATCGACGCCGCCCAGCGCGTTGTGCGCGGTCGGCCCGCTGCCGTAGGTATGGGACAGGTTCGTGATTTCGAGCACAGCAGGTCCTCAGGTCGTCTGCTTGGCGGATCGGTGCCAGGACAGGACACGTCGCTCGGCCGCCAGGAACGCCGAGTTGAGCGCGTATCCCAGGACGCCGAGCACCACGATGGTCGCCCACACGCCGGGGAAGTCGTACGACCTCTGGGCGTCCAGGAGCTGGAAGCCGATCCCGTCGGTGCTGCCGATCAGTTCGGAGAGCACCATGAGGATGAGCGCCAGCGACAGGCTGACCCGGAGCCCGGCGAAGATCTTCGGCATGGCCGAGGGCAGGATGATCCGGAACAGCCGCTCGCCGCCCGTCAGCCCGAAGACACGCGCGGTGTCCAGGTGCTGGCGGTCGACGTGCCTGGCCCCCTCGCAGGCGTTGATCAGGACCGGCCAGACGATGCCGAACGCGATGAAGTTGATCTGCATCCGGGGGCCGATGGCGAACAGCGCCAGGAACAGCGCGAGCAGCATGGGCGGGGGAATGGCGCGGGCGAACTGCACCAGCGGGTCGACGAGGCGGAAGAGCAGCGGGGAGCGGCCCAGGGCGACCCCGAGCGCGATCCCGACGACCCCGGCCAGCACCCACCCGGCCAGCAGCCGGCCGACGCTCGCGGGAACGTTCTCCAGCGCCGCGTCGGTGAGCCACAACCGCTCCGCGGGGCCGGTCAGCCACATCGTGTACGCGCTGGTGGCGATCTGCGACGGAGGCGGGAAGCTCAGCATCTCCAGGTAGCGGGTGAGCAGCTCCCACAGCGCCACGACGACCACGACCGGCCACACCCGGCCGGCGACACGCATCGCGCCGCTCATCACACCACCTCCGTACGGGCGGTGTGCCAGCGGAAGAGCCGCCGCTCCGCGAGCACGAACAGGCTGTTGGTGACCATGCCGATGACGCCGGCCCACATGGCGGCGGCGATGACGTACTCCGTCGCGTTCACGCCGCCCGCGCTCTCCAGGACGTAGCTGCCGATGCCGTCGGCACCGCCGCCGATCAGCTCCGTGCTGATCGCCACGATGAGCGCGATCGCCGACGCCAGCCGGATGCCGGTGGCGATGAAGGGCGCGGTGCTCGGCAGGGAGACCCGCCACAGCACGGCCGGTTTCCCGAACCCGAAGCTGCGGAGCGTCTCCTTGGCGAGCGGGTCGACGTCCTTGAGGCCGTACATCGTGTTGATCAGGACGGGCCAGGTCGCCGCGTAGACGACCAGGGTGACCTTCATGTCGAACCTGTCGGAGAACACGGCGAGAGCGAGCGGGATCAGCGCGATCGACGGGATCGGGCGCAGGAACTCCACGATCGGCCGCAGCGCGTTCTCCACGCGGGGCAGGGTGCCGAGCAGGAACCCCGCGGGCACCGCGATGGCGACCGTGATCAGCAGCCCGGTCGCCCACGCGCCGAGGGTCGAGGCGACGTCGGAGAGGAACTCCCCGTCCGCCACGAGAGCGACCGCCCGGCCGAGCACCGTGGAGACCAGCGGGAACGCGAGCGGGTCGATCAGCCCGGCCCGGCCCGCGGCCTCCATGACGCAGAACAGCCCTGCGACGCCGAGGGCGCCGCAGAGCAGTCTGCTGTCGAGCGGGTTGCGCCTTGTCACCCGAGGTTTCCGGGGAGGATGGCCTTGGCCTGGAGCGGGCTCGTGAGGTACCCCTGCTCGAGCATGAGGTCGGCGACGCGCTGCAGGCGGGTCTCGTCAAGGCTGGTGGGGAAGGACCCGAGCGTGATGACGGCCGCGGTCGCGGCGTCGATCTTGGTGTAGGTCGGCAGGATCTCCTCGACGGCCTTGCGGTCGGTGGCGGCGATCTGCTGGGCCTTGGCGACCGCGCGCTGGAAGGCGGCGACCGTCTTGGGGTTCTCGGCGGCGAACTTCTCGGTGACGGCCACACCCGCGATGGGGAAGTCGGCGGTGGAGTCGACCATCGTGTCGGCGAGCTTCTGGGCGCCGAGGTTCTTCTGCGCCGCGGTCAGGGCCGGCTCCGTCATCCAGGCGGCGTCGACGGTCTTGCTGGCCAGCTGGGCCCCCATCTCGGGGAAGGGGAACTCGACGAACTCCACGTCCTTGTCGGTGAGGCCGTGCGTCTTGAGCACCGTCGTCACCGCCAGGGTGCCGATGTTCTGCTTGCTGTTGACCGCGATCTTCTTGCCCTTGAGGTCCGCGGGCGTCTTGATCCCGGAGTCCTTCGGCACCATGAGGTTGAACGAGTTCGGGGCGGCCTGGTAGAGGTCAGAGATGATCTTCATCTTCTGGCCCTTGGAGACGGCGAGGAAGGTCGAGACGTAGTTCGTCTGCGTCGCGTCGAAGGTGCCTCCGATGAGACCCTGCTGGGCCTGGGCGCCTCCGGGCACCGGCTCGATCTTGACGGTGAGCCCTTCCTCCTTGAAGAAGCCCCGCTTGTTGGCGATGTAGAGCGCCGCTGAGTCGGGGATCGGCAGGGCCCCCATCGTGAGGCTGGTCTTCTCCAGGCCGCCCGCGTTGGCGGCGGAAACGGAGTCGTCGGGCGTGTCAGAGTTTCCGCAGGCACTCAGCGCGAGGGCTGCGGCTACTCCCGCGATGACGGCCCGGCTCGCAAGTTTGAACCTCATGGGTCTCCTTAGCTGCGTTTGACCGCCCCTGCCGGAACTCGCGGTGACTCATCGGGCGACATGGAGGGGGTCCCGGGAGGCATGGTGGTCAAGGGGGGTATGCCGACCGCGGACAGAGTAGCGGAGTAGATCAGTCAAATTACAAATATCTCCTCTTTCGCCCCTAAGCCGCAAAACGGCCACAGGGCTCCCAGTCGCCTCACGCGTATCAATCGCGGGATGTGCGGGCTTAGCGGGCATAGTCAGAGAAGTCAATAAATCTGTTTCGCAACTTTGTGGAAGTTTGCGGTTACAGGACGGAGAGTCATCGCCCGGTTGCGGATGCTGTGTGCCTGTTAGGTGAAGAATGCGAGTTATGTACTGTTGGCCGAACTCATCCGGCTGTGCTCCAATAACCCCTACCCCATGGATGCGTCGGCGTCACTCGCACATCATTGCGTGACGCGATCCCCTCCAAGCAGACGATCCGAGGAGAGGCAGCGGAGGCCAGTGAGGACAGCGTCAATCCCCAGCGAACGCGAATCCGGGCTGGCACCTGCCCTGGGATTCGACAATCAGGGGGGGCGGCCGCAGAGCGGCCCGGGTCAGGATCTCGACGGTCGCGACTCAGAGAAGTCCGCGCGCAACGGCGGCCGGCTCGCGCTCAAGAACTGGCGGGTGAGATCGCGGCTGATCGCGCTCATCGTCATTCCCACCGTCGCCGCGATCGTGCTGGGCGGCCTGCGGGTCACCGGCTCGATCAGCAGCGCCGCCGAGTACGAGCGCGTGCGCACCACCGCCGAACTCACCGCCGGTCTCAGCGACCTGATCAACGAACTGCAGCTCGAACGAGACCTGTCGGCCCGGCACGTGGCGGGAGGCAGGCAGGCCGGCAGCAAGGCGACCCTGCGCAAGCAGTACGGGTCCGTCGACCAGGTCGTCGGGCAGGTGAGCCCTCTCGTCAACAACGCCATGGCCGACAGCGGTCTCCTGGAGGCCCTCGGCACCCGGGGCGAGACCGAGCTCACCCAGATCCGCCGCCGCATCGACGAGCTCAAGAGCATGCGCGAACTGGCCGCGGGCGCGAACACCAGCCTGCCGGCCCAGCCCACGATCGCCATGTACTCCCGCACCATCGTGGACCTGATGGCCCTGCACGACGAGATCATCCAGGGTGTCTCGGATGAGAACCTCACGGGTGGCGCGGCCGCGTTCGCCGCGCTGACCAGGGCCAAGGAGCAGGTGTCCAGGGAGCGGGCGAACCTCGCCGCCGCCCTCGTCGTCAGGGGGTTCAGCGCCGAGGGCCTCGACGCCATGCTGGCCGCCCGCGCGCAGTTCGACAGCGAGCTCGCGGCCTTCCGCTCCGAGGCGTCGATCCAGCAGCGCCAGCTCTACGACGACACGGTGAGCAGCCCGAAGAAGGACCGCGCGGCGGCGACGCGCGCCCGCGCCGTCTTCCTCGCCCTCAACAGCCGGCCGCTGGTGAACGTCGACGTCTCCAACAGCGAGCTCAGCGACCTGCAGTCCTGGTTCGACTCCTCCACCGACATCATCGACCGCATGCGCGCGGTGGAGGAGCAGGTCGCCAAGACCCTCATCATGCAGAGCGCGGACCTGCAGGCGTCCGAGCAGCGCGGCGCGCTGATCGCCGCCGGGCTGAGTGGACTGCTGCTCCTCCTCGTCCTGATCGTCACCGCCATCATGGCGCGGTCGCTGGTCAGGCCGCTGCGCAGGCTCCGTACCGAGGCGCTGTCCATCGCCGGCCAGCGTCTCCCCGAGACCGTCCAGACGATGCGCGAGAGCGGCGAGGTCTCCACCGCCGACATCACCCCGATCGGTGTCGCCTCCGACGACGAGATCGGTGAGGTGGCGCGGGCCTTCGACGAGGTCCACCGTGAGGCCGTGCGGCTGGCGGGCCAGGAGGCCACGCTGCGGAGCAACGTCAACTCGATGTTCGTCAACCTCTCCCGGCGCAGCCAGACCCTGGTCGAACGCCAGCTCTCCCTCATCGAGAGCCTGGAGCAGGGCGAGCAGGACGAGGGCCGGCTGGGCAGCCTCTTCCGGCTCGACCACCTCGCCACCCGCATGCGCCGCAACTCCGAGAACCTCCTGGTCCTCGCCGGCCAGGAACCCGCCCGCCGGTGGAGCCAGCCGGTCCCGCTCATCGACGTGGTCCGCGCCTCGCTGTCGGAGGTCGAGAACTACGAGCGCGTCGACCTGCAGCTGTCCGCGGGCGTGTCCGTGGTGGGCACCTCCGTCAACGACGTCGTCCACCTGGTCGCGGAGCTCGTGGAGAACGCGATCTCCTTCTCCCCCCGCGAGACCAAGGTCATCGTCTCCAGCAACCGCATCGACGGCGGCGGAGTGATGGTCTCGGTGACCGACATCGGCATCGGCATGACCGCCGAGGAGCTCTCCCAGGCCAACTGGCGGCTGGCCAACCCGCCGGTGGTGGACGTCTCCGTCTCCCGCCGGATGGGCCTGTTCGTGGTCGGCCGCCTCGCCCTGCGGCACGGCATCCGCGTCCAGCTCAGGCAGCAGGACAGCGGCGGCCTCACCGCGATGGTCCTGCTCCCGGAGAACCTGCTCGCCGTCACCAACCGCCCGGGCGGGCCTTCCCCCAGCATGCAGAGCGGCGACTGGGCCGGATCCATGGCCTCCATGGACCGCCCGCCCGTGCTGGCCAGTCCCACCGCCCCCCCGATCCCGTCCTTCGCCTCGTTCGAGGCCGCCCACCAGAACTCGTTCGCCTCCTTCGACATGGGGCAGCAGTTCAACTCCTTCGAGGCCTCGCAGCCTCCCTTCGGAGGCGGCCAGTTCGGGCAGGCACCCGTCGACACCCCCTGGCCGGGACAGGTACCGCCGCCCGGCGCCGACCCCGGCCACGGCTGGCCGAACGCCTCCCAGCCCGACCCCTCGGGGTGGCGGCAGGGGCAGGGCGGTCCCCGCGGTGACGCGGGGGTGTGGTCCACGGGCCCGAACGTGGCCCCGCGCGGCGACGCCCCCGTCTGGCCCGGTGGTCAGCAGAGCAGGGACACCGGCTCCGACGTCTGGTCCACCTCCTCGCGCGGCGACTCCGGAGGCTGGCCGTCCACCGGCAACTCCGGGCCGTTCGGACGGCGGGTCTTCGACCCGGCGGACAACACCGGCCCGCTGCCGGTGATCCCCGACGCCTCCCCCATGGAGGAGGCGAAGGAGGAGTTCCTGCCGATCTTCGCGGCCGTCGAGTCCGACTGGTTCAAGAAGGTCGAGCCGGCCCCGGTCGTCCAGGAACGGGCAGAGGAGGTCCCCCAGGCGCAGGCCGCCCAGGAGACCGTCCAGCTCTCGCAACCGGCCGCCCCCGCCTCGGGGAACGGGTGGTCGTCGCCCGCCGACGTGGGCTGGCAGGCCGCCAAGGCCGCCAGCGAGCCCTCGCTCGGCGGGGTCACCGGTTCCGGCCTGCCCAAGCGGGTGCCCAAGGCGAACCTGGTACCCGGTACGGCCGCGCCCGACCTGAGCGCGGCCCCCCAGACTCCCGTGCACCGGCCGACTGTCTCTCCCGAGGCGGTGCGCAGCAGGCTGGCGAGCTTCCAGCAGGGAGTACGGCAGGGCCGCGCGGCCGCCAGGGGCGGCGCCGGGGACGGGCGGCCGTATCCCGACTTCGGCCGGGATGTTGAAGGAAACAAGGAGGACCGGTGAGCGAGCTCATCATGGTCGCCAAGGAGGATGACACGTGCGCGAAATGAGCCAGGCCGCCCGGGGGGTCAATTGGCTGATCACCGACTTTGTGAACAACGTCCCAGGTGTGGCGCACACGGTCGTCGTGTCAGCCGACGGTCTGCCGTTGGCGTACTCGGACGGATTTCCCAGGGACAGGGCGGACCAGCTGGCCGCGGTCGCGGCCGGCCTGATCAGCCTGACCCAGGGTGCCTCGCGGGTTTTCGAGGGTGGTGCGGTCACCCAGACCGTGGTGGAGATGCAGCGAGGGCTGCTCCTCATCATGTCCATCAGTGACGGTTCCTGTCTGGCGGTGCTCGCCGCCGCCGACTGTGACATGGGGCTGGTGGCCTACCAGATGACGATGCTCGTCGAGCGGGCGGGTCAGGTGCTGACCCCGGCAGTCCGCGCCGAACTGCAGTCTTCCCACTCACGGTGACGGCGATGACGCTAGGAGGCTGTCGTGGCAGGCCGCGGCTGGACCGGTGAGGGCGACCCGCACGGCGGGTATCCCTATCAATCGATGGACGACCCCCACCGGCATCAGGGCGGTCCTTCCCATCTCATGCACTCGGCGCCGTCGGAGCAGAGCTCCCTCGTCCGTCCGTACGCCGTTACCGGGGGGCGCACCGCCCCCCGGACCCAACTCGCCCTGGAGGCCCTGGTCTCCTCGGCGACCTCCATACATCATGATTTATCCACCCGCACCCCGGAGTATCAGGGGATCAGTGCCCTGTGCCGGCAAGTGCGTTCGGTCGCTGAGATCTCCGCGATGCTTCGCATCCCGCTCGGCGTGACCAGGATCCTGGTGGCCGACATGGCCGCCGAGGGCCTGGTGCAGATCCACCAGCCGCAGCTGGACGCGGGCAAGCCGGATCTCAACCTGCTGGAAAGGGTGCTCAGTGGACTTCGCAGGCTCTAGCCGCGGCGGCGGCCTGACATCGACGAAAATCGTCGTCGCCGGGGGATTCGGTGTTGGCAAGACCACCTTCGTGGGGGCGGTGTCGGAGATTCTGCCGCTGACCACGGAGGCGGTGATGACCGACGCCAGCGCCGGGATCGACGATCTCGGCCTCACACCGAACAAGACCACCACCACGGTCGCCATGGACTTCGGCCGTGTCTCGCTGGACCGCGACCTGATCCTGTACCTGTTCGGTACGCCGGGTCAGCACCGCTTCTGGTTCATGTGGGACGACCTGGTCCGCGGCGCGATCGGCGCGATCGTGCTCGTCGACACCCGGCGGCTGGCCGACAGCTTCCCGGCGATCGACTACTTCGAGGAGGCCAAGCTCCCCTTCGTCGTCGCGGTCAACGGCTGGGACGGCACCTACCTCCACGGTGAGGAGGAGGTGCGCGAGGCGCTGACACTGGCCCCGCACATCCCCATCTCCCGGACCGACGCCCGCTCGCGCGACGCGGTGAAGGCCACGCTCATCACGCTTGTGGAGCACGCGCTCACCATGCGGATGGCCGTCCCCGGCTGGGGCCGCTGACCGCTGGAGGGCGTCAGTCGCACCTCCCAGCGGATAGGCTGGGAGGTCGAGTCGCAGACCTGTAGCGCAGAGGCTGGCCAATCACGTGTTCGAGACGCTTTCCGACCGGCTGACATCGGTCTTCTCCTCCCTTCGATCCAAGGGTCGGCTGTCCGAGGCCGACATCGACGCGACCTGCCGCGAGATCCGCATCGCGCTGCTCGAGGCCGACGTCGCGCTGCCCGTGGTCAAGGCGTTCGTCGCCCAGGTCAAGGAACGCGCCCGCGGCGTCGAGGTCTCCCAGGCGCTGAACCCGGCGCAGCAGGTCGTGAAGATCGTCAACGACGAGCTCATCGGGATCCTCGGCGGCGAGACCCGGCGGCTTCGCTACGCCAAGAACCCGCCGACCGTCATCATGCTCGCGGGCCTGCAGGGCGCGGGCAAGACGACCCTGGCCGGCAAGCTGGCCCGCTGGCTGCGTGAGCAGAACCACACGCCGCTGCTGGTCGCCGCCGACCTCCAGCGGCCCAACGCCGTCCAGCAGCTCTCGGTCGTGGCCGAGCGCGCGGGCGTCGCGGTCTACGCGCCCGAGCCGGGCAACGGCGTCGGCGACCCGGTCGCCGTGGCCCGCCAGTCGATCGACCACGCCAAGCGGCAGCAGCACGACATCGTCATCATCGACACCGCGGGCCGCCTGGGCATCGACCAGGAGCTGATGAGGCAGGCGGCCGACATCCGCGACGCGGTCTCGCCCGACGAGGTCCTGTTCGTCGTCGACGCCATGATCGGCCAGGACGCCGTCTCCACGGCCCAGGCCTTCATGGAGGGCGTGGGCTTCGACGGCGTCGTGCTGACCAAGCTCGACGGCGACGCCCGCGGCGGCGCGGCCCTGTCGGTCCGCCACATCACCGGCAGGCCGATCATGTTCGCGTCGACCGGTGAGAAGCTCGAGGACTTCGACGCCTTCCACCCCGACCGGATGGCGTCCCGAATCCTCGACATGGGTGACATCCTCACCCTGATCGAGCAGGCGCAGAAGACCTTCGACGAGGCCGAGGCCGCCAAGATGGCGAGCAAGCTCACCTCGGGCGAGGGCTTCACCCTGGAGGACTTCCTCGAGCAGATGATGATGGTCCAGAAGATGGGCCCCATCAAGAACCTGCTCGGGATGATGCCCGGCATGGGGCAGATGCGCGAGCAGCTCAACCAGGTCGACGACCGCGATCTCGACCGCATCGCCGCCATCATCCGCTCGATGACCCCAGCCGAGCGCCACAACCCGAAGATGATCGACGGCTCCCGCCGGGCCCGCATCGCCAAGGGTTCCGGCGTGACGGTGACCGAGGTGAGCGGTCTGGTCACCCGCTTCTTCGACGCCCAGAAGATGATGAAGCGGATGGCCGGCGGCATGGGCATCCCCGGCATGCCGGGCGGCCGCAAGGCCGGCAAGGCCGCGCAGAAGAAGGCGGCCAAGGGGCGCAGGGTGAGCGGTGACCCGCGCAAGGCGGCGCTCGGCAAGGCCGCCGCCGACAAGACCGACGAGCCCGCGACCCCCGCGGGCAACGGCCTCCTCGGCAAGCTGGGCTCCCGGCAGCAGCTGCCGCCGGGCCTGGAGCTGCCGCCGGGCTTCGACCCCTCGAAGTTCAAGCTCCCCGGGCAGTAATGAGCGACGACGGCTTCCACTCGCGTGCCAGGTGGATCTGGGTGATCATCGTCGGTGGTTTCATCCTCGTCGCCGTGCTCGAACTCCTCGGGGTACGCCCCAAATAGCGCTCCCACCGGAGCCCGCCGCCCTCCGGCCCGCGCGTCGAGTACGGCCCGCGCGTCGAGTACGGCCCGCGCGTCGAGTACGGCCCGCGCGTCGAGTACGGCCCGAGCGTCGAGTACGGCGCGAGCGACGGGAACGACGAGAGCGGCCGGAACGGCGAGGCCGACGGGAACCGCGTGAGCAGGGGCGGTGAGAGCAGGGCCGGTGCGGGAGATCCCGGTGGGACCGGGATCCCCGGCAGGGCCGGGATCCCGAGCGGGACCGAGGCCCCGAACGGGACCGGGACCACCGGTGAGCCGGGTGTTTTCGGCGGCATCACGCTTCCCCGCGGGGTCCTCGGGTCTCTCGGGTCCTTCAGGTATCTCGGGTCTTTCGGGTCCCTCGGATACCGAGTCCCGGGCACGGCCTCCGGCGTGACGGGGTCTCCACGCCGCGCGGGCGCCCCGGCGGGGAGCGGCGCCTCCTGCCGGGTGGCCCTCCAGGGGAGAGCCGGGAGCCGGGACGGAGCGACCGTCCCGGACAGTACGGGAGCTTCCGGGGCCTGGGTGCCCGGCCCGGCCGGTGGTGCGGGTGATCCGGGCGCCCCCCACGGAACCTGGGAGTGTCCGGTGACGTGGTCCCGGCCGGTTCCGAGGGGTTCGAGGGGGCCGAGAGGTCCCGAGACCCCGGCGGTTCCCGTGCTCCCGGTGCTTCCGGTACTCCCTCGGAGGTTCCCGAGGACCCCTCCGAGGATTCCGAGGTCTTCTCCGAGAGTTCCGAGGTTCTCTCCGAGAGTTCCGGTGGGGGTTCCGGCAGGGGAGGAGACGGGGGGCGGGGACACGTCGGCCTGGCCCGCGGGGGTCGTCGCCCTGATGGCCAGCACCGCGCCCAGCACGGTGACGGATCCGGTCGCGGTCAGCAGCAGAGATCTGAGGGTGGTTGCCACGGCGGCCATTTAGCGCACCAGGCCGGCCCGCCCGGGGGCCCGGACACACGGGGATTACCGAGATTTGCCCTCCGGCCGCCGTACCGGATGGCCGCGGGTTGGCCGGGCACCCCCGCGCGTCTGGCACAATGACATGTTGGAACATCGTGACACGTGGTTGCCCTCTCACTCCCGCGTGCCATGCCTGTCCCTCGATCGGTCCTCTCCTCGTGCCCCACTCGATGAGACGCCGCTCACCCACGCTCTAATGCAGGAGAGACCACACCAGTGGCAGTCAAGATCAAGCTCAAGCGGCTCGGCATGATCCGCAACCCGCAGTACCGCATCGTCATCGCCGACAGCCGCACCAAGCGTGACGGCCGGGCGATCGAGGAGATCGGCCTGTACCACCCGAAGGAGAACCCCTCGCGCATCGAGGTCGACTCCGACAGGGCGGCCTACTGGCTGGGTGTCGGCGCGCAGCCGACCGAGCCCGTGCTCAAGCTCCTCAAGCTCACCGGCGACTGGCAGAAGTTCAAGGGCGAGCCGGCTCCGGCTCCGCTCCTGGTCGCCGAGCCCAAGGCCGACCGTCACGCCGTCTACGAGGCCGCGGCCAAGGAGGCGCTCTCCCTGGAGGCCGCCACCACGCCGAAGAAGTCGACCCGCAAGGCGGCTCCCAAGGCTGACGAGGCTCCGAAGGCCGAAGAGGCCCCCAAGGCCGAAGAGGCCGCCGCCGAGACCCCGGCTGAGCCCACCGCGGCCGCCGAGGAGAAGCCGGAAGGCGAGGCCTGAGGTGCTCGAGGAGGCCCTCGAGCACCTGGTGAAGGGCATCGTCGAGCATCCTGACGACGTCCAGGTTCACGCTCGCCGCATCCGCAGCGGGCGTGTGCTTGAGGTCCGGGTCCACCCCGAGGACCTCGGTAAGGTCATCGGCCGCGGCGGCCGTACGGCCAAGGCGCTTCGCACGGTCGTGAACGCCCTCGGCGACGGCAAGTACGTCCGGGTCGATCTTCTCGACCTGAACGAGGCCCGCTAGCCGGCGAGACGCGTCCATCGAGCGAACGGGCCACCCGCCCAGTGTGGGTGGCCCGTCTGCTTTCCATAGACACCACTACGTGAGGAGGCGGGCGTGCAGCTCGTCGTAGGCCGGATCGGCCGCCCGCACGGGCTCCGCGGGGACGTGTCCGTGGAGGTGCGCACCGACGAGCCGGACCGGCGCTTCGCCCCGGGCACCGCCCTGGCCACCGACCCCGTGTCGGCGGGCCCGCTGGTCGTCGAGTCCCGCCGCTGGCACTCCGGGATCCTGCTGGTCAGGTTCGAGGGCGTGACCGGCCGTGACCAGGCCGAGGAGCTCCGCGGCACCATGCTCGTCATCGACTCGGACGACATCCCGCCCTCCGACGACCCCGACGAGTTCTACGACCACCAGCTCATCGGCCTCACCGTGGTCAAGCCCGACGGCGAGACGGTGGGGGAGGTGTCCGACGTGCTCCACCACGGCCAGGACCTGCTCGTCGTACGGCGCGGCAAGGCCGGGGCAGGGGCCGGGACCACCGAGGTCTACGTGCCGTTCGTCAAGGCGCTGGTCCCCGAGGTCGATCTCGTCAAGGGCATCCTCGTCGTGGACGGCCCCGCCGGACTCCTCGACCCGGACGAGATCGTCTGACATGCGCGTCGACGTCATCTCCATCTTCCCCGAGTACTTCGCCCCCCTCGACGTCTCCCTCATCGGCAAGGCGCGCGAGCGCGGCATCCTCGACGTCCACCTCCACCAGCTCCGCGACCACGCCCACGACGTGCACCGCACCGTGGACGACACCCCCTACGGCGGCGGTCCCGGCATGGTCATGAAGCCGGGCCCCTGGGGGGAGGCCGTCGACGCGGTCCTCGCCTCCGGCCCGGCCGACCCGCCGAGGATGATCGTGCCGACCCCCAGCGGCGTGCCCTTCACCCAGAGGCTGGCGATGGAGTACGCCGCCGAGCCGTGGCTGCTGTTCACCCCGGCCCGCTACGAGGGCATCGACTCCCGGGTGATGGCCGAGTACGGCGCCCGCATGCGCGTGGACGAGGTCAGCATCGGCGACTACGTGCTCGCCGGGGGCGAGGTGGCGGTGCTGGTGATGATCGAGGCCGTCGGGCGGCTGCTGCCGGGCGTGCTCGGCAACGTCAACTCGGCCGTGGACGACTCCTTCGCGCCCGGCGCGATGGAGAACCTCCTGGAGGGCCCCGTCTACACCAAGCCGCCCGAGTGGCGGGGGCACGAGGTGCCGGAGATCCTGCTCTCCGGGCACCACGGGAAGATCGCCCGGTGGCGGCGGGACCAGGCGCTGCGCCGTACCGCGAGGAACCGGCCCGAGCTGCTGGCGGCGCTCGACCCGGAGAGCCTGGACAAGCACGACAGGCGGGCCCTGGCGGAGCTGGACCTGCCCGGGACGGGTCCGGCCGGTCCGGCCGCTCTGACCGGTTGATTTCCGGTCGGTCGGGAAAATATGGCAGACTGAAGCGTTGCCGCCGACTGCCCATCCGGTCCCCAGACCGGTCTCATCGCGGCCGGCCAGCTCCGAGACATAGTCCACTTCAGTACGCGTGTCCATCGCGATGCCGCCCCGTCGCGGCCGGATGGACCTCCGTGTGCGCTCGTAAATGAGGTACCACTGCCATGCACACGCTGATCAGCGAGCTCGAGAAGTCCGCGCTTCGCACCGATGTCCCGGACTTCCGGCCCGGTGACACGCTTGAGGTCCACGTCAGGGTCATCGAGGGCAGCCGGTCCCGTGTCCAGGTCTTCAAGGGTTTCGTCCTGCGTCGCCAGGGCGGCGGCTCCCGCGAGACCTTCACCGTCCGCAAGGTCAGCTACAGCGTCGGTGTCGAGCGGACCTTCCCCGTTCACAGCCCGGTCATCGAGAAGATCACCCTCGTGACCCGTGGCGACGTCCGCCGCGCCAAGCTCTACTACATGCGTGACCTGCGCGGCAAGGCCGCCCGCATCCGCGAGAAGCGCGACGCCCGCTAGGCGCGTCAGCGTCTCCCGACCTGGCCCGCCTCCCTTTCACCGGGGAGCGGGCCAGTCGCATGTAAGGAGGTTTGACCTCCTATGGCAATACGCATGGCTATGCGGTACCCCGTCACTCAAGCGCTGGGTACCGCCCATCATCTAGGCTCGTCAGCGATGACTAGCGAAGACCGGGAGTACGGCGCGGTCTCGCGTCGACCTGTCGAGGACGAGGTGGACGTGGTCGCCGAAGACACTCAGAAGACCGCCGACGACGGCAAGGGCAAGAAGAAGGGCTCCTTCTGGAAGGAGTTGCCTGTCCTGGTCGTCGTGGCGTTGGTGCTCGCCCTCATAATCAAGACCTTCGTGATCCAGGCCTTCTACATCCCGTCGGAGTCGATGGAGAACACCCTCCTCACGAACGACCGGGTCCTGGTCAACAAGCTCGTCTACCGCGTCCGCGACATCGAGCGCGGTGACGTGGTGGTCTTCTCCGGGGTCGACTCCTGGGATCCCGAGGTTCCCATCGAGGAGCCGTCCAACCCGGTCGCGGGGTTCTTCCGCTGGGTCGGCACCGCCTTCGGCGTGGTCCCCGGTGAGAAGGACTACATCAAGCGGGTCATCGGCGTCGCCGGCGACACCGTGAAGTGCTGTGACGCCCAGGGCCGGGTGACGGTCAACGGCGTCCCCCTCGACGAGGGTTACCTCTACCCCGGCGACGTGCCCTCCCAGAGCTTCTTCGAGGCCAAGGTCGAGGAGGGGCGTCTGTGGGTGATGGGCGACCACCGGCTGGTCTCCCTCGACTCCCGTTCCCACCTCGGCGATCCCGGGGGCGGGACGATCCCGGTGGACAAGGTGATCGGCCGGGCCTTCGTGATCGTGTGGCCGTTCTCCAGGGCCACGACCCTTCCCATTCCCGACACCTTCGGCCAGCCGGCCCTCAAGGCCGCCGCGGCCCTGGGAGGGGCCACTCCGCTCCTCGCGGGCTTCACGGGTGCCGTGCCGCTGGTGCTGTGGCGTCGTCGTCGGCTCTCAAGGCGGTAGCCCCCTCTCATGACCGTAGAACCCGAGGCTGAGAAGAAAGAGAAGAGCGGCAAGGGCGGTGGCCTGCGCGAGTCGCTGTTCCTGCTGGTGTGCGGGGTGGTGGTGGCGCTGCTGTTGCAGGCCTTCGTCTTCCAGTCGTTCTGGATCCCGTCGGAGTCGATGCAGAACACCCTTCTGGTGGGTGACCGGGTGGTCGTCAACAAGCTGCACGGCGACTCCGAGCGTGGCGACATCGTGGTTTTCAGGGGCTGGAACAACGAGGACACCATCAAGCGGGTGATCGCGGTCGGCGGTGACACGGTGAAGTGCTGTGACGCCAAGCAGCGGATCACCGTCAACGGGGTGCCGCTCGAAGAGGGTTCCTACCTCTTCTCCGGCGACTTCCCCTCGGGGGAGCCGTTCGAGAAGGTCGTCCCCAAGGGGCGGCTGTGGGTCATGGGCGATCACCGGACCGCCTCCGCCGACTCGCGCGCCCACGAGGAGCGGCAGGGAGAGGGCTCGATTCCGGAGAGCGACGTCATCGGCCGTGCCGTCGCGATCTACTGGCCGTTCTCCAGGGCCACGGTCCTTTCGAGACCGGAGAGCTTCCTCAAGGTGAGATAGCGGTACCGAATGCCCCGGAGGGGGCGTACTCTCTGGTCATGGTCGCTCTGTCACCTGTGGTGCCATGACGGTTGCGTTTCGCCCCAGACCCAGTGTGGTCCGGCGGGATTCGGGACTGTACGGCTACGAGCGGGCTCTCAGCCGCCGCGGGCTCGGTCCCGTGGCGGGAGTCGACGAGGCGGGCCGGGGCGCCTGCGCCGGGCCGCTGGTGGTCGCCGCCGTGGTGCTGGGCGACCGGATGATCGACGGCCTGGACGACTCCAAGCTGCTGACGGCCTCCCGGCGCGCGTCGCTGTTCGAGCGGATCACGGTGACCGCGAAGGCGGTGAGCGTGGTGGTGATCCCGCCGGGTGAGATCGACGCCCGGGGGCTCCACAGATCCAACATCGGAGGAATGCGCAGGGCCGTGGCACGGTTACCCTGTCACCCCGGCTACGTTCTGACCGATGGGTTCCCCGTTCCCGGCCTGCCCGCACCGTCGCTGGGCGTGTGGAAGGGAGATCAGGTCGCGGCCTGCATCGCCGCGGCCTCGATCGTGGCCAAGGTGACGCGGGACGAGATGATGGTGGCGCTGCACGAACGCCATCCCCGGTACGGATTCGCCGTGCACAAGGGGTATGGCACCGCCGATCATCGAAGGGCTCTCAGCACCTACGGTCCGTGTCCGGATCACCGCTTCTCGTTCTCGACGGTGGCGCGGTCAGGAGCGGGCGAGGTGATGGGTGAGAATGAAGTGGGGGCCGGTGCCGTCTGATCGGGCGGGCCGGGGTGGGCGTTTAACAGGAGGACCGGTATGAGCGCAGAGGATCTCGAAAAGTACGAAACCGAGATGGAGCTGCAGCTTTACCGTGAGTACCGCGACGTTGTCGGCCTCTTCACCTACGTGGTGGAGACCGAGCGGCGCTTCTATCTCACCAATTCCGTCGATCTCGACGTGCGCACCGCTGAGAACGGTGACGTGTTCTTCGACGTGAAGATGCAGGACGCCTGGGTCTGGGACATGTACCGCCCGGCGAGGTTCGTCAAGAACGTCCGCGTGGTGACCTTCAAGGACGTGAACGTCGAGGAGCTCGCCAAGCCCGACCTGGAGATGCCGAAGGAGGGCTTCTCCTCCTGAGCGGCCTCCGTGAGAGGTTCTCCCGGCCCCCCTTTTCCCGGGCCGTTTTCCCTGGGCTTTTCCTCGGCGGCCCTGAGGGCGCCGTCCACGGGGCTGGAGGGTCAGGGTGCACTGTGGGCGGGGCCGAGCCCTTCGAGCCCTCATGGTGCGGCTGAGCGGCCGCGAGACGTTGTCCACAGCCATGTCTCGTGCCCTGCCGGATTTCCACAGAATCGCGTTCGGCTTCTCGGGGGTGCGGTGAGCTGAGCGAAGGTCTGGGACCGGAGGTGGTTCCATGGCCGCGAAGGATGAGCTCGGCAAGCACGGTGAGCAGATCGCCGTCGACTATCTGCTGGCACACGACCTGCAGATCCTGGATCGCAACTGGCGGTGCCCGGACGGGGAGATCGACATCGTCGCCCGGGAGGGGCGCACGCTCGTCGCGGTGGAGGTGAAAACCCGTTCGGGCCGCAGCCACGGCACGGCCTTCGAAGCGGTCACCAACGCGAAGGTCGCTCGCCTGCACAGGCTCGCGGCCGGCTGGCTCGCCGGGCGTCAGGAGAGCTTCGACGCGATCCGCGTCGACGTCGTCGCCCTGGAGCGGTTCGCCGGGGATTTCGTCGTCCGTCACGAGCGGGGGGTGTGCTGATGCCTCCCGCCCTGCCGGCGCCTCCCGGCGTGTCGATCTCTTTCGGCGTGCCGAAGCCTTCCGGTCTGTCGATGTCTCCTGGCCTGTCGTGGATCGTTCGCTCCCCGCGGGGGGTGGGGTGAGTGGCCGTCGCACGCACGCGCTGCGTCGCCCTGGTCGGGGTGACCGGCCGTCTCGTCGAGGTCGAGGCCGATGTCGGCAGCGGTGTGGCGGGTCTCCACCTCATCGGCATGCTCGACACCGCGCTGAGCGAGGCCCGGGACCGGGTCCGTTCCGCCCTGGTCAACAGCCGCTACGCCTGGCCCGACGCCCGGATCACGGTCAGCCTGTTTCCCGCCAGCCTGCCCAAGCGCGGAAGCCTGTTCGACGTCGCGATCGCCATGGCCCTGCTCGCGGCGGCCGGGTTCGTGCCCGCCGCCAGGGTCGCCGAGCCGCTCTTCCTGGGCGAGCTCGGCCTGGACGGCTCGGTCAGGCCGGTGAGGGGCGTGCTCCCCGCCGTGCTGGCGGCCGTCGCCGCCGGTGCCCGCACCGTCGTCGTTCCCGCTCGTAACGCCACCGAGGCCGGTCTCGTGCCGGGGGTGACCGTGGTTCCCGCGACCACGCTGGGCGCGCTGGTGAGCTGGTTGCGGAGCGACGAACCGGTGGCGGGTCTCCATCCGGGCGCCGGAAGCGCCGGTGCCGGAGGTGCCGGAGGTGCCGGAGGAGCCGGAGCGGTCTGCGGAGGAGAGCCCGGTGCCGGTGCCGGAGATCGGGGCTCGGGGGCAGCGGTCCCGCTCCCGCCGGGATTTCCCGGCGAGATCGGTCCCGGAGACGCTCCCGATGCCGGGGACGGTCCGGGCGACGCTCCCGATCTGGGAGACGTCGCGGGGCAGCCGCTCGCCCGTCGCGCGCTGGAGATCTGCGCCGCCGGAGGACACAACCTCTGGATGCTCGGTCCTCCCGGCACCGGCAAGACCATGCTCGCCGAGCGGTTGCCGACCCTGCTCCCCGCTCTGGAGCGTGACCAGGCCCTGGAGGTGACCGCCATCCACTCGGTCGCCGGTGTGCTGCCCAGGGATCGCCCTCTGCTGGTCCGTCCGCCGTTCGTGGCGCCCCACCACACCGCGACCGTCGCCTCCGTCATCGGCGGCGGCAGCGGGATGATCCGTCCGGGGGCGGTCTCACTCGCCCATCGGGGAGTGCTCTTCCTGGACGAGGCGCCCGAGTTCTCGACGACCGTTCTCGACGCGCTCAGGCAGCCGCTCGAATCGGGGCGGGTGACGGTCTCCAGGGCGCTGGGGTCGGTGACCTTCCCCGCCAGGTTCATGCTGGTGCTGGCGGCCAACAGGTGCCCGTGCGCGCGGCCCTCCACCCCGGACGACCCGTGCGCGTGCGCTCCCGCGGCCCGCCGTCGCTATCTCGCGAGGCTCTCCGGCCCGCTGCTCGACCGGGTGGACGTCAAGGTCGGCCTGTTCCGTTCGACCAGGCGCGAGCTCCTCGCCGACCGCCGGTTCATCGAGTCGAGCGGTGTGGTGGCCGAGCGGGTCCTGCTCGCGCGTGAGCGGGCCGCCAAAAGGTTCGCGAACACGCCGTGGCGGTGCAACGCGGAGGTGCCCGCCCGAGCCCTCCACACCGAATACCGGCCGCCGCCCGCGGCGATGGCACCGCTGCTCGGGCATCTCGACAGCGGCCGGTTGAGCGCCCGGGGTCTCGACCGGATTCTCAAGGTGGCCTGGACTCTCGCCGACCTCGCGGGCAAGGACCGGCCGGAGCTCCACGAGACCAACTCCGCGCTGGGGCTCTGGCTGGGGGAAGAACGATGAGCGACAGGCTCGCACGGCTCACCCTGATGCGCCTCGCCGAGCCGGGCGACGCCGTGATGGGCGCTCTCGTCGCCCTGTATGGCCCCGAGGCCGCCGTCGCCCTGGTCCGGAGAGGGGCCGCGGACGCGGGTCTCACCCGGTGGTTCGTCGACACGCACGGCCGCCAGGCCGGAGATCCCGGCCGGGCGGCTGGCAGCCCTGGCCCACCGGCCGGGAGCTCCGGTCCACGTCAGGTGGTCCCATGTCTCCATGACCGAGATCCCGGTCCGGGTGGCGAGAGCCCGGCGCGGCACGGCGGAAGTCCGGGCCGGCATGGCGAGAGCCCGGGCCGGCATGGCGGGAGTCCGGGGCCGCTGGGCCGACGGTCCGGCTCATCCGGCGAACGGCTTCCTCCGCGTGCTGCGGGCGAGGGGTCGTGTGACGGGAGCCCGGAGCAGGGAGACGGGGCATCCGGCCCATCCGGGAAACGACCGCTCCAGCGTGACGACTCGGAGGCGGTGCGGCACGGGAGACCAGGTGTGTCCGGCGGCCGATCCGGTGGCGGCCGGTCTGGAGCGGACAACGGCTCGGAGGCCGCGCGGGATGAGCGGCTCGCGGCCAGGCTGGATCGGATGGTCGCCTCCTGGGCGGCCCGGTTGAGGGCGGCCGACCCCGGGCGTGACCTGGCCGAGGGCGAGCGGATAGGAGCCAGGCTGGTGGTTCCCGGCGATCCCGAGTGGCCGACCCAGCTCGACGACCTGGGAGACTCCCGGCCCTATGGCCTCTGGCTCCACGGCGACGCCGACCTGCGGTTCTCCTGCCTCAGATCCGTCGCGGTCGTCGGTTCCCGAGCCGCCACGCCGTACGGCACGCATGTGGCGGCGGAGCTCGGGGCGGGGCTGAGCGAGCGGGGGTGGGGCGTCGTCTCCGGGGGCGCCTACGGCGTCGACGGGGCCGCCCATCGAGGTGCCCTCGCCTGTGAGGGGCCGACCGTCGCCGTGCTCGCCTGTGGCGCCGATGTCGCCTACCCCAGCGCGCACCAGCAGTTGTTCGCCGCCATCCGGGCGCGGGGGGTGCTGGTCAGCGAGTGCCCCATGGGGGCGCACCCGACCCGGCCGCGGTTCCTGATCAGAAACCGCGTCATCGCGGCCCTGTCCAGGGGCACCGTGGTCGTCGAGGCGGCCGTGCGCAGCGGGGCGCTCAACACCGCCGGGCACGCGATCACGCTCAACCGTCATCTGGCCGCGATGCCCGGCCCGGTGACCTCGGAGTTCTCGGCGGGGTGCCATCGGCTGATCCGCCAGGGCCGGGCCATCTGCGTCACCGGCCCCGAGGAGGTGATCGAACTCGTCGGCACGATGGGCGCCGACCTGGCCCCCGAGGCGCGTGGTCCGGTGCTTCCCCGCGACCGGCTCGACCCGGAGACCCGGAAGGTCGTCGAGGCCATGCCCACCCGGATCGGTGTGGGGCCCGCGACGATAGCCGTCGCCGCGGGCGTCGACCTGGAGACCGTGCTCTCCTGCCTCGGTGGCCTGGCGGCCGCGGGCTACGTCGAACGCGTCTCCCAGGGCTGGCGCCTCCGCCCCGACCGCCCTCCCGGCGGATAGCCCGCTCTCGGGCCGCGATTCTCGGGCCACGACGGGCTCTCGCCGGTCGAGCCCAAGAACGGGAAGGGTCTGCGGGTCATGGAGCGGGTCGCGAGGGCGGGGCGGGCCACAGGGGGAGGAGGCGGACCTGGCCGTGGCCGAGGAGGAGCAGAGGATCGAGGTAGGCGCGGTCGCGGAGCAGGCCCCAGTGCAGGCAGGCGGCGGGGCAGTGCCCGGGGACGTCCTGGAGGGTGCCGATCACCTCGCCGGCGGCGACCGCCTGCCCGCGCCGCACCGAGGGTTGGACGGGCAGGTAGGTCGTCCGCAGGCCACCGGGGTGGAGCACGGTCACCACGCCCCGGTCGGCGAGCGGCCCGGCGTAACCGACCGTTCCCGCTCCCGCGGCGCGCACCCCGGCTCCGGGAGGCGCGGAGAGGTCGGTGCCCCGGTGGCCCGCCAGCCACGGCTGCGCCGGTGGTGCGAAGCCCCTGAGCACCCGTGGCCGTCCCGCGAGCGGCCATTCCCAGCGAGAAGAGGAGGCGGGTGCTCCAGTCGGGCGCGTCGTCCTCACCGGGCCGCGCGCACCGGCGCGGACGGAGGTGGGGATGGTCGCGGGAGTCGTCACGCCGTAAAACCTGCAAGACCTATAAGACCTGCAAAACCTATAAGGCCCGTAAGACCGGTAGGGGCCGGGTGCGTGGCCGGTCACGCCGGTGGGGTGCGCGAGGGAGGTCGCGTGACGGGCGTCCGCTGCCGTCGGTGTGGCCAGGATCAGCGAGCACAGCAGGGCTCGCAGCCCCACGGTGTGGACGGTCTTCATGCCCGTGAGCATGAAGACTCATGATGGGTCGAGTGTGAGCCGAATGGGATTCTGTGGATAAGCGGCCGGGGACGTGGCCGAGGACGCTGAGGCCAGGGCGAAGAGAGCCAGGGTGAAGAGAGCCAGGGTGAAGAGAGCCAGGGTGAAGAGAGCCCAGGAACGCCGAGTGTGAATGGGGGATCAGGTGGTCGAAGAGCGTATCCGCGAGCTGGCCAGGGAGGTGGGCGTCGCGTTGCCGCCGGTCCGGGTGACCGGGGACGATCCGGTGCTGCCCTCCGTCTTCCGGGTGGGCACCGCCGCCGCCGTCGCCGTCGGGGCCACCACCGCGGCGGCCGTGGCGCTCGAAGGGGGCGGGGGCCGGGCGGCGGTGGACGTGCGGGAGGCGACGATCGCCTTCCTGGACGAGCGTCACTTCAGGATCGACGGAGCCGCCATGGATCTGTGGGCCTCCCTCTCCGGCGACTACCGCACCGCCGACGGCTGGGTGCGGCTGCACTGCAACTTCGACCACCACCGTGACGCGGCCCTCGCGGCGCTGGGACTGCCCGACGGCACGGGCAGGGACGGCGTCGAACGCGCCTGCGCCGGGCGTACCGCCGTCGAGGTCGAGGAGGCGGTGACGGCGGCGGGAGGATGCGCGGCGGCCATGCGCGACCGGGCCGGATGGCGTGAGCACCCGCAGTCGCGGGCGGTCGCCGCGTCGCCGCTGGTCCACCTGACCCGGAT
This sequence comes from Streptosporangium vulgare, assembly GCF_042428775.1. NCBI lineage: Bacteria > Bacillati > Actinomycetota > Actinomycetes > Streptosporangiales > Streptosporangiaceae > Streptosporangium > Streptosporangium vulgare. The sequence goes on along the minus strand of NZ_JBHMBS010000016.1, from coordinate 171,968 downwards.
CGGCGATCCCGGTGGTCCGAGAATCGGTGGTCCGGGGACCGGTGGTCCGGGGATCGACGTTCCGAGAGGCGGTGTTCCAAGGGGTGGTGCTCCGAGAGGCGGGGGAGGGCGGGCGCTCGACGGGGTGCGGGTGCTCGACCTGACCAGGGTGATCGCCGGGCCGGTGGCGACCCGCACGCTGGCCGCCCACGGGGCCCAGGTGCTCAGGGTGGGTGCCCGGCACCTTCCCGAGGTGCCGGGGCTGGTGGTCGGCACCGCGTTCGGCAAGCGGTCCTGTCACCTCGACCTGAGGACTCCGGCCGGGAGCGCCGCGCTGCGCGACCTGGTGGCGGAGGCCGACGTGTTCGTGCAGTCCTACCGGCCCGGTGCCCTCGAAGCGCTGGGGTTCGGCCCTCGGAGACTGGCCGAGATCAGGCCGGGCATCGTGTGCGTCGACATCTCGGCGTACGGCGGGCGGGGGCCGTGGGCGGGCAGGCGCGGGTTCGACAGCCTGGTGCAGATGGTGTCCGGCATCGCCCACGAGGGCGGTGACGGATCACGGCCGCACCCGCTGCCCGCGCAGGTCCTCGACCACGCCACCGGCCACCTGGCCGCCTTCGGCGCGATGGCCGCCCTGCTCCGCCGGTCCACCGAGGGCGGATCCTGGAGAGTGGAGCTCTCCCTGGCCCGGACCGCGCGGTGGCTGGACGACCTGGGCCGGGTCGGTGGAGCGGCCACGCCGGAGCCTGACGTCACCGGCATGCTCGAGGAGACGGACAGCGCCTTCGGACGGCTGACCTATGTCCGGCCGCCCGGCACCGTCGACGGCGTGTCACCGTACTGGTCGAGCCCGCCTCCGGAGCGGGGTGAGCATCCTCCAGCCTGGTGGTGAGGCCGTGGTCCCCTCACAGCCATGCGTGGTCCCCGCGCAGTCGTGCATGGTCCCCGCGCAGTCGTGCATGGTTTCCGCGCAGTCGTGCGTGGTCTCCGCGCAGTCGTGCATGGTTTCCGTGCAGTCGTGCGTGGTTTCCGTGCAGCCGTGCGTGGTCTCCGCGCAGTCCTGCTTGCGGGAGCGAGCGGCCCGCCCGCCGTGGGTCATCGGGTTCGGGCGGGGGCGTCGGGGGCGTCGGCGGTGGGGACGGGGGTGGGGGAGTGGCGCAGGGGAGAGAGCCAGATCCACCCGATCGTGGTCAGGACCCCGGCCGCGGAGATCCAGAACACCGGGCGCAACCCGAGCAGCTCGCCCGCCAGGCCGCCCGCGAGGCCGCCGAGGGTGAGGACCCCCTGGATCATGAACGACTGCGTGGCGTTGACCCGGCCGCGTAGCTCGGCGGGGGTCTCGCGCAGGGTGATGGCGCCCATGCAGACGGAGAAGGCCACGACGGCGATGCCGGAGGTCACCGCGCTGGCGGCCAGGAGGAGGAAGCTGCGCCACACCGGTCCCGAGGCGAGCGCGGCGACCACGAAGTCGACGGGGAAGAGCAGCACGGAGCAGGCCAGCACCCGGTTCTCGCCGAACCGCCGGGTCAGGCGCGGGACGACGGCCGCGCCGAGCAGGCCGCCGACGCCGAAACAGGCGGTGACGGCGCCGACCAGCCCCGCGGGCAGGCCGACCGCGGTGAGCGCGTAGAGCACGAACAGCGCCATGTACACGCTGCCGAAGAAGTTGATCGTGACTCCGGCGGCGCAGAGCGCGCGGAGCACCGGGTGCCCGGCCACCGTGCCCAGACCCTCGCGGATCTCGGTCCACATGCCGCGCGGAGCGGCGGGCGTGTGGTTCTCCGGCGCCTTGATCGACCTGATCAGGAACGCCGAGGCCAGGAACGACACCGCGTCGACCAGGATCGCGAACGGGGCCGTGATCAGCTGGACGAGCAGTCCGGCCAGGCCGGGTCCCGCGACGGTCGCCACGGCGAAGGCCGACTGGAAGCCCGCGAGCGCCTCGGTCCGCTGGCTCTCGTGGATCACCGTGGCCAGGTGCGGGAAGTTGACCGCCCGGAAGATCACCGAGCAGGTGCCGACGACGAACGCCACCGCGATCAGCCACGGCACGCTGAGCAGCCCGGTGATCCAGGCCGCCGGGATCGTGGCCATGGCGACGGCCGAGACCGTGTCGCAGGCGACCATGACCGGCCGGTGCCGCCTCAGCCGGTCGGCGAGGGCCCCCGCCTGGAGCCCGATCAGCAGGTAGGGCAGCGAGGTCGCGGCGGTGAGCACGCCCATCTGGGCCGGGGAGGCGCCGAGCAGGACGGCGGCTGTCAGCGGCACCGCGAGCCGGGAGACCTCGGTGCCGGTCTCGGTGACGGCGCGGGCGGAGAGCAGGAGCCGGTAGTCGCGCTGCTTCCTGAGGGGCACCGGCTTGGTCGCGGGGGACCCGGAGGTCATGGGAATCGGCCCCTTTCCGGCTTCCGGAAACTCTGAAGGGAATGCTTCACAACTGTGAAGATAACCCTTCATAGTTGTGAAGGCAATGCTTCACATATGGAGTGGGTACGGTCTGCACATGACCGAGGCATCGGGGCGCAAGTCCCTCACCGATCCCACGGCGATGCGCGCCCTGGCGCACCCCGCGCGGCTCGCGATCCTGAACCGGCTCCAGGCCGAGGGCGCCTGCACCGCGACCGAGGTCGCCGAGGTCGTCGGGATCACCCCCAGTGCGGCCAGCTACCACCTGCGCATGCTCGCCAAGTACGGCTTCGTCGAGGACGCGCCCGCGCGCGGGGATGGCCGGGGTGACGGCAGGGAGCGCCTGTGGCGTTCCAGCGCCGGGGGGTTCAGCGTCAGCCCCGATCCCGACGACGGCCCGGACGTGCGCAGCGCCAAGGAGTTCCTGATCAAGGCGTTCCGGGAGCAGGCGGCGGACGAGGCGAGCAGGGCGCTGGAGGGCCTTGAGCGGGAGTCACGCGAGTGGCGCGAGGCCGCGATGTTCAACCGCGCCGTCATGCTGGTCGACGCCGAGGAGCTGAGGATGCTGAACGAGCGGATCGACGAGCTGCTCGCCCCCTACAAGACCACCGTGAGGGACCGGGAGAACGCCCCGCCCGGCGCCCGGGTCGCCGAGGCGCAGATCAGCCTCTTCCCCCGCGCCCGGCGCCGCCCGCACGGCCTTCCACGCGACGGGTAAAGGCAGCCTGACGGCCGAAGGTCGGGAAGAGGCGCGGTTGCGGGTACACTTTTGGAGGCCTGTGAGTCATGGGCCGACTTCGCATGCCCCGTCAAGAACCGGGGTCCCTCGGTCCGGGCGAGAGCCCGGCTGGATCCTGTTCGGGGCATCAGGGCGACAGCCGCAGGCTGTCGCGTCCAACCGAGAACAGCGCCCAGAGATGGGCGCCCCGATCTGGAGGACGATCAATGTCCACCCCCGTCGTCACCATGCGACAGCTGCTGGAAAGCGGCGTGCACTTCGGCCACCAGACCCGTCGCTGGAACCCGAAGATGAAGCGCTTCATCTTCACCGAGCGCAACGGCATCTACATCATCGACCTCCAGAAGTCGCTGGCCTTCATCGACAGGGCCTACGACTTCGTCAAGGAGACCGTCGCGCACGGCGGCACGATCATGTTCATCGGCACGAAGAAGCAGGCCCAGGAGGCCATCGCCGAGCAGGCCGCCCGCGTCGGCATGCCGTACGTCAACCAGCGCTGGCTGGGTGGCATGCTCACCAACTTCTCCACCGTGCACAAGAGGCTCCAGCGCCTGAAGGAGCTGGAGGAGCTCGACTTCGACAACGTGGCCGCCTCGGGGCTCACGAAGAAGGAGCTCCTCATGCGCCGCCGCGAGAAGGAGAAGCTCGAGCGCACCCTCGGCGGCATCCGCGACATGTCCCGGATTCCCAGCGCCGTGTGGGTCGTCGACACCAAGAAGGAGCACATCGGGATCAGCGAGGCCCGCAAGCTTCACATCCCGGTGGTCGCCATCCTCGACACCAACTGCGACCCCGACGAGGTCGACTACCCGATCCCGGGTAACGACGACGCCATCCGCGCCGTCGGCCTGCTGACCCGCGTCGTCGCCGACGCCGTCGCCGCCGGTCTGATGGCCCGCGCCGGTGCCAACCGCGGCGACGACAAGCCGGCCGTCGCCGGTGGCGCCGAGCCGCTGGCCGAGTGGGAGCAGGAGCTGCTCGCGGGCGGCGCCGACAGCGCCCCGGCCGCCGAGGCGACCGAGACCGCGGAGGCCCCCGCCGAGGCCGCGGAGACCGAGGCCGCCGCGACCGAGACCGCGGAGGCTCCGGCCGAGGCGACGGACGCTCCCGCCGCCGAGGACGAGTCCGCCGAGAAGACCGAGAAGCAGGCCTAGGTCACTCTCGTACGGCTCCGGCCGTACGACCCGCAAGACCCTTCCGGGTGGGTGCCGCTCAGACGGGGGCACCCACCCGATCCACGACGATTCCCACGAGGAAAAGACAATGGCTTCCGTGAACATGGCCGACGTCAAGCGGCTTCGTGAGCTGACCGCCGCCGGCATGATGGACTGCAAGAAGGCTCTCGAGTCTTCCGAGGGCGACTTCGACCGCGCGGTCGAGATCCTCCGCCTCAAGGGCGCCAAGGACGTCGGCAAGCGTGAGGCCCGTACCGCCTCCAACGGCCTGGTCGCCCTGAAGCAGGAGGGCGACTCCGCCGCCGCGCTGCTGGAGCTCAACTGCGAGACCGACTTCGTCGCCAAGGGCGAGCGTTTCCAGGAGCTCGCGGCCCAGGTGGTCGACCACATCCTGGCCACCAAGCCGTCCGACGTGCCCTCGCTGCTCGACTCCGAGCTCGCCGGCAAGACCGTCAAGACGCACCTCGACGAGGCCAACGCCGCGCTCGGCGAGAAGATCGAGGTCCGCAGGTTCGCCGTGCTCGAGGGCGGCTTCGTCGGCGCCTACATGCACAAGACCGATCCCCAGCTTCCCCCGGCGGTCGGCGTGCTCGTGCAGCTCGACTCCCCGAACGCCGACGTCGCCAAGGACATCGCGCAGCACGCCGCCGCGATGGCCCCGAAGTACCTCAGCCCCGCCGAGGTCCCGGCCGACGTCGTCGAGAAGGAGCGCGCGCTCTTCGAGGAGATGACCCGCGAGGAGGGCAAGCCCGAGGCCGCCATCGGCAAGATCGTCGATGGCCGGATCAACGGCTGGTACAAGGACTTCACCCTCCTTGAGCAGTCCTTCGTCAAGGACAACAAGAAGTCGGTCGCGAAGTTCGCGGACGAGAATGGTGTCAAGGTCCAGGCCTTCGTCCGCTTCAAGGTCGGCCAGGCCTAATCCCTGACATCCGCTCTTCAAGCAGAGCACCAAACGAGGAGGCCGCCGCCGTGCAGGAGAATCCAGGACCCGCTACGCCGGCGGTTTCTTCGTACTCGGACCCGCTCCGCTGGAAGCGGGTGATGTTGAAGCTGTCCGGAGAGGCGTTCGCCGGCGGGGAGCCGCTGGGCATCGACCCGGGCGTCGTGGGCCATCTCGCCGACTCGATCGCCGAGGCCGTACGCGGTGGCGTGCAGGTCTCGGTCGTCGTGGGCGGCGGCAACATGTTCCGGGGCGCCGCCCTGTCCGAGCGTGGCATGGACCGCGCGAGGGCCGACTACATGGGCATGCTCGGCACGGTCATCAACTGCCTGGCCCTCCAGGACTTCCTGGAGAAGCGGGGCATCGACACCCGGGTCCAGACGGCGATCACCATGCAGCAGGTCGCCGAGCCGTTCCTGCCCCGCCGGGCGATCCGCCACCTGGAGAAGGGGCGCGTGGTCATCTTCGGGGCGGGGCTCGGCTCGCCGTTCTTCTCCACCGACACCTGCGCCGCGCAGCGAGCGCTGGAGATCGGTGCCGAGGCGCTGCTCAAGGGCACCCAGGTGGACGGCGTTTATGACGCCGACCCCCGCAAGAACCCCGACGCCGTCAGGTTCGACCATCTCGAATATGGTGAGGTGCTGACCCGGGGCCTCGGAGTCATGGACGCCACCGCCATCAGCCTGTGCATGGACAACAGCCTGCCCATCGTGGTCTTCGACCTCATGGGCGAGGGCAACATCCTGCGGGCGGTACGTGGTGAGAAGATCGGCACGCTGGTGAGCCCGGCCCGGTGACGGAGCCGGCCCGGCAGGCGAGCCGGCCCGGCGACAGGGCCGGTACGGCAAGGGAGCGAGCCCGACGTAGCGAGTGGAGTGGTACGCGAGGTAGGTGCGTCCCGCGAAGCGCGTGAGGAGTGGTGAGCGACCGGAGGACAGGATGCGAACCTGACGAAACGAGCCGAGCGGTACGCGACCGTGGCGGTCCCGGGTGGACCTCCGGCGTGATGACGTCCCGCGAAGTGCGTGAGGATGGGGAGTGACCGAGAAGACAGGGAGCCACTGTGATCGACGAAACCCTCCTCGAAGCCGAGGAAAAGATGGACAAGGCCGTGTCGGTGGCGAAGGACGACTTCGCGGGCATCCGCACAGGTCGTGTCACCCCGTCGATGTTCAACAAGATCAACGCTGAGTACTACGGGACACCCACCCCCATTCAGCAACTCGCCTCGTTCCACGTGCCAGAGGCGCGCATGGTCATCATCCAGCCTTTCGACAAGAGCTCGATGTCCGCCATCGAGAAGGCGATCCGCAACTCGGACCTCGGTGTGAACCCCGGTAACGACGGAGCGGTGATCCGCGTGGCCTTCCCCGAGCTGTCGGAGGAGCGCCGCAAGGAGTACATCAAGGTCGCCCGGAACAAGGCGGAGCAGTCCAAGGTCTCCATCCGCAACATCCGCCGTAACGCCAAGGAGACCCTGGACAAGCTGATCAAGGATGGCGAGGCCGGTGAGGACGAGGTGCGCCGGGCGGAGAAGGAGCTCGACGACCTCACCCAGAAGCATGTCGCCAAGATTGACGAGCTGCTCAAGCACAAGGAATCCGAGCTGCTCGAGGTCTGAACCACGATCCTTGTCCCGTACGGGCCGTTGTCGTCCGTGCGGGGCAAGGATTTTGTGCAGGTATGAAAGTAGGACCCCCTGTGGAACCCGTGGCGGGCAGTAGCCGTACCGGCCGGAACCTCCCCGTCGCGGTGGCGGTGGGGCTCGCCCTGGCGGCGGTCATCATCGCCTCCCTCTATTTCGTGAAGGTGCTCTTCCTCGCCGTGGTGATCGCGGCGGTGGGCATCGGCGTGACGGAACTGGTCAGGTCGTTCGAGGCCAGAGGCATCACCGTCCCCCTCGTCCCGGTCCTGGCCGGCATGACCGCCATGCTGACCGGCGCCTACTGGGGCGGGACCGCCTGGCTGGTCGGCGTCTTCGCGATGACCGTGCTCGTGCTGATGATCTGGCGGATGTTCCAGGGCACCGAGAACTACGTCCGCGACATCACCGCGACCATCCTGGTCGTCGTCTACCCCTCCCTGCTCGCCGGGTTCGTGGCGCTGCTGCTCGCCGACCCCGACCAGGGCCCGGACCGGGTGGTCGTCTTCATCGCCACCACCGCCGCGAGCGACATCGGCGGGTACTTCGCGGGGATCTCCCTCGGCAGGCACAAGATGGCCCCGGTGATCAGCCCGAAGAAGACCTGGGAGGGCTTCGCCGGATCGGCGCTGGCCTGCATGGCGGTGGGCGGCTGGCTGGTGGCGTGGCTGCTGGAGGACGACATCTGGAAGGGCGTCCTCATCGGCGCGGTCGTGGTGGTCTTCGCCACGCTCGGCGACCTGGTCGAGTCGGTGATCAAACGCGATCTCGGCGTCAAGGACATGGGCAGCGTGCTTCCCGGCCACGGCGGCATGATGGACCGTCTCGACTCCATGGTGGCCGCGCTGATCCCGGTCTGGGTGCTGCTCACCCTGCTGGTGTGACTCGCCCGATCCCGCCCGGGGTCCCGTACGGCCAGGTCAGCCCGCCCGGGTGAGCCGGGTCGCGGACAGGCGCGGGAGCACCGCCCGGTAGCCCTCGGCCGAGACCAGGCTCAGCTCGTCCGGGGTGATCGGGATGAGCCAGAGCCACTGCACGGAGTCGCCGCCGAAGGAGAAGCCCGACAGGTCGGGCAGTCCCGGCAGCCCGGTCAGCATCATCACGCCGCCGTAGGCGGAGCCGAGCGGGAAGGTCTCGGGACGGTGGTACCACTTGGCGGTGTGGCCGTGGCCCAGCCAGGTGACCGAGTGCCACGGATACTGCCCCAGCCACAGGAACAGCCGGGCCGCGTCGCGGGCGTCGCCGGGGGAGGCGACGGCGAGCTCCACCCGGGCGTACGCGTCCGGCCGGTCGATGTACTGCTCGACGGTGGGCATCCGCTGGCAGCTCATCCCGACCGTGGACAGGATCGTGTGCTCCCTGTCCCGCTCCGGAGGGCGCTCGGTGATGCCCACCGCGGGCATCCGCCCGCCCCCCGCGTCCCAGAACCTGCCCGCGGTGCCGACCGCGCGGTCCAGGTGGCCCATCACGAACTGCTGGAACGAGGCCCAGGAGCCGTCCCCTCCGCGCCACTCCCAGTAGGCGCGGGCCTTGGCGATCCGGGAGGCCAGGCCGTCGTAGGCCTCCTCCAGCGACCATGCGAACGGGGACTCGCCCAGCGCGTCGCGGGAGTAGCCGGGCATCCCCCGGCTCATGTCCGCCCACCCAGGAATGACCGCGAGCAGCTCGTCGTTCTCGTACAGGGCGACGCCGTCGCCCTCCTCGAACCACAGCGGCCTCAGCGTGCCCAGGGGTCCTCTGCCGCCGGGGTGGCGGGTGTTCGCCCTCGGGGCCATCGGCGGCAGCGCGGAGTTCAGGCGATCGGGGTCGATCCCGTCCGGGGCCGGCCGGTGGTTGGCCAGCCAGACGGCTCCGTGCACCGTTCCGCCCGGCCCGCACAGGTAAGCTACCGAGGAGGTCTCGTCGCGTTCGACCACCAGGGTGCGGCTCCCGTAGGGATTGACGTCGGTGAGCACGACCTCGACGCCGTCTCCCCGCTCTCCCGCGGGGCCCGTGGGGCGGTTTGTCGCCATACCTCCGGACTCTAGATCACTGTCGGGCACCGCTTCGAGCATTCGCGTAACCGTTGAGAGAAGGCGTTGGACTTGTCGACCGTCAGCCCGTCCGGGACCCCCGTACCCGGCCAGCTCACCTTCGTGGCGCCGCGCCGGGCCAAGCCCGCCCGTCACCTGGCCGACCTGACCATGGCCGAGCGCCGGGCGGTCGTCGCAGAACTGGGCGAGAAGCCGTTCCGCGCCGACCAGCTCTCCCGGCACTACTTCGAGAAGTTCAACGGCGATCCCGGGCTGATGACGGACCTTCCGGCCGCGGCCAGGGAGAAGTTCGCCACCGCGCTGTTCCCCAGCCTGCTGACCTCGGTCAGGGAGATGACCACCGACGCGGGCACCACCCGCAAGACGCTGTGGCGGCTCTTCGACGGCGCGCTGGTCGAGTCGGTCCTGATGCGCTACAGCGACCGGACGACCATGTGCGTGTCGTCGCAGGCCGGATGCGGTATGAACTGCCCGTTCTGCGCCACCGGCCAGGCGGGTCTCACCCGTAACATGACCACCGCCGAGATCGTCGAGCAGGTCGTGGCCGGGGCCCGCGCGCTCGCGGCCGGTGACGTCCCGGGCGGTCCCGGGCGGGTCAGCAACGTGGTCTTCATGGGCATGGGCGAGCCGCTCGCCAACTACAAGGCCGTGATCGGCGCCGTCCGCCGCATGGTCGAGCCCGCCCCCGACGGCCTGGGCATCTCCGCCCGCGGCGTCACCGTCTCCACGGTCGGCCTGGTCCCCGCGATCGGCAAGCTCGCGGCCGAGGGCCTGCCGGTGACGCTGGCCCTCTCGCTGCACGCGCCCGACGACGAGCTCCGCGACACGCTGGTGCCGATCAACACCCGCTGGAAGGTCGCCGAGGTTCTCGACGCGGCCTGGGACTACGCGGCCAGGACCAAGCGCCGGGTCTCCATCGAGTACGCGCTGATCAAGGACATCAACGACCAGGAGTGGCGCGCCGACCTGCTCGGCAAGCTGATCAAGAACAAGCTGGTGCACGTCAACCTGATCCCGCTCAACCCGACCCCGGGTTCGAAGTGGACCGCCTCCCGCCCGGAGGACGAGCGGGCCTTCGTCCGGCGCCTGGAGTACCACGGCGTGCCGGTGACGGTCCGCGACACCCGTGGCCGCGAGATCGACGGCGCCTGCGGCCAGCTCGCCGCCGCCGAGTAGCCCTTACCGTACGGCTGCGCCCCCCGAGGCGCCGACCGCCGCCCCGGCCCACGCCTCGGGGCGGCGCTCCCCGCCCCGGCCCACGCCTCGGGGCGGCGCTCCCCGCCCCTCCCACCCTCCCGCCGCGACGCCGACCATCCCGCCCCGCCCCCCGCCGCGATGCCGACCGGCCCGGCGTGGCCCGTCCGGGCCCTCGTCCGTTCCTGGGCATGACCTCGGCCCCTACGAGGTGGGCATCAACAGGCTGATTCACCCGTTCATGTAACGCTTTGTCGGTCTCCTTCCAAGCAGTGGTGTATTCGGGAGGACGACGAAGGGAACATGGCCGGTGCGCCTCAAACAGACGGGGTTGGCGGAGATCTCCACCGACCCCGAGGCTTTCGAAGCCTTCTACCGGCGCCACGTCGAAGCGGTCACGCGATTTCTGGCCCGGCGGGTGGACGACCCCCACACGGTGGCCGACCTGGTCGCCGAGGTCTTCGTCGCGGTGCTCGACTCGGCGCACACCTACCGCTCCGGCCTGGGCAGTGAGATCGGCTGGCTGTACGGCGTGGCACGCAACACCCTGTCCGCCGAGCGGCGGCGGGCGGCACGTGAGATGCGTCTCGCCAGCAGGATCGGCGGACGCAGACTCCTCGACGCGGACGACCTGTCGCGCATGGAGGAGCGTCTGGACGCGGAGAGCACGGCCCGGCGGGCCTTCGAGGCCATGGCCGGACTGCCCGAGAGCGAGCGCGCCGTCCTGGAACTGGTCGTCGTCGACCAGCTCTCCGTGGCGGAGGCGGCTGCGGCACTCGGCATCCGGCAGGGGACCGCCAGGGTCCGGCTGCACCGCGCCCGCCGGTCACTGCGCCACGTTCCCGGCGTCATCCCTCCCAAGGTCATGGAAGGACTCCGATGAACTTCGAGGAGAGACTGCTCATGGAGCTCAAGGCAGAGATCGGCGAGAGGGCCGCGCGAGGGCCGGTCCGTTCGAGGCCACGCCGCCGCCTGCTGGCGGGGGCGGGGGCGGCGGTCGCGGGCGTCGCCGCCGCGGCGCTGGTGGCCGTACCGCTGGTGATGGGGGCGGGGAACCCGGCGTACGCGCTGACGCAGGGCGACGACGGGTCGATCACGCTGCAGATCAAGGAGTTCCGCGACCCCGACCGGGTCGAACGGGATCTGGCCGACCTGGGGGTGGAGGCCGACATCTCCTACCTCAAGCCCGGAACGTGGTGCGCCCCGGGGCGGTTCACGGCCCTGGGGGAGCCGGCCTTCACCCCCGAGGAGTTGAAGAGCACGGACCCCGCCGTCAAGGCACGGGTGAGGAAGACGCTTGAGACCTCGCCCGTGGAGAGGGTGTACGACAGGATTCCCGGCGGGGTGAAGATCTACACGAAGGAGATCAAGGCGGGGCAGCGCGTGGTCATGCAGTTCGCCGGGAACGCGGACCAGACCTCGGGGCCGGAGAGGCCGAGAACACTCTGGCAGTACTCGTTCCAGCTCGCCGAGGGCCCCGTCAAACCGTGCACGGTCGTCGAGGACCCGTCCTGGGACGCCCCCCTCGACCCGGAGAAGAACCCCGAGGCGTTCCCGCCCGCGGGTAGCTGACCTCTCCCGCGTCGGCCTTCGGGCCGCGTGAGTGGAGCGCCTTCGTCTCCGGCGTCAAGGGTGGCCGGTTCGATCTGGTCTGACCGTTCAGCCTGAAGGCATCCCTTCGGGGGCATCCCCGGCGAAGCAGGCAGCGCGCCCGGCCACCTCTGGTGGTCGGGCGCTTTTTCGCTGTCCGGACCAGGCGTCAGAAGATTCGAAGCGCTCGTGAGAGGACCCGAGGCGGACCCGGCGGGTCCTGTTTCACCGGTCGTACGTCCGCGTGGCGGTGTCGTCGTCCACGTCGATGACAGGGCGCGAATCCCACCGGACCGGATGCCTATTGCGGTAAATACTGCCATTTTCTCCTGTTTCCGCCTTCGAATATGTGGTGATTCGCTACCGTCGCCCGTTACGACAGAAGATCGACTAGAGACTGGAGCATTGTGCGAAGAAGAATCTCTTGGTTCGCCGTCCTCCTGGCGATGGTGACGGTTTTACCGGTCGCGGTGGCCAATGCGGACACCGGGGTAGCGAGGGCGCAAACCATCGTTTGGGCGCCTTGTGAGGAGGAGCCCGCCGCCGAGTGCGGCACGTTGAGCGTGCCCATCGACTGGTCGAAGCCGGACGGGGCGAAGGTCGACATCGCCGTCGCGCGGCGGAAGGCCACGGATCCGGCCGCGCGGGTCGGTTCGCTGGTGATCAATCCCGGTGGTCCGGGCGGGTCGGGCGTGGAGGCCGTGTACGGCGCTCCCGGGTCCTACACCGAGGAACTGCGGCGACGGTTCGACATCGTCGGGTTCGACCCTCGGGGCGTGGGGCGCAGCAACCCGGTGATCTGCTCGGCGTCGGTGTACAACCGGATGCCGCACACCGTCATGAGAGGCCAGGCCGACTTCGACGCCTGGGACGCGTTCACCAAGAAGCTGCACGCCGACTGCCGCGCTCGTACCGGTCCGCTGTACGACCACGTCGATTCCGCCGACGTCGCCCGTGACCTGGACGCGCTGCGCGCCGCCCTGGGTGAGGAGAAGCTCACCTACTACGGGATCTCGTACGGCACGCTGATCGGCCAGATGTACGCCGAGCTGTTCCCCGGCCGCGTCCGGGCCCTCGGGCTCGACAGCAACATGGACCACAGCCTCGGTGTCGCGGGCTTCCTGGCCACCGAGGCGATCGCCGTCGAGGACGCGTTCGACGAGTTCGTCGGCTGGTGCGAGCAGGACACCACCTGCGTCCTGTATGGGCGTGACGTCCGTGGGATCTGGAAGGACCTGCGGGAGAAGGCGCGGCGCGGTGAGCTGAAGTACCCGAGCACGGGCCAGACGATGACCGAGTTGCAGGTCATCTACAACGCCGCACTGGGCACCGAGGGGCCGGCCTGGCGCCTGCTGAGCGAGGTGATCAACTGGTTGAACGGCGGGCCGGAGCCGGAGTGGGCGCCCCCGCTGTCCGGACGGCAGCCCGTGGAGGGTGACGTCGCGTATCTGCCGACCGCGGTTCTCTGCCAGGACTACAACCTCAAGCTGCGTGACTACTCGGAGTACGCCGCGCTCATGCGTGTCTCCAACCGGCTCGCACCCGACACGGGGTACCACCCGTACCCGATCGACGATCTGCCGATCTGCATGAACTACCCGACCACAAACGCGCCGCACGCACTGCGATACACGGGCGACGCCCCGCTGCTGCTCGGGAATTCCCTGCACGATCCGGCCACCCCGTGGATATGGTCCGCCAACGCGGCCCGTCAGCTCGGGTCCAAGGCGGTGTTGCTCACATACGAGGGCTGGGGACACCGCATCTACGGCAAGGACAAGTGCCAGACGGACATCTTCGACGAGTACCTGATCTCGCTGAAGGTGCCGCCGCGTGGCACGCGCTGCGCCGTGGGCACGCCCGAGGAGAGCGTGCTCAAGCAGCGGACGCCGTCGCGGACGTGGCCGACCGGCCCGAACCACTGGGCGGCCGGCCCGGTCGCGGCCTCGCCCGCCTTCTGAGTCCGGAGGCGGGCCTCCACCCGGGCGGCTCGTCCGGGTGAGATCCGCGCGGCTGTCGAGTGGGTGGGTGTCGTCGAACCACGGCGAGTCCGGTGGTTCGACGACACCCGTTCAGGGGGTCAGGCGGCGGAGCCGCGCGTACAGGACGAGGCTCGCGGCGGTCCAGAAGAGGGTGGCGGCGGAGATGGGGAGCATGACCGTGTCGAGCAGGCCGTCGTTGGCGGCACGCATCCAGGGCATGATCGGCACCGAGAGGTGGCCCACCGGGGTGAGGCTGATCAGCAGCAGGGCGAGATAGCCACCGAACAGGGCGAGCATCGAGACGGCGGGGGAGGCCAGGATCGGGCGGCTGGTCAGCGCGCCCAGGGCCGTTCCCGCGCTCACGCCGAGCACGTGCAGCGCGATGCCGAGCGCCAGGTCGGCGGGGGCGGGCAGGGCGGCGAAGCCGTGGACCAGCGGGAGCCCGATCGCGATCGCCGCCATGCCGAGGTTGACGGCGAGCGCGGCGAGCAGCCCGGCCCCGATCTCGCGGCCGGGCCGTCCGGCGGCGGTCATGGAGATCAGTCGCTGGGTCGGAGGCTCGGTGTCGAGCAGCCCCCGGGCGGCCCAGGCGAAGATGAGGATCAGCAGCCCGGCCGAGTCGGCGTACGCGGACAGCTCCTTGCCGGGCGGGGTCAGCGTGGAGTAGAAGATGGCCAGCATCGCGAAGAGCCCGATCATCGGCTGGAGCAGCCGGTGCGACCGGGCGTAGGCGGCGAGCTTGAAGCGTACGAGGTGGATCATGATGACCGCCGGGTGAGGTAGCCGTCGGCGCGGAGCTTCTGTTCCACCTCGTCGGCGTCGTCCGCGTCCACGACGACCTCGATGACCACCTGCCGGGACGATCCCTCCGAGGAGGGCGGGGGAGGCGGCGAGGGCTCTTCCGAGGCGTCCCGGGGAAGCCGGGGGAGCGGTCCTCCGGAGGGGTCTCGTGGGGGATGGGCTCCGGGGGTGGGGAGTGCCGAGGGCCCGCGGGTGCCGACGGTGACGTCGCCGTCCTCGACGAGCCAGTGTTCGGCGCCGGGGAAGTCCTGGAGCTGCTTCTGGTGGTCGCTGACCACGACCGTGCCGCCGCGTGCGGCGATCTCCTCGATGATCACGGGGAGTTCGGTCCGGGTCTGCTCGTCGAGCCCGGCGAAGGGTTCGTCCAGGATCAGCAGGTCCGGCGGGGCGAGCAGCGACTGGATGAGCCCCACCTTCTGCGCGCTGCCCTTGGACAGGTCGCCGAGCGGCTGGTCGAGCAGGTGGGTCGCGTTCAGCCGTTCCGCCAGGTCCCCGGCGGCGGAGCCGGAGGAGAGGCCCCGGACCCTGGACATGTGGGCCAGGTAGGCGGCGACGGTGAACGGCTGGTCCACGGGGAACACGTCGGGGGCGTAGCCGACGACGCCCGGCCGGTCGGAGATCGAGCCCCGGGACGGGGGGACGAACCCCGCCGTCAGGCGGAGCAGCGTCGACTTTCCCGCGCCGTTGCGACCGGTGACCTCGACGACGGAGCCGGGGCGGAGCGTGAGCTCGACGTCCCGCAGGATCCAGGGGCCGCGCCGCGAGTATCGGAAGGACACCGTGGAGAGCCGCATAAGCCGCAACCCTACCGTGATCATCCGCTTTCCGGCCCGCGCTCTCGATCTCCCGGTTTCCGGCCGTATTCCTGGTGTCCGCTCCTTCGTGCGCGTCCCCGGACGCGCGCTCTCCGGTGTCCGTTCCTTCGTCCGTGTTTCCGGTCTCCCGCTTCCCGGTGTCCGTCGCGTCCTCCGGAACGCGGACGGAGACCCCGCGCGAACGCGAGGTCTCCGTCGTCGGGCCTGTGCGGTGTCACGGGTCGCCGTCCGGTTTCGCGTTCACGGGGTCAGCCGCCGTAGACGTCGAGGTCCCACAGGGAGTAGCCGTAGGCGGGCAGCGCGCGCTGGGTGCCGTGGACGCGCACGTAGCGCCCGCTGCCGCTGACGGTGAGGTCGTCGACGCCGCCGTCGGAGGCGACGGTGGAGTAGACGCTGGTCCAGGTGCTGTTGTCGGTGGAGGTCTGTACCTGGTAGGCCTTGCCGTAGGCGGCCTCCCAGTTCAGCCGGACCCGGCTGATCGAGCGGGTGGCGCCCAGATCGACGGTGATCCACTGCGGGTCGCTGTAGGCACTGCTCCAGCGGGTCGCGGGGTCGCCGTCCACCGCGTAGGAGCCGACCCGGCCGTTGCCCTCCTCGACGCTGCTGGTCGTGACCGGCTTGCCGGTGGACAGCAGTGTGGGGGTCGAGGTGGCGGGGGTGCCGTAGACGTTGAGGTCCCACAGGGAGTAGCCGTAGGCGGGCAGGGCGCGCTGGGTGCCGTACACGCGGACGTAGCGGCCGGTGCCGGTGACGGTGAGGTCGTCGACGCCGCCGTCGCTCGTGGTGGTGGAGTGGAGGTTGGTCCAGGTGCTGTTGTTCGTGGAGGTCTGTACCTGGTACGCCCTGCCGTAGGCGGCCTCCCAGTTCAGTCGCACCCGGTTGAGGTTGTAGGTCGCGCCCAGGTCGACGGTGATCCACTGCGGGTCGCTGTAGGCGCTGCCCCAGCGGGTGGCGGAGTTGCCGTCCACCGCGTTCGCCCCGACGAGCACGTTGCCGTCCTCGACGCTGGAGGTGGTGACCGGCCTGCCCCGCGCGAGGTCGCCCCCGGGGTCGGGGTCGCCGGGCGGGGTGCCGGCGCCCGCACCGGTGAAGGTGTAGCTGTCCAGGTCGTACAGGGCGCCGGTGCCGGTCCCGGTGAAGACGATGTACAGGTCGTGGGTGCCGTCGTCGGGCTTGGTGACCGGGGCGGTCACCTCGGCGTAGTTGTCCCAGCCGCCGGTTCCGCCGACCGTGAGGCGGGCGACCTCGGGGCCGGTGGGCGAGTCGAAGCGGAACGACAGGGTGCCGCCCGCGTTGGCCGAGGAGACGCGCGCCTTCACCCCGGTGATGCCCTTGAGGCTGACGGCGTGGTGCTTGACCCACTCGCCGTTCTGGATGTCACCGAGCCGCCTGGCGCCCTCCGCCGCCGCCTGGTCGACGACCTTGGGGCCGTTGAGCTGCGCGTAGTGCTCGGCCTGCCACTGCTTGGGCCAGAGGGTGATCTCCTTCTCGCCGGTGAGCGGGACGGAGCCGGTCGCGCCGCGGTCGGTGTAGCTGCTACGGATCACGAAGAACTGCACGGCGTCGAGCCCGGCGTGGATCGGGCCGGTGTTCACGGTGAAGCCGCAGCCGGTGCCCTGGCCCTCCTCGTGGGCGTGTTCCTGGTGGCCGAGCGCGGCGCGGATGACGACGTCGGCACAGGCGGGCGTGCCGTCCTGCGCGTCGGTCGCGGTCGCGGTCGAGGTCAGGTCGTCACCCCAGCCGTACATGCCTCCGGCGGGCAGGCCGTTCAGCGTCACCGCAGGCCGGTTGTTGCCCACCACGATGGGGATCACGACGGTCCCGGTGCGGTTGCCCGGGTCCCTGACGGTGAGCCTGGCCCGCTTGTCGCCGTTGGTCGTGTAGGTGTACGCGGGGTTGGCGGCGGTGGAGTCGACGGTGCCGTTGTCGTCGAAGTCCCAGGCGTAGGTGAGCGCGTCACCGTCGGGGTCGGAGGTTCCGGCGCTGGAGAAGGTGACCGCGAGCGGGGCGAGCCCGTTGTCCCGGTTGACCGTGGCCTGGGCGATCGGCGACCGGCCGCCCTGCACGTGGTTGATCTTGTAGAGGCCGGCGTCGGCGGCGCCGGAGAAGTAGCCGCTGCCGTACTCCAGCAGGTAGAGCGAGCCGTCGGGGCCGAACTCCATGTCGATGGGGTGCACGAGGTTCATCCCCGCGAGCACCGGCTCGATGACGGTCGGCGTCCCGGTGGTCGGGTTGCCGTTGTTGAACTGGACCTCCTTGATCCAGTTGCGGCAGTACTCGGAGATCAGCAGCTTGTTGTCGTAGTAGACGGGCCACTTCACGTCCGAGACGAGGTTCGGGTCGTAGTGGTAGACCTCGGCGTGGTTGGGAGAGCCGCAGCCGCCGGGGTTGTCCAGGGCGGGCCACTCCTTGCTGCCGCCGTGCTGCTCCCAGACCAGCGCCGGCTTGGTGGGGGGCAGCTGCTGGAGGCCGGTGTTGCGCGGCGAGTTGTTGACCGGGCCCGTCGTGCCGCCGCAGGGGAACCAGCCGCGGGGGGCGTTGGCCGCGAAGTCCCAGTCGTTGTAGGCGACGTTGGGACCGCCGCAGTAGGGCCAGCCGTAGTTGCCGGGTCCGGTGGCGCGGTTGAACTCGTCGTAGGCGGCGGGGCCGCGGTTGGCGAGGGTCGCGTTCGCGTCGGGGCCGACCTCGCCCCAGTGCAGGGTGTCGCCCGACTTCTTGTCGACCCAGATGCGGTACGGGTTGCGGGTGCCCATGATGTAGATCTCGGGCCTGGTCTGCGCGGTGCCCGGCGCGAAGAGGTTGCCCGCGGGAACGGTGTAGGTGCCGTTGTTCTCCGGGTGGATCCGGTTGATCTTGCCGCGCAGGTCGTTGGTGTTGCCGGAGGTGCGCTGCGCGTCGTACTGCGGGTTGCGGCCGGTGCGCTCGTCGATCGGGGCCATGCCCGCCGAGTCGCCGCCGGAGTTGGTGTTGTCGCCGACGGCGAAGTACAGGTTCTCGTCGCTGTCCCAGCTCATCGATCCGGCCGAGTGGCAGCACAGCTCACGCTCGGTGGGCCATTCGATGATCATGTCCTCGCTGGCCGGGTCGAGGACGTTGGTGGTGGCGTTGAAGGTGAACCGGGAGATCCGGTTCACCAGCGGCGTCACCTTGGGCGAGTAGAAGAGGTACACCCAGCGGTTGGTGGCGAACCGCGGGTGGAGGGTGATGCCGATGAGCCCGTCCTCGAAGCGCGCGTCCAGCTGGAGCGTGAGCGCCACGGTCGTGGCCTTCGTCGCCGGGTTGTAGAGGCGGACCTGGCCGCCGCCGGAGGTGGTGCCCCGGTTGATGTAGAGGACCTTGCCGTCGGGCAGGACGGAGAGCTCGATGGGCTCGCCCATCGACAGCCCGCCGTCCAGCTTGACCTTCTCGAAGGCGCTGGTCGGCGGGGGAGCGAGAGCGGCGGTGGTGCCCAGCGACGCGATGGTGCCGAGCGTGGTGGCGGAGCCGGTTTCGAGTGATGTGGTGGTGCCGAGCGTGGGGGCGGTCGAGGCCGCGGCGGTGGTGCCGGTGGCTCCCGCCGTGGCGGTGGCGAGAGCGAGAACGAGGACGCCCAAGGCCGTACGAAGGCGCGTGAAACCTAACACGAAGGTCTCCTGGGGGATGGAAAGGCAGATGCGTGCGGGCAGGGGGTGTCAGGTGCCGTAGATGTCGAGGTCCCACAGGGAGTAGCCGTAGGCGGGCAGGGCGCGCTGGGTGCCGTAGACGCGGACGTAGCGGCCGGTGCCGGTGACGGTGAGGTCGTCGACGCCGCCGTCGCTCGTGGTGGTGGAGTGGAGGTTGGTCCAGGTGCTGTTGTCGGTGGAGGTCTGCACCTGGTACGCCTTGCCGTAGGCGGCCTCCCAGTTCAGCCGGACCCGGCTGATCGAGCGGGTGGCCCCCAGGTCGATGGTGATCCACTGCGGGTCGGCGTAGGCGCTGCCCCAGCGGGTGGCGGGGTTGCCGTCCACCGCGTTCGCCCCGGCGTGCGCGCTGCCGGTCTCCACGCTGCTGACCGTGACCGGCCTGCCGGTGGACAGCAGCGTGGGGGTCGAGGTGGCGGGGGTGCCGTAGACGTTGAGGTCCCACAGGGAGTAGCCGTAGGCGGGCAGGGCGCGCTGGGTGCCGTAGACGCGGACGTAGCGGCCGGTGCCGGTGACGGTGAGGTCGTCGACGCCGCCGTCGCTCGTGGTGGTGGAGTGGAGGTTGGTCCAGGTGCTGTTGTCGGTGGAGGTCTGCACCTGGTACGCCTTGCCGTAGGCGGCCTCCCAGTTCAGCCGGACCCGGCTGATCGAGCGGGTGGCCCCCAGGTCGATGGTGATCCACTGCGGGTCGGCGTAGGCGCTGCCCCAGCGGGTGGCGGGGTTGCCGTCCACCGCGTTCGCCCCGGCGTGCGCGCTGCCGGTCTCCACGCTGCTGACCGTGACCGGCCTGCCCTGTGCCAGGTCGGTGGCCGGAGGGTTCGAGGGGCCGTCCTGCTTGATGCGGATGTTGCGGTAGTTGATGTCGAGCCCGTCACCGTCGTTCTGGACGCCGATGTAGCCGTTGGCGATGTTCCGGGTGCTCGTGTAGTCGTTGATCTTGGTGCCGTTGAGGTAGATCTCGACGCGCTGCCCGTGCACCGCGATCTCGTAGGTGTTCCAGGAGCCGGGCGGGTTGAGCGCCGCGGCGCGGGCGGCCGTGTCGGGCGCCTTGAAGCCGTAGACGCTGCCCGTGGTCCGGGTGGGGTCGGCGTCGGAGGCGTCGATCTGGATCTCGTGCCCCAGGTCGACCGGCCGCCACGGGTCGTTGCCCGGGTCGGGGAAGCCGATGAAGACGCCGCCGTTGTCGTCGCCCGGCATCATCCAGTCGAGCTTGAGCGAGTAGTTGGAGAAGGTCGAGACGGGGTACCAGAGCAGGCCCATGCCGCCGACCGAGGACAGCGTCCCGTTGGCCAGGGTGAAACCGCCGGCCCCGGCCTGCCGCCACTGGCCGAGGCTCGCCTGTGTGCCGTCGAACAGCGGCGTGTAGCCGGTCTCGGGACGGCAGTCGGCGGCCTTCGCCCTCGCGGCGACCTGGATGCCGCCGAGCAGCATCCTGGTGAAGTCGGGGTCGGCGTAGGACTCGTCGGTGTGGCCGAGGCCGGTGTACCAGGCCCGGCCGCCCTGGTAGTCCTGGCACCAGGTGATCGGGTGGTCGGCGCCCATGCCGCCGCCGCTGTAGGACGACTCGTCGAGGTTGGCCAGCACCTTGACGGCGGCGCGCGGGTTGGCGCGGTAGTTGTACCACTCGTCGGTGCGGGTCCAGGTGGGCGCCAGGTGCGAGGTGGACGGGTTCGCCCGGTCCTCGACGCGGATCGTCGCCTGCTGGGTGGCGGGGTGGGAGTTGAAGTACGCCCCGACCAGGCCGCCGTACCAGGGCCAGTCGTACTCGGTGTCGGCCGCGGCGTGGACGCCGACGTATCCGCCGCCGCCCGCGATGTAGGACTGGAACGCGGTCTGCTGCGCCGCGTCGAGCACGTCGCCGGTGGTCGACAGCCAGACGACCGCCTGGTACTGGGCGAGGTTGGCGGTGGTGAAGGCGCCCGCGTCCTCCGTGGCGACCGTCGTGAAGCCGTTGGCGGTGCCGAGCCGCTGGATGGCGGAGATCCCGAGAGGGATGGACGAGTGCCGGAAGCCGGCCGTCTTGGAGAAGATGAGGACCTTGGTCAGGGGGGCCGCGGAGGCGGTGCCGGGTAGCAGGGCTATGGCTCCGGTGATCATGACGGCCAGCGCGAGGAGAACCCGCGAGATCCGGCGCATACGTCTACTCCTAGGGGGGAGAGGAGCGCGCCGCCGCACCTGGTGACAACCTTTCGGCGGAGATGTCCATACATTCGCCGCCTTATGACAAAACATTCGCATGGACCGGCGAAAGCGTCAACGCATGAGAGCGCTAACAGATGGTTCGCTCGCGACGATCTTGATACATCGGATGTATTTATTTGCGGCACGCTGTAATTTCCGGACGGGATGGACAAAATATGGCCTGGTCACCGGCTTATTCCGATCGGGTGTCCAGTTTTTTCTGTCCAAAGGGGATATTTCACATCTTGACGTTCGAAGACATCCGATGTTAACTACGGCTGACAGATCCGATCTACCAAATGTGAAACAGGCCCGGCCTGTGACCACAGGTGTCCTGGTGACGGATCTGTCCCCACGGGGAAGTTAGGGAGCCGCCGCCGGTCGCCGATTGCCGGCGGCGGCTCCCTAACTCCCCGGCGTACTCCCCTTGCATCACGTCACCCACCGGCCGCCCCGTGCCGCCGAAGCGACCCGATCTCCCCCCAGGCGGAGGCGCCGGCCACGCAGGTGGGTGAGTCGCGCGCTTGGTCAGGGCGGGGCGGCGTGGCCGCCGTCCCCGGTGGCGATTAAGGAAGATCATGTCGAGAAAACCAGTACGCCTCTTATTCATGTGGTTCCTCGTGACATGCCTGGCCGCGGTCGGCATGGCCGTGCCGGCGTGGGCGGCACCGGGTGACACGGCCTTCGACCAGGCGACCGGGGCCCTGAAGGTCAACTACGGGTCGTACCTGTCGAAGCACGACATCGTCTACAACCGTCCCAACACCAACCCGATCCAGGGCCTCACCGTCGGCAACGGCCGCACCGGGGCGATGGCCTGGAACCAGAACGGGCTCACGATGCAGGTGTCGGGGGTGGACCTGTCGCAGCAGTCGACCTACGCGGCGGGCCTGGCGAACCTCAGCACCAGCCCGGCCATGGACAGCGGGTACACGACCTTCCAGCAGCGGTTGTCGCTGTACGACGGGACGCTGACCACCAAGTACGACTCCAACCGGACCGTGACCGTGATGGGGTCGCCGAACTCCGAGGTCATGGGCATCCACGTCGAGGACACCCGGGGCGGCGTGTCCAACGTGGCGTTCGACCTCAGCATGTGGGACCCGGCCACCGTCCAGAACATCGCGGACGTGCCCGACCTGAACACCTGGCGGACCATCTCCACCTTCTCCGACTCCGGCGTGGCCGGGTTCAGCCGGGGCCAGACCGACGCGAACGGCTTCGGCTACACCATGGCCGCCACCGTCGAGGGCGCGAACTTCACCACCCAGGTCGTGAACGGCAGGAACGTGCGGCTGAACATCACGCCCACCTCCAGCTACACGATCTGGTTCACCGCCGCGAGCCGGATCAACGCTCCCAACCGCGACTCGGTCGCCCAGGCCCGCAGCCAGCTCGCCTCGGTGAAGAACACCGGCTACACCACCACGTACAACAACTACCGCAACTGGTGGCACGCGTTCTGGGAGAAGTCGTTCGTCCAGTACTCCAACTCCAACCGCGACGCGGACTACATGGAGAACGTCTACTACCTCAGCACGTACATGATCGCCGCGGGCGGCTACGGCAACTACCCGCTGCACTTCATCAACGGTGTCTTCCGCGCCACGCAGGACAACTCCAAGTGGAGCAACGCCTACTGGTACTGGAACCAGCGGGACGTCTACAACTCGTTCTTCGCCTCCAACCACACCGAGCTGATGAACACCTTCAACCGGCTCTACAGCCGTAACCACACCGCGTTGAAGGCGTACACGCAGACGAGGTACGGGATCGACGCCCTGTGGGTGCCCGAGACCATGGGCTGGGACGGCAACGCCCGCGGCACGATCAACAGCGACTACACCAAGAACATCCTGACGACCGGCTACCAGGCCGCGTACAACATGTACCTGCAGTACCGCTACACCAACGACGCGACCTACCTGCGGGACGTGGCGTACCCGTACATGCGGGAGACCGCGAAGCTCTACAAGGGTCTGCTGTCCTTCGACGGGCCGACCGGCAAGTACTACATGGCCAACTCCAACTCGCACGAGACGTACTGGAACGTCCGCAACGCGATCACCGACCTGGCCGCGGTGCGCAGCATCTTCCCGCTCACGATCCAGGCCAGCCAGCAGCTCGGCCTCGACGCCGGACTGCGCGCCGACTGGCAGAACATCCTGGACAACCTCACCCCCTACGTCGTCGCCAACGGCGCCTACCAGCCGCACCAGCCGCCGATCTCGCAGACGAGGAACAACGAGAACGTCGCCTCGGAGCTGATCTGGCCGTACAACATCACCGGCATCGGCTACCCCGACTATCAGACCGCGCTGAACACCTGGAACCAGCGGCCGTTCCCCTACGGCAACGTCTGGTCCAACGACGCGGTGCAGGCGGCCCGCCTCGGCCTCGGCGACCAGGCGTACCAGGGCATGAAGACGATGCTGCAGAAGTACCAGAACCACCCCAACGGCATGACGACCAACACCAACGGCGTCTTCGAGTATCTCGGCGTGCACCTGTCGGCGCTGAACGAGTCGCTCATGCAGAGCTACAACGACAAGATCAGGGTGTTCCCCGCGGCGCCGGGCGACTCCTCCTTCGTCGGGAAGTTCACCCTCCTGGCCAAGGACGGCTTCCTGGTCAGCTCCGAGCGCGAGGCCGGGGAGACCAAGTACGTCGGGCTCAGGAGCCTGCACGGCAAGCAGGCCACGGTGGTCAACCCCTGGGGCACCCAGCAGATCCGGGTGCGCCGCGCCTCCGACAACGCCGTCCTGACCACCGTCTCCACCGGCGAGGTCTCCTTCGCCACCGCCGCCAACACCGTGTACGTCGTGGAGCGGACCGCCAAGCCGCTGAGCGGGTACGCCTCGACGACGCTGACCGGCTCGGCCAACCAGGGCGTCAAGGCCCTGAGCGGCACCGCCTCCACCCTGGGCCTGCCGGGCGGCACGAGCAACGGGACGATCAGCCTGCGCTCCAAGGCGAACGGCCTCTACGTCACCGCCGCCAACGGCTCGCCGCTGATCGCGAACGGGACGTCCATCGGGACGGCGCAGCAGTTCGACCGGGTCAACCAGAGCGACGGCACCATCGCGCTCCGGGCGAGGGTCAACGACAAGTTCGTGGCCGCGGAGGGCGCCGGAGCCCAGCCGCTGATCGCCGACCGCGACGCGGTGGGCCCCTGGGAGGTGTTCCAGCTCATCACCAACCCGGACGGCTCGGTGAGCCTCAGGGCCCAGGTCAACGGCAAGCTGGTGTGCGCCGAGGGCGGTGGCGCCCAGCCGCTGATCGCGAACCGCGACGCGGTCGGCCCCTGGGAGAGCTTCGACCTGATAAATAACTAAATCAGGAATTTTCCGGAAACCGAGTTCGGTGGGCCCCCGGCCCGCCGGGCTCGGTTTCCGCCTTTCCCCGCGGTCACCCGATCCGCGACGCCCGATCTCCGGCATTCCCGCCGCTCAGCCGACCTGTCACCCCCGGATGTCCTCGATGTCCGCAGATATCCCTTGATATCCCCTAGGCGACCTCGCCGTCATTCGGTCGCCATTCGTCGCCGCGGGACCCCGGCCTCGACGCCCCTTGGCACACCAGGCTTCGCGCCCGCCTCCGACGTCTCGCTTTCATCCGGTTATTTCCTCCAGAATGGATACATCGGGTAAAGACCCTGTCAGGGAGACGCGAAAGGACGCGGGTTTGAACCGCTTTCCACGGGTTCTCGGGATTCGCCTGGGATACGACACGGACCAGGTGGACCTGCTGGTCCGCCGGATCGAGGCGACCCTCGGCAGGGGCGCCCCGGAAGGTGAGCCGGTCACCGCGGACGAGATCCGCGACGCCCGGTTCCGCGTCAGGCTCGGCGGCTACAACGAGGTCGCCGTCGACTTCGCGCTGGAGGCCTTCATCGTGGCGATCGAGACCCGGCCCACCGGCGCGGACGGGCGCCCGGTCGTCCCCGCCCGCCGTGCCGCCCCCGAGGAGCCCGGGCAGGGGGCGCGGGAGAAGCGGGACGACGACGAGGACCGCGCCGCCCGGGTCGAGCGGGTCGCCTTCCGGCCGGGACGGCTCGGCATGGGCTACGACGAGGACGAGGTCGACGCCTTCCTCGACCGGATCGTGGCCACCCTGCGCGGCACCACCGACACGCCTCTCACCCCCGGCGACGTGCGCGAGGCGAGGTTCGCCACGGTGATGCTGAGGCCGGGGTACGCGATCGGCGAGGTCGACGAGTTCCTCGAGGAGCTCGCGGGCGCCCTGGAGCCGGAGCCCCACCCGGCCGGCGACGACACCCCTCGTGACCTCTAGCGACCCCCGTCACCTCTGGCGACCGCCCGTCACCTCTGGCGACCCCTCGTGACCTCTGGTGGCACGCCTCTCGTGGCCCGTCGCGGGACGCCTCCCCGTACGCCTCCCGCGACCTGCGGCGGGAGGGCCGCACGCCTCGTGCGCCTCTCGCGAAACCGGTGCGTCAGCGGCGGCCGGACGCGGAGGCGCCGGAGCGCGCGCCGGGACCCGTCAGCGGGTACCCCAGGAGTAGGTCTGTTTGTGGAGCTTGAGATAGACGAAGGTCTCGGTGGCGCGCACGGTGGGGATGGCCCGGATCTTGCCGAGGATCTCCAGGAGATGCTGGTCGCTCTCGCAGACGACCTCGACCATGATGTCCAGCGACCCGGCGGTCAGCACGACGTAGTCGATCTCCCTGATGGCCGACAGCTCGTCGGCCACCGTCTCCAGGTCGCCCTCGCACTTGATGCCGATCATGGCCTGGCGGGGGAAGCCCAGGGTGAGCGGGTCGGTCACCGCGACGATCTGCATCACCCCGGCGTCGAGCAGGCGCTGGACCCGCTGGCGCACGGCGGCCTCGGAGAGCCCCACCGCCTTGCCGATCGCGGCGTACGGCTTGCGCCCGTCCGTCTGCAGTTGCTCGATGATCTGCTTGGAGATCTCGTCGAGGACGACGGGGCCGTTCCTGGCGTCGTTCTCACGGCGAACCTTGGGCGGCGTCGTCATGGGCGCTCCCTGGCGTCATGTTGCGGGGCTGTTGCCGTCATGTTGCGGCTCCGATGCGACATGCTGTCAGTTCCGGCGCCTCTGTCAAGCGATTTCGTAGCAATTTGGTATCTTAACAACGAAATCCCTTGTCGTGAGGCTGTCGCTCTGTAAGAGTCGCGACAACTCAGCCCCGATCCTTAGGAGGCCGACGGTGACCACCCCGGTTGAGACCAGCGAATTCCCCCGCCTGCGAAATTACATCGGCGGCGAACTCGCGGAGGCCAAGAGCGGCCGGTTCTCCGACGTCATCGATCCGTGCACGGGCGAGATCTACCTTAAGGCCCCGGTGTCGGGTGCCGAGGACGTGGACGCGGCCTATGCCGCGGCCGCGGCCGCGTTCGAGTCGTGGAGCCAGGCCACCCCGGGTGAGCGCGCCAACCTCCTCCTCAAGGTGGCCGACGCGATCGACGCGCGGGCCGGGGAGCTGAACGAGGCCGAGTGCCGCAACACCGGCAAGCCGCGCGCCCGGATGGCCGAGGACGAGACCCCGATCGCGGCCGACCACTTCCGCTTCTTCGCGGGGGCCGCGCGCACGCTGGAGGGCCCGACGTCGGGCGAGTTCCTCGCCGACCACACCTCCGTCATCCGGCACGAGCCGATCGGCGTGGTGGGCCAGGTCACCCCCTGGAACTACCCGATGATGATGGCGGTCTGGAAGATCGCCCCGGCGCTCGCCGCGGGCAACACCGTCGTGCTCAAGCCCTCGGACACCACCCCCGTCTCCACGGTCAAGCTGGCCGAGATCCTCGGCGAGGTCCTGCCGAAGGGCGTCTTCAACGTCGTCGTCGGCGACCGGGAGACCGGCGCGCTGGTCGTCGGCCACCCGACCGCGTCGATGGTCGCGATCACCGGTTCGGTCGGCGCGGGAATGGCCGTGGCCAGGAGCGCCGCCGAGGACCTCAAGCGGGTGCACCTGGAGCTGGGCGGCAAGGCGCCGGTCGTCGTGTTCGACGACGTCAGGGACCTCAAGGCCGCCGCGGAGTCCATCGCCACCGCGGGCCTGTACAACGCCGGCCAGGACTGCACCGCGGCCTGCCGCGTGCTCGTCCACGAGGACGTCCACGACGAGTTCGTGGCCGCGCTCACCGAGGCGGCGGCGAGCACCGTCACCGGCGACCTCTCCGACGAGGACGCCCTGTACGGCCCGCTCAACAACGCCGACCAGCTGGCCCGCGTCACCGGCTTCCTCGACCGGGTCCCCGGTCACGCCAAGGTCCTCACCGGCGGCAACCGGATCGGCGACCGGGGCTACTTCTTCGCCCCCACCGTCGTCGACGGCCTCAGGCAGGACGACGAGATGGTGCAGAACGAGGTGTTCGGGCCGGTGATCACCGTCCAGACCTTCTCCGACGAGGCCGACGCGCTCGCCAAGGCCAACGGCGTCAAGTACGGCCTCTCCGGCTCGGTGTGGACCTCCGACCACGGCCGGGCGATGCGGGTGTCGAACCGTCTCGACTTCGGCGTGGTGTGGGTCAACACCCACATCCCGTTCGTCTCGGAGATGCCGCACGGAGGCTTCAAGCACTCCGGCTACGGCAAGGATCTGTCCGTCTTCGGGCTGCACGACTACATGCGCGTCAAGCACGTCATGCACTACATCGGCGAATAGCCGCGAACAGAGGGATAAGCCTGGAATGACCGATATCCAGGCGGGCACGGAGACGGCCGACACCGTCTCCCGCCCGCCCCACGTACCCGCAATCGAACTTGACGGGGTCGTCAAGGAGTACGTCTCCCACGGCGAGGTCGTCCAGGCGGTCAAGGGGGTCACCCTGTCGATCGCCGAGGGGGAGTTCTTCTCGCTCCTCGGCCCCTCGGGGTGCGGCAAGACCACCACCATGCGCATGATCGCCGGCTTCGAGGACCCCTCGCGCGGCACCGTGCGGCTGCACGGTCAGGACGTCACCGACGTCCCCCCCAACAAGCGCGACGTCAACATGGTCTTCCAGTCGTACGCCCTCTTCCCGCACATGAACGTCTGGGAGAACGTCGCGTTCGGCCTCCGGCGCAAGAAGGTGGCCGACACCGAGATCAAGCGCCGGGTCGGGGAGATCCTGGAGATCGTCGATCTCACCGGGCGGGAGAAACGCCGCCCCCGGGAGATGTCCGGAGGCCAGCAGCAGCGGGTCGCCCTAGCCCGCGCCCTGGTCAACAACCCCCGCGCGCTCCTGCTGGACGAGCCGCTCGGCGCCCTGGACCTCAAGCTCCGCCAGGCCATGCAGATCGAGCTCAAGCGCATCCAGCGCGAGGTCGGCATCACCTTCGTGTACGTCACCCACGACCAGAGCGAGGCGCTCACGATGAGTGACCGCATCGCCGTCATGAGCGACGGTCAGGTGGAGCAACTCGGCAGCCCCAGAGAGATCTACGAGCGGCCCGCGACTGCTTTCGTGGCCGGGTTCATCGGGACGTCCAACCTGCTCAGCGGCACTGTCGACCATTTCCAGTCCGGCTTCGCGGTGCTTAAGCTGGGGGATGACGACCACGTCCTCGCCGAGGGCGGATCGTTCCGTGCCGGGGAACCGATCGCGATCACGGTACGCCCGGAGAAGATCAGGATTACCACGGAAGAGCCCACCGGAGATCTCAGCATAGTGCGAGGCGCCGTCTCAGAGGTGGTCTATCTGGGGCTTTACACCAGTTACACGGTCTCTCTGGCCCACGGCGCGGAGGTGACCGTCTTCCAGCAGAACGCACTCGACAGCGCGAGCACGGCGGAACGTGGAGACGCCGTCTGGCTGTCGTGGCTGCCGCACCACTCGTACGCGATCGGAAGTTGAGCTCGACATGGACCCCCGCACGAACCCCGCCTTTCTGCGAGGCATGACGCAGAGCCGCTCCGTCACGCGACGTGACGCCCTCCGACTCGGCGGGCTCTCGGCCGCCGGTCTCGCCCTCGCCGCCTGCGGCGTGCAGGGCAAGAAGGTGGCGGCGGTCCCCCCCAGGGACGCCGTCGCCGAGTACTGGGGCTCCAAGAAGAAGAACGGCACGCTGCGCTTCGCCAACTGGCCGCTCTACATCGACAAGGACGGCCAGCGCTACCCCTCGCTGGAGCTGTTCACCGCCGACACCGGCATCAAGGTGGAGTACCAGGAGGCCATCCAGGACAACAGCACGTTCTTCGGCAAGGTCCAGCCGCTGCTCGCCGCCAACAACGACATCGGCTACGACCTGATGGTGCTGACCAACGGCCTCCAGCTGAGCAAGGCCATCGCGCTGGGCTACCTCGTCCCCCTCGACCACTCCAAGCTGCCGAACTTCGCGGCCAACGCGAGCTCCGCGGTGAAGAACCCCACCTGGGACCCCAACAACGCCCACACGATCCCGTGGACGGTCGGCGTCACCGGCATCGCCTACAACCCCAAGTACGTGGACGAGGTCAAGAGCATCCAGGACCTCTGGAACCCCAAGTACAAGGGCAAGGTCGGCATGATGCTCGACACCCAGGAGGTCGCCAACTTCGGCATGTTCGCCCTGGGCATCGACCCCGACAAGTCCACCGAGGCCGACTGGAAGAAGGCCGGGGAGAAGCTCAAGGAGCAGCGCGACGCGGGTCTCGTGCGCAAGTACTACGAGAACGACTACGTCGACGCCCTCGCCAGAGGCGACATCTGGATCACCATGGCCTGGTCGGGCGACATCTTCCAGCAGGTCGCCGAGGGCAAGGACCTGAGGTTCGTGGTGCCCGACGAGGGCGGCACGATCTGGACCGACAACATGTGCATCCCCAAGACCGCGCAGAACCCGGTCGACGCGCTCACCCTGATGGACTACGTCTACCAGCCCAAGATCGCCACGATGCTGGTCGAGTACATCAACTTCATCACGCCGGTCTCCTCCGCCAAGGACCTCGTCCTCGCCGACGCGGCCAAGGCCAAGGGCGACGAGAAGAAGGCGCTGGAGCAGATCGCCGAGAGCCCGCTGATCTTCCCCTCCGAGGAGGACATGGCCAAGCTGAGGTCGTACAAGACGCTGACCTCCGCGGAGGAGAAGGTCTTCGAGGACATCTTCCAGCCGGTCACGCAGGGCTAGGCGGATGAGAGAGCGACTCGGACGGGAAGGGGCCAGCGGCCGGTGAAGCGCCTCGCCCCCTACCTGCTCATCCTGCCCGGCGGACTCTGGCTCGCGATCTTCCTGGTGGTGCCGATGGTCTTCATGGCCTCGGTCTCCACCCAGGAGGGCAACGTGGTCGACGGATTCGTCCAGACGTTCAACTTCTCGGTGTACGGCGACGCCCTGGCGCAGTACCAGACGCAGTTCCTGCGCTCGGCGGGGTACGGCCTGGCCGCGACCGTGATCTCCATCGCGCTCGCCTACCCGATGGCCTACTGGATCGCCTTCAAGGGCGGCAGCCGCAAGTCCACCTACCTGCTGCTGGTGCTGCTGCCGTTCTTCGTGTCGTTCGTGCTGCGCACGGTGTCGTGGAGGTTCCTGCTCGCCGACGACGGCATGCTGCTGGGGCCGCTGAAGTCGGCCGGGCTGCTGCCCGAGGACTTCCACGTGCTGCAGACGACGTTCGCGGTGATCGGCGGGCTGGTCTACAACTACCTGCCGTTCATGATCCTGCCGATCTACGTCGCGCTGGAGCGGGTGGACCCCAAGGTGGTCGAGGCCGCCCAGGACCTCTACGCGGCGAGGCGCGAGGCGTTCACCAAGATCGTGCTGCCGCTCTCGCTGCCGGGCGTGTTCGCCGGGGTGCTGATGACGTTCGTCCCGATGACCGCCGACTACGTCAACGCGGGCATCCTCGGCGGCCCGGAGAACACGATGATCGGCAACATCATCCAGACCGAGTATCTGGTCAACAACGACTACCCGACCGCCGCCGCGCTGTCGTTCACGCTGATGGCGGCGATGCTGGTCGGCATCTTCGCCTACGCCAGGGCGCTCGGCACCGAGAACGTCCTGGAGGCGGCGGCCCGATGAGCGGCACCATCGACGTCACGGAGGCCCCGGTGGCGGACGCGCCCGCCGGGCGGAGGTCCCCGCGCAGAGGCAGGCGGCTGGGCGACCGGCTGCTCTTCGGCTACGTGTGGCTGATCCTGATCTGGCTGTTCCTGCCGATCGCCGTCATGATCGTGTTCGGTTTCAACGACACCCAGAGCAAGTCGAACGTGACCTGGCAGGGCTTCACCCTCAAGTGGTGGGGCCGCCTGGACGAGTACCCCCAGCTGCTCGACGCGGTGTCCAACTCCCTCAAGATCGCCCTGCTCGCCACGGTGATCACGACGCTGCTCGGCACGCTCATGGGCCTCGCCCTGGGCCGTTACCGGTTCCGCGGGCAGGGCGCCACCAACCTGGTGATGTTCGCCGCGATCGCCTCGCCCGAGCTGGTCATGGGCGCCTCGCTGCTGTCGCTGTTCATCAGCGTCGGCGTGCAGACCGGCTTCGAGACCGTGGTCGTCGCGCACGTGCTGTTCTCGCTCTCCTTCGTGGCGATCACCGTACGGGCCCGGGTGATCGGGCTCGACCGGTCGATCGAGGAGGCGGCGCGCGACCTCGGCGCGTCCACCTGGATCACGTTCTGGCGGATCACCTTCCCGATGATCCTGCCCGGCGTCGTCTCGGGCGCGCTGCTCGCCTTCGCCCTCTCCATCGACGACTTCGTGATCACCCAGTTCACCAGCGGAGCCACCCAGACGTTCCCGCTGTGGATCTGGGGCGCCACCCGTATCGGGGTGCCGCCTCAGGTCAACATCCTCGGAACGCTTATATTCGCGGTAGGCGTCGCCATCGCCGTGGTCAACACGGTCACCGCGCGCCGCCGCACCTAGTCGCCGCCGAGCCCCGTGCCCTCACCGGGTGGCACGGGGCTTCGGTGTATCCGGGTTCCCGATTCCGGGTCCCCGGATCCCCGGCGGCGAGGGCCGCGGCGGACAATATCCCGGCAGAGAACAGATTCCTGACAAAGAGCAGATTCCCGGCAGAGAACAGGGAGGCGAGATCGGACCCAGGCGGGGGGAACCCGCGCGTGATCTCCATGACCACGCGATACACACAAAGACAACCTGACTCACGTAGGGAAGTGAGATTTGTGGATCCGCTGAAGGCTCTTGCTGACGCGGAGCGCAAGCCGTACTGGCTCGACAGTCCGGCGAAACCCGAGCCGCTGGCGCGGCTCTTCGGCGAGACCGGCGCCGATCTGGCGGTGGTCGGCGGCGGCTTCTCGGGGCTCTGGACCGCCCTGATGGCGAAGGAACGCGACCCCTCGCTCGACGTCGTCCTCCTTGAGGGACGCAGGGTCGGCTGGGCGGCGTCCGGCCGCAACGGCGGCTTCGCGATGGCCACGCTGACCCACGGCATCGCCAACGGGCTGGAGCGCTGGCCCGAGGAGATCTCCACGCTCGAACGCCTCGGTCTCGACAACCTTGACGAGATCGGCGAGGCGGTCGCGGGGTACGGCATCGACTGCGGCTACGAGCGCACCGGCGAGCTGCACGTGGCCACCGAGCCGTGGCAGCTGGAGGAGATGAACCGCAACGTCGGCGTCGCCCGCGACCTGGGCGCCCGCTTCGACGTCCTCGACACCGAACAGGTGCGGGCGGAGGTGAACTCGCCCACGTACATCGGGGGCCACTGGGAGCGCGACGGCTGCGCCATGCTCGACCCCGCCCGGTTGGCCTGGGGGCTCCGGCAGGCCTGCCTCTCGCTGGGCGTGCGCATCTACGAGCGCACGCCGGTACGCACGATGAGGGACACCCCGACGAGCCTGGACCTGATCACCCCGCACGGCAGCGTGAGGGCGCGCAAGGTCGCCCTCGGCACGGGCGTGTTCCAGCCGCTGCTACGGCGGCTGAAGCACTTCCTGGTGCCGGTCTACGACTACGCGCTGATGACCGAGCCGCTCTCGGCCGGCCAGCTGGCCTCGGTGGGCTGGCACAACCGGCAGGGGGTCGGCGACGCGGCCAACCAGTTCCACTACTACCGGCTGACCGAGGACAACCGGATCCTGTGGGGCGGCTACGACGCGGTCTACTACAACGGCGGCATGATCAAGCCCGAGTACGAGCAGCGCGACGAGACCTTCGTCAAGCTGGCGGAACACTTCTCCACCACGTTCCCCCAGCTCTCCGGGCTGCGCTTCACCCACAGGTGGGGCGGCGTCATCGACACCTGCAGCCGGTTCAGCGCCTTCTACGGCCGGTCGCACGGCGGGCGCCTCGCCTACGCGGCCGGATACACCGGCATGGGCGTCGGCGCGACCCGGTTCGGGGCGAACGTCATGCTCGACCTGCTCGCCGGAGAGCGGACCGAGCGGACCGAGCTCCGGATGGTCAAGGAGAAGCCCGTCCCGTTCCCGCCCGAGCCGGTCCGCTCGGCCGGGATCCAGATGACCCGCTGGTCGATCGCCCAGGCCGACCTGCACCAGGGGCGCCGCAACCTCTGGCTGCGGACCCTGGACCGGATGGGCCTCGGCTTCGACTCCTGAGGTTCGTGGGGTTCCTGGGGCTTCTGGAATTCCCGGGGTTTTCCGAGGTTCCTGAGAGCCGTCCCCGTCCCTGTCTCCGTCTCCGCTTCCGCTCCCGGCTCAGGCCGGACGAGCGGGGCGGGGACGGCGATGGACGGCGGAGGACGGCCGGGGACGACGAGGGACTTCAGGGGACTTTTGGGGATTTCAGGAGACTTCTGGGGACGAGGTGGAGCCGACAGGGACCGTGAGGGGCTCCAGGGGACGCCGGGGCCGGCAGGGGAGGCCGCTGGCTTCCGTCGCGCGGGCCGTACAGACTTGGAGCATGTCCGAAAAGGTGAAGTTCACCGCCGGAGGGATCACCCTCGTCGGCGACCTGCGGATTCCGGCGGCGCCGGGCCCGCACCCCGCCCTGGTCCTCACGGGCCCGTTCACCGGCACCCGCGACCAGGTCACCGGCCTGTACGCCGCCCGGCT
This sequence comes from Streptosporangium vulgare, assembly GCF_042428775.1. NCBI lineage: Bacteria > Bacillati > Actinomycetota > Actinomycetes > Streptosporangiales > Streptosporangiaceae > Streptosporangium > Streptosporangium vulgare. The sequence goes on along the minus strand of NZ_JBHMBS010000016.1, from coordinate 137,904 downwards.
GGCCGAGGCGGGATACGCGACTCTCGCCTTCGACCACCGCAACTGGGGGGAGTCGGGCGGGGAGCCGCGCAACCACGAGGACGCCCAGGGCAAGCTGGAGGACCTGCGGGCCGCGGTCTCGCTGCTGCGCTCGCGTCCCGAGGTGGACGGCGGCAGGATCGGCGCGGTCGGGATCTGCCTCGGCGGGGGCTACGCGCTCAAGTTCACCGCGTTCGACCCCCGGGTGAAGGCGTTCGCGGGCATCGCGGGGGCCTACAACAACCCCTACGGCATGCGCGCCGGGATGTCACCCTCGGGATACCAGGAGGCGCTGGCCTCCTTCACAGAGGTGCTGGAGCGCCAGGACGGGGGTGGTGAGGTGGAGTACCTGCCCGTGGTGGCCGAGGAGGGGGAGGCGGCGATGCCGGGCGACGAGCCGTTCGCCTACTACGGCACCTCCAGGGGCGCCTCGGAGCACTGGCGCAACGAGGTCACCCGGGCCTCCGTCCGGGAGCTGATCACCGTGGACAACATGACGGGCGCCGACTTCCTGTCGCCCAAGCCCGGCCTGATCGTGCACGGCGTGGTCGACCGCTTCTGCTCGCCCGAGGGCGCCGAGGAGGCGTACCGGCGGATGGACGAGCCCAAGAGGCTCGTCTGGCTGGACGCCAAGCTGCACATCGACCTCTACGACACCGAACCGCACGTCACCCGGGCGGTCGAGGCCGTCACCGCGTTCTTCGGCGAGCACCTCTGAACGCGATGTACGTCCTCGGGCTGGACGTCGGCGGGACCTCCTCGCGGGCCCTCCTGCTCGACGCCTCGGGGCGGCGGGCCGGGTACGGGAAGGCGCCGGGCGGCAACCCCGCGGCCCACGGCAACGCCGTCGCGGTGGCCAACATCGGCCTGGCGCTGGAGCTCGCCCTGCGCGGGATCGATCCTGGCCTGGTGGCCGGGGCGGTCATCGGGCTGGCGGGCGGCGGGGCGCTGGACCGGCTGGTGTTCGACCCCATGTGGGCCGCCGCGGGCCTGCGCGTCCCGCCCCGGCTCACCGGCGACCTGGGCATCGCCTTCGCCGCCGGTACGGCGGAGCCGCGCGGCACCGCGCTCATCGCCGGGACCGGGGCGATCGCCGCCAGGATCGAGGACGGCGAGCCGGTGATGATCGCCGACGGGCTCGGCTGGCTGCTGGGCGACCAGGGCTCCGGGTTCTGGCTGGGCAGGGAGGCGGCCGGCTCCGCCGCCCGCGCCCTCAGCCGGGGCGACGCGGGCGGCAGGCTCACCCGCCTCGTCACGGGCGCCCTCCTGGAGGAGGAGATCCCCGGGACGGGGATCGGCGAGATGGGGACCGGTACGACGGGTTCGGCGGATTTGGCAGGTTCGACGGGCTCGGTGGGTGCGGTGGATTCGGCGGGTTCGGGTGGTTCGGGGGGCTCGGGGGGTTCGGTGGAGGAGATGCGGGCGCTGGCGATCAGGCTGGTGGTCCGCGCGCAGTCGCGGCCCCCGCTGGAGCTGGCCCGGCTCGCCCCGCTCGTCAGCCGGGCGGCGGCCGAGGGTGACCCGGCCGCCCTGAAGATCGTGTCCACCGCGGCGCGGCTGCTCTGCGAGACGGTGGCCGAGGTCCGCCAGGCGGGCGAGACGAGCCCGATCGTGCTGGCCGGGAGCGTGGTGACCAGCGAGGGACCGATCGCCTCCGCGGTACGGGAGAGGCTGGGGCCCTCGACGGTCCTCGCGGGCGACGGGGCGGGGGCGGCGGCGTGGCTGGCGGGCCGGAAGGCGTTCGGCTGGGACCCGGCGACCGCCGCCCGGCTCCACGCCCGCATCGTCTCCGGGGGCTGACCGGGGTCCATGGGCTGACCGGGCTCCGGGGGCTGACCGGGGTCCGGGAACCAGTCGGGCTCCAGGAACCACTTGGGCTCCAGGGGCCGGCCGGGCTCCGTTTCCGCGACCGGTCCGGTTTTCTCCCGGCTTCCGGTTCCCGGTTCCCGGTTCCCGGGTTTCGGCTTCCGGCGGTGGTCGCGGTCACCCCCGGCGCTCCCACGTCGTGCGGTCCGGGCGGGGGCTGCCATTCGGATGGCTGGATGGTCTGTGCGCCCTGTGCGGGCTGTGCGGTTCGATCGGTCCGGTGGGCCGGAATCCGGTCCCGGTACATACATCGATGTACGTCCCGGATGGGCCTGCGTGACGATGTCCGCGGGCCCGCCGGACGGGATCGTGGAAGGCGTGACAACTCGCCGCATAGAAGTGCTCGACCTGCTCAGGGGGATCGCCATCGTCGGCACCCTGGGCACGAACATCTGGATCTTCACCGATCCCGGCGGCCCCGCCGACGTCGTCAAGGCGCTGGGCCAGCCGGGAACCGTGGAGACCTTCCTCCGCTTTCTCACCAACGGCAAGTTCCTCGCGCTGCTCACCCTGCTCTTCGGGGTCGGGCTCGAACTCCAGTACCGCTCGGCCGCGCGCCGTGGCGTGCCGTGGCCCGGCTGGTACCTGTGGCGGGCCGGGCTGCTGTTCGTCGAGGGGCTGATCCACTACCTGCTGATCTTCGAGTTCGACGTGCTGATGGGCTACGCGCTGACCTCGATCATCGTGGCGTACCTGATCGGCAGGAGCGACCGCGCGGTCAAGGCGTGGATGATCACCGTCGGGGCGGTGTTCGTCGTGCTGATCGGCCTGCTCACCCTCGGCATGCTCGCCGGCCAGGCGAGTACGGGCGGGGCGTCGGAGCCCTCCACGCTCTTCACCGACGGCACCTACCCGCAGCAGGTCGCCGCCCGGATCGAGATGATCGGCCTCTACCGGATCGAGATCGTCCTCATCGTCCCGATGGGCATCGTGCTGTTCCTGCTCGGCTCCCGGCTGATGCGCGCCGGGGTGTTCGAGGACTCGGCGCGGGGCACCGCGTTGCGCCGGAAGCTCATGGTCGTCGGGCTCGCCGTGGCCCTGCCGCTCAACCTGCTCACCGCCTTCGCCGGTCCCGGCTGGTTCCTGGTGGACCGGTACCTGCTGCCCCCGCTGGTGGCGCTGGGCCTGCTCGGCCTCGTCGCGACCCTCGCGCGGCGGGCGACCGGCGCCCCCGGCGTGCTGAGGCGAGGGCTGACCAACGTCGGCCGTACCGCCCTGAGCTCCTACATCTTCCAGAACCTGGTCGCGTCGGTGCTCTGCTACGGCTGGGGGCTCGGCCTGGCCGCGTCGCTCGACGGCCTGCGGCCGTGGTGGGTCGTGGCGGCCTGGGCGGGCATCTGCGCGCTCTTCATGACGCTGTCCACGCTGTGGCTGCGGCGCTTCGAACGCGGTCCCGTCGAGACGCTCTGGCAGTGGGCGTACCTGGTGCCGCAGGGGCGCTCGAAGCGTTCTGATAAAATGGTAGAAGTTTCCACCAAACGTTAGGGCACGGTTTGTCGCGGAGGGTCGCCGGTACGGTCGCGGCCCTTCTGCTTTCCCTGATCGCCCTCGTGTACGCCCCGCTGCCGGGGCCCGCCCATCATCCCGCCGTCCCCGGCGCCGCGATCACGCTGGCCAGCGGGGTCGGCTTCGCTCCCGCCACCCCCCACGCGCCGGTCTGCGACCTGTGCCCGCCCGGCCCGGGTCTCGCTCCGCCCGGCCCGTCGGCGAGGGTCGCGCCGCTGCCCGCCTGGCCGGTCCCGGCCACGCACACCCTGTACGACGACAGCTCGCCCCGAGCGCCTCCGTCAAGCGATCAGCAGAGGTTCCCGCCCGAGATCGTTTGACGGAGGTTTTTCCATGTTCCACGAATATGTGTTCGCCATGCCCGCGGTCGTCCTCGGGGGAGGGCCGTATGGCACTGGGTGACGCTCTCGTCGCGCTCGGCGGCTCCTTCCTCGCCGCCGGGATCATCGCCAGGCTCGGCACCCGGATAGGGCTGCCGACCATCCCCCTGTTCATGCTGGCGGGCATCATCTTCGGCCCGCACACGCCCGGTCTCGCCCTCGTGGAGAACCCGGCGGACCTGAAGGTCATCGCCGCGCTCGGCCTGATCTTCCTGCTGTTCTACCTCGGCCTGGAGTTCTCCCTCGACGACCTGGTGGCGGGAGGCAGGCGCCTGGTGCTGGCCGGGGTCGGCTACATCGTGCTCAACGTCGGAGGCGGCCTGGCCTTCGGGTTCGCCGTGGGCTGGGGGACCAGGGAGGCGATGGTCCTGGCCGGGGTGATCGGCATCTCCTCCTCGGCGATCGTGACCAAGCTCCTGGTGGACATGGGACGCCTCGGCAACCCCGAGAGCCGCCTCATCCTCGGGATCATCGTCGTCGAGGACGTCTTCCTCGCGCTCTACCTCGCCGTGCTGCAGCCGGTCCTCAGCGGAGCCGACAGCTTCGGCGCCGCCGCGCTCTCCTTCGGCAAGGCGTTCGCCTTCCTGATCGTGCTGACCGCGCTGGCGCGGTGGGGTACGCGGTTCGTCAACAAGCTGGTCACCACCAGGGACGAGGAACTGCTGGTGGTGATGTTCACCGGCCTGGCGATCTTCACCGCGGGGATCGCCGAGGAACTGGGCGTCTCCGACGCCATCGGCGCCTTCATGATCGGGCTCATCCTGAGCTCCAGCAGGGCCGCCCCGCGCATCCGGCAGCTCGTCCACCCGCTCAGGGACGCCTTCGCCGCGCTGTTCTTCTTCGCCTTCGGCCTGTCCATCGAGCCGGGCGACATGCTCTCCGTGGCCTGGCCCATCGCGATCGCGGTGCTGGTCACGGTGGTGCTCAACGTCGCGGCCGGGGTGCTGGCGGCGAGGCTCAACGCGTTCGGCCGGGCCGAGGCGGTCAACATCTCGCTGACCGTGCTCTCACGCGGCGAGTTCGCCCTGGTCCTGGCGACCATGGCGCTGGCCGCCGGGCTGGACGGCAGGCTCGCCCCGTTCATCGCCGGGTACGTGCTCATCCTCGCCCTGCTGGGCCCGCTGGTCGCGAGCCGCTCCGAGCAGATCACCCGGCTGCTCCCCGGCAGGAGACGCGACGCCGAGGCGGCGGACCCGGCGGACCCGGCGGAGGCCGGGGAACGGGAACGGATCTCCTAGCACCTCGTTCCCCCTTCGTCGGAGGGCCTCCGTGCTCGACCATGCCGAGGAGGTGCCGCTCGCCCGTACGCGGCCCTCCTCGTATCCGCAAGTTGCGGACTCAACATGAAAGTTTCAAGCAGTGCTGTCTGGAAAATTTTCTCGGCCCGCTTGGGAAAAGCGTCCTGTAACAGCCTGGTCGTACCGGGTGCGGCGCCAACGGACCGACTTCTTGAAGCCGAAAGTTTCGTACTGATATTGACATGTTTCGGCTGCGTTTCCACACTATGTCTTCAAGGCGGTCGGCCCTACCTGATGTGGTGATCGGCGAGGGCCGCCGGTTATGACGCCATCGTGGTGCGCGCCTCCGGCCGGGGCGCGGCGTCGTCCGCCGGGTTCCCCGCATTCCCTCTTCCCGTGATTTCAGTATGGAGTCAGGCATGGGCATGAAAGCTTCAGCGTCATCCGCGTACCGACATCTCGGTGTCCTTCGCAGGGGCATCGTCGTCGGCATCGTGGGTGTCGTAGGTGCGGCGATGATGGCGTCGGTTCCCGCGGACGCGGCCGCGTCCACGCTGGGGGCGGCGGCTCAGCAGAGCGGGCGCTACTTCGGCACCGCGATCTCGGCGGGCAAACTGGGCGACTCCCAGTACACGACGATCGCGAACCGCGAGTTCGACATGATCACCGCCGAGAACGAGATGAAGATCAACGCCACCGAGCCGAACCAGAACCAGTTCAACTTCACCAACGGCGACCGGATCTACAACTGGGCGGTGCAGAACGGCAAGCGGGTCCGCGGCCACACCCTGGCCTGGCACTCCCAGCAGCCGGGCTGGATGGAGGCCATGTCGGGCAGCGCGCTGCGCCAGGCGATGATCAACCACATCAACGGCGTGGTGAACCACTATAAGGGCAAGATCTACGCCTGGGACGTGGTGAACGAGGCGTTCGCCGACGGCAACTCCGGCGGACGGCGCGACTCCAACCTGCAGCGCACCGGCAACGACTGGATCGAGGTCGCCTTCCGCACGGCCCGCGCCGCCGACCCGGCCGCCAAGCTCTGCTACAACGACTACAACATCGACAACTGGTCGTGGGCCAAGACGCAGGCCGTCTACAACATGGTCCGCGACTTCAAGTCGCGTGGCGTGCCGATCGACTGCGTGGGCCTGCAGTCGCACTTCAACAGCCAGAGCGCCTACAACAGCAACTACCGCACCACGATCTCCAGCTTCGCCGCCCTCGGCGTCGACGTGCAGATCACCGAGCTGGACATCCAGGGCGGCTCGGCCCAGACCTACGCCGCGGTGACCAACGACTGCCTGGCGGTGCCGCGCTGCAACGGCATCACCGTCTGGGGCGTCCGCGACAGCGACTCCTGGCTCGGCGCCAACACCACCCCCCTGCTCTTCGACAGCTCGGGCAACAAGAAGGCCGCCTACAACTCCGTCCTGAACGCCCTCAACAGCGCGAGCCCCAACCCCACGCCCACCCCGACGGTCACCCCGACGGTCACGCCGACCCCGGGAACCGGGGGACAGATCAGGGGCGTGGCCTCCGGCCGCTGCGTGGACGTGCCGAACTCCTCGACGACCGACGGCACCCAGGTCCAGCTGTGGGACTGCCACACCAACCCCAACCAGCAGTGGACCTACACCTCCGCGCAGGAGCTCAGGGTCTACGGCAACAAGTGCCTGGACGCCGCCGGCACCGCCAACGGGGTCAAGGCCCAGATCTACGCCTGCCACGGCGGCAACAACCAGAAGTGGCGTCTCAACTCGGACGGCTCGATCGCGAGCGTCCAGTCGGGCCTGTGCCTGGACGCGGCCAACACCGGAACCGCCAACGGCACCCTGATCCAGCTCTACAGCTGCCACGGCGGCAACAACCAGAAGTGGACCCGGAGCTAGGGCCGATAGGGAGTCGAATCATGAGACGGCACCAGACGGTGCCGATCGGGGTCGGGGCGGTGATCGCTACGGTGATCGCCGTCCTGGCCGGTCTCGTCGTCCAGGCGCCTGGCGCGCGGGCGGCGACGCTGACCCAGATCGGCAACTTCGGCACGAACCCCGGCAACATCCAGATGCACCTCTACGTGCCCGACAACGTGGCTCCGCGTCCCGGAATCCTGGTGGCGATGCACGGCTGCAACGGCCGGGCGACCGACTTCTACCAGCAGACGGAGTTCGCGTCCCTGGCCGACCGGTACGGCTTCATCGTCATCTACCCGCAGGCCAACAAGAGCGCCAACGGCCTGTCGAACTGCTTCGACGTGTGGTCGAACGAGGCCCTCCAGCACGGGGGCGGCAGCGACCCCGTCTCGATCGTGTCGATGGTCAACTACGTGGTGCAGCGCCACAGCGGCGACCCCGCCCAGGTTTTCGCCACCGGTTTCTCCTCCGGCGCGATGGAGACGGTCAACCTGCTCGCCACCTACCCCGACGTGTTCAAGGCGGGCGCCCCCTTCTCCGGTGTGCCCTTCGGCTGCCTCGGCCCGCCCGGTTGCAACGACCGGACACCGCAGCAGTGGGGAGACCTGGTCCGCAACGCCTACCCGGGTTACACCGGTGCCCGGCCCCGTCTGATGGCCTGGCACGGCACCGCGGACGACGTGCTGAACTTCAGCATGTTGCAGAAGGAGGTCGACCAGTGGACCAACGTGCACGGAGTGAGCCAGACGCCCACTTCGACGACCAGCCCGCAGTCGGGGTGGACGCGGCGCGTCTACGGTTCGGGCCAGGTCGAGGCGTACACGATCGACAGGGCCGGACACAACCTGCCGCACCCCGGCATGGCCGTCCACGCCATCCGGTTCTTCGGCCTCGACCGCACCACCACCCCCACCCCCACTCCAACCGTGACCCCCACCCCGACTCCCACGCCCACGGTGACTCCCGGGGGGAACGGGGAGATCAGGGGAGTCGCATCCGGGCGATGCCTGGACGTGCCGAACTCCAGCACCGCTGACGGCACCCAGCTCCAGCTGTGGGACTGCCACGGCGGCGGCAACCAGAGGTGGAGCCTGACCTCGGCGCAGGAACTGCGGATCCTCGGCAACAAGTGCCTGGATTCGGCGGGGACCGGAAACGGGGCCAGAATTCAGATCTACGCCTGCCACGGCGGTAACAACCAGAAATGGCGCGTCAACCCGGACGGCACCATCGTCGGCGTGCAGTCGGGGCTGTGCCTCGACGCCGCGAACAATGGCGTCGCCAACGGCACCCGCCTCCAGCTCTACTCCTGCCACGGCGGCAACAACCAGCGGTGGACCTGGGGCGGAAACGCCTGAAGGACGAATGGCGCCTTCCGCGATAACGAATTACACCCGGTGGCCCCTCCGAGCGATTCGGAGGGGCCATCGGCTCGGCGGCGGACAGGATGGGACCGGTGCCGGGTGGGTCCGGCGGCGATACCGCGGGGTGCGTGCGCGATGATGCCGTGGTCGCCTGCCGCCCTGGTCGGACAGGGTGGCGTCGGCGTGTTCGCCGGAAAGTTCTCACCGCGTCAGATCCGCCGGGGCAGGTGAGACGCCGACGTCACAGGTGGACATGACAGCCCGGGAAAGCCATGTTTCATACTCTTGACGACCTCCTTTTGTTTAGTGTTTGCTGTGCATCGTCACCAACGAAATATCCGAGGGGTCGGAAAAGGTTGGTACCGTCTGCGCATTATTAGCGTTCACATCTCTTCAACCCGTTCAAACGTGGCAGTCTGATATCGGGCCGGCGATGAGCGCCGTATTCATCGCGGAACTCGCCGGTCAGGTTCTCGCACATATGAGAAACGCCTCCGAGTTCTCTTCGCCCACCGTCAGACTGATACGTGACACCTCGTTCGGGAGGTGATCCGGCCGACGACCGGCGGTGCCGCGCCGGTCACCGGCCGGGTTCGCGCGTTCGCCGCCGACAGGGGCCGTCCGGCTCCTGGACCCCCGAGCCCGAGACATCGCCCGGAGGCTCTCCCCGGGTCCTGACCCTTTAGAGGGTTGTTCTGAGAGGGTTGTTCCCGGGAGGCGGGTTCCCCTAGCGGGTCGCCGAAGCCTCGGCCTCGGTCGCCTCCCGGGCCGGAACCCGGCCGCCGCGGCGCCGCAGCGTCACCACCGCTCCCGCCGCCACGACGAGCGCGCCCGCCCCGGCGAGCCACGGCCACGGAACGGTCCTGCCCGCCCCGGCCGGTGAGGAGGTGTCCCACAGGATCACCGTCCTGTCGTCGCTGCCGGTGGCGAGGGTCCCGCCGTCGGGGCTGAAGGCGACCGACCACACCGGACCCGTGTGCCCGGTGAGCGGGCCGCCGATCGGCTGACGGGTCCGCGTGTCACACAGCCGTACGGCGGAGCCGGTGCCCACGGCCAGGGTGCCGCCGTCCGGGTTGAGCGCGAGGGCGTGGATCTCGTCCGGATGGCCGGTGAGGGGGTCGCCGACCGGCCGCCGGGTCGCCACGTCCCAGACGATCACCGTCTTGTCGCCGCCGCCGCTGGTGAGGGTCCTGCCGTCGGGGCTGAAAACGACCGACCGCACCAAGCCGGTGTGGCCGGTGAGGGGGTCCCCGATCGGCTGCCGGGTCGCCACGTTCCACAGGATCACCGTCGTGTCGTCGCTACCGGTGGCGAGGGTCTTGCCGTCGGGGCTGAAGGCGACCGACTGCACCCAGTCGGTGTGGCCGGTGAAGGGGTCGCCGACCTGCTGCCGGGTCGCCACGTCCCACAGGATCACGGTCTTGTCGGCGCCGGCGGTGGCGAGGGTCTTGCCGTCGGGGCTGAAGGCGACCGACCGTACCCAGTCGGTGTGGCCGGTGAGGGGGGCGCCGACCTGCTGCCGGGTCGCGACGTCCCACAGGATCACCGTGTGTTCGTCGGGGTCGGCCCCGTTGTCGTTGTTGCCGCCACTGGCCAGGAGCCTGCCGTCGGGGCTGAACGCCATCGCCTCCACCGCCCTGGTGTGGCCTTTCATCGGCTCGCCGATCGGCTGCCGGGTCCGTGTGTCCCACAGGATCACCGCGCCGTCACCGTCGCCGCCGGCCAGGAGCCTGCCGTCGGGGCTGAACGCCACCGTGTTCACCGTCTCGGTGTGACCCCTGAGCTGGGCGACCTTGGTCACTTTCGCGGGGTCCGGCGCGGGCCAGAACAGGTAGGCCGCGACGGCGGCGGTGGCCAGGAGCGCCGCGGCCACCGCGATCGCCGGGCGGAGCCGGTGCCGGGGGACGCGCGCCGCGGTCCGCGCGGACGCGAGCGCGGGCGAGGTGGCGGCGGGCGAGGTGACAGAGGGAGAGGAGGCGGCGGGTGGGGTGGCGGTGGGAGACACGGAGGTGAACGGCAGCGTGACGGGCGGCGGTGCCTCCTGGTGCGCGGTGGCGTACGGCTCGGTCGGCGGGGGAGGGGGAGCCGGTTCCGGTCCGGCGGAGGAGTCATCGGGGGCCGGGGTGGCGGCGATCTCGGCGAGCGCGACGGCGGTCTGGGGGCCGGTGAGGCGGAGGGCGGGGTCCTTGCGGAGCAGCCCCTCCAGAACGGGCGCCAGGGGACCGGCGTGCACGGGCGGGGCGGGCGGCCGGGTGACGATCGAGACGTAGATCGATCCGTGCGTCGTGCCGCTGAACGGCCGGCGGCCCTCGACCGCGGCGTACAGGGTGGCGCCCAGCGACCACAGGTCCGACGCCGCGGTGGCGGGGTGGCCGTTGATCTGCTCGGGGGAGATGAAGGCGGGGGTGCCCAGGGTGACGCCGGCGCCGGTGAGCGTGACGTCTCCCTCGACGGCGGCGATCCCGAAGTCGGTCAGCACGACCCGCTCGCCTTCGAGCAGGACGTTGGCCGGTTTGATGTCGCGGTGGGTGATCCCGGCGGCGTGCGCGACCGCCAGCGCCGCGAGAATCTGCCCGCCGATCGCCGCCACCCGCTGGGGCGGCAGGCGCCCCAGGGTCCTCAGCACCTCGTCCAGCGAGTGTCCGTCGATGATCTCCGTCACGATCCACGGGCGGCCGTCGGCCTCGACGACATGGTCGTGGACGGTGATGATCGACGGATGTTTCAGCTGCGCCGCGGCGCGGGCCTCGCGCTGCATTCGCTTGTAGAGCGTCTCGCGCGCGGAGACGTCCAGGTAGTCGGGGAGGGTGAGTTCTTTGACCGCCACCTGGCGGTGCAGGCTCTCGTCCCGGGCCCGCCACACCGTGCCCATTCCGCCGCGGCCCAGCACGTCCATCAACCGGTATCGTCCGGCGACCAGCCTGCCCGCGTCATTCGCCACAAAAAGAATTTAACGACGTCATGGCGTCGTGAGTGGCGGGGAGAAACTGATTGTGACCGTGATGATGCCGGGTGTGGGCCGTTCGATCGGCGCGGCCGTCGTGTGAATTCCCGGGAAAGCCCGGGGTGACGCGGGCGGGGTCCCGGCCGTTTCCTAGCCGTCCGCGGCGGTGCCGGACGTGCCGCGGCCGATGATGGGGCGCAGCACGTCCAGCACCGCCGCGTCCTCGATGGTCGAGGGGGCGGGCTCGTCCGAGCCCTCCGCGATGCCGCGCATGGTCTTGCGCAGGATCTTTCCCGAGCGGGTCTTCGGCAGGGCCGGGACCACGTCCACCTGCCGGAAGGCCGCCACGGCGCCCACCTGCTCGCGGACGGCGAGGACCAGCTCGGCCCGCAGGGTCTCCGGGGAGATGTCCACCCCGCTCTTCAGCACCACGAAACCGCGCGGCACCTGCCCCTTCAGCTCGTCGGCGACCCCGATGACCGCGCACTCGGCCACCGCCGGATGCGCGGCCAGCACCGCCTCCATGGACCCGGTCGACAGCCGGTGCCCGGCCACGTTGATCACGTCGTCGGTGCGGCCCATCACGAACAGGTAGCCGTCCTCGTCGAGGTGGCCGCCGTCGCCGGTCAGGTAGTAGCCGGGGAAGGCCGACAGGTAGGACCTCACGTAACGCTCGTCGTCCTGCCAGAGGGTGGGGAGGGTGCCCGGCGGGAGCGGGAGCCGGATGCAGATCGCGCCCTCCTCACCCGGGGCGCACTCCTCGCCCGAGGCGCGCAGCACGCGCACGTCGTATCCGGGGACGGGCACGGTGGGGGAGCCGGGCTTGACCGGCATGGGCTCCAGCCCGCGCAGGTTGGCGGCGACGGGCCAGCCGGTCTCGGTCTGCCACCAGTGGTCGACGACCGGCACGCCCAGCCTGTCCGCCGCCCAGTGGTAGGTGTCGGGGTCCAGGCGCTCCCCGGCGAGGAAGAGCGTCCGCAACGACGAGATGTCGTACCCGCCGAGCAGGGCCGCCTCCGGGTCTGCCCTCCTGATGGCGCGGAACGCGGTCGGCGCCGTGAACAGCGCGGTCACCCGGTGCTCGGCGATCACCCGCCAGAACACGCCCGCGTCGGGGGTGCCGACCGGCTTGCCCTCGTACAGCACGGTGGTGGCGCCGCGCAGCAGCGGCCCGTACACGATGTAGGAGTGCCCGACGACCCAGCCGACGTCGGAGGCCGCCCAGAACACCTCGCCCGGCGCGATGTCGTAGACGTTGGCCATGCTCCACAGCAGCGCCACCGCGTGCCCGCCGTTGTCGCGCACGACGCCCTTCGGCAGGCCGGTGGTGCCGCTGGTGTAGAGGATGTAGAGCGGGTCGGTCGCCCGCACCGGCACGCAGTCGGCCGGTTCGGCCTTCGCGCTCGCCCAGTCGACGTCCCGTCCCTCCACCAGCTCGGCGGGGGCCTGCTCGCGCTGCAGGATCACGCAGTGCGCGGGCGCGTGCGAGGCCAGGCCGAGCGCGGCGTCGAGCATCGGCTTGTACGGCACCACGCGGGTGGGCTCGATCCCGCAGGAGGCCGACACGACCACCTTGGGACGCGCGTCGTCGATCCTGGCCGCCAGCTCCTTGGGCGCGAACCCGCCGAACACCACCGAGTGCACCGCCCCCAGCCGCGCGCACGCCAGCATGGCGATCACCGCCTCGGGCACCATCGGCATGTAGACCACCACCCGGTCGCCCTGCTCCACCCCGAGCAGGCGCAGCACCCCGGCGAACCTCGCGACCTCGTCGCGCAGCTCGGCGTACGTGTAGCGCCTGCCGGTGCCCGTCACCGGGCTGTCGTGGATCAGCGCGACCCGGTCGCCGTGACCGGCCTCGACGTGGCGGTCCAGCGCGTTGTGGCAGGTGTTCAGCTCCCCGTCGGGAAACCACCGGTAGAAGGGCGGCGCTCCGGCGTCCAGCACCTCGCGCGGTGGCCTGCTCCAGGTGACCGCCTCGGCGGCCTCGGCCCAGAAGTCCTCGGGATCGGCGATGCTGCGGGCGAAGGCGTCAGCGTACGACATCAGGCCATCATGCTCTTCCCCGGACTCCAGGGTCGAGGCCCCTCTCCGGCCTTCGCACGTGACTTCGTACGTGACTTCGTACGGGAAGAGCGGTTACCGGTGGAGCCGCGGACTTTCGACCGGTCGACAAGATGGGCGGCGGCACCGGAAGGCGTCCCAAACCGCGAAGACTTGTTTGCGAAGAAGTCTTTGCGAAGAACTCTTCGCGGTTTAGGGTCGACGGTATGACTGACCCAAGAGTGGAGCCGGATGGTCCGCAAACCGAGGCGGACGCGCTCGTTCTGGACGCCAAGGGACTGCGCGCCCTGGCACACCCGGTGCGCGTGCAGCTGGTCGGGCTGCTGCGGAAGTACGGCCCGTCCACGGCCACCCGCCTCGCGGAACGGCTGAACGTGAACTCCGGCACGGCCAGCTACCACCTGCGTCAGCTCGGCGCGGCCGGTTTCGTCGAGGAGGACACGGAACGCGGGAACGCGCGGGAGCGCTGGTGGCGCTCGGTGCACCGGACGACCTGGTTCAACGACCCGGACCTGGCCGAGCGAGAGCCCGAGGCCGCACTGGCCTACCTGCAGTCCGTCGCCGCCATCTACACCCTGCGCACCCAGCAGACGCTGAACGAGCTGCGGACGATGCCGCGCGTGTGGCGCGATTCCTTCGACATGAGCGACTGGTCCCTTCGGCTCACGCCCGAGGAGACCGCCGCTCTGTACCGGGAGTTGCGGGACGTCGTCGCCCGCTACCGGCGGGACACGCCGGAGGCGGCGGCGAGGGCCCCCGAGGGAGCCGAACGGGTCGCCCTTGTCACCTATCTCCTGCCTGAGCTGGACGCGCCCGCGGCGGCGGCGGTTCAGGCCGGTCCCGAGAACGCCTTAGGAACGGAGAAGTCATGAGGGAGGATGTTTCGGGCGCCGACCACATGTCCGGCAAGCGGTCCTTACGGCCGCTCGGCGGGGTGCTGGCGGCCATGGCCGTGTCGCTGACCGGTACCCGGATCTCGGCCGTGGCACTGCCCTGGTTCGTGCTCGTGACGACCGGCAGCGCCACCCAGACCGGGCTGGTCGCCTTCTTCCAGATGGCCCCGTACGTGGTGGTCAAGGCGTTCACCGGGCCGCTGGTGGACCGGATCGGCCCACGGCCTGTTTCCTGGACCACGGATCTGGTCAGCGCTGCCGCCGCCGCCATGGTTCCGTTGCTCCATGCCCTGCACCTGCTGTCCTTTCCGCTCCTGCTGGCCCTGGTCGCGGTGATCGGCGCGGCCCGTGGCCCGGGCGACCTGGCCAAGGAGGTCATGGTGCCGGAGGCGGCCGAGCGCGGTGGGGTGCCGCTGGAGCGGGCCACCGGTCTGTCCGGCGTGATCGAGCGGCTCGCCTCCACCATCGGCCCAGCGGTCGGCGGCTCACTGGTGGCGCTGCTCGGCCCTCTGACGGGGCTTGTCGTCAACGCGTGCTGCTTCACTCTCGGATCGGTGATCATCGGGCTGGCGCTGCCTCGCGGTATGGGGCGCGCGACCGTGGAGACCACGTCACAGGCCGGCGAAACGGAGCCGGGCTACTGGCGACGATTCGGCGAGGGCTTCACCTTCCTTCGCGGCGAGCCGTTGCTGCTCACCGTCATCGTCATGGTGGGGATCACCAACCTGCTGGACGCGGCGATCAACTCGGTGCTCATCCCCGTCTGGGCCAAGGAGTCCGGCAACGGGCCGACCGCGATCGGCCTGATGGGCAGTGTGACGGGAGCCGCCGCGGTCGCCGGGAGCCTGATCGCCGCGGCGGCCGCGCACAGGCTGAATCGCAGGGCGGTGGTTCTCGTCGGATTCCTGCTGGCCGGGGCGCCGAGGTTCCTGGTCCTCGCCTTCGACGTCCCGCTGTGGGCGGTACTGGTGGTCTTCGCCGTCAGCGGGTTCGGTTCCGGCTTCATCAACCCGGTGCTGGGGGCCGTCCTCTTCGAACGGGTGCCGCGCCGCATGCTCGGCCGGGTCAACGCGCTCGGTGACTCGCTGGCCTGGGCCGGGATCCCTCTCGGCGGCCTGCTCGCCGGGGCGGCGGTGGCCGCTGCCGGACTCGCGCCGGTACTGCTCGTCTGCGGGGCCGTGTACTTTCTCACCACGAACCTGGCGGGACTGCGGCCGGAGTGGCGCGAGATGGACCGTACGGGTGGGCGGGGCGGCCCGAGGCCACACGCCAAGGAAGACGCCTCACAGGGCGGTGCGGATGTGGCGACATGACAGCCCGGCTCCGAGACGCCTGGAACGCGGCGGCAGACGGCTCCCGCTCGCGCCGGTCGCCGATCCGCAGATCGAAGGCCACCCGTCGCACGGTCCGGCCGGCCTTCGGCAGCCCCTCGGACCGTGCGGCGGAACTCGGGGGGATATTCCCTCGCTGTTCTGAAGGGAGAGGAGGTATGTAAGTCATTTAAAGCGACCCCACGAAACCGGTCCGCCCGACGTCGGCCACGCCACGTCTGTGACCGAAACACTCATAAACGGTTTTCTCAAACGGCACCGAGCGGGTTGGATGGCTTCGAATGAGCTCCGGCAGTTGTTTACCGGGCGTGCTCAGGCCGGGCGTAGTCGGGCGGGGTTGAGGATTGGTTGACCATCCACATCTCTTCACATACCTTCTGAGAGGGTTTGCCCAGTTTTCACTGATTGGAGGCGGGCTGTGACGGGGGGTTTAGAAACATGCTTCCGTATCCTGGGCCCCATCGAATTGCATGACGGTGAAACCTCTCTCCCTCTCGCCCCCGGTCGGCAGCCGATCATTCTCGGAGCACTGCTCCTGGAGGTGAACCGTACGGTCAGTACGGAGCACCTCATCGACGCCGTGTGGGACGACGACCCCCCGCCCAGCGCGCGCGGTCAGGTGCAGATCTGCATCTCGGCGCTCAGGCGGCTGCTGGCTCTCCTGCCGGTCGGAGCCGAGATCATCCGGCGCGCGCCCGGTTACCTCCTCCGGATGTCACCGGAAGACCTGGACCACTACTGTTTCGAGCAGATGGTGCAGGACGCGCAGCAGCTGGTGCAGAAGAACGATGCGATCACCGCGGCCGCGACACTGCGGCGAGCCCTGAGCCTGTGGCGTGGCAAGGCGCTGGGCGGTGTCGTCAGCCGCCTGCTGGAGAGCAAAGCCCTCCGATTGGACGAGAGCCGGCTGGCCGCCCAGGAGACCTGCATCGACCTTGAGCTGAGCGTGGGCCGGCACCACGAGTTGATCGGCGAGCTCACCGACCTGGTGGAACGCAACCCGCTGCGCGAGCGGCTGCGCGGTCAGCTCATGCTCGCCCTGCACCGGTCGGGAAGGCAGGCGGAGGCCCTGGAGGTCTACCGCGCCGGGCGCGCCCACCTCATCGACGAGTTGGGCCTGGAACCGGCCGAGGAGCTGAGGAAGCTCGAATCGGCGATCCTGCTGGGCGACGACTCGCTGATGCTCGACACCCCGTCGCCCGTGGCGCAGGCGACCGCGGCTTTGGCGGGCACGTCCCCGATGCCGCTGACGGTCACCCCTCACCAGCTGCCCGCCGACACGCACGACTTCACGGGGCGCCGCGACCTCGTCGGGAAAGCCGAGGAGTTCCTGCGGACCGGCGATGCCGCGGCGGTCCGGATCGTGGTGCTCAGCGGCAAGCCGGGGGTGGGGAAGAGCTGTCTGGCCGTGCATGTCGCGCACCGGCTGGCGTCCGACTTCGCGGACGGGCAGCTCTACCGGGATCTGCGCAGCAGCCAGCTGGAGGCCATGCCGCTCGCCGACACGCTCGGGACGTTCCTGCGCTCACTGGGCATCCCCGGCCCCGCCGTACCGAGTGAGGCGGACGAGCGGATCTCCATGTACCGCAGCCTGCTGGCGGATCGCCGGATGCTGGTGGTGCTCGAGGACGTGGCCGGCGAGAACCAGGTGATGCCGCTGCTGCCGGGCAGCGCCGGATGCTCGGTCATCATCACCAGCCGCAGCCGGCTCACCGGCCTGCCCGGCGCGCTCCAGCTCGACGTCGACGTGATGGACCAGGAGCAGTCGCTGGAGCTCATCGGAAAGGTCATCGGCGCGGACCGGGTCGCGGCGGAACCCGAGGCGGCCGTGGCCCTCACCAAGGTCGTGGGGGGACTGCCGCTGGCGCTTCGCATCCTGGCCGCCCGGCTGGCCGCGCGCCCCCACTGGTCGCTGGCCTCGATGGTCGGCCGCCTGTCCGACGAGTGGCATCGCCTGGACGAGCTGGCGTACGGCGAGATGATCGTGCGGCAGAGCCTGTCGCTCACCTACGACGGTATGGACGACACGACTCGCCGGGTGTTCCGGCTGCTGGGCCTCGCCGAGGTCGAGGCCATCCCCGCCTGGCTGGCGGCGGTTCTGCTGGACGGCGACGTCCAACGGTCCATGGACAGGCTGGAGCAGCTCGTCGACGATCAGATGCTGGACGTGTCGGGCGTCGACGCAGGCGGCGATCCCCGCTACAGGTTCCACGGTCTGATCAGGGTGTTCGCCCGCGAACGGTTGCACGAGCGCGAGACGCGGGAGACCATGCTCGCTGTGCTCGGTCGCGTCGTGGGCTGCTGGCTGGACATCGCCGCGGAGGCGCACCGCAGGCTCCACGGCGGCGACTACACGGTGCTGCACGGCTCGGCCCCACGCTGGAAGCTCCCCCAGGAGCACCTCGACCGGCTCCTGGCCAGCCCGCTCAACTGGCTGGACAGCGAGCGCGCCAACCTGTGCGCGGCGGTGCTGCAGGCCGGCGAGCACGGCATGGACGAGGCCTGCTGGGACCTCGCGGTCACGCTGGTGACGCTGTTCGAGACCCGCAGCTACTTCGAGGACTGGCAGCGCACCCACGAGCAGGCCCTCGGCGCCGCCAGGAACGCGGGCAACCGGCGCGGCATGGCCGCGCTCATGTGCTCACTCGGTTCGATGCATCTCAACCAGCGGCGCCCGTCCCTCGCCCTGCCGCTGCTGGAGTCGGCGCGCACGCATTTCCACGAGATCGGCGAGATCCACGGGGGAGCGCTGGCCGCGCGTAACCTGGCCATGCTCCACTACCGGCAGGGCGCTCTGGAGAAGGCCGCGGGGTTGTACGACACCGCGCTGACCGGGTTCGGTGAGGTCGGCGACCTGGTCGGGGAGGCGCACGTGCTGGCCAACACCGCCCAGATCGAGCTGGACCGTCGGGAGTACGGCGAGGCCGAGTCGCGGCTGGACCGCGCGCTCAAGATCGCCGAACGGACGGGCAGCACCCGCGTCCAGGCTCAGGTGCTGCACAAGCTCGGCAAGGTCCACCTGCTGAACGAGGACTTCGAACGGGCCGAGCAGATGGAGCGGGCGGTCCTGCGCATGGTCAGGGACAACAGTGATGTCATCGGCGAGAGCTACGCGCTGCACAACCTCGGTCTGGTGTACGGCAGGCGCGGCTCCTTCGACCTGAGCGAGCGCACGCTGCGGCAGGCACTGGAGATCCGCGAAAGTGTCATGGACCACCTGGGGGCATCACAGGTCCGGCTGGACCTGGCCGAGGTGCTGGCCGCCCGCGGGGACGTCGTCCAGGCGGTGGAGATCGCCGAAAAGGCGCTCGCGATGTTCCAGGAGAGACAGGCCGAACAGTGGTCGAGGAGAGCCGACGAGATCTTGGCGGCCCTCCTCGACCGTAGGTGACCCCGCCGCCTGTCGGCCGGCGAGACCGGGTCCGGTGGTTCAGTCCCAGGGAGTGTCGGTAGGGGTGGGGGCGTCCCAGGGAGTGTCGGTGGGAGTGGGGCCGTCCCAGGGAGTGTCGGCGTTCGCGATGGCGGCGGCGGGGCCGAGCAGCGTGGCGACTGCGACGACGACGGTGATGATCAGCTTCCTTGCCCGCATGGCTCGGACCCCTTTACCTCGGGTTTCCCGGTGTTTCCTGTTACGTCACGGACGTTATCGAGGCCGTCGTTCGTGTCCCTATCCCGTGTCTTACCCGACC
This sequence comes from Streptosporangium vulgare, assembly GCF_042428775.1. NCBI lineage: Bacteria > Bacillati > Actinomycetota > Actinomycetes > Streptosporangiales > Streptosporangiaceae > Streptosporangium > Streptosporangium vulgare. Next base: position 118,698 of record NZ_JBHMBS010000016.1, on the reverse strand, counting down.
CGCCGCCGGGCCGTGATAGCGCCGCGATAGCCCCATGACAGCGGGATTCCCACTGTAGGAGGTCAGGAGACCGACTCATGGCCGCCGTCGCCGGCCGCGGGAGGCAGGCAATGCCGAAGAGGACGGGTGGCCGGGGCGCACCGAGGGAAATCGAGGGAAATTCCCGCCGTCCGGCGGCCGATCGCACGGTGACACCGGGACCTATCGGAAAACGGTCACCGAATACCTGCCCGAGGAGCGGTCCGATTTCGCGGTCATCGGAGCGTCGACCAAGTTAACTCCACGGCTTTCGGGACAGCCGCCAATGATGTCTGGAGCAATTAGCGTTGAATACGTCAATGCCTGATCAGGGCTCCGTCCACGAGTTGTTCGCCGTCCGGGCACAGGCCCGGCCGGATGCCCCCGCGGTGATCTCCGGTACGCGGACGCTGACCTACGGCGAGCTGGACGCGCGGGCCAACGGAGTCGCCTGGCTGCTGAAGGACTCCGGCGTCGGCCCGGATGTTCCCGTGGCGGTCTGCGTCGAGCGTTCGCCGCACATGGTGGTGGGGCTGCTCGGGGTGTTGAAGGCCGGGGGCGCCTACGTGCCCCTCGACCCCCAGTATCCCGCGGAGCGAAACAGGTTCGTCCTGGAGGACACGGGCGCACCGGTGGTGCTGACCACCCGGACCCTCGCCCGGGGGCTGACGAACGGCCGGGCCCGGATCGTCCTCCTCGACGAGCTGGGTCCGGACGCGGCCCGTACGGAAGGCCCGCCGCCGACGGCCGGCCCGCGGGATGTCGCGTACGTCATATACACCTCGGGCTCGACCGGGAAACCGAAGGGCGTGATGGTCGAACACGCCGCCCTGACCAGCCACCTCGGCGCGATCGCGGAGGCCTTCGGCTGCACCGAGGACGATCGGACCCTCGTGTCCGTGAGCGCCGCCTTCGACGTGTCCATCGAGCAGATGCTCACACCGCTCGTCTGCGGGGCGACCGCGGTCATCCGGCCCGATGACGTCGTCGCGCCCCAGGACGTGATCCGGTACGTGCGCGAACACTCCGTCACCGTGCTCAACATGACGCCGGTCTACCTGGAGGCGGTGCTGCGTGAGAGCACCGACCTGGACACCGTCCGGCTGGTCGTCTCGGGCGGCGACGTGATCCGTTCCGGAATCGTGCACGCGGCCCGCACCGGCCTCGCCGGAAAACGCGTGCTCAACGTCTACGGCCCGACCGAGGCGACCATCACCGCCCTGGTCCAGGACGTGAGCGAGGTGGCCGAGGGCGATCCCGTCCCCATCGGCCGGCCGGTGCCCCGCACCCGCGTCCATCTGGTGGGCGAGGACGGAGCGGAGGTCGGGCCGGGCGAGGTGGGGGAGATCGTCATCGGCGGGGACAGGGTCGCCCGCGGATACCTCAACCGGCCGGAGCTGACCGAGAGGCAGTTCGTCCCGGACCGCTTCGGCCCGCCCGGCGGACGTCTCTACCGGACCGGAGACCTCGGCCGGTGGTCGCCCGGCGGCTCGCTGGAGTTCCTCGGGCGCGCCGACGACCAGGTCAAGATCCGCGGATACCGGATCGCGCTGGGTGAGGTCGAGTCCGCGCTGGCCGCGCTGCCCGGGGTGTCCGGCGCGGTGGTCGTGGCCCGCTCCGACGCCGCGGGCGACGCCCGGCTGATCGGGTACGTGACGACCACCGCCGAGGCCGGCGAGACCGCCGAACCGCGCAGGGCGCTCCAGGCCGTACTGCCGGCGTACATGGTGCCCGCGGCCGTCGTGGAGCTCGACACCTTCCCCCTGACGCCGAACGGCAAGATCGACCGGAACGCGCTGCCCGAACCGGCCCCGGTGCGCTCCGCGTCCGCGGAACCCCCCGCCGAGCCGGCGACCCCGGCCGAGGCCCTGCTGGCGGCGATCTGGGCCGAGGTCCTGCAGGTCGACAGCGTGGGCGTGCACGACAACTTCTTCGACCTCGGCGGACATTCGTTGCTCGCCTTCCGGCTCGCTTCCCGGGTGAGCGCCGCGACCGGGAAGGAGGTGCCGCTCAGGGCGGTCTTCGAGCACCCGACGGTCGCCGGTATGGCGGCCGCGACCGGCTCCCTCCAGCCGGCCGTGGACAGCGCCCCGGCGCCGACGCGGTGCCACGGGCGGATCGAGGGACCGCTCTCGGCCGGGCAGGAGCGGCTGTGGATCATCCAGAGCCTCGACCCCTCGGGTTACCACTACAACGTGCCGTCGCTCTGGCACCTGACGGGTGAGGTGGACGCCGAGGCGCTCGAAGAGGCGCTCGACGCGCTGGTCCGGCGTCACGAGATCCTGCGCACGCTGTTCGTCCCCGGGGAGGACGGCCCCCGCCAGGTCGTCCAGCCGGCGGACGCGGTCCGGTTCCGGCTGTCGCGGGAGCCCGTCGGGTTTCCCCCGGGGGGACCCGCGGACGCCATCCCCGAGGAGGTCCGCGCCTTCGCCGAGGAACCGTTCGACCTCGGCACGGCGCCGCTCGTCCGCGCCCGGCTCTTCACGGACCACCGCCACCCCGGCGACGTACTGTTCCTGCTCGTCTTCCACCACATCGCCATCGACGGCAGCTCGCTCCCGACGGTGATGCGCGACCTGGAGGCCCTGTACCGCCAGGCGGCCGGCGAGCCGCGGGACGAGCTCGCGGAACCCGGTCTGCAGTTCCTCGACTTCGCCGTGTGGGCACGGGATCAGTCGGCCGGGGAGTCGGATCTTCACCTGGCGTACTGGCGCGAGCGACTGAAGGATCTGGCCACCCTGGAGCTGCCGATCGACCGGCCAAGGCCCCCCTACTGGTCCGGGCACGGCGCGTCGGTGGAGTTCACGCTGTCGGCGGAGGTGGTCCTCGGTCTGCGGAGCCTCTGCGCCGAGGAGAGCTCGAGCTCGTTCATGGTCCTGCTGGCCGCCTTCAAGGTCGTGCTGGCCCGCTGGAGCGGGCAGGGCGACATCGCGGTGGGGGCCGCGATGACCGGCCGTTCGCTTCCCGAGCTCGAGGAGCTGGTCGGTTTCCTGACCGACACCGTGGTGCTGAGGTGCGCGGTCTCCGACGAGCGGACCTTCCGCGACGTCCTGGGAGACGTGCGGGCGGCGACCCTCGGCGCCATGAGGCACAACCTGGTGTCCTACGGTCAGGTCGTCGAGGAGCTGCAGCCCGAACGGCACCTGGACCGCAACCCCGTCTTCCAGGTGTTCTTCTCCTACGAGACGCAGAACGACATGCCCCGCTGGGAGCCGCCGCGCGCCAGGGCGACGTGTCTGCACTGGCCGATGTCCTCGTCGAAGTTCGACATCGACCTGACCTGCGTCGAGTCGAAGGAGAGGATCTCCTGCTCGCTCACCTACGCCACCGACCTCTTCGACGCGGCTTCCGTCGAGCGGTTCTCCGGTGACCTTCGGTCTCTCCTTCGGTTCCTGGCAGACGGCGGTGGGGCGGACGCGACCATCGCGGAATGGCACTCGTCCTCGCCGGTCGAGCTGCGACGATAAGAAAGGACGTCGGGTGACGCACACCAAGGCAGCCATCATCGCCGCCGAAGCACTCGTCCGTGACGGGATCCGGTCCATGCTGTCGGTCGACCACACGGTCAACGTGGTGGGTGAGTCGGCGAACTTCGCCGACATACCGCAGTTGCAACGACGGACGGATCCGGATCTGTTCATCATCGACGCCTCCGGACCCCCGGCCGGCGGCGAAGTCCACGCGCGGCGGATCCGGTCGCTCGTCGACCTGGCGGACCGGCCGCTGGTCCTGCTCACCGACGACGGTGCCCAGGGCAATCTGGAACTGATCAGGCTGGGCGCGTGCGTCCTCAAACGGTCACGCATGAGCTCTGCCGACCTGGTCTCCTCGGTCAGGCTGCTCGCCACCGGCTACCTCCCCGTGGAGCGGCGCCTGGCGCAACAGTTCGCCCACCGCGCACTGGAGGAGAGGGCGGACGAGGCGGCGCACATGCGCCTGCTGACACCGCGGGAGCGGGAGGTCTTCCGCCTTCTCGCCCGCGGTATGTCCAACACGGAGATCGCCGCCTCACTCACGCTGGCCAACTCGACGGTGAAGACACACGTGCAGGGAATCCTCAAGAGGCTCGGCCTGACCAGCCGGCTCGAAGTGGTGATGCTCGCCCACCGGCCGGTCCGCCGCCCCGTGCCGTCCGGGAACGTACGGTTCTCGGCCCTGTCCCGTACTCGGGGGCGGCGTTGAGTGGTCCGCACCGCGGCGGAACGCGGTGGCGCGGCGGGCCGAATCCGCCGGACGCCGCGTGTGCGGCCCGGCGCCGGTGGCGAAGCCGGCGACGGGACGGGAACACGGCCCGCGTGCGAGCCGCCGAAGAGATCGTGGCCTTCCGGATTCCGCGATCCGAGAGCCGCGCGAGCGACGGTTGATCGCCAGTCGTGTCAGATATCGGCCGATCAGAAGCTTGGAGAGACGATGACGATGACGGAGTCCGGCGAGTCGAGAGCTCCGGACACATCTGCCGGGCCCGGCACAGCGGTCGTCACCCGGGCGGCGGTGGCCGGTGCCCACGGGGCCTCGGCACCGAACGACCTACCCGGGGGGTGGGCCCCACGGCGAGCCGTCCGGGCGGAGACGATCCACGGCGGGTTCGAGGCCCAGGCCTCCCGCACTCCGCACGGCGTCGCGTTACGCGCCCGCGGGGTGACGCTGACCTACGAGGAGCTCAACGCGCGGGCGAACGTGCTGGCGCGCCGGCTGCGCGCCCACGGCGTGAGGGCCGAGTCGCTGGTCGTCGTGTGCCTGCCGCGGTCCGTGGAGCTGCTGGTCAGCTTCCTCGCGGTGATGAAGGCCGGTGGCGCGTACGTGCCGCTGTCGCCCGGTGACCCGGATCGGCGGCGGCGGCACATCGTGGAGGACGCCCGGCCCACCGTCGTCGTCACCGACGCCGGTCACGTCGGTGACGAGGAGTTCGCCGGCTCGACCGCCCTGTGCGTCGACGAGCTGCTGGAGTCCGCGGCGACCGCCGGCCCGGCCGAGCGGAGAAACCTGGACGAGGAGGTCAGGCCGGAGCAACTGGCCTACGTCATCTACACGTCCGGGTCGAGCGGCCGGCCCAAGGGCGTGATGTGCCCTCACCACGGGGTGGCGAACTACCTCGACTGGGCGGTCGAGACCTACACCACGCTCGGCACCGGCGGCGCACCGCTCTTCTCCTCGGTCGGCTTCGACATGGTCGTGCCCAACATCTACGCCCCCCTGTGGTGCGGCCAGGCGGTGCGGCTCGTCCCCGACGACCAGGACCTGCCGGCGCAGATCTCCGAGATGCTGTCCTCGGGACCGTACGGCTTCATCAAGCTGACACCCGGACAGCTCGACCTGGTCACGTCGATGACCGGCACCGAAGGGGCGCGGAGCCTCGCGGGGCTGCTCGCCGTCGGGGCCGACCTCTTCCCGGTGCAGTCGCTGCGGCGGTGGCGCGCACTCGACTCCGCGACACCCGTGCTCAACGAGTACGGGCCGACCGAGGCCTCGGTGGCCAACGCCTTCTTCATGACCCCGGACGGCTTCTCCGGGGAGACCATCCCGATCGGCAAACCGATCGAGAACACCTCGATGTACATCCTGGACGAGGACCTCCGGCCGGTCCCGGCCGGCGTGGAGGGGGAGATCTTCATCGGCGGGGTGTGCTGTGCCCGTGGCTACCTGGGCCGGCCGGACCTGACCGGCGAGAAGTTCGTTCCCGACCCGTACGCCCCGGAGCCGGGGGCCCGGATGTACCGCACCGGCGACCGGGCGACCTGGGACGACCAGGGCAACGCGTTCTTCCTGGGCAGGTCGGACCGCCAGCTGAAGATCCGTGGCTACCGCGTGGAACCGGGCGAGGCCGAGTCGGCACTCCGGCGGCACCCGGACATCCGTGACGCGGCCGTCGTGGGGCACCGCGGCGGGCCCGACGCGCCGCTCGTCCTGAAGGCCTACCTGGTCGTCGACGGGGCCGTGCCGGAGGGGCTGGTCGAGTGGATGGCGGATCACGTCCCGGACTACGCCATCCCGCGGCAGTACGCCACGGTGGCCTCGATCCCGCTCGACGCGAACGGGAAGGTCGACCGCTCCGCACTGGCGCGGCAGGAGGCCGAGCGGAGTCCCGAGCCCGAGCCGGCCACGGACGACCCGGGTGCGGGAAGCGTGGAGGACGTGCTGCGCGAGGCGTGGAAGTCCGTCCTGGGCGTGAGCACGGTGGACCCCGACGCGAACTTCTTCGAGCTCGGCGGCGACTCGATCTCGACGGTCCGCCTCGCGTCGGCACTGCGCGAGCAGGGCTACGAGCTGAGCCTCACCGACGTGTTCCGCTGTCCGACGCTCCACGCTCTGGCGTCCCTGGTGGTGCGGTCGGATACGGTGGCCGAGACCACGGTCGATGTCAGCGGGCCGCTGCCACTGACGCCGATCCAGCAGTGGTTCGTCGACCGCGAGCCGGTGGACCGGGACCACAACAACCAGTCCGTCCTCCTGGAGTGGGAGGACGAGCCCGAGGTCTTCGCGCTGGAGACCGCCCTTGAGGCGCTGGTCAACGCCCACGACGCGCTCCGGCTGCGCTTCACGCGAAGCGCGGACGGGTGGCGGCAGGAGGCCGGCGAGGCGCCGCCCGGGTTCGAGCTGCTGTCCGAGGTCTATCTCGATGAGGACGCCGATCCGGACCGTGCGCTCCAGGAGGCGGCCACCCGGCTGCAGCGCTCGCTCGACATCGAGAGCGGACGGGTGATCCGCGCCGCGCTGATCTCCGGCGCCGAACGCCCGAGCCTTCTGCTGATCGCCGTTCACCACCTGGCGGTCGACACCTTCTCCTGGCCGAGGATCGTGCGCGATCTGGACGTCGCGTACACGAACCTCGTCGCCGGACGTGACCCCGGCCTGCCCGAGGACTCCTTCGTCTTCTCGCAGTGGGCGAGCGCGCTCGCCGTCGTACGCCCGCGCGAAGCGGCCACGTCCGGCGGCGGGCGGGACGCGGCGCGCGGGCCGGTCTCCCTTCCCCGGGACAACCCGGACGGCGCCAACACCGTGGGGGGCGCCGAGTGCGTCGAGGTGCGGCTGGACACGTCCACCACGCGAAAGCTGCTGCGGGTGACGCCGAGCGACTACAGCAGCCCGGTCGAGGTCGTGCTCCTCACCGCGCTCGCCGACGCCCTGAGCGCGGCCCATGACCTGCCGTCGGTGACGTTCGACGTGGAACGGCACGGCCGGGACAGCCGCCTTCCCGGCCCCGATCGCTCTGACGCGGTGGGCTGGTTCGCCGGGGTGCACCGGGTGACGCTCGACTCCTTCACCCTTGACGCGGAGAGTGACCCGGGGCTGCGCGACGCGGTGCACCGGGTGAAACAGGCGATGGTCGCCGGGCCCGCGGACCGGTTGGAGTGCGACATCGAGGCCGAGCCGGCCAACCCGGGCATGATCATGTTCAACTACTCGGGCCATCTGGAGACCCAGTTCCAGGCGGAGAGCTTCAGCGCGGCCGTCGGAGCCGCCGGCGAGGAGCGGTCGGCCCGCCAGGAGCGCAGTCACGACATCGAACTGGAGGTCGACGTCGCCGGCGACCGGCTCACCTTCCGCTGGCTCTACGCGCCGGCGCTGCACAGACGGCAGACGATCGAGTCGGTCGCACGGCGCTGCATGAGCACCATCGAGCTCCTGGTCCGGCGCGGGTCAGGGGTACGCGCGGCGCGGGTGCCGTCGGACTTCCCGCTGGCGTCGGTCACGCGGGAGCAACTGGACCGGATCCTCAAGGAGACCGGCCGGGTGGACGACCTGTACGACCTCACCCCCCTCCAGAGCGGGATGCTGCTGCACAGCCTGATGGGCGGTGACTACGGCGGGTGTCACATCATCGAGTGCGCCCCCGGCCTCGACGAGTCCGCGGTGGCCGACGTGTGGCGCGAGCTGGTCCGGCGGCACCCCGTGCTCCGCAGCGGCGTGCACTGGCAGGGCCTGGACCGGCCGGTCCAGGTGGTGCATCCGGTGGAGTCGGTGGACGTCGGGATCGCCCCCTGGTCGGAGGACCTCATCGACACGGCGAGCGACGAGAGCCGGGGCTGGCGGCCCCGGGTGACGGTGGCCCGCACGGACGGCGACCGGCTGAAGGTGGTGCTCAACTGCCATCACCTGTGGATCGACGGCTGGAGCGTCGGCGTGCTGACCGACGAGGCGAGCCGGATGCACACGGCGCTCACGGGTGGCGGAGAAGCGTTGCCGGCGCCGGTTCCGTACCGCCGCTACGTGGAGTGGCTGCGCGACCCGGAGCGGCGGCGCGCGGCGCGCGGGTACTGGACCGGGCGCCTCGCGGGCAGTCGTGCCTGCTACCTCGAACCGCCCGGCCAGGCCGCCGGAGGCGGGGAGCGCCTGCTCACCGTCGACCTGTCGGCGGATACCAGGACGCACTTCCAACGTCTGGCGAGCCGGCACGGCGTGACGCCCGCCGTCGCCACCATCGCGGCGTGGGCGGTCACGGTGTCGGCCGCCCTCGGCCGGGACGACGTCATGGTGGGATGCGTGGTCGACGGACGGACCTGGGACCTCGCGAAGATCGACCGCATCGTGGGGCTGGTGATGAACACGGTGCCGGTGATCTGGGATCCGGACGGCTCGGCGACGGTGGCCACGGCGCTGGCGGACCTCAGGGACCAGCTGAGCGAAACCGTGCGCCACGGCCACCACTCCCTGGCCGATCTCCAGCGGAGGGTGCCGGGTGCCCAGGGCGAGCCCTTCGACAACATCTTCGTCGTCGAGGACGTGTCGGACGCGAGTTCCGCCCGGACGTTCCAGCGAGCACTGGGGTACGAAGAGGTGCACTACCCGCTCTCGCTCACCCTCCTGGTGGAGAGCGGTCAGCCGGTCTCACTGCGGTTCGCCTTCCACGACGGGGGACTTGACCGCGAGCGGGTCCGGACGCTGGCCGACCGTGTGGTGAGGACCCTCGAACTCATGGCGTCGCACTCCTCCGGCTCGGTGCGCGCGCTCCGGGCGATGCTGCCGTAGGACGCCTCCGGCCCGAGCACGCCGCCCCCGATCGGCGACACCGCCGATGGTCTCGGGGGCGGCGTGGTCCGTGCCCGGCGGCGGCGTGAGCGTCGACGTGAGCGTCAACGTCCAAGATCGGCCCTCCCCGTACGAGCCTGGAAGCCTCGGGGAGGGCCGTGAGGGTGTGGGGGTCACACCGCATGCTCACTCGCTCACCGCCCCGGAGACGAGTGCTCGGATCCACCGCCGCCTGGTCACTCCCCGGCCTGGGCGGCGAGCCTCACCCGTGCCGGGCGTCGTCCTCGGCCTGGGCGGCGAGCCTTACCCGTGCCGGGCGTCGTCCCTGGCCGCCGTGACACGCCGAGTTCCCTCCGCGCCGGGCGTCGTCCCTGGCCGCCGTGACACGCCGAGTTCCCTCCGTGCCGGGCGTCGTCCCTGGCCGCCGTGACACGCCGAGTTCCCTCCGTGCCGGGCG
>NZ_JBHMBS010000016.1:0-109159 GCF_042428775.1 Streptosporangium vulgare | reverse complement strand
GAGTTCCCTCCGTGCCGGGCGTCGTCCCTGGCCGCCGTGACACGCCGAGTTCCCTCCGTGCCGGGCGTCGTCCCTGGCCGCCGTGACACGCCGAGTTCCCTCCGCGCCGGGCGTCGTCCCCGGTCGTCGTGACACGCCGAGCCGCCCCACCCGCCCGGACACGCCGATGCCGGCCGGGGCGTTCCCCCGGCCGGCATCGGCATGCTCCGGCTATCTCACCGGAAGCAGATCGGCGAAGTAGGTGTCCTCGCCCGTGCACCCCCGGCGAAGTTTCGGTGAGTCATGTCCGATGCCGAGCTCCAGGCGGTGCGCCCCGCGGTCGATGGCCGCCCTCAACGGGCCCAGCAGGCAGCCGAAGTGGTAGACCGCTCCCCGGTCGAGCTCGGGTACGTCGGAGATCCCGAGGGTGTGCGCGTCCATGGTGTCGTCGAACATCCGGCACAACATGTGCGCGATCACGTTCCCCCGCCACCGGGTCCGGACGAAGAAGTGCTTCCCCGGGCGCCGGTGGAAGTTGTTGATCCTCCACCTGACGATGTCGGGGGACTCGTCCATGTCGTTACGCCGGGAAACGCTGGCGATACCCGCGGCGGCCTCCGCGACGACCTCGTCCGAGAAGGGCGCGACGTCGTGCTCCAGCCCGAGGTCCTCGGCTTCGCGGATGTCCCGGTTCCAGTGCCGCCGGCGCCGTGCGGGAAGACGCCGCAGGAAGTCCTCGACGCCGGCGACCTCGCCGATCTCCAGCGTGCACCAGACGCCCTGCTCACGGACGGTGGCCGACGGCGCCGCGTCGAGGTAGGCCGGCAGGTCGGTGGCGGTCAGGAAGGGGGACAGGACCGCGTCGGCCGTCTGCGCCGCACGGTCGACGGCCTCCGCGACCAGCGCGGCCAGCAGCTCTCGGCGCTGTTCGTGCGCGATGCCCGCGAGCGAGCTGCCGGACCGCAGGCGGGCCAGCCCGCCGCCGACGAAGGCCACCGCCCCCTTGTCGTGCGAGGCGAGCCCGAGATAGCGGCGGTAGTCGTCGTTGAGGGACTCGACCTGCTTGACCATCACGACGGGCAGCCGCCCGCGCCCACGCCCGGATCGCGTCTGCACCTCGAAGTAGTCGAGCCGGACGTCCAGTGCGCAGAGCGCCCTGTCGTCCATCATGGCGAGAGCGTTGCGGGTTGTGACGGGCTGGGTGACAGCGTCGGGGAACAGGTTACTCACCATGTCATTCGCCTCTTCGTCGTCGCGCGGCTCATCGAATCAGGACGGGCCGGAAAGGCCCCGTCCGGGCGCTCCCGGACCTCCGCCCCACAGCGACTCGCGGACCTCGTCGGGCCATTGAGAGGTCCGCGGACCGTGGGCGTCGACGAGTGCGAACGCGAGTCGCTCCAGGCCGAAGCCGACGCAGGCACTGTGGGCCGGCTCCCCGTCCGCCGCCTGGATGTCGAAGATGCGGCCGAAGTGGTCGCGGTGGAGGTTGATCGACGCGACCGCGACGGGGTGGTCTCCGATCGGGACGACGACCTCCGCCTTCATCCCCTCCTCCCGCTGGTTCTCGGCCATGACCTGCCCGCTCGTTCCGAAGAACGGGTCCGACGCGGCCTCGACCCGCACCTTGAGGCCGAGCCGGCGAACGAAGGCGGACGAGCGCTCGTTCCACTCCTCGAACCAGGTGGAGGCGTCGGCCGGGCTCCCGATCCGCACGAACTCGCGCAGCCGGAACGACACCAGACGTCCCGGCTCGGTCGACGGTTCGTGGCGGAAGCAGAATCCGCTCGCGTCCACCGCGCGACCCCGGTCCAGAACGGTCCCGCCGAACAGGGGGTACACGGAGTAACACACGGCCGGAGCCAGCACGAAGTCGGTCAGCCGCGTATGCCCGCCCCAGTCCTCACCCTTGGTGACGGCCCGCTCCAGGCTTTCGTGCGCCCCCTCGTCGCCCCGGAACGCGTGTACCGCACCGAAGAGATGAGGAAACGAAGAAACGTATTCGCTCTTCTCGAACACGGCGCGCGGAAGAACAGGCGGAAAATGGAGCACGATGGGTTCCGCGCCCGTCACCTCCGCGGAAAGCGCGTTCGCCAGGCCGGAATAGACCGCTTCGAGTTCGGCGCCCCATCCGTACAGCCCGGTGGCCGTGCTGACCAGGAGACCGTGGTCGCGCAGGGAATTCGGAAGGCCGGCCGGAATGCTCTCCCCCAGCCTTTTCACCATCTCGTATGTCATCTTTGTCCCATCCTGGAGGAGAGTTCGATCACCGGCTGGTGTCAGTTCGCAGGCTCACCTCGGCTGACTTCTGGACTATAGGCACCGCCGGCCCGTCGCCGCACGCGGGAGCGTCCTTCCGGGGGCTTTCCGGCATCCATTCGGATGAGACCTATCCGCTGGTCACAGCACCTCCGTCTCCCTCGCGAGGATGAAGTTTCCACGCCGGTTCAACCCGGTGGCGGATGCTGATCCGCCCTGCTCGGAGCTAGATTCATCGACGAATGGTTCGACTACCCGAAAACAATGCGGAGTCGTTTCCCGCGTCTCGCTCAGAGCATTCATGGAGTGGCCATGTCCAATGAGCAGGAGTTCACCGTGGTGGTGAACCACGAAGAGCAGTACTCGATTTGGTGGTCCCACCGACCGCTGCCACCCGGATGGGACGACGCCGCCTTCAGCGGAAGCCGGGAAGCGTGCCTTTCCCACATCTCCGAGATATGGACCGACATGCGGCCGCTCAGCCTCCGGAAGCGTATGGACGGAGCGCCTGCGTGATGAAGGAGAAGAGCATGACGACAACGCAGGAGCAGCCGCGGCGGAGTGTGCCCGCCCATGACATGGAAAAGGTCATCGGCGGCATCTTCCAGGATGTGCTCGCCACGGACGACCCGGTGGACGTCTCGCGCAGCTTCTTCCGCATCGGCGGCACCTCCATCATGGCCGCCAAGGTCATCGCGCGCATTTCGGCCCGCTATCGGGTTCGGCTCTCCCTGAGGACCATCTTCGAGTTCCCGGCCGTCAGGGATCTGGCGCGGGTCGTCGAATCCGAGGTTCGTCGTGACGTGTCCGGCCTCTCGGACGCCGAGGTCGTCGCCCTGACGACGCGTGAGAAGTGAGGAAAGCATGACCGAGGACATCCAGGTCCTCCGAGACCGCATCCTGAGGAGCCGCCTCGAGGGAACCGGAACCTCGGCGGCCCACCCGACACCCACCGCACCCACCGCCCACACGGCACCTGCCGCACCCACCGCACCCACCGCCGACCGGCGCGAGCCCGTGCCGCTGTCGCCGAGTCAGCGCCGGCTGTGGTTTCTCGACTCGATCAACCCGGACAGCGGCGAGTACCACATCCCCATGGTGCTGCGGCTGCGCGGGGCGGTCGACGCCCAGGCCCTGCGGCGGGCCTGGGCGCGGGTCCTGGACCGCCACGAGGTGCTGCGGACCCGCTACCGCATGGAGGGGTCGGAGCCGGTACAGGAGGTGACGGACAACCCGGAGAGCGCGATGGTCCACAGCGACCTCCGTGACGAGGTCGCCGAGGTCCGGGAGAGCCGCGCGCGGGAGCTGGTGAAGCGCCTGGCCCACTCCCCGATGTCCCTGGCCGAGGGCCTGGTGGCTCGTGCGGGTCTGGTCACGGTGACGGAGGACGACCACTACCTCGTGGTGTCGGTCCATCACATCGCCTTCGACGCCTGGTCCGAGCCGATCCTCTGGCGTGATCTGTCCCTCGCCTACCGGGCCGAGAGGGGCGACGACCGCGCGGGGCTCCCGCCGTTGCCGATGCAGTACGCCGACTACTCCGAGCGGCAGCGCACGCGGCTTCTCGACGGCACGCTGGCGGAGTCCCTGGCGTTCTGGACGCGGCGGCTCGCCGGCGTCACGCCCCTGGAGCTGCCCGCGGACCACCCGCGCCAGGCGGTGCGCTCCTCCGCGGGCGCGTCACTCCCGATCACCGTCCCCCCGGCCGTCGCGGAGGCCGTCCGGGCGGCCGCGGCGGAGCACGACACCACCCCGTTCGTCGTGCTGCTGACCGCCTTCCAGATGCTCCTGAGCCGCTACACCGGCCGGCGGGACATCGCCGTGGGCGTACCTGTGGCGGGTCGTGACGAGGGGGCGACGCAGGAGCTGATCGGGTGCTTCGTCAACACGATCGTCATCCGCACCGGCTGGTCGGACGACCCCGCCTTCTCCGACCTCGTACGGCGCAACAGGTCGCGGGTCCTCGACGCGGTGGAGCACTCACAGGTCCCCTTCGACGTGCTCGTCAACGAGCTGGCGCCGGACCGGGACCTCTCCACGCCGCCCCTGGCCCAGGTCATGTTCAGCTACGGGGACGGCGATCCGGACGGGATCGCCCTTCCGGGGGTCGAGGCCGTTCGCGTCCCGGCCCTCAGCGAGAACTCCAAGCTGGACCTGACCCTGCAGATCGACTCCGAGGCCGACGGCACCATGTCCGGCGCCCTCGAATACTCCACGGCGCTGTTCGAGCCGGACACCGTGCGACGGCTCGCCGACAACTTCTTCCGGCTCCTGGAGAGCGCGACGAGCCGCCCCCGCACGCCGCTGTCCGACCTCGAGTACATCACCGAGCGGGAGCTGGGCGAGCTGCTCGCCGCGGCGGACGGCGGTACGGCGGACCGGCCCCGGGGAGCCCTGCACGAGCTGATCGCCGAGCAGGCCCGGATCGCGCCGGACGCGCCGGCCGTCCTGGCGGGCGGCACGAGCCTCAGCTTCGGCGAGCTGGACGCGGAGGCGAACCGCCTCGCGCGGCACCTGCGGAACCGTGGTGTCGAGCCTGGTTCGGTCGTCGGCGTGCACCTGCCCAGGGCCGCGCGTCTCGTCGTCGCGTTCCTCGCGGTCCTGAAGGCCGGCGCCGCCTACGTCCCGCTGGACCCCGGCGACTCCGCCACGCGGCGGGGTCACGTCCTGAGCGACGCCGGTGCCCAGGTCGTGGTGACCGACGAACCCGGCGCGAGCGCCCTGGGCCGGGGCCTGGACGGGCACACCGTCGTCCTGGTGGACCGCGACGCCGAGGTCGTCGGCGCCCAGGCGGCCGAGGGCCTGGACGTTCCCGTCGCCCCCGACGCCCTCGCCTACGTCATCTACACCTCGGGGACGACCGGGCTGCCCAAGGGAGTCATGGTCACCCACCGCGGGCTCATGAACTACCTGTGGTGGACGGTCGACACCTACCTCCGGGCACCGGGCGGAACCGCGCTCTTCTCGTCCGCCGCCTTCGACCTGGTCGTCCCGAACCTCTACACCTCGCTGCTGCGCGGACGCCCGGTACACCTGATACTCGACGCCGAACCCACGGAGCTGGGCGCGCGGCTCCTCGCGTGCGGGCCGCTGAGCTTCGTGAAGATGGCGCCGGGACACCTCGAACTGCTGGCCGGACAGCTCGATCCGCACCAGCGGCGATCACTCGCCGGACTCGTCATCGCGGCCGGTGACCGCTTCACCGGCACGCTGGCCAACGGCTGGCTCGCCGACGCCGGTCCGGGCAGTGTCGCCGCCGAGTACGGCCCGACCGAGATCACGGTCGGCAACTCCGGCTGGCGTCTCGACGGGCCGGCCGAGACGGAGCTCGTGTCGATCGGCTCGGCCATGCCCAACACCACGATGTACGTCCTGGACGACACCATGCGCCCGGTGCCCTTCGGCGTCGTCGGAGAGGTCTACATCGGCGGGACCGGCGTCACCCGCGGCTATCTGAACAGGCCCGGCCTGACGGCGGAGAAGTATCTCCCCGACCCGTTCTCCGGCGAGCCGGGCGCGCGGCTGTACCGCACGGGCGACCTCGTCGCCGTCCGGCCCGACGGCGACGTGGAGTTCGTGGGCCGGGTCGACAAGCAGGTCAAGATCCGCGGTTACCGGGTGGAGCCGGCCGAGGTCGAGAACACCATGGCCGCGCATCCCGCCGTACGCACCGCCCTCGTCGTGGCCCGGCGGACCGAGAGCGGCGGGCACGAACTGGTCGGCTACGTGGTGCCCTCGGCCGAGACGGCCGCCCCCGACCAGGCCGCCCTCCGCTCGTTCGTGGGCGAGCGCCTGCCCGAGTACATGGTGCCGTCGGCGATCGTCATCCTGGGCTCGCTCCCGCTGACGGACGTCGGCAAGATCGACACCGATGCGCTGCCGGCTCCCGACCGGGCGTCCCGAGGCGTCGCTACCGACCTGGTGGCACCCCGCTCCGACGCCGAGACGGAGATCGCGGCGGTGTGGAGCACGGTTCTGGGCACCTCCGACTTCGGGGTCCGCGACAACTTCTTCACCCTCGGCGGGGACTCGGTGCGTGCGGTGGCCCTGGTGGGGGCGCTGCGCGGGAAGGGCTACCACGTCACCGTCCGGGACGTCTTCGAGCACCGCACCGTCGAGGCCTTCGCCCGGATACTGGGCCCCCGCTCCGCTCACGGCGTCGACGAGCCACTGGTACGGCCCTTCGCGATGCTCGACCCGGCCGACCGGGCACGGATACCCGCCGGAGTGACGGACGCGTACCCGCTGTCGCGCATCCAGCTCGGGATGATCCTCGAGATGGAGTCCTCGGGCGACGAGGGCAACTACCACAACGTCACCTGCTACCTGGTCCGCGACGGCCGGCCCTACCGTCACGACCTCCTGCAGGCGGCGATCGACGCCACCGTCGCCCGGCACGAGGCCCTGCGCACGACGATGGACCTCACGACGTACAGCGAGCCGCTCCAGCTCGTGCACAGCGAGGCGCACCTGCCCGTCGGCCTGGCGGATGTCCGTCATCTGCCGCCGGAGGCGCAGCGGGACGAGGTGCGCGCCTACATGGCCGCGGAGCGTGACCGCCGGTTCGACCTGGGCACGGCACCGCTGTTCCGGTACTTCACCCACATGTGCGAGGACCAGTGGTGGGTCACCTTCACCGAGTTCCACCCGATCCTCGAAGGCTGGAGCTTCCACGTCCTCCTCTCCGAGGTGTTCGGCCGGTACCACGCCCTGTGCGACGGCACGGAGTACGCGCCCACCCCCCTGCCCCGGATCCGGTACGCCGACTTCGTCGCGCTCGAACGGAAGGACATGCGCGACCCGGCGCACGCCGCCTACTGGCGTGACGTCGTCGCGAACCACGCCAAGCTGGAGGTGCCCTCCGCGTGGGGCGGCGGGTCGGGGCCCGTGAAGCAGCTGGTCACGCGCTACGACGACCTGCTGGACGACCTGGGCGAGCTGGCACGGACGGCGGACGCGTCGCTGAAGAACGTGATGCTGGCGGCCCACCTGTCGGTGATGAGCATGATCACCGCGGACGAGGCGTTCTCCACCGGCCTGGTGTGCGACACCCGGCCGGAGGCCGAGGGCGCGGACCGCGTTCCCGGCCTGTACGTCAACACGGTCCCCTTCCCCTTCCGCCGCGGCGCCCGCACCTGGCGGCAGCTGGTCCAGCGGGTGCGCGACACGGAGATCGAGATGTGGCCGCACCGCCGGTATCCGCTCGGCGAGATCCAGGAGGGCAGCCGCCACGCCCGCATGATCGACGTCGCCTTCGCCTACCTGGACTTCCACGTCCTCGACTGGGACCTCATCGACGACGACGCCGTCGTCGACGACAGTCCGAACGAGTTCCGGCTGATGGCCGTCGCGCAGACCGGAAGGCTGACGCTGTACAGCAGGCCAGGGGACGCGGGCCCGCACGCCCAGGCCCTGCTGGGCGAGCTCTACCGTGCGGTCCTGGAGGCGATGGCGGCCGATCCGGACGGTGACGCCCACCAGCTGCTGACACCGGGGGCGTACCGCTCCATCGCCCACGGGCCGGAGTCGGCGCCGGCCCGGCAGGGCCTGGGCGAGCGGGCGCCCGCGCCCGCCGCCCGTGACGAGGAGATCTCCGTCCACGGACTCGTGGAACGTCAGGCCGGGCGCACACCGGACGCGATCGCGGTGGTCTGCGGCAAGGACGAACTGACCTACGGGGAGCTGAACGCCCGCGCCAACCGGCTCGCGCGCCGGCTGGCGGCCCTCGGGATCGGGGCCGAAGCGGTCGTCGCCGTCCACCTGGAGCGTTCCGTCGACCTCGCCGTCGCGTACCTGGCGGTGCTCAAGTCCGGCGGCGTCGTCCTCCCCGTCGATCCCGAGTACCCGCGCGACTGGCGGCGCACGCTGCTGGATCAGGCGGGGCCCTCCGCGCTGGTCACCGAGGAGGCGTGGCTGCCCGATCTCGCCGGCGTCCCCGTACCGGCCGTCTGCCTGGACACCGACCCCGGCCTGCTGACACAAGGGCCCGACGAGAATGTGCCGGGCCGCTGGAACGGAGGCGACCAGCTCGCGTACGTGATCTACACCTCCGGATCGACGGGACGGCCCAAGGGCGTGGAGAACACGCACGGCGGGCTGGTCAACACCCTGGAGTGGGGCCAGCGGCGCATTCCCCTGGGGCCCGACGACGCCGTACTGCAGATGGTCCCGATCAGCTTCGACGTGTCGCTGTGGGAGATCTTCAGGCCGCTGACCGTGGGCAGCCGGCTGGTGCTCGCCGAACCCGGCGGTCACCGGGACACGCACTATCTCGCCGACCTGGTGGCGAGCAGGCGGATCACGGTGATCCACCCCGTTCCCTCGATGCTCGCCATCTTCCTGGACACGCCCGAGGTCGCGAGCCGGTGCGGCAGCCTGCGCCACATCGTGCCCGCAGGGGAGGCGCTGACGTACGAGTTGCAGCAGCGGGTCCTGCGGGAACTGCCGTGGATCCGGCTCCACAACCACTACGGCCCGGCCGAGACCGCGATCATCGCCACCGCCTGGGAGTGCCGGGCGGACGACGGACGGACCACGGTGCCCATCGGCCTGCCCATCGGGCGCAGCCGGGCTCTCGTCTGCGACGGCGACCTCAATCCGGTGCCCACCGGAGCGGCGGGTGAGCTCTGCCTGGCCGGTGACCTGATGGGCCGCGGGTACCGCGCCGCCCCGGACCTGACCGCGGACCGGTTCGTTCCCGCGCCGACGGGCCTCCCCGGCGAGCGCATGTACCGGACCGGCGACCTCGCGAGGATGGCTCCGGACGGGGTCATCGAGTTCCTGGGCCGCATCGACCGGCAGGTCAAGCTGCACGGCGTACGGATCGAACCGGGCCAGATCGAGTCGGTCCTGGTCGAGCACGCCGCGATCCGCGACGCCGTCGTGGTCGTGGACGGTACCGGCGGCGGGAAGCGGCTGCTGGCGTACGTGGTGCCGGACGCCGTAACCGCGGCACCGGTGCGCAGGCAGCTGCTGGGCGAGCCGTCCGGTGCCGGCCCCGGGCCGCGGGGCACGGCGGAGGAAGGGGCCTGGACACACGCCGAGGCGCTCGTCGCGGACGTTCGCCGCTGGTGCCAGGAGCGGCTGCCCACGGCACTGGTACCGAGCGCGGTGGTCCCCATGGCCGAATTCCCCCTCTCGCACAACGGGAAGCTCGACCAGGCGGCGCTGCCGGCACCCTCCGCGGCGCCGGCCGGCCCGCGGACGGCTCCCCGCGGCCGGACGGAGCTGGACCTGCTGCACATCTGGGAGCGGATCCTGCGGAGCCGGGGCATCGGCATCGAGGACGACTTCTTCGCGGCCGGCGGGAACTCCCTGCTCGGCGTGCGCCTCATCTCGACGATCAGAAAGGAGCTGGGGATCGACCTGCCCATGGCCAGCCTCCTGGACGCCTCCACCGTGGCGGCCCAGGCCGCCTCCCTGGTCGCTCGCCGGCCCCGGCGGCCCCGGACACTCCTCCCGCTGCGGCTCGGCACCGGACGCCCCACGTTCTGTGTCGCGCCCGTCGGAGGCACCGCGTTCTGCTACCTCGACCTGGCGCGGTCACTGCCCGGCGACGGCCCGGTGCACGGGCTCCAGTCGGTCGGCGTCGAGCCGGGCGAGCACCCGCACACCAGCGTCGCCGACATCGCCGCGGCCCACCTGGCCGTCGTCCGGCAGGCGCAGCCCGAGGGCCCGTTGCGGCTGATCGGCTGGTCGTTCGGCGGCCTGGTGGCGTACGAGATGGCCCGGCAGTGCGCCGCCGACGGCGAGGAGGTCGAGCTGCTCGCCATGATCGACCCGGCCCTGCCGCCCTCGCTCCTGCCGGACCCGCCGGACGCCGTGGGCCACGGCGAGGAGGAAGCGGCGGTCATAGCGGCCTATCTGACCTTCCTCGATCGGCTGCACGAGGTCGACATCGCCCTCGACGTGGAGAAACTGGCGGCGATGCCGTCGGCGGAACGGCGCCGGGAACTGGTGGCGCGGATGCGCGACGCACAGCTCATCTCCGCGGACGCCACCGCGGGTGAGGAACTGCGGCTCTTCGAGGTCTTCTCCGCCAACTGGCGCGCGCTCAGGGACTACCGCCCGCTTCCCCACGCGGGCCGCACCCTGATCTTCAGCGCCGGCGACGCGGCCGAGGACGAACGCGCCGAGGCGGCCCGGCGGCAGTGGCTGCGGCTGTGCACGGGCCGTACGAAGGCCGTCCCCCTCGCCGGCGATCACTACGCGGCCGTGAAGGCACCGAACATCGCCACCGTCGCCCGTTCTCTGGCGACGTCCTGATGTCATCCCCGGATCGCAGACCGGAGCAGAAAATGACGGAAATCGGCCCCATCACTACAACCCTGGAAAAAGAGTCGATCTACCTCGACCTGGACGTACGGCAGGAGATCAAGCGGCTCGCCGAACTGTTGGCGGAGACCGTGCCGGGCCTGCTGGACGAGCCCCACTGGCTGGCGGCGGCGCGTGATCTGTCCTGCGCCCTCCCGGCGGCGCTGCGGACGGCGCTGCGGAACTTCTCCGCCAACTCCGGCCAGGCGGGCGTGATACAGATCCACGGCCTGCCGGTCGGGCCCCTGCCCCCCACCCCCACCAGCAGGGAGTCCGTCGAGCGGTGGGCCACCGTGCCGGCTTCGGTGATCGTGCTGTGCGCCATGGTGCTGGGTGAGGTGGTGGGCTTCGAAGGCGAGAAGCGCGGCGCCCTGGTGCACAACGTGGTGCCGGTACCGGGTGAGGAGCGGACCCAGAGCAACGCCGGGTCCGTCAACCTGGAGATGCACACCGAGAACGCGTTCCATCCCCATCGGCCCGACTTCGTCGCCCTGTCCTGCCTGCGCCAGGACCTCGACGGGGAGGCGGGGCTGCGCGTCGCGTCGCTTCGGCGGGCGATCGGGCTCCTCTCCGCCGAACAGCGGCGGATCCTCGCCGAGCCCCGCTTCAGGACCGACCCGCCGCCGTCCTTCAACGGATCCGGAACCGGGGTGGTGCACGGGGCCATCTCCGGTGCGCCCGAGGATCCGGACGCCCAGGTGGACTTCCACGCCACGAGACCCCTGGACGAGGGTGCCGCGCGGGCCATGGCCGCCCTCCGCGAGGCCCTCGAAGCGGTCTGCGACACCGTCTACTTCGCCCCGGGCGACCTCGCGATCGTCGACAACCGGGTGGCCCTGCACGGCCGCACCCCGTTCTCACCCCGGTACGACGGCCACGACCGCTGGCTGCACCGCGTGTTCGTCCACGCCGACAGCCGCCGGTCCCGGGCCAGGCGCAACGGGGGCGGACATGTCGTCAGCTGAGCGGGCGGCCGACCCACACGACCGAACCCGGCACGACCGAACCCGGCACGACCGGACCCGGCACGACCGGACCCAGCACGTCCCGACCTCGCTCGACTCCTGGGCCGGCGGACGCCCCAGGAGCTTGATCGCCACGACAGGTGGTAACGATGCGTAACTCTCTGACCGTTGCCGACAAGCCTCGCTCCGGCACCTCTCTCCGGATCGACGGCGCTCGACTGCTCGACCGCCTGGACCGCCTGGCCGAGATCGGAGGAGGCGAGGACGGCGGCGTCACCCGTATGGGCTTCAGCGACGCCGACCAGGAGGCGCGGGCCCATGTGGCCCGGCAGGCGGCGGAGGCCGGGCTGACCGCCACCGTCGACGCCGGCGGAAACCTGCTCATCCGGCGCCCCGGCGACCACCGGGGCTCCCACCGCCCGCCGATCCTCGTCGGCTCGCACCTGGACACGGTCGCCAACGGCGGCCGGCTGGACGGGGCCTACGGGGTGATCGCCGCGCTGGAGGTGCTGCAGACCCTGCACGAAGCCGGTGCCGAAACCGACCACGAGGTCATCGCCATCAGCTTCGCCAACGAGGAGGGCGCCCTCTTCCCCCAGCCCTTCTGGGGCTCCATGGTCTTCGCGGGACGGCTGGACGCGCTGCCGAGCGAGCCGGAGGACTACTCCGGCAGGCCACTGCGAGACGCCCTGGCCCGGGTAGGCGGCGATCTGTCACAGCTGAAGACGGCGACGTGGGCGCCGGGCTCCCTCACCGCCTACCTGGAGCTCCACGTGGAGCAGGGGCCCGTCCTGGAGCGGCTGGGCAGGTCCATCGGCGTGGTCGAGTCCATCACCGGACGGATTCACATGTCCGTACAGATAAACGGCAAAGCGGGCCATGCGGGCACCACGCCCATGGAAGGGCGCCAGGACCCACTCGTCGTGGCCGCGCGCCTGATCCACGTCGTCCAGGGCCTGGCACGGGAGGAGAAGCTGTGCCGCGTGGCCACCGTCGGGCGCATGGAGGTCCAGCCGAACTCTCCCAACACCATCCCGAACTCGGTACGGCTCGACGTCGACCTCAGGGACAGCGACCCCGCCCGCCTCGCCGCGGCCGAGCAGACCGTGCGAGGAGCACTGGCCGCCCTGGCACGCCTGGGGAACGTCCGGGCCGTGATCGAGTCCACCGTGCGCAGCGCTCCCGTGCAGACGGACCGGCGAATCCGGGACGCCATCGCGGCGTCGGCGACCGAGCTCGGACATTCCCAGGAGACGCTGCCGAGCG
Source organism: Streptosporangium vulgare (assembly GCF_042428775.1). Lineage (NCBI taxonomy): Bacteria > Bacillati > Actinomycetota > Actinomycetes > Streptosporangiales > Streptosporangiaceae > Streptosporangium > Streptosporangium vulgare. Next base: position 96,380 of record NZ_JBHMBS010000016.1, on the reverse strand, counting down.
GAGCGGGACACGACGCCCAGATCGTGGCCGATCTCGCACCGGTCGGCATGATCTTCGTGCCGAGCATCGACGGCGTCAGCCATGTCCCCTCCGAACGCACCAGCCCGGAGGACCTGGTCATCGGCGCCGAGGTGCTGCTGCGCACGGTGCTGAAGCTCTGACCGGGCGCCGCCCTCTCCCCGTGTCGAGTGGACGCGCCCATACGCCGCACACCTCCTCCACGCTGTGATCGGAGATCTCCATGCACAACATTCGTCAACGTGCCGCGATCATCGCCACGTTCTGCGGTGCGCGTCCCGGCAGGGACCTCGCGTACGCCGCCCTCGCCCAGGACTTCGGAACGGCCCTGGGCCGGCGCGGCTGCGGGCTCGTCTACGGCGCGGGTGGCGTCGGCATGATGAGGGCGGTGGCCGAGGCGGCCCTGGCCCAGGGGGCCAACGTCACGGGGGTGGTCCCCCATGACCTCCACGAACGGGAGCGATCCCAGAAGGCGCCGGGACAGATCTTCCTCGTCCGGACCATGCACGAGCGCAAGGCCCTGATGTACCGGCTCTCCAGCGCCTTCGCGGTCCTGCCCGGCGGGTTCGGGACCCTGGACGAGCTCATGGAGGTGGCCACCTGGAACCAGCTCGGCATGCATCGCAAGCGGGTGGTCCTCCTCAACGCGAAGGGCTACTTCGACTCGCTCCTGGGCTTTCTCGACCGCGTGGCGCAGGACGGCTTCCTCACCCCCGAGGAACGCGACCTCATCTGTGCCACCGGCGACGTGGAGGAGGCCCTTGACCTGCTGACGGCGGAGACGCCGCAGGCCGCCGTGGCCGTCACCGTGCCCGCGGCCGCGGCACGCCCCGCTCACGACGAGATCCGGGCGGTCCCGGACTCACGGCTACTGACCCGGTGAACCCGGGTCCATCTCATCGGAGGATCGCACATGTCCGCATCGCACCCCGTCGACGTGCTCTACTACGACATCACGCCGACGGATCTGAACACGATCGAGGATCTGCTGGCCCGCACCGGCGCCGAGTACGGTCACCCGGAAGCACCGGAGTTCCTGCTCGACGCGCCGAGGCTCGCAGCCGGCCTGCCGGGCGAACTGACCCGCTTCCTGCGCACCTTCCGGCTGACCGAGTCGTCCGCGGCGGTCGTCGTGCGCGGCCTCCCGGTGGACGACGCGGGCATCGGCCCCACACCACTGCACTGGTCGAAGCAGGCCGATCCGGCCACCACGCGGCGTGAGGAGTTCTTCTTCGCCCTGGTGGCGTCGGTGCTGGGCGAGCCGTTCGGCTGGTCCACCCTGCAGGGTGGCCGGCTGGTGCACAACGTGATCCCGATCCCGGGCGAGGAGTGCCAGCAGAGCGGCCACGGCAGTTCGGACCTTCTCGAGTGGCACACCGAAGACGGCTTCCACCCGAATCGCTGCGACTACCTGGGCCTGATCGGCCTGCGCAATCACGGTGAGGTCCCCACCACCTACGCCAGCGTCGCCACCCTGGACCTGCCCGAGGACTACCTGCAGGTGCTGGCCGAGCCGCGGTTCCTGATCCGGCCCGACACCGAGCACCTGCGCAACGCGCGTGCCGACGACGCGGGCTCGCCCTCCACCGTCCAGCGGATCGGTACGGCACCCGTCCCCACCGCGGTCCTCTTCGGCGGCGTCGATCGGCCCTACCTGCGCATCGACCCGTACTTCATGTCGTCGGTGCCGGGAGACGGCTACGCCGCGGACGCGCTGGAACTCGTGACCAAGCAGCTCGAGGCGAACCTCGAGGACATCGTCGTGCACGCCGGGGAGGTCCTCTTCATCGACAACTTCCGCGCCGTACACGGCCGTCGACCGTTCCAGGCCGCCTACGACGGCACCGACCGGTGGCTGAAGAAGCTCGTGCTCAGCCGCGACCTGCGCAACTCGCGCGCCCTGCGCGCCAGTGCCGACTCGCGCGTGTTGTATTGACGACACCACCGGGCGGTTTCTCCGCACAGAGAGGGTGACCATGAACGACGGCTCTTCTTCCACGGCTTCACGGAATCCGCTGAAGAGGTTCCTGCTGTGCAGTCCCGACCACTTCGACATCACGTTCGAGATCAACCCGTGGATGTCATCTCAGCGGCGCCCCGACAGGAAGAAGAGCTGGGGCGAGTGGAACGCCCTGGTGGCCGACCTACGGGCAGCCGGTGCCGAGGTGCACCACTTCCCCTCGCTGCCCGGACTGTCGGACATGGTCTTCCCCACGGACGTGGGGGTGGTGGACGGGGACCGGTTCGTCCGCGGTCGCTTCCGGCATCCCGAGCGCCGGGACGAGGCCGCGCACGGCGCGACGTGGCTGCTGGAACACGGGTTCACGGAGATCCCCTGGCCCGACGACCCCGGCATGTACCTGGAGGGTGGTGACGTGCTCCGGTTCGGCGACGTCCTGCTGTGCGGCACCGGCCCGCGCACGTCACCCGCGGCGGCGGCGTACCTGTCACAGGTGCTCGGCATCCCCGTGGTGACGGTGCCCATCGTCGATCCGCGCTTCTACCACCTCGACATGTCCTTCTGCCCGCTCGACGCCCGCCGGGCGATCTACGCACCCGACGTGTGGGACCGCGAAGGGCGGCGGGCGATCGGGGAGCTCGTGCCGGACCCGCTGGTCATCAGCGTGGAGGAGGCGCTCACCTTCAGTGCCAACTCGGTGGTCGTCGGGCGCACGGTGGTGATGCCCTCCTGTCCTCCGCGGATCAGGACGCGACTCGAGGACTGGGGCTTCACCGTGCGCGTCTCCCCGGTCGACGAGTTCCTCAAGGCCGGCGGCGGAATTCGCTGCATGTCGCTCGATCTCGACCTGCTCGGCGGTGCGCGGCGCATGAGCCCGATCCTCCGGAACTAGGCACCCGCCCTGGGGCCATCGGCGAGTCGCCCGGACAGCTCCGGTTCAGCCGCGGATAGGAGGCAGCCATGTCACCCCAGCAGCGCAGGAGCCGTAGCACCGGCCTCATCGCCGTGGCCGTTGACCACGCCCGGCTGAGCTACGACTACCTCAACGCCGGCGACGTCGACGCCTACGCCTCCCTCTTCGAGAAGGACGTGGTGGTGCGGCGCCCGGACCTGACCGTGCGCGGCCGCGCGGCACTGGAGAGGTGCCAGGACGGGCGGGCCGCCCACTGCCACTACACGGTGACCACCGTGATCGCCTCGGAGGAGCACGTCGTCGTCATCGGCGTCCTCACCGGGGAGACCGCCGAGGAGGTGGAGTTCGCCGACGTCTTCACCTTCTCGGAACAGGGCCTGTTCACCACCCAGCAGTCCTTCTTCTTCGGCACCCCGGGTTGATCCCCGCAGCCGGCCGTTTCCTCATGCGAGCCCGCTTCGACAGCCCGGCCGGGGTGGCGCGGCCGGGGCTCTCCGGCGCCCTTCACCGGCGGTGTTCGGCCGTTGCCCGCCGGGGCGGAAGGAAGTCCAGGTTTGTCGGTGGGGTGATCTAACGTCCCGGCCATGACTTCAGCGACGCGGGCGTACGCACACGCCGCGCCCTCCTCCCCGGCCGGCGATCGTCTCGGATCGGCGGCCTCCGGCGGGCGGGCCCTGTCCGGCCCGGCCGTGGCCCCCCGGTTCCTCGGCGGCGTGGTGACCCAGGCGGCCCCCTCCGCGGCGGCCCTGCTCGGCGTCGCCCGCGCCGCGGCGGAGGTCTCCCGATGACCCTCTGGACGGAGATCTGTGATCTGGTCACCCGCGACCAGGTCGCCCGCCTGGCCGACCGGCTGGTCACGCTCACCGAGGAGGAGCGCGCCGAGCTGAGTGGACGGTTGCCCGGCCTCGTCAAGGAGCTGCGCCGTGCCCGCACCGAGCAGGTGCGCGCCGATCATCCCGACGACTTCGAGGAGATGGCCTCCTGGGAGGTCGGCGACCTGCTCGACGAGCTGGCCAACGGGCTGCTGCTGACCGGCGTCGGTGTCATCACCGGCCCGGCGGCCGCGGTGACGTGGATGACCGGCCGCGACGTCAACCGCCGCTGGGCCAGGGACCTCAACGTCGCACGGGTGTGTCGGGTGGCGGCCACCCGCCCCCGGGAGTGGCGTCGCGATGTCGCGGTCCGGCTGGCCCGGCGGGTGCGCCGCCCCACCGACCGCATCGCGCCGCTGGCCGTGGCGCTGCTGCGCGAGTCCGGCGCCGTGCCGCCCGACCACGACCCGCTGGTGGCCGCCTGGCTGGCCGCGCCGAGCGTGGCCGACGACCCGCTGACCCCCGTGCTGCTGCCTCGCGTCTTCGACGCCGACGGCGCGGGCCGCGCCCTCCGTGACGAGCGGCTGGAGCCCCGGCCGACCCGCTGGCTGGCCGCCGCCGCCCGCGAGCTGCCCAGGGAGCAGGTGCTCGACGGTTGCGTGAGCCGTTTCCTGCGCGGCGGCGATGCGCAGGACCTGCGATTCTTCGTCCGGCTGCACACGCTCCTCGCCCCCACGCCCGCGGAGTCCGCGCCGCGCCTGCGCGACTACCTGCGGTTGCTGCCGTCGGCTCCGGGTACGGTCGCCGAGCTGGCCGCCGGGCAGGTGCGTGCGGCGATGCCGCTCGACCGCGCCGACCTGGTCGAGGCGGTCGACGCGCTCACCTTCCGCGAGGAGGCCAAGCTCGCCGCAACGGGCCTGCGCTGGCTCGACCAGGCGATCCGGGCCACGCCCGAGGCAGCCGCCGATCTCGTGACCGCGCTGACCACGGCGTACGCACACAAGTCCTTCGACGTGCGCAACCGCGCGGCCGAGCTGACCCTGAAACACGCCGACCTGTTCGCCGACCACACCGGGGCGATCCTCGACGCGATCCCCCAGCTCCCCGCCGATCTGGGCGTGAAGCTGGCCGAGCGGTTCGGCGGGGAGATCCCGGTCGAGGAACTGCTGGAGCACAAGGAGTTCCCGCCTCTGCCAGAGGTGCTCGCACCGGAGCGTTTCCCCGAGCCGTCGATCTTCCCCGGCCACCACGAGCGTTGGGCCGGCCAGGAGCGCTGGCTGGCGGCCTTCGTCGTGGGGATCGCCGACGACCGGGCGGAACTACGTCGCAGGCTCAAGCCCCACGTCGAGCACGACTTGGGTTACCGGCGGTCCAGGGAGGTGCGTCTCGACCCCGGCGATTGGCAGTCGGCGCTGTCCGCCGAGCTCGTCACTCCCGGGAGCGTGCCGGAGCTGCCGCCGATCGAACCGGAGAAGTTCTGGGACAGAGCGAGCCGCTCCGTGGGAGTACGCGTCCTCACCCGTGGCGAGGAGCGCACCCCGGAGCCGGGGCCTCAGCGGTTCGTGGTGAGCGGCGCCTACCGGCCCGGCCGCTACCTCGACGACGACGCCCCGATGCGCGCCTTCTTCATCACCTGGACCGGCGACGACGGCCCGGACGGGGCGGTGGCCCACGAGGGCGACCGGCGGATCCCCTTCGCCAAGGGCCGGATCCATCTGTACGGTTCTCCCGCCGACGCCGAGCGGCCGCGGCCTTCCGGCGCCGACGACGAGGAGATCCACGACGACAGGCTGCCGGATCGCCTCCCCCCGGTGCGGACGAGGCCTGGCGTCCTGTACGACGACTCCGTGGAGGCCATGCCGTCCTTCATCCTCGACCGCGCCTACGAGCGCATGGCCGAGCTCGGCACGGACCCCGTCCGGATCGCGGCGATGCGGGCGGGGGAGCAGGTGCCCCCGCCGGGCCCGGGCGAGCCGCTCGTGGAGGTGACCGTCGTCTTCGTCCCGCCACGGCTGCGTTCCTTCATGCCCGAGGAGTTGCCCGAGCACGACGAGTGGCGGCGGCGCAACCGGCTGCCCCACCCCAATCGCGTCTCCCCGCTCCACGATTTCCTGCTGCACCGCTACGCGGAACTCGCCGAGGCCCTCCGAAACGGGACCCTGCCGCCCGTGCTGCTGGCCACGCCGACCTGGATGACCGGCCACCTCGACCCCGACGTGCTGGTCGACCGGCTGGAGACGTGCGCCGGCGCGGGCGTCGAACCGCTGCGGGCCGATCTGGCGCAGGCGCTGCTGCGGCTGCCCCGGGGCAGCCACCCGGCCGCCGCCGGCCGGGCCGTGAAGATCGATTCCGCGGCGGCGCGCACGGCGGCCGAATGGCTGGCCGGGCAGGGTATGCCCGACCCGGAGTGCGGTCTCTGGTGGACCCACATGGTGAACGCGTCCATGGTCGAGTTCGGCGACGGTGAGCCCGAGCACTCCACCGCGGTTCGCCTGACGCCGGTGCTACGGGCCATGCCCACCGGCGACGAGCTGATCGACGAGGTGCTGCTGCGGCAGCCGTTCGACTGGTCGGACGAAGGTCTGGGCAGCGAGATCGGCGGGTGGCCGGCCATGCTGCCCTCCCACCGCGAGGTGGTGGCCGTGAACATGTTGCCGTTCGTGCTCCACGGCCACTGGTACGCGGGCGTGACCCCGGCGGAGTTGTCCCGCCTGGCCGCCTGCGGCGGCCCCGTGAGCGAGGCGACGGCAGTGATCATCGCTTTCCTGCTGGGGAGCGGCGTGCCCGGGACGACCCCGGTGGTCCTGCGGATGGCGGCCGGAGGCGACCTGCCCGCCGAGGCGATCGGCCGCCAGCTCGCGCTGCTGCTGCGCCGCACCTGGCTGGAGACCCGCCCCGCCGTCGCGGCCCTGACCGAGCTGGCCGAGGCCGGCGGCCACCACGAGGTGTGGCGCATCCTGCGCGCCCTGCTACCCGGGATGTTGCCGGGCGAAGGGCGGCGTATCACCGTGACCCACACCGAACTCGTCGCCTTCGCCGCCGACGTCGCCCGCTGGACCGGCGCGCGCGGGGAGATCCCGGTCGTCGCCGAGTTCGCGCGCAGCCGCCGGACGATCCGTTTCGTCCACGAGTGCAAGCGCCTTCACGCCCAGCTCACCGGAGCCACGTGATGACGAACCGCGCCGGGGCACATCAACGCCTCCGGCGGTCCCGGCGCGGTTCACACCATCCCGCTCGGTTCGGCGGGGGCGGTGTAGCGGGCCTCGATGAGCTCGCGCACCCGTTTCCTGGCGTCGTCGACGGAGTCGCCGGGATCCTGCTCGACCTCGGCCACCTCGGCCGACAGCTCCTCGTCCTTGACGCTGTCGGCCAGCCATCGCGAGTAGTCGCCCCGGCGCAGGTGGTAGGTCCACGTGCTCACTCGTCGTCTCGGAACACGTCAGCGCCATGTCATGGAACGGCGTGAGGCAGGACCCCACGGTCGGCCAGATCCCGCCGTACGACAAGCTGCCCGCGAGATCCCCGGTGGGCCGGGTCAGGAGACTCCGGCCCACCGGGGCGGGCCCTACGGGGCCGGGTAATCCGTGATGTACACCGGCGCGCCGACCTTCGTCATGTCGGCCGCGTCGCCCACGCCGTTGACGACGTGGTCGATTATTCCGGCACTGAGGTTGACGGTCATGATGTGGTGCAGCTTGACGCCCGGGGTCTGCGGAACCTCGAAGCCGTTCTCGGTGTGGATCTGCGGGTTGTTCTGGTTGAAGACGTAGACCCCGCCGCCGTAGAGGAGGTGCCTCTTCACGCTCCTGCCCACCTTGTAGCCGGCATAGCCCTCGACATCGCCGTCCATCCAGTCGGCCTGGGTCGGCGGGTCGTACGGCAGCTCGTTCTGGTACAGGATCGTCGTGCCGTCCTCGCCGTTCCAGATGGTGTTGTGCCGCTGGAAGTGCTCGACGAACAGGCCGGTCGCGGTCACGTGGTCGCCGTTGACGATGACGCCGTTGCGGCCGTCGTTGGTGTTCCACCGCTGGGTGTCGGTGAAGCCTTCGACACCGTGGTCGGCGCGCCACACCCAGGTGTGGTCGATGAGCACGTGGTCGCTGTTGACCTCGAGCGCGGTGTTGGTCCTGCCGACGTGGGGTCCGCCGACGCGGAAGTACACGTCGGACAGGGTGATCGGGTTGTCCGCCGTGCTGTGGCTCCTCTTGTCCTTCTTGCCCACCTTCAGCAGGACCTGCGACTTCTTGAGACCCGCGTCGATGGTCACGCCGGCGACGATCACGCCGGGGACGGAGTCGACCTCGATCGGGGTCGAGGCGTTGACGGCGGTCAGCGTGGCGTGCCCGATGCCGAGGACGACCGTGTTCGGGCGCTCGATGTCGATGCTCTTCTCGATGTCGTACACGCCGGGTGTGAGCAGCAGGTGCTTGCCGCTCTTGAGCGCACTGTTGATGGTCTTCACCGAATCCGACGGCTTCGCGACGAAGAAGTCGCTGATCGGCAGCGTGTAACCCGGGGTCATGCCGTTGGCCCACGTGATGCCGCGCGAGTCCTTCTGGACGGCGGGCACGCGGACGTTGTATTCGCCCTGCTCGTCGACGAACAGGTAGGGCTTCTCACGGCTGACGGGAGTGGTCTCGAGGGTGGTGTACGGCGGGTTCGGGAATGCCGCGTCGTCCGGGGCGCCGACGGTGCCCGCGAACACCTGGTTCCACACGGCGTTCGACCAGCCGGCGACCTCGCTGTTGCGGGTCAGCCACTGCTGCTGCGATCCGTTCGTGACGGACGGCAGCTTGGAGTCGGCGATGAAGCCACCGCTGGCGTACTGCGGGCCGGCGGTGCAGTAGTCCATGAGCGACAGGGTGCCGCCGCTGATGTTGAGACGGCGCAGGGACACCGCCTGGGAGACGGCCCAGAAGTTCGCCGACCCCCGGCAGCCGTCCTGGCCGGCCGCGTTGATGTTGATCGACAGGTTGGACAGGGTGCGCCAGAAGTTGACGAGCGCGAGGCAGTTGCCCGTCCCGCCGCCCTCCAGGCAGCGGTTGTAGACCTCGACCTTGCCGTTGATGACGACGTCGGCGGGCGAGGCACCCAGGCCGGAGATCTCGGTGTAGTAGCCGACCTTGATCTGGAGTGGCTGCTCCGCGGTGCCGTAGGTGCCGGGCTTGAAGAGGTACGCGTGGCGCGTGGTGCCCATCTCGTTGTCGACCTGAGCGGCGTGTTTCGCGTCGAGGGTCGCCTGGATCGAGCTGACGGGCATGCTCGGATCGAAGACGGTGACGTTCGGCCCGAGATCAGGGGCGCCATCGGTCGGCGATGCGGCGGTGGCGGGTGTTCCGGCTGTCATGACGGCGGTCGCGAGTACGAGACCGAACGCCAACGCCCGACCCATCTGCCGACGGCGCGGGCGCCGCGTCGTCACACTCCCGTGGCCGGGAGGCTTGGTCGTCATACGGTTCGTCCTTTCCGCTGCGTGTGCAGCGGTCATTTGGGGGGTGAGATCCTTCGACGGGCGGTCGACACCGCCGGACCGTGAGAGCGCTCTCTTGAAGAAGGTGCAAGACTTGTATCAAGGGTTGAAGGAATTGATACGTTTCTATCGCGTGAACTGGTCCGAGCACAAGTAAACGAACCGTGTCGGCCGGGCGGGTCCTGTAGATCATCGTGGCGAACGAGAAGCGGCTGAACGCCACCGGCCGATGTCCGGTGGGATCGGCCGAGACCATTGCGTCGAGCAGGGCGGCCGTCCGGGACGCCGTTGTATCCGCACGGCCTGTCCACCGGCGACCTCGTTCCGGCCCTGGAGCGGTTCCTCGGGCCGGCCGCCGGGCTGTCGTCGGCGATGGTGTCGAGGCTGACGTCTCAGTGGACCGACGATCACAAGGCGTTCCAGAAGCGCGACCTGTCGGCGACCGGCTTCTCCTGGTCGCACCCGACGCGACGGCGGGCGGCGGCATCTCTCGCGGACCCTCTGGTCACGCCGCTTCCGGCCCGGTGGACGGGATGATCGGGTGAGTGAGGTGCGCGCGGTACGCGGGCGGGGTTCTCGTTCCAAGGCCGTGCCTCGGGAAGCCGCGCCGAAGCCGAAGCCGATGTCGCCGGGAGGGGGCACCCGGCCGGGCCGGGTCGGCGGCCGTCAGCTCACCGGCGGGATGTTCGAGCGGTTCCCGCGTGACGGGAGTGGGCGTGTCCCACTCCTCCGTCAGGCGGGCCGGCTCGGCGAGGGGTTCGGCGTCGAGACCACCGTCGCGCGACGCCGTGCGGACGCGGACCCCCAACTCGTCGACGGCCTGGTCGAGCGGCTCGTCGGCCTGCCCTCCCGGGGAGGCGCGGTGGTCGTCCGGTCCGGGGGTCAGCCGGAGACGTTCCGGCGGCGGACGAGGACGACCATGATCCCGATGGCGGCCAGCGCGGCGGCGGCGATGACACCGATCTGGAGGGGGAGGTCGTCGGAGGAGTTCTCCTGGGCGGCGCGTTCGGCCAGGGCCGCGTTGGACACCGGCGCGGACGCCGCGGGGAGCTTGACGTCCTGCGCCTTCACGGTCGCGGACTTGCGGGCCTCGGCGGGCTTGGTGGCGGTCACGGTGACCTTCCACTCACCCGCGGGGAGCGGCTCGGAGGCGTTGTAGAGGTTCTGGCCCTCGGGCGCCGACTTCAGCGGGATCGGGCCGAAGGTACGGCCGTCGGCCGCCTTCGCGAGCAGGGTCGCCGCGACGATGTCGGTGACCGGGCGGCCGTCCTTCTTCCAGGTGAACAGCACGTTGACGTTGCGGCCGCCGTCTCCGGCGACCTCCAGGGCGATGGGCGACTTGGGCGCTGCGGAGGCGGGGGCGACGGAGGCGGGTGCGGTGAGCGCGGCGGGCGCGGCGGAGGCGGCCGGGGCGCCGAGCAGCAGCCCGAGCCCGGCCAGCAGGACGGTCGCGGCGTACCTCTGGGCCTTGTTCACGGGGTTCACGGGGTTCACGGGTCGTGACTTCCTTCCGGGGTTCGGCGACGGCGGCGGTGGGTGTCCACCGCCGCCGAAGCGCGAAACGGGGTGCCCCGCGTCGTGGGGCACCCCGACTACGAGATCCATCGGGGGTGCCGGGCCCCGGGAAGGGACCCGGCGCCCCCAGGTCGGGGCGGTCGCCCCACTTACACGGGCGTGCCGCCGTTCGCGACGATCAGGGCGTTGGCGTCACGCAGGAACGTGGCCTTCACCGCTGCATCGGAGACGATCTTCGGGTCGTTGACCGCTTCGATGAAGCGCTCAAGCTTCTTGACGATCTTCTTCTTGTCGCGCTCGCGCTCCTTGTCCTCGGACACCATGACCTTGGAGATCTTGTCCTGGAGCTTCGCGGCGCCGGTGGCCGAAATCTGGCCGGCCGCCTCGAAACGCTCGATCAGGGCGGAGATGTCGTCGGTCGAGGTGGCCGTCTTGAACGCGACCGACTGCTCGTACTTGCTGCCGGACTCGGTCTCGACGGTGACGGTGAGCGTGTGCTCGCCCAGGGCCAGCTTGTGGAGCTGCTGGACGGTCCCGGACGTGAACGGCTGGCCGTCCAGCGTGCCGGTGACGGTCTTGATCTTGTTGCCGGAGACCTCCCAGGCGATGGTGAGGTCCTGGCTGTCACCGTACTCGGTACCGTCCGCGACACCGGAGATGAGGATGGTCGGCGCGGTGTTGCCGTCCTCGATCTTGATGGTCGCGGCCTTGGTCTCCTCGACGTTGCCGGCCTTGTCGGTGGCGCGGTAGCGCAGCTGGTGGTCGCCGACACCGGTGACGTTGACCGTCGTGGTGTAGGGCGTCCAGTCGCCGCTGTCGAGGGCGTACTCGATCTTCTCCACGCCGGACGTCGCGTCCGTCGCGGCGAGGGTCACCGGCACCGTGTCCTGACCGACCGGGAGGAAGTCCGCGGTCGTGGCGGGCGGGGTCGCGTCGACCTTGACGGCGAGCGTCTTGGTCGCCTCGACGTTGCCCGCCTTGTCGACGGAACGGTACGCCAGGGTGTGGTTACCGTCACCGGTGATGACCACCGGCTCCAGGTACGTGGTCCAGGCGCCGCCGTCGAGCTGGAACTCGGTCTTGCCGACACCGCTGCCCTGCGCCTCGTCGGCGCCGGCCAGCGTGACCAGGATCAGGCTGTTGAACCACCCGTTCGCCGGCTGGGCCGGGTCGGGGGTGGCCGTGGTCACCGGCGCGGTCGAGTCGGCCGTTCCCCCGCCGGTGAGGCGGAAGTAGTCGAACTTGACCGTCTTGGACGCCTGCTGCGCGGTGCCGAGGGTGAACACGCCGATCTTGCCGTTGCCGACGGCGGTGTTCGCCACCGTCTGCGCGATGTCGGTCCACGTGGTGCCGTCGGCGGAGTAGGACCCCTTGAAGGTGGTGCCCTCCTTCTTCAGACGCAGGTGCCAGACGCCCTGGGTGAGCGTGCCGGTCTGCGGCTGCGGGTTCTGGACGGTCCCGCCGACCTCGCTGCGCAGCTCGATCCGGCGCGACACCGCCGAACCCGCGGCGTTGCCGGTGAGGTAGTCGAGCTTCACGTAGTTGTCGTCACCGGCGTAGACGAGCAGGCCGCCCTGCTGGTACTGCTCGTTCAGCGCCGACCCGTCGACCTTCGTCTCCAGCGTCCAGTCGCCACTCGGCGCCGTCTGCAGGATGAAGTTCTTCGGAGTGCCGTTGGTGCTTCCGTAGATGTCACCCGTGGTGGTGTCGATCTCCAGGTTGCCGCCGGCCACCCGGGCGGTCGCGCTGTCACCACGGACGATCGCGTCCCAGCGGCAGGTGTCGATGGACGAGCCGTTGAACTCGTCGCTCGGCGCCGGCTTGACCACGCTGTCGTCGGGGCTGATGTGGAACCAGTCGAAGGCCGCGTCGACCACCGGGCGGGTACCCGTGCTCACCAGGGAGAGCAGGCCGATCTTCGGGTTGGTGATCCCGGCGAGGGCCTTCGTCTGCGGCATCGCCGTGAAGGTGGTCCCGTCCGAGGAGTAGTGGGCGGTGAGGTTGGTGCCGTCGCTCATGAACCGCACGTACACCGTGTCGGGGTAGGCGTCCCCGAGGTTGGCGGTGTTGCTCTCCGTCACCTCGTTGGGCGTGCCGTTCTCCTCCCGGATGAACTGGAAGATGCGGGCCGCGTGGTCGTTGGTGCCCCGAGCCTGGAGCACCATCTTGGCGTAGTTGTCGTCGTCGCCGTAGACGATCAGACCCGCCTGCTGGTAGGCGTCGCGGGCGTTCAGCGTGACCTTGGTGGTGGCCGTCCAGGCTCCCTGCGGCACGGGCTGGAGCACGATGTTGGTCGTGGTTCCGGCGCCGGTGCCGTAGATCTCGGTGAGCGACGTCGGGAGGACGAGCTTGCCGTCCGCGACCTTGAGGTTCTGGTCCTCACGGACGACCGACCAGCGGTTCCGGTCGAGCTCGGTGCCCAGGAAGTCGTCGGAACGACCACTGAGGCACGTGCTGTTCGGCGGGTCCACCTTGATGGAGAACGTCTTGCTCGTCGAGGCACCCTTGGCGTCGGCCACGGTCACCGTGGCGGTGTACGTGCCGGGCGCGTTGTAGGTGTAGCTCGCGTTGGGAGTGGCCGGCTGCGGTGAGCCGTTCACGCCGAAGTTCCACTTGTAGGTGAGCGGGGTGTTGTTGTCGGGGTCGGTGGCGGTCGAGGTGAAGTCGACCTTCAGCGGGGCGACGCCCGTGACCGGGGTCGCCGACGCGGTGAGCGTCGGGCGCTGGTTGTCCGTGGCGCCCTGGCCGATGAAGTCGACCCAGTTGACGTTGAGCAGGTAGGCGTCGTTGGCCGCGCTCGCCGGCTTGCGCACGATGAAGAACAGCGGGCCGGTCGTCGTCGGGACGTTGGTCAGGTTGACCGTGACGTCCTGGTACGTCTGCCAGCCGCCGGTCGGGGCGATGTCGACCGAGCCCACCAGGGTCCCGGTGTCGGCGTTGCCCGTCTTGATCTGCACGGTGCCGCCGGCGCCGCCCGAGGCGACCCGGAGGCGCACCTGGTTGATGCCGGTCAGGTTGATCGGGGTGTAGGCCCAGTAGTCGCCGTCGTTGGTGAAGGCGATGCTCTGGTTGCCGCCCTGCGGGTCGGTGGCGGCCTCGGCCTGGACGCCGGGGGTGTCGGTGCCCGTGCCGTCCGCGACCCGGCCGGTCGAGGAGAGGTGCTCGGCCTGCTTGCGCTTGGGCTGGAGGATGACCTCGGCCCGCCCGGTCAGCGACTGGGCGCCGCCCGCGCCACCCTTGTCGGCGTAGCTGGCCTCAAGGATGTAGAACAGGTTGTCGTCGATGCCGTGTCCGCTGTCGGACAGCGTCTGGATGGTGCCCTCGCAGCCCTGGTGCTGGTCGAGCGGGTGACCGTGGCTGTCGTGGCCCAGGTACGCCTGGATCTGGACGTTGTCACAGTCGACCGTGCCGTCCTCGGCGTCGGTGACCACGATCTTGTAGTTCACCTGGTCGCCGAACTCGAAGAACGCGCCGTTCGGCGGCAGTTCGAAGGTCACCTTCGGACGGGTGTTGCCCGCGGTGATCGGCAGGTTCGCCGTGCCGGTGAGGCCGTCGGCGTTGGTGACGGTCAGGACCGCGCTGTACTGCCCGGCCTGGGTGTAGGTGTGCGAGGGGTTGGCCTCGGTCGAGTCGGCGGTGCCGTTGCCGTCGAAGTCCCACGAGTAGGTGATCGGCTTGCCGTCAGGGTCGTTCGATCCCTGGCTGGAGAACTGCACGGTCAGCGGGGCCGGACCGTCGGTCTTGTCCGCGGTGACGCGGGCGACCGGCGGGCGGACGCCCTTGACGTACTCGATGCGGTAGATGCCGGAGTCGGCGTTGTCGCCGCCGAAGCCGGAGCCCCACTCGATCAGGTACAGCGCGCCGTCGGGACCGAACTTGATGTCCATGGGGCGCTTGAAGCTCATGCCCCCCAGGATCTGGTTGATCTTGATCTGGGCGTTGCCGGCCTCGTTGAGCTGGAACGAGAACATCTTGTTCGTGTTCCACTCACCGAAGATCGCCTTGCCGTCCCAGTAGGCCGGCCACTTGACGGTCGACTGCAGGTCGGCGTCGTAGCGGTAGACCGGGCCCGCCATCGGCGCGCCGCCGTTGAGCTCCGGGAAGGAGTTCGCGTTGGTGGCGCTGGTGTACGGGATCGACGCCGCGATCGCCGCGGGCAGCGTGGTCAGACCGGTGTTGTTGGGGGAGTCGTTCACCGGCGCGGCGCAGTTGAACGCCGAGCCCGACGCCTTGGTGGCGAAGTTGTAGTCGATGTAGGGCGTGTTGTCGCCCACGCAGAACGGCCAGCCGTAGTTGCCCGGCTTGCTGACCAGGTTCCACTCGACGGTGCCTCGCGGGCCACGGGTGGCGCTCGCGGCACCGGCGTCGGGTCCGTAGTCGGCCACCATCGGGAAGCCGGTCTTCGGGTCCAGGCCCATGCGGAACGGGTTACGGAAGCCCATGGCGTAGATCTCGGGCTTGGTCTTGGCGGTGCCCGCGGGGAACAGGTTCCCGGACGGCACGGTGTAGGTGCCGTCGTCCTGCGGGGTGATGCGGAGCAGCTTGCCGCTCAGGTCGTTGGTGTTGCCCGAGGTGCGCTGCGCGTCCCAGGCGGACCGGCCCGACTGCTCGTCGATCGGCGTGTAGCCGTCCGAGGCGAACGGGTTGGTGTTGTCACCGGTGGCGAGCCACAGGTCGCCGGTCTTGTGGTCCATGAGCATGCCGCCACCGTGGTGGCAGCACTCGGCCCGCTGCACCGGCACGTTGAGGACGACCTTCTCGCTCGCGAAGTCGAGCGCGTCGCCGTTGACCGTGAACCGGCTCAGCCGGTCGACGTTCTGGCCGTTCGGCGAGTAGAAGAGGTACAGCCACTTGTTGGTGTCGAAGTCCGGGTCCAGCGCCAGGCCGAGCAGACCGCTCTCGTTGGCGGTGAACACGTTCAGGTGACCGGCCGTCACGGTCGAGCCGTTGGTCTTGATGATCTTGACGTCACCCAGGCGGTCGATGTAGAAGACCCGCCCGTCCTTGGCGATGTCGGTCATCATCGGGTTCGACGTGTTGTCGTCGAGGGTGACCTTCTCGAAGCTGCCGCTCTGCGAGGCCGAGCAGTCGGCCTTCTCGGCGCCCGCGGCGGTCTTGATCCCGCCGAGGAGCATCTTCAGGAAGTTCGGCTCGACGAAGCTCTCCTTGGTGTGGCCGAGGCCGGTGTACCAGGAGCGTCCGCCGTTGTAGTCCTGACACCAGGAGATCGGGTGGTCGATGCCCTGGGTCGAGCCGGTGTAGGACTTCTGGTTCATCGACTGCAACACGTGCACGTTGTTGCGCGGGTTGGCCTGGAAGTCGTACCACTCGTCGACGCGGGTCCACGAGGTCGGCAGGTGCGAGGTCGACGGGTGGGCGAGGTCCTCGGTGACGACCGTCGCCTGCTGGGTCGCCGGGTGCGACTTGAAGTACGCGCCGACGAGCTTGCCGTACCACTCCCAGTTGTAGCCGCTGTCGGAGGCCGCGTGGACGCCCGCGAAGCCGCCGCCGCCCTGGATGTAGCGCTCGAAGGCGGCCTTCTGGTCCGGCGTGGTCACCGGGTCACCGGTCGTGGACATGAAGATGACGGCCTGGTACTTGGCCAGGTTGGCGTCGGTGAACTGGGCGCTGTCCTCGGTCGTGTCGACCGCGAAGTTGTTCTCCTGGCCGAGCTTCTGGACGGCGGCGATTCCCTCGGGAATCGAGTCATGCCGGAAGCCGCTGGTCTTGGAGAAGACCAGGACCTTGAAGGCGGGGTCGGCGGCGTTCGCCGACGACGCCTGGGTCGTGGAGGCGTTCGCCGGTGACGCCAGGAGTGTGAAGGCGGGTATCAGGGGCACGACGAGGGCGAGAGCCACCGTCGTCGCCGTCCGGCGTAGGAAACGGTTTTCGGTTTTTGGCAGGATCGTGGAGAACCTGGCCCACGTTCGAGAACGTGGTGACATGGGTGATTCCTTCCCTGACTGGGGGGTGTCAGGCAAAGCGCGCGCCGCCGCACTGGTGCCACTTGTGACATGAGGTTGTGTACTGCAGTGGCTGGAGGGTGCCGCCTCCAGGCTTTTGGGGGCCGTCAGATGACCGACAGCCGGGGGGGTGGATCCATGATCATGGTCGGATGGTCGATGAGCCGGTTGACCACCATGCTCGCGGCGCCCCGTGAGGCGGCGCCGAAGCCGAGGTCGGAGGCGACGAACCGGCACTGGTTGGCGGAGCCGGCCACGACCAGTCTTTCCAGCTCCGCCTGGGCATGGGGTAACAGCCATTCGGCGAGCGTGGCGAAGTAACCGCCGACGACGATGACCCGCGGGTTGAACAGGTTGGCGAGGATCGAGCCGCCGAGCCCGAGCCACCGCCCCACCCGCGCGACCGCGTCCATCATCCGGCGGTCGCCCGCGGCCAGTCCTCCGGCGATCTCCGTCGCGTATCCCTCGGGGTCGGACACCTGCGGATCGGCCGGCTGGTAGGCCCGGTCGGGCATGGCCGTCCGCACCAGTGCCGCCAGCCCCACCTTGGTCTCCCAGCAACCGTGCCGCCCGCAGCCGCAGCGGGCGCCGCCCGGGTCGACCGGCAGGTGCCCGACCTCGCCGGAGAAGCCGTCCGCGCCGCGGAGCAGCTTGCCGTCGACGAAGATGCCGCCGCCCACGCCGACATCACCGGTCAGGTAGACGAGATGGGGGGTGCCGGCGGCGACGCCGGAGGTGTGCTCGGCCACGGCCGCGAGGTTGGCGTCGTTGTCCACCGAGACTGGAACGCTCCACGGGCCGAGGGAGGCCGACAGCCGTTCCGCCAGCGGCAGGTCGCGCCAGCCCAGGTTGGGCGCGAACGTGACGACGCCGCGGGCCACGTCGACCAGGCCGGGCACCGCGACCCCGAGGCCGGCCGGAACCGCCTCGGCCCGTTCCATCGCCTCGACTGCCTCCAGCGCCGTCCGGCCGAGCACGCGCAGCGCGCGGTCCGGCCCGCCGGCCACCGAATCGAAACCGACCCGGCGCTCCACGAGGACGCGGCCTCCGAGGTCGGACCCGTGAACCGAGATGTGGTCGACGTTGATCTCCAGACCCAGCGCGCCGATGTGCGCGCCGTGCAGGGCGAGGGGTCGCCGGGGACGGCCGATCGCGCCGACGTGCTCCGTGTCGACCTCCTGGACGAGTCGCCGATCGACCAGCTGAGACACCAGGTTGGAGACCGTGGCCCGGTGCAGGCCGGTCACCTCCGCGATGTCGGCCCGGGACTGGCACGCGTGGTCGCGCAGGTGGCGCAGGACCAACGAGAGGTTCGTCTGACGGACCATGGGAGAGCTGGTCGGGAGGGCGGTGCCGGCCGTGTACGGGACGTTGTACTCCTGGTTCACGTGAGGCACCGCCTTTCGTTTGTCTCAGCAATTAACTAATGAGGTTTGTAACACGCACGTGTCCGATGTGCACCTTATTGCGAGGTAACGAGTTGACATCTTCAGATATGCGCAGGTAGAAGGCGTGGCGACTCTGTAGCTGGACCGTTACATTTGAACCGTTCGCCGCTCCGGGTGGACGCACGGGCCTCGCGTTCGTCCCGGAGACTCCGGGGTGGGTGCCCCGGGCGGGGAGGTCACGGCGGGCCGCGTCGCGGCCCACGTCACCGGTGTGGCGGGCCGGGTGTTCGCCGGACCGACGGCGTGGAGTGACGGGGCGGAGCGGTGGCGTGGCGCGACGCTGTGGACCGGTGGCGTGGCGCGACCGCGTGGAGTGGTGGTGTGGCGCGACGGGGTGGTGGACCGACGGCGTGGAGCGGTGGCGTGGGCGGGGGCTCGTCCGGCCTGACGCACGGCAACGGGCACGGCTCCGTGAGCCGTGCCCGTTGTCCTTCCTGTTCGGTCCGAGGTCAGAGAGCCTCGTCGTCGGTGACGACGAGGCGGGCGAAGCCGTTCCCGATCGTCGCGTTCGTCGGCACGGACGCGACCACCTGGTACGACTGCACGGCCGTCGCCGGTGCGGTGTCGCCCACGATCGGCACCTGGAAGGTGGCCGACCTTGCCCCGACGGGGATGACGACCTGCTGGGCCAGCGCCGTGATGACCGGCGTGGTGCCGGTGGGGATCGACTGGACGTTGACCGTCACCGGTTTCTTGCTCCGTCCCGACAGCGTCAGCGTCATGGTGGCGGCGCCGGGACCGTCGCCCTCGGGAACGGTGAGACCCTGGAGCGAGACCTGCGGCAGCTCGTCCAGCTCGGCCTTGCCCACGCGGACGTCGGAGAACGCGAGGTCGCCCAGGTACACACCGCCGGTCGGGCTCGCGCCGGTGAGGCGGACCTCCCGCACGTCACGCAGGTCGACCCCGTCGAGGGACGACATCGGGACGCGTACCGTCCGCAGCCACGTCTTGGGGAGCGGTGAGACCGCGCCGGGGAACGGCGTGAGGGCGTCGCTCACGCTGGAGACCAGCACGGTGTCGGTCGCGCCGCGACCGTCGACGACGGTGACCGCGAGGTCGGCGCTCCCCGTCGTGTTCTCGTCGAGGGCGGCGCGGAAGGTGAGCGCGTCGCGGCCGTTGACGTTCCGCGACTCCGCGGGCAGCGGGACGCTCACCTCGCCGGTGGTGTCGGTCCAGGCGAACCGCAGGACCGGCGTGGCGGTGACGTTCCCGGCGTACGTCGCGGGTGTCCAGGACGGCGCCTGCGACGTGGTCAGCCTGGTGGCGCAGGTGGGCACGCCGCTCTGCGGCGAGCGGTCCAGCATGCCGGCGCAGACCACGCCGGTCGCCGCCCCCGAGACCGTGAAGGGCGACGACGGCGACGTGAAGGGAGCCACGTCGAGGCGCTTGTCGGCCTCGGCCTGCGCGACCGTGTGGACGACCGCGCGCCCGGCGGACACCGGGACGGCGCCGCTGCCGTCGAACAGCGGGAGCAGCCCGTGCTCCCCGCCCTGGACGAGGCGGAAGAACCCGGCGATGTACGCCGTGCCCACCGCGTACTGCTCGGCCGGGGTGAGCCGGTCGGGGGCGGCGGTGCTGCCGCACACCGGGTCGTTCCGGTTGCTCCAGTCGTCGGACGCAGGGGCGACGGCCACGCCCGGTGTCCACTCGGTGTTGAAGAAGTTGTGGTTCGTTCCCATGATCATGAGTGCGGAGCGGGACGCCTCGTCCTTCTCGAAGGCGTACAGGGAGTCGTCGTAGAAGTGCTGGCCCTGCTGGTTGGAGACGTCCCCGTCGCAGTACGGCAGGAAGACGGACATCGGGATGTTGGGCAGGGTCGCACGGGCGAAGTCGGTGGGCGCGAGCGGGAGGACCGCCCTGATCCCGTACGGCGTGGGACGCCCGGCGTTGAGCAGCGCCGCCTTGACGACGCCCTCACCTCCGCGCGAGTGACCCATCAGGCCGATGTCGTCCATGTCGAGACGGCCCTCGAAGAGCTCGACGAGCTTGCCGTCGCCCGTCCCCTTCGCCGCGCCGGCGAGCAGGTCGAGATGGCGCATGACGACCTCGCCGCGGGCGAGGGCGCCCCGGTCCTCGCTGAACGGGTTGTCGGCGGCGTTGACGCCGTTGGCGCTGACCGACACGACGGCGTACCCGTGGCTGGCGAGCACGTCGGCGGGGCCGTCGTATCCGGTGAAGCTGAGGATCGGCTGCTGCCCCGCCGGGCACGGCCAGGTGGTGTTCGAGGTCTGGCGCGTGACGGGGTTGTAGCACGCGGAGTGGCGGCCGTGCTGGAAGACGACCAGGGGGAGCTCGCCGGTTGCCTCCTTCGGCAGGTACACCTTCGCGCGGATCTCGGCCTGCCTGCCGCCGAGGCCCGCCAGGGTGATGGCGGTGTCGCCGAGGTCGTACTCGTCGTGGACGACCGTGTAGGGCCCGGGGGCCGCGGGGTCGACCGTCGGAGGGGGAGTGCTCTGCTTCTTCTGCTGCCGGGAGGGCGCCGGTTCGGGGGCGATCCTCGCGGTGGGGGCGGCCTCCGACGGGACCTCGCCGTTCCAGGCCACGTCGACGGACGTCGGCGCGGAGGCCCCGGGGTCGGAGGTGGTGACCGTCAGGGTCGTGCCGTCGGGCGACTCCACGGCGGGGCCGAGTGAGGCGCCGTCGACGGCGAGTTCCGGTATGGCGTCCCGTACCGGGAGCGGCTCGTCGAGCCGGAGTGTGATCTTGTATCCACCCTCCACGGTCTCGACCGACCAGGCACCGTCCTCACCGGTTCCCGATACGGGCGGGTCGGCGTGGGCGGGTCCGGCGAAGAGCATCGTGGAGACGAGTGCGGCAGCCGTGGTTCCGGCGAGTGCCCGTGCCCTGACCTGCGCGTACAAGCGCATCTTTTTCCCTTCGAGCGCAATGCCCCAGCGGTGCTTACGTCCGCTATTGGTGGGGTTTTTGCATGTACGAGCCGAATCAGATCGTGCATGGTCGCTTGCGAGGGTTACGGGGTTTTTGCAAGTCTGTAAATGACATTCGGTGATGACCGTTGCAAAGCCGTCAGGCAGGTCTTTCCGGTCGTCGGGTGACCAGGAGGACTCGACCACCCTGGTCATCCGACGACGAGTGAGAATCGGCCACCGCGTCCCCGGCCGTCGGCGCGGCCCGGTTCGGCGGGTGTTCGGCCTCTGTGAGGCGGCCGGGCCGCCGGTTCGAAGGCATGCGACGGGACCCGGCACGATCACCGGGGAGGGCCGGTCGGCCGGGTCACGGGGACGGAGAGGCGGATCCACCGGTTGGCTCCCCGACGGGGGAGACGGATCCGCCGCCTAACGCCCCCGGCGAGGGGAGGCGGATCCGCGGGCTAGCGCGCCCACGGAGGGTTGGCCCCGGCCGCCGAGCAGGTGAGCGAGGCGACCTGGGCGGCGAAGGTCGCGGCGTCCACCGCCCGGTCGAGGTCGAGCCGGTCGAGCCGCCCGCCGAGCAGACCGGAGGCGTGCAGCCGGTGCAGGAGCCCGGCGGTGAACGAGTCCCCGGCGCCGACGGTGTCGACGACCTCCGTGGGCGGGGTGGGGACCGTGGCGCGCTCGCCGTCGACGGAGACGAGCGCCCCCAGCGGGCCGCGGGTCACCACGACCAGGCGAACCCCCGCGTCGTGCCAGGTGTCGCAGACCCGCTCGGCCGGTTCGCCGGGGTGGATGTGCTCCAGGTCATCGTCGCTCAGCTTGATCATGTCCGCGAGCGCGCACCATCGGGGCATCCGCTCCCGATAGACCGCCGGGGCGACGAGCACGGCCCGCACGTTGGGGTCGATCGAGATCGTGGCGTGGGCCGCGGTCGCCGCCAGGGCCTCCTCGACGACCTCCGCGCCCGGTGCGCGGACCAGGGCCAGCGAGCCGGTGTGCAGGCAGGAGACGTCACCGATCCGCTCGGCGGTCAGCTCCGCCGCGCTCCACGCCCAGTCGGCGGCGCCGTCGGCGTGGAAGGAGTAGCGGGCCCGCCCCGACTCGTCCAGGGTCGCCACCGCCAGGGTGCTCGGCTCGGGGGCGTCGACACAGCCGGTCAGGTCGACCCCGGAGGCGCCGAGGTGCGCGCGGAACAGGGCGCCGAAGGAGTCGCCCGACAGACGTCCCAGGAAGCGGGTGGCGGTGCCGAGGCGTGCCAGGGCCACCGCGGTGTTCGCGGGGCCCCCGCCGGGCAGGACACGCAGGACGAGTTCGTCCCGCGCGCCGCCCGGGGTGAGGGTGTCACCCGTCGCGGAGCCGGTCGTCGAGGATCCGGCTGTCGAGGATCCGGTCGCGGGGGAGGCGTCCGGGGCGGGATCGTTCGGAGCCGGGGCGTTCGTGACGGGGGCTTGCGCGGCGGAGCCGTCAAGGGAGGGGCCGCCTGTGGTGGAGCCGCCCGTGGTGGAGCCGCCCGAGGTCGGGGCGCTGTCCGTGGGGGAGACGCCGCTCGTGGCGAAGGCGTCGGCGACGCACTCGCCGAGTACGGCGACCTGGGTGGAGGGCATGATCCCCGCCTTTCCGGGAGGTGTCTCCTCGACGGCGTCACCTTGAGGACGGCTTCCCGATGACGGCCTCTTGAGGACGGCTTCTTGAGAACGGTTTCCTACGGACGACTGGAGACGGCTTCTTGGAGACAGCGTGGCAGGTGCTCCGGCTGCACCGCCGGTAGCAGTCTCGCCCATGTGGACCACGAGCGAGCCGCGAATGGGCTGCGCGCCCGGTCAGGTGGTGGTGACGGCGCCGGAGGCGCCGTCGACGGTGATCTCCTGGCCGGTGGCGATGTGCTCGGTCGCCCCGCTCACCCCCACCACGGCCGGGATCCCGTACTCGCGGGCCACCACGGCGCCGTGGGAGTTGGCACCGCCCATCTCCATCACCAGGCCGCCCGCCGTGAGGAACAACGGCGTCCAGCCGGGGTCGGTGGAGGGACAGACCAGGATCTCCCCGGGCTCCAGGTGCGCGCCGACCGGGTCGAGGACGACCCTGGCGACACCGGTGACGGTGCCCGCCGAGGCAGGGGTGCCGGTGAGCGCCCCGTCCACCGGCGTCCGTACGGCGACGGCCTCCGGCTCGGTGCCGTCCGACAGCAGGACGCGGGGGACGTGCCTGCGACGCAGCTCGCGGGCGGCCTCCTCGCGCCGCCGTGCCACGAGCTCCGCCGGCGCGAGTCGCGCGGCCTCGCCGGACGGGGAGGTGGCGGTCCGCGCCGGCGCGGAGGAGAGGGCCGGCCCGGCGCCGGGCGCGTGACCGGCCGTGGCCGGATCAGAGGTCTCCTGGGCGGGCGGAGCCGTGGCTTCCTGAGCGGGCGGAATCGTGGCTTCCTGGGTGGCTGGAACCGTGGTTTCCTGGGCGGGCGGAGCCGAGGGTTTCTGGGTGGCCGAAACCGTGGTCTCCTGGGCGGGGAGCTCGGCGAGGGCCGCCCTGGCCTCGCGGAAGGTCAGGAAGAAGACGTCGTCGGCACGGGACAGCAGCCCGCGCGCCGCCAGCTCGACGCCGACGGCCAGCAGCTCGGCCCGCATCGCGGCCAGCGCGGTCACCATGGCGTACTTGGGCATCTCCCGCAGGCCGGCCAGCGCCCGGGTCCTGCCGAGAGCGAAGCGGACGAACCGCCCGCGCAGACCTCCGGCGCGCCCGCTCAACGTCTTGATCATGAGAACGGCCTCGGCGGCGCCCTTGGCGAACAGGGCGTCGGGAGCCAGGGCCGGGTCCTCCAGCCGCAGGTAGTTGGCGAGGACGCCGATGATGTGGGTCGGGTCCTCCGCCCAGCGCGGCAGCCCGAGGTCGATCTCGGCGACCGCCCTGACGCCGTAGACGGAGAGGAAGTCCGCCAGGCCCTGCTGCGCGACGCCGGGAAGCGACCCGGCGCGGAAGCGCTCGGCCAGCTCGGCGGCGGGGGTGTCCAGCAGCAGGGAGGCGGACTCGCGGTCCTCGCGAATGCGGGTGGCCAGCCGCCACAACGCCAGGTCCATCTCGGTGGTCACGTTGTGCGGGAGCCCGCGCAGGACCGTCTGCAGATCGCCGGGCCTGGCCCGGTCACCCAGCACCTTGGCGGCCAGGCCGAGCATCACGAACCCGGCTCCCGCCGCCGGAGCGATGGCCGGCAGCAGCGGGAAGATCTGACGGCTCAGCACCTGCTCGACATGGTCGAGGCGCTGTGCCGGGCCGGCGTCCCCGGGCGCGGCCAGCTCTCTCCGGAGGCGCGCGCCCAGCAGTTCCACATCGCGATGCGCCGACGCGGGGTTGAGCAGGGCCCGTACGGCACGCTGCGGAACACGGAAGCGGGACGCGATCCTGACCGCCCGGCGCAGGGGCGGGCCGAGCGAGGGCTGGGTGACGCTGAAGCGGGGATCGTCGAGCAGGCCGCGCAGCACCTTCGCCGACCGGGCCTCCATCACGTCGAGCACCCTCGGGAAGGCCACGCGGCCCACCCTGCCGCGCATGAAACCGGTGACGTCGAAGAACAGCCGCCCGCCCGACTCCGCGACGGCGGGGGCACCGGCGACCGGGTCGGCCACCGGGATGCCCAGAATCCCGAACGCCGACGACGACAGCAGCCTGAAGGCCGACATGCCCATGGGGGTGATCGGCCGATAGAGGCCCTGGGCCAGGCTGAAGCAGAAGTAGACCCGCGTGCCGTCGGGTTCGAATCCCCGGGACGGCGTGTCCAGGGCGCCGGTTCCCTCCGCGCCCGTGCCGCCCGCCAGGGGGGACGGATCCGCGGACGGCTCGGCGTGGTGGGGGATCGGGTAGAGCGTGGTGATGGGACGCGACTGGGTCAGCCAGAGAACGCCACCGGCGTCGATCGCCCACTCGGTGTCCTGGGGCGTCCCGTAGTGCCGCTCGACCCGGTCACCGAGCGCGGCCAGCGCGGCCAGCTGCGCGTCGGTGACGCAGGCGTCCCCCGTGGACCCCGTGGATGATCCCCCGGACCCTGTGGATCCCTTGGACGCCGGGGAGGTCGCGGGGCTCGCGGGTGCCTCGACGTGCTCGACGCCGCCGCCCGCCAGCGACCGTACGGCCAGCCGCTTGTCGCCGAGGCGGCGTTCGGTGATCCGGCCGGTGGCGGTGTCGACCACGAAGTGGTCGGGATTGACCGCGCCGGAGACCACGGCCTCACCGAGACCGGGACTGGCGTCGATCACCGCCTCGCGCCGCCGCCCGGTGACCGGGTTGGCGGTGAACATCACCCCGGCCACCTCCGACTGGACCATCTCCTGGACGACCACCGCCAGGCGCACCGTGTCGTGGCCGATGCCGTTCGCGGCCCGGTAGGCGACGGCCCGGTCGGTCCAGAGCGAGGACCAGCACCGCCGGACCGCGTCCAGCACGGCGTCGGCGCCGATCACGTTGAGGTAGGTGTCCTGCTGCCCGGCGAAGCTGGCGTGCGGCAGGTCCTCGGCGGTCGCGGAGGAGCGGACCGCGACGGGACCGTCCGCGCTGCCCCGTACGGCGCTCGCGATGTCGTCGGGGACCGGTGCGGTGAGCACGAGCTCGCGGGCCTTCGCGGCCAGCGTGTTCAGGGCGGGGACGTCCCCGGAGGCCGTCGTGGCGAGCGCCGCGAGCACCTCCTCCAGCCCGGCCCGCTCGGTGACCCTGCGGTAGGCCTCGGTGGTGACGCACAGACCGGGGGGAACGGGGAACCCGGCGGTGGTGAGCACGCCGAGATTGGCGGCCTTGCCGCCGACCAGGGGCAGCATCTCCGCCCCGATGTCACCGAATCTCAGGATGAGCGGGATGAGCGGCTTGGGCATGGGTGCGTCGTCTCCTTGAGGCTTCGCCGAGAAGCGTCATGGCCCGGGTCACGAGCTCGCGTTCTTCGGCGGTCAGATGGGCCATGACTTCGAGCTGGGCGTCGGCCCGGACGCGCTCGAACGTGCGGAGGAAATCGGTTCCGGCCGGGGTGAGGGCGATCCGCCGCACCCGCCGGTCGCCGGTATCCTCCCGGCGCTCGGCCAGCCCTCGCCGTACGAGCTGGTCGACGAGGCGGCTGGTGGCCGAGACGGACCGGCTGATCCGTTCGGCGAGCTCGCGGAGGGTCGGGGCGGCCGGTTCGTCGATGGTGTAGAGCGTGGCGACCTGGATCATGGAGGGCTCGTCGCCCTCGAACCCGCTCAGCAGGTGGAGCAGCAGACCGGGGATCAGCGCCCGCCGGAGATCGCCGATGTCGTCGGCCAGCCGGTCACGCTCCGCGCCGTCCACGGGGTCCATGGGACAACTCCTTGCATCACTGCAACTAATGCGTTGTCGCAAGGTTAAGTCGGAGAGAAAAAGAAGTCAACAAGTGATGAAATTAGTCCGCGGGGCATCGGCCGAGCCTCGCGAGGGGTCGCACGGCCGCCGACTTCGCGGTACTGGGCGGGGCCTCTGTCACGAACACCGGGCCCACCGTCGTCACCGGAGATCTGGGGACCGGTCCCGGCGCCACGGTGACCGGCTTCCCGCCCGGCACCTTGATCGGAACCCTCCACCTCGCCGACGCCGCCGCCGCACAGGCTCAGGTGGATCAGCTCGCCGCCTACAACGACGCCGCCTCCCGCCCCCCTGACGCCACCATCCCGACGGAGCTCGGTGGAACCACGGTGAGATCTCCGAGCGGGATCGTCCCCACCGGCCCGGTCGAATTCTTCAGTGACGGAATGAGCCTGGGTACGGCCCAGTTCGACGGCACAGGCCACGCCGAGCTGACGGTCGCCCCCCTTTCCGAAGGCGTACACGAGATCGTCGCCGTCTTCCCCGGCACGACCGAACTGGACGGCAGCACGTCACCGGTCTTCGTCCAGGCCGTCGCCTCCCAGGGCTTCTGCCTGATAGGGACGTGTGGGCCAACGTGTGGCGCCGTGTCTCAGGCCAGGGTGCCGTCCACGGCGGCGGAGCGCATGACCTGCCCGTCGCGCCGGTCCCCCGTGAAGGTAACGGTCGCCGACGCCCCCGTCGGGATTTCCCGTCTTCACCCGCAAAGTGCGCCAAGCGCGTTCACTGTGAATTCAACGACCCGTAGGTCGAAGGTCGCAACGTGAAGTCCTTGCGTGTGTGAATGCGAACCTCGGCGGGCCGCTTTCCGCTATTTCCTGTCGTTGTATTATTGTTGATTTACGGTTCGGCGGCCAGGGGAATGTGTTCTGGAGCATTTGTCGGGTATTCCGTGATCACTGCCCATGCGTCACAGAGGCCACTCTCGAGACCCTGAACGACACGGAATGACATGAATTCCAAGAAAGCCGGCCGTGGCGCCTTAGGTCTGTTCGTGATCCGGATCATCAGGATGTGGGCTCACCCGCGCGGTGTGGCCTGACCTTGATTCGCCCAGGTCGCGGTCAGCTGCGTCTTCGCGGTGGCGGCCGTTCTGATCCGGGAGGGCTCCACGAAAGGGGCAGACAGCCCGGCCGGGCGAGGGGCCCGGGCCGGGCGTCGACGGCTGCGGCGCCGACGCGAGGCCCTGTTGAAAGCGGTCGGACCGGACTGTTCGTGGCCAGGCTGGTCAGCTCTGACCGGCCTGGCCAGCGCTGACCGGCAAGGTCTGTCTGTTCGCGGGCCGCTGCCCCTTCTCGCCTTTGGACGGACCGCGACACCACTGAGTGCCTCATCACCCGGATCAGAACGGCGTGAGCCCGCCTTCCGCTTCGACGAGTTCCCGGAGAGCCGCCTTGCCGGATTCACCCGTGAGGCACCGTTTTGGTGATGGATTTCAGAGTCTCCAGCCCGCCTGAGGATCCGAACTCAGGACGCCGCCCTAGTTGCCCCAGCCGAGAAGCCAGACCTGGCCGTTGGCGCCGTAGCGGTTCTTCTGCCACGGGTATATCCGGGCGGAGCAAACGCCGGTGAAGCGGTCGTAGGACGTGCAGAAACGCCATCTGTCGGTGACGTCCCAGACACTCCAGCCGACCCCGTAGGCCTGGACGTTCTGGCAGCCCTCGTAGATATAGGTGGGAAGATTCGTGCTTCCGGTGCAACTGGCCGAGGTGTATGTGACCTGGATGCCGTCACCGCACCACGTGTGATAGGCGCTTCCCTGAAGAGCGGGGTATCCATATGTCGACGTGAGATACCAGCAGCCCGTCGCGGTATTGGCGGGACTGAGGGTTCCCGGCCGCTTCGCGGGAGGAAGGAGAGCGTTGGTGAACCGCTCCTGGTCCGTGTCGATGATGCTGGGAACCGTTTCCTTCTGGCGGGACATGTCGATGTATCTATCGAGTCCCTTTCCGCGGATCTCGGCGGCCGTCAGGGCGCGCACGGTGGGCCTGGGCGGCGGTGCCACCTCTCTGGGCTGGGGCGCGGGCTCCCATGACTGAGGTGCGGCTTCCCAGGGTCGAAGTACGGCCTCCCTGGGCTGGGGTGCGGGCGGGGTGTCCGGAACGCTCGGCGGTACGGGAGCGAAGGCCCCGAGGCTCAGAACGGCCGCCACCGCGAAGGCGCAGCTGACCGTGACCCGGGCGAATCGTCGCTTCAATGGCATACGGAATGCTCCTTATCAAAACAGCGCGCTGCGGGCGGGGCTCCTGGCGTCTCCGTCGACGGCGCGATCTTGACAGCGTGAAAAATATATACGTCCTCCTTTCCGAGGGTGTGGAATTTCGTTTCCGGGAGGGTAAACGAAAATTTCCTCGCTCTGTCTTCCAAAGATATTGCGCATCTTCTTCGGTCTGCGGAGCCGATGTTCGTGGCGGTTTCATGATGATTCTCCCCATGTCCGGGAAGAGAGGTGGTCCGCGTTTCCTTTTCATGTCGAACACGTCGCGTTTCGGAATGTCGCCGGATCGTGTCCCACTCGCGCTCGTCGCCTGTCCCGGCCTGTTTCGGGGGATCGGTTCATCACGTTCCGCCCGGACTATTCACCCTGTCCTGGTCTGTTCTGGAGCCCTCCGCGCCGGACCGGCTCATCGCTTTCGCCCGGACTTCCCGCCCTGTCTCGTCCGTCTCGGGCGCGTTTTGTACCGGACCGGTTCGAGGGAGGCCGATCACCGAGTCGCCTCGGCCTGCCCGGAACTCCTTTGTCCTCAACCGGAACCCCTTTGTCCTCAAAGCGGGTCATCTAGTCTGTTCGCGGTCGATCATGCTTTCCGCGCCGTGTCCGCGTGCCACGTGTCCGCGTGCCACGTCCGCACGTCAAGGACACATGGGGCGCGGACATCGCCGGGCCACGGGCCGGGGCGCGTGCCGGACCTTCACCCTCACGACGAACACCCGAACACGACGGAGCGAACGGAATGAATGTGGACCTTCTAACGCCCCTGACGCTCGTGATCGGTGTGCTGGTCCTGGTGGCCGCGTTCACCGTGGCCGCGCGGCGCCTGCTCGACCTGCGGTTCGGGACCATCCGTACGCTGCTGGCCGGAACGTTCGTGCTCCTGATCGCCGGGCCGCTCATGAAGGCGTTCGCGGGAACGGTGGCCCCGGACGACCCGGGTGTCACCCCGATCTGGTTCTTCATCCTCGCCGTGGTCTGCGCCCTGCTCGCCGGGCTGGTACCCCTGGTGATCGCCGAGGCCCTGATACCGTCCGGATCGCTTCCGGGACCGCTGGAACTGGCCGGAAGGCTGCGCCGTCACCTGACCCGCTCGCGCCGCTACCTCCGCATCACGCGCATCCTCGTACGGCACGGTCTCGGGCCGTACCTGCGCGGCCGGGACCCCGACCTCGGCGCGTCCTCCAGCAGGGCCCGCCTGGCCAGGTCGCTGCGGGAGGCCCTCGACGACGGCGGGGTCACGTTCGTGAAGCTGGGCCAGATCCTGTCCACCCGGAGCGACCTGCTGCCGGTGGAGTTCGTCGAGGAGCTGCGCCTGTTGCAGGACAGCGCGGCCTCGGCGCCGTGGACGGAGATCGAGCCGGTGCTCGTGGCCGAACTGGGCGGGCCGGTGGAGGAGACGTTCGCCGGATTCGACCGCGAACCGCTCGCCGCCGCCTCGGTCGCGCAGGTCTACCGCGCCCGGCTGCGGACGGGCGAGGAGGTGGTGGTCAAGGTCCAGCGCCCGGGGATCGCCACCGTGGTCGAGCAGGACCTCGACATCATCGACCGCCTCGCCCGCTCGCTCGAACGGCGCACCCGGTGGGGACGCGCGTTCGGGGTCGCCGACCTGTCCAGGGGGTTCGCCGACGCGCTGCGGGAGGAACTCGACTTCCGGATCGAGGCCGGGAACATGGCCGCCGTGGCGGCGGTCTCCGCGGGCGAGCCGGTCCACGTGCCGGTGCCGTACCCGGAGCTGTCCGGGCGGCGGGTGCTCGTCATGGAGTGGCTGGACGGCACCCCGCTGGGGGCCGCCGCGCCCGGCGGGCAGGACGGGCAGGACGGGCAGGAGCTCGCCAGGACCCTGCTCGACACGTTGCTGCGCCAGATCATGCTGCACGGGGTGTTCCACGCCGATCCCCACCCGGGCAACCTCATGCTCCTCGCCGACGGGCGCCTGGCCCTGCTCGACTTCGGCTCGGTGGGCAGGCTCGACGGCTCGCTGCGCGACGCGCTGGGACGCCTGCTCGGCGCGATGGACCGGGGGGACCCGCTCGGGGTGAGCGACGCCCTGCTGGAGGTGGTGCCGAGGCCGGACGAGATCGACGAGCGGGGGCTGGAACGCGAGCTCGGCCGGTTCATGGCCCGGCACCTGCTCGCCGGCACCCCTCCGGACGTGCAGATGTTCGGCAGGCTCTTCCGGATCGTCTCCTCGCACGGCCTGTCCCTCCCGCCCGAGGTGGCCGCGGTGTTCCGGGCCCTGGCGACGATCGAGGGCACGCTCGCCCGGCTGGCTCCCGGGTTCGACATCGTCACCGAGGCACGCGCGTTCTCGCTCCGTCACCTCACCGAACGCCCCGACCACCAGCGGGTACGGGACGAGGTGACCCGGGAGGTGCTCAGCCTGCTTCCCATGGTGCGCCGCCTGCCCCGCCGGATCGAGCGGATCGCCGACGCGGCCGAGCACGGCCGCTTCAGCCTGAACGTGCGTCTCTTCTCCGACGAGCGCGACCGGCGGCACGTCACCGGGATGCTCCACCAGGTGCTGCTCACCGTGCTGGCGGCCACCACGGGCCTCATGGCCGCGCTGCTGCTCGGGGCCGACACCGGCCCGCGCGTCACCCCGGGCGTCGGGCTCCACCAGCTGATCGGCTACAACCTCCTGCTCGTCAGCGCCATCCTGGGGCTGCGGGTGCTGGTGGTCGTCTTCCGCGGGAACAGGTGAACGGCCCGCCACCTCCCACGACCGTTGGAACCGGCGCGGGAATCGGATAGGAAGGAACCCATGACCACCGAGCAGACGTTCGTCATCGTCGGAGCGGGCCTGGCGGGTGCCAAGGCGGCGGAGTCCCTGCGCGACGAGGGCTTCGAGGGCGCGATCACGCTGATCGGCGCCGAGACCGAGTCTCCCTACGAGCGGCCTCCCCTCTCGAAGGGCTACCTGCTCGGCAAGGAGGAGAAGGCCAAGCTCTACGTCCACGACGACGACTGGTACGCCGCCAACTCCGTGGAACGGCTGCTCGGCCGCCGCGCGACGGACCTCGACCGGGCCTCGCACCACGTGGAGCTCGACGACGGGCGGCGCGTCCGGTACGACAAGCTGCTGCTCGTCCCCGGCTCCTCCCCGCGCCGCCTCGACGTACCCGGCGCCGACCTGGACGGCGTGCACCACCTCCGCACTCTCGGCGACTCGGAGCGGCTGCGCGAGGCCATCGGCGGCGGTGGCAGGAGGGTGGTCGTCGTCGGCGCCGGCTGGATCGGGCTGGAGACCGCCGCGGCCGCCAGGGAGTACGGCTGCGAGGTGACCGTCGTCGAGCCGAGGGCGGTGCCGCTGCACGCCGCGCTCGGCCCCGAGCTGGGCGCCTTCTTCGCCGACGTGCACCGGCGCCACGGCGTCGACGTACGGCTCGGCCGCGAGGTGACCGGACTCCTCGGCCCCGGTCACGTCCGCGCGGTCGCCACCCACGACGGCGAGGAGATCCCGGCCGACCTCGTGATCGTCGGCATCGGGGTGAGCCCCAACACCGAACTCGCCGAGCGGGCGGGCCTCGCCGTGGACAACGGCATCCTCGTCAACGAGTCCCTCCGCACCGACGACCCCGACGTCTACGCCGCCGGTGACGTGGCCAACGCTTTCAACCCCCTGTACGGCACCCGCGTCCGTGTCGAGCACTGGGCCAACGCCCTCAACGGGGGAGTGGCCGCGGCCAAGGCCATGCTCGGCCAGGAGGTGGTCTACGACAGGCCGCCGTACTTCTTCACCGACCAGTACGACGTCGGCATGGAGTTCTCCGGCTGGTTCGCGCCCGGCGGATACGACTCCGTGGTCATCCGGGGGGACCTGGACTCGGAGGACTTCCACGCCTTCTGGCTCGCCGGTGGGCGCGTCGTGGCGGGGATGCACGTCAACCGGTGGGACGAGGGCATCTCACCGGCGCAGGAGCTGATCCGCGGCGGCGCGACCGTCGACCCCGACCGGCTCGCCGACCCCTCCGTACCGCTGGCCGACCTCGCGAAAGGCTGACCCCCCGCCTCCGGCGAGCCTCGCGAAGGCCGACTCCCCGCCCCTGGTGAGTTCCGCGAAGACCTGCCCCCTCGCCTTCGCCCCGCACCGGAACCGGGACGGCTACCACGCCCGTCCACGGGTAAGGAGCCCTCCCAAGGGAAGGCGGTGCGACGAAGGCGAGGAGCCAGGATGACCGATACGACCCCCACCGACGAGATGACCATAGAGACGCACGGCCGCCTGGAGGCGCTCGCACTGGCCGGGACGATCTGTGATCTCTACGAGGCGGTGTTCTCGCTGCCCCCGTTCGACGGGAACGCCGCGGAGTTCGCCAACCAGCGCTCCTACTTCCCCAGGCTGACCGATCGGCCCGGGTTCCGGCTGACCACCGCGCGATGCGGACCGGAGCTCATCGGGTTCGGGTACGGCTACCTGCTGCCCGCCGACACCGCCTGGTGGAGCGCGCTGGCCGAACCGGTCGACGAGGAGTTCGCGGCCGAGACCGGCACCAGGACGTTCGCCGTCATCGACTACGGGGTGCTGTACGGCCGGCGAGGTGCCGGAGCCGGGCACCGGATCCACGACGAACTGCTCTCCGGGTCCGGCGCCGAGCGCGCCACGCTCTCGGTGCAGCCCAAGGCCGTACGGACCCGGGAGATCTACCGGAGGTGGGGATGGCGGAAGGTGTCGGAGAAGCCGATGGACCCGCCGATCCCCGCCCCGGTCTTCGAGATCCTGGTGCTGGAGGAGATGCCCGGGGCGCGCTGATCGGCCGCGAGGGGCCGGAGCCGTCAGGCGATGAGCTGGAAGGCGTGCAGCTTCTCGTCCAGGGCGGCGACCTGGCGGGTCCGCGCCCATGGATTCAGCGTCTCGCGGACCTCCACCACCGAGCGGGCGAGCCGCGGCGAGGTGTTCTTGCAGGTGAGGCGGGCGGCCTCGCCGATCTGCTCGCACGCCTCGTCGATGGCGCGCAACTGTGTGTACCCGCGCGCCAGATCCAGGCGGCTGAACGCCAGGTTGCGGACGAACGCCGGATCGATCCGGGCCAGGGACCGCGCGGCCATCTCGACGGCGGTCTGGGCGTCGCCCATGTCCAGCAGGCACTTGGTCCTGGTCGACAGATACTGCCCGTCGCCGTAGAAGTAGAGAAGCTTGGCCCCCACGTCGCCCTCGCCCGCGTGGCCCAGCTCGCGGCGGGCCTGGTCGAGGCTGGTCATGCACCGCGTGTGGTCCTTGCGCCGGTCGTTCTTGGCCGAGCGGCGCAACACCGCCGAGTAGGCGCGGGCCCCCACGTCACACGCGTACGACACCAGCAGCTTGCTGTTGGCGCGATGCCCCCAGGCCAGCGCCCCCAGCGCGTGCTCGACGCCCTGACGGGGGTCGCCCCGCCAGGTCGCCAGCTGCGACCAGTTGGCCAGGACGAAGCTGTTCATCGCGTCGTCGTCGGCCCGGTGCGCGGCTAACTTGGCCTGCTCGTAGTAGTGGTTCGCCCCGTTGAAGTCGTTGAGGTTGAACAGCACCCAGGCGGTGAACCGGCAGATGTTGGCCAGCAGCGACAGCAGCCGCTCACGCACCTCGTCGTTCGACGCGGACGGGATGAGCGACCGCACCAGGTGTTGCTGGGCGAGCACGGTCCCCAGCACCGCCTGGGGGCCGAGGGTGTCCTCCTGGCGCATGCAGTGGTGCAGCACCGCGTCGATGTGGTCGACGGTGGCCTCGTCCACCCGGGACGGTTCGGCGGCGATCAGGGCGAGCCGGTCGAGCTCGTCGTCGTTGAGCCGGTCCAGCAGCGGAGAGGCCGCGGCGGCGGCAGCGGCGGCCCTGATCAGGGCCAGCACGTCGCGTCGTTTCATGGTCGCCGCCCACTGGGCGAGCGCCCGCACCAGGGCGTCGTACTCCTCGTCGCGCGAGGTCCCGAACGGCACCGGTCCGGTGGGCAGGGTGGGGAGGGCGGCCAGCACCCCTTGGATGTCCTCGGCGTTGAGGCTGCCCGCGGCCCCCGCCGCCACCAGCGCCCGTCCACGGGAGCGGACGGCCGGCGTGTTGTGCTCGTCGGCATCGCGGTGGTCTTCACCGTCGACCAGGTCGGCGGTGCGGCACTGGTAGATGCGGGCCAGCCGGTTGAGCCCGGCGATCGGCGGCTCGTTGCCGGTGGGGCCGGGCCACGCTTCCCACGACCCGAGTTTCCGGGTCGTCAGCGGCTCGTTCGGCCAGTACTCGTTCCATAGATGGCAGACCTTGGCTTGTGTCAGGCGATGCGCCTCACGGAAGCCCTGACGGGAGTTCAGGCGCCAACGTCGCATGAACTCAGCGGCGACCTCGGCCCACGTGAAACCACGTTCGCGAAGCTCAGCGCTGAAGGCGTCCATCTGCTGCTTGACGCTGCGCGGTGCACGTGGCATCGGCTCGGCCCCTCCCGGCGGGTTCTCCGGCGGCGATTCTTCGGGCCGAACGTTACTGGTCGATCACGTTAGGTGACCAACGAGTGCAGAAATCGGCGACCAGATCACCGCTCCCTGTCACGCGGTCGCTCTACGGGGTGACTTGACCCCTGAGAGTGACGAACAGACTCGGTGCCGTCGCCTGTTTCCAGCACGCTCCGTAGACCAGGGTGGAGGACAACGCCGGAGCCGTCGGATTCGTGTGGTCTCAGCGCTCGGGCGGGGTGTCCCCAATCTGCGCCGGGGACGCGCGACCGAACCTTCGTTGAACTTCCCTGGAGCCATCAATGACCGTGCTCCCCGTCGAACGGCCGGGACCGATGCACTCACCGTTTCACCCTGATCCGGACACCACCGACCACCTGTCCCTGGACTCCACGGGCTATCCGGGTTCCCCGGACTCCGTGGACGCGAACGAGCTGTGGCTGGCGGCGCAGCCGGCCTCGGCCTCCCGGGCGCGCGACTTCACGCGTGCGCAGCTGCTGGCGTGGGGCCTGGAGGAGCTGTCCGACCTCTGCGTGCTGGTCGTCTCCGAGATGACCACCAACGCCGTCAAGGCCACCGCCACCCCGCCCGTCCCGTACGGCTACACCTGCCCGCACGTCTCCGGCTGCCCGCCCACCTGCGCCCGCGCGCGGACCTCCGACCCGTACCCGATCCTCCTGCGGCTCCGTCTGACCGCCGCGGGCCTGTTCGCGGAGGTCTGGGACGGCTGCGACGGCACGCCCGAGGTCACCGAGGCGGGGGAGGACGACGAGAGCGGCCGGGGCCTGCGGCTCGTCGGCATGTGCACCGACGAGTGGGGCCACTACCGGTCACCGGACGGGGGAAAGGTCGTCTTCGGCCGCTGGGTCCTGCCGTCCGCCCGGCGCGTCCCGGACGCGGTGCCCTCGCGGCCGTACGCGTACTCCCGGACTCACGCGACGCGCGGATGACCCTCACCTGCGCGGGGTGTACGCGGGGTACGCCGTCCGGTCCACGTCGGCGTCCGGCCACCGGCGGCGCAGTGCCTGTGCCACCCGGTGGGCCCATCCGGCCAGGTGGGGCAGGGCGCGGTGGTGCTCGGCGGCCCGCGCCGTGGCGTCCAGTGTGAGGACCATCTGGAGCCGGCTGTTCTCGCCCGGCGCTCGGGCGTCGAGTGCGGGGAACCGGGTGAGACGGGTGGCGGCCCAGGTCAGGCACGCCGAGGCCAGGCCGAAGCCGAACAGCCGGTCGTCGTCCGCCTCCGGCACGCCCCGGGCCAGCGCGCGGCGGTAACCGGCCTCCAGGCCGGTCGCGACCGGGTCGGACACCGTCAGCCACGCCGGGCCCGGCACGTACAGGCACACGGCCGAGGTCAGGGTGTGCCGGTAGCCGGCGAACTCGAAGTCGATGAGCCGCCCGTCGCCGCCCGCCGTCAGGAAGTTGTTCGCCTCGGCGTCGCCGTTGGTCAACGCCAGGAAGGGGCCCGGGGCGGCGAGTTCCGCCAGCAGCCGTGTCAGTTCGGTCCCGGCCCGGCTCGGCAGCGCGACCCCGAGCCACGCGCCGTGCTCCACGGCCCGCCGCCACGCGTCGGTGTTCGAGCAGGTGATTTCGAGACCCGTGGCCGGCCGTCTCGCGAGATAGCGCTCCGCGTGTCCGGCGGTGGCCGCGCCCAGCTCCCCCAGCGCCCGCGCGAAGGCCGCCAGCCCCGCCGTCGCGAGCCCCTTCGGGTTCGGCCGCCCGGGACCCGCGCCCCCGCCCGTGAGGGGCAGAATGCCGGGATGGATACGATCCTGCGGGCCGCGAGCGAAGTGGTGGGCGTCGAGCTGTCCGATCCGGTGGACCTCGGGGGCAACCCGCGCAGCATTGTCCTGCGCTGCCGGACGGCTTCGGGCGGCAGCGTCGTCGTCAAGAAGTACGGCACCGACCCCGAGGGCCTGCGCGCCTTCACCGGGGAGGCGGCCGGGCTCTCGCTGCGGCTGGCCGGTCCCGAGCTGCTGGGTGTGGACGACTCGGTCCCGCTGCTGGTGATGGAGGACCTCGGGTCCGCGCCGACCCTGGCGGACGTGCTGCTCGGCGACGATCCGCGGGCCGCCCTGGACGGCCTGTCGGCCTGGGCGCGCGGGCTCGGGCGGCTGTCCGTCGCGTCGGTGCACCGGCGCGCCGACCTGACCTCCCTGTCGGCCAGGTACGGGCTGGGCGTGCCGTCCTGGGACGAGGAGCCGTGGATCGCGCGGTACGCGGCCGGATTCCCCTCGGCGCTCGCCGGGATCGGCGTCGAGACGCCGCCGGAGCTGGGCGAGGAGCTGGAACGGATCGCGGCGACGGGCGCGGACGAGTATCTCGCCTTCACCCCCGGCGACACCTGCCCGGACAACAACCTGCTCACCCCGGACGGCCTGCGGCTGCTCGACTTCGAGTCGGCCTGCTACCAGCCGGTCTTCATGACGGCCGCGTACTGCCGGATGCCCTTCGCCACCTGCTGGTGTGTCTTCACGCTGCCCGCGGGTCTGGCGGAGAGGATCGAGGAGACCTACCGCGCCGAGGTCGTCGAGGCGTACCCGGAGCTGGTCGAGGACGAGATCTGGCAGCCCGGGGTCCGGCGGGCGGTCGCGCTCTGGACGGTGTATCTGACGACCAACCTGATCCCGCGCATGGCGGAGGACAGGCCCGCGCACAGGACCAGGCGTCCCGTCCCGACGCTGTGGCAGCTGCTGAGGCACCGCTGGGAGATGGCGAGCACCCTGGAGGAGTCCCCGGCCTTCGCGGAGACGATGCGGCTGCTGCTCCGGGACGTGGCCGGCGGCTGGGACGTCCCCCCGTTGCCGGGCTACCCCGCCTTCGGCGGCTGAGGATCTCGCGGGGGACCGTTCGGCGGCCGAGGACCCGAACCTACCGATGCGAGGGCCGGGCGCGTGGTCTGGTTCCAGCTGGACGGACGCCAGGCTTCACGACCTCGAGGCGGACCGTGAGGGATGGCTCCCACTCCGCCGCGCGGCGAGGCCGCGCTTCCCCTCGAGGGCGCCGAGCACGGCCGGAATGATCACTCTTGAGAGTGAGGACAGAGAGGACACATCCGTACAATGGGCGGATGGTCGCGGCGGGCCGGGTCGGTAGGGCGGTCGACGGGGTGCTGGCGGCGGGCGTGGTCCTGGCCACGGTGGTGCCGCTCCTTCTGCCCGGCCCCAACCCATGGTGGATCGTCGGGCTGGGGCTGCTGGCCTCGGTGCCGGTGGTGTGGCGCAGGCGGGCGCCGATGGTGGTGGCGGTGGTGGTCGGGGCGGCGATGTCCGTGCTGGTGACGTGGGAGAAGCCGTTCCTGCCCTTCGGGCCGCTGCTGGCCGTCTACACGATCGCCGACCTGAGCCCGACGTGGAAGAGGCTGGCGGCGATTCCGGTGATCGTGGCGACCGTGGGTCTCTCGTTGGTGCTGCCCGGGGAGAACGACGAGACCTTCCGGCTGGTGGGGACCGCCTTCGTGGCCGCCTACGCGCTGGGCACCAGTGTCAGGGCGAGCCGTTCGCGAGCCGCCGAACTGACCGAGCGGGCACGGCGGCGGGAGCAGGAGCACATCGCGGCGGCGGCCGAGGAACGCACCCGGATCGCGCGCGACATGCATGACATCGTCACCCATTCCGTGGGCTTGATGGTGGTTCAGGCCGAGGCCGGGCCGGTGGTGGTGCGCGACGCCCCTGACAAGGCGGAGAAGGTCTTCGACGCGATCGCCGACACGGGAAGGGGCGCGCTGGCCGAGCTCCGGGGGGTGCTCGCCGCGCTGCGGGCCCCGGGCGAAGGTGACGGACCGGGGCGGAGCCGTACCGGCGAGCGTCTGGGCGAGTCACTGTTCCAGCCGCGTCTGGCCAACCTTCCCGCGCTGCTCGATCGCAGCGGTCTCGATGTGGTGAGCACGACCGCCGGTCCCCCGCGCCCGGTCGCCGGAAGCGTCGAGGCCGCCGTCTACCGCATCGTCCAGGAGGCGCTCACCAACGTGCGCAAGCACGCCGGTACGCATGCCGTACGTCTCACTCTGACCTGGGGGGAGAGCCTGACGGTGACGATCGCCGACGACGGGCGAGGGCCGGGTGAGGGCGGCGGGTACGGGCTGGCCGGGATGCGGGAACGGGCGGTGGCGTGCGGCGGGACGCTCACGGCCGAGGCGGGACACGACGGAGGATTCGTGGTGAGAGCCGAATTTCCGCTCGGATGACCCGCACGTCATGAGTGCTCGACGCCGAATTTCCGCTTGAATGACCCGCATGCTACGGGTGCTCATCGCCGACGACCAGGACCTCTTCCGCGCGGGATTCGGGCTGATCCTGGGGGCGCAGCCGGACATGGAGGTGGTAGGTGAGGCCGCCGACGGCGAGGAGGCGATCGCCGCGGCCAGGCGGCTCCGGCCGGACGTGGTCCTGATGGACGTGCTCATGCCGGGCATGAACGGCATCGAGGCGACCAGGGAGATCTGCGCCACCACCGCCGCCAAGGTGCTCGTGCTGACCATGTTCGACCTCGACGAGTACGTCTACGACGCGGTCCGGGCGGGAGCGAGCGGTTTCCTGCTGAAGGACATCCGGCGCGACGAGCTGGCCCACGCCGTGCGTACCGTCGCCTCGGGTGAGGCCCTCCTGGCCCCGGCGGCGACCAGGAGGCTGCTCGAGGACCTGGTGCGCAGGCCCGTCCACGGCGTCGCCCCCCGGCTGGCGGCCAGGCTGGACGCGCTGACCGAACGCGAGCGCGAGACGCTGAGGCTGGTCGCGCACGGCCTGTCGAACGCGGAGATCGCCGCCGCGCTGGTGGTCACCGAGCACACGGTCAAGACGCACGTCAGCCGCATGCTCACCAAGCTGGACCTGCGGGACCGGGTCCAGGCCGTGGTGCTCGCCTACGAGTCCGGGCTGGTGGTCGCCGGTGAGAGTGACAGCGGAGACCGCATTCGCGAGTGACGCGCCGGAGGGGTGCGGGAAAGCACGATCGTCGGCATGGAACGCATCCTCCTCCCCCTCGCCCTCACTCTCGCCTCGGCCGTCCTGACGCACTTCGGCACCGGTCTGCACCCCGTCTGGTGGCTCACCTGGCTCGCGCCGCTGCCCGTCCTGTTCCTGGCTCGCCGGGCGGGCGGGGGTACGGCCTTCGCCGCCGGGACGCTCGTCTGGCTCGCCGGCCAGGCGCGGATGTGGCCGTACTTCACCGGGCCCCTTGAGATGCCGCCCCCGCTGGCCGCCGCCCTCATCGCCGGCCCCGCGCTCTGCTACGGCTTGGGCGTGCTGCTCTTCCGTACCCTGATCGTGCGCGGCAGGCCGCTCCTGGCGGCGGCGGCCGTACCGGCCGTCTGGGTCACCGCCGAGTACGTCATGAACCTCGCCGGACCGCACGGGGCCTGGTGGAGCCTGGCGTACACGCAGGCCGACGTCCTGCCGGTGCTGCAGACCGCCTCGGTCACCGGGGTCTGGGGCATCACCTTCCTCCTGCTGTTCGTGCCCGCCTCCATCGCGGTCCTGCGGCCACGCGCGGCGGTGGTCTCGGGGGTGCTGGTCGCGCTCACGCTCGGCCATGGTCTCGCACGGCTCGCGACACCCGCCGACGCCGGAGGACGGAAGGTCGCGCTCGTCGCGACGGACGGCTCCGAGGATCTCGTCCGCCGGTACGGCGAGGCCGTGGACGCCGCGGTGGCCCGCGGGGCGGAGATCGTGGTGCTGCCCGAGAAGGTCTTCAGGACCGCCGGCCTGCCGTTCGCCCGGCCGGGCGTGGAGGTGGTCGCGGGGATCGCCATGGAGACCAACAGCGCGGTGAGCTACCCCTCCGGCGTGCGCTACGACAAGCACCACATGATCCCCGGGGTGGAGCGCGGGTACCGGCCCGGCACCGGCCTGGCCTTCCTCGACGGCGACCGGCTCGGCCTCATCATCTGCAAGGACCTGGACTTCCCCGGCCTGGTCAGGGAGTACGGCAGGGCCGGCGTCGCCGCCCTGCTCGCACCGGCCTGGGACTTCGGCGAGGACGCGTGGCTGCACAGCCGCATGGCGGTGGTGCGCGGCGTGGAGAACGGCCTGGCGGTCGCCCGTGCCGCACGCGAGGGACGGCTGACGGTCAGTGACGGCCGCGGCCGGATCGTGGCCGAGGGCCACAGCGACAGAAAGGGCATGACCATGGTCACGGCCTCCCTGCCCCGGGAGGGTTCGGCCACCCTGTACACCACCCTGGGAGACTGGGCCGCATGGGCCTCGGCGGGGTTGCTGCTGCTCGCACTCGGTGCGTCGGCCCGTACGAGATCCTCCGGCCCGGTGAGCGAGGGCCCGACCGCCGGGACCGCGACGAGCCTGTCAGGAAGGACAGGTCGAACGCGGCCCTGATCGTGGCCTCGCCGTACTCGAGTTCCGTCAGTCGCGCCCGCTCCAGGTCGTCGGCGAGGGCCGCGAGCGGCCGGCCGGGATCGTCGGCGAGCAGCGCCGCGACGATCCGCAGGGCCAGCGGCAATCCGCCGCACAGCTCCGCGACGCGACGCGCGTCCACGGAGCGGTCCGCGCAGCGGGTGTCCTCCGGGCGCAGTACGGCGAGTGCCCGCTCCAGCAGGAGCGCACCATCCGACTCGTCCAGGGCGGTGAGGTGGACGGTCCGTGCGTCGAGCAGGCCGAGGGAGTGGCGGGAGGTGACGATCGCACAGCCGGTGCCCTCCGGTGGCAGCAACGGGACCGCGTCGGCCGCGATCTTGGCGTTGTCGATCAGGACGAGCAGGCGACGGCCCTCCTCGGCCAGCGCGGTGAGTACGGACCGGTAGAGCCTCTCCCGATCCTGCGTCGTGGGCGGCACGTGCTCCTGACGACGTTCATCGGGCTGGGCGTCTACCTGAGCCAGGTGGGATTGGAAAAGGCCGACAGCTCTCCAGCGTGCTCGGCATGTTCGCCGGGCTGGCGGGGCTGGGACTGGCGGTCGCGGGTTTCGTCGCCGGCCGCCGTGATCCCGCGTCCATGTCCGCCGCACCGCCGACCTCACCGCCCGCCCCCGAGGCGGGGCCCGCGCCAGGGGGGAAGGTCCGGAACGAGATAAGCGGCGGTACCTTCCAC
This sequence comes from Streptosporangium vulgare, assembly GCF_042428775.1. Taxonomy (NCBI): domain Bacteria; kingdom Bacillati; phylum Actinomycetota; class Actinomycetes; order Streptosporangiales; family Streptosporangiaceae; genus Streptosporangium; species Streptosporangium vulgare. The sequence continues at coordinate 54,399 of NZ_JBHMBS010000016.1, read as the reverse complement.
GGACCTGTCATGCAGGGCCGTGATTTCGAACTGACCGGGAAGCCCGAGCCCGGCGACGAGACCCCCTGACCTCCGGCGCTCGTCACCGGCCGTCGTCCGCGAACCGCCGCGATCAGCTTCCGAAGATCAGCCAAAGCTCCCAGCCGCCGGCGGCGGCCAGGCATTCGTAGTCATCGGCCCCGGCGGGATTGTGCGGCCAGAGGTATTCCTCACCCACGGCGGCGCACTGGCCGCGGGTCTGGTATTGGCCGTGATACCGCCAATAGTCCAGCGCGCCGAAACTCGCGGCTCCCGTGCTTTGACCGGTTGACGCGGCTGTCGCCACACCACCGGTGAGCACGAAGGCGGCCACCGCGAAAAGCCCCGCGGACAGGGCGCGCATACGAATTCCCATTGGAATACCTCCCCGAGACACGATCACCGCCGTTCCTCATCGAATGGAAGATGCGCTTTCGCCGCAAGAGGCCGGACCAAGCAGGACAGAAAGGGCTGAAAAGGTCATCCGATAGGTCGGCCACGACGAGGGCCGGGTGGAACGATCCGTATCCGACCAGCCAGGCCCGGACCGGGGACGCCGCGATGGGGCCGGGTGCCTTCGCGCCGAGTCCGGCGGGAAACCGGCCGGCCGAATCGGCAGGCCGGTTTCCCGCCGGACTCGTCCGTCCGCGGTCACCTCGGTTCGAAGGCGTCCGTCTCGGCTACCTCGGTTCGAAGGCGTTCGCCCGCGGTCACCTCGATTCGAAAGCTTCCATCTCAGGTCATCTCACCCTGTAAGCGCCCTCTCCGATCACCTCGGTCCAGAGGCTGTTCATGCCCGGTTACCTCAGCCCGAAGGCCCGGACGATGGTCTGGCTGACGCTGTTGCCCGCGCTGTCGCGGGCGCCGGCGCGCAGGGTGACCGTGCGGGCGTCGCCCGGGGCGCGCAGCCTCGTCGTCCAGCCCTTCCTGCCGTGATCGAGGCTCGCCCTGCTCCAGGTGGCGCCGTCGTCGTAGGAGACGTCCAGGGTGGCGGTGCCGATCCGCCCCGAGTCCACCACCGACGGCAGGTGCAGCGGGGTGAGGGTCAGCTCGGCCCGGCGGTCGGCCCGGCCCGCCCGGTCCACGTCGACGTCGTAGTCGAGCTGGATCAGAGGCAGGTCCCTGGTCGAGTCGCTCTCGACGTACCCCGAGGTGAAGTTCCACTCGGTCAAGGTGCGGGTCGAGTACGGGTACACCGACGCGCTGCGGGACGCCTCGTTGACCAGCCGGTAGGGCAGCCGGTCGGGGCTGACGATCGGCGCCAGCATCAGCGTACGGTCGAGCCGCTCCGTCTTCGCCTGCTCCAGGAGGGTGTCGCCCTGGTAGAGCGAGAGGGTCTGCGTGGCGTTCGGGTTGAAGAGCGCCTCACCCGCGTGGCTGCCGCCCGAGGCACCCCAGGAAGGAACGATGGCGACCAGCCCGTCGCCCGCGCGGGTCGGGAGCAGGGACGCCGTGTTCATCCGGGGGCGCTGGACCGGGCCGAGCCACCGCGCCTCGCTGGTGGTGCCACCCTTGTAGGTGAGGATGTCCGAGCGCTGCTGGGTCTCGTCGGGGATGACGAAGAGCGACTCGTGCCAGCGGACGGAGTCGTCCGTGGAGACCCAGTCGGTACGCCTGCTCTGCGCGGGCAGCGCGCTGGTGTAACCGCTGAACCCGGAGCGCAGGCCGTCCTGGAGGTCGATGCGGGTCTCCACGGCCGCGTCCTGCCGGTAGTTGTCGAGCGAGACGTCGACGCGGGCCAGGTCGTCCTTGCGCGGCCGGTAGGTCGGGTCGGCCGGGACGGCCCCCTCCCACTTGTGGACGAGGTCGTAGAGGTAGGCGACGGTCGGGTGGGAGACGACGCGCAGCGGCACCGAGCCGCGCTGGAGGCGGGTGATGAGCCGCTCGCCCTCGTCACGGGTGATCGACGCCACGGCGAGCGGGGCGTCGGTCTGCACGGCGTCCCAGGCGTCGAGCCGGCCGCGGCCGGGGTTGACGATCAGCAGGAGCTTCGCCCCGGCCTTCGCCGCGGCGTCGGCCTGCGCCTCAGGGGTGACGGACTCGCTCCATCGCACCACGGCGACCTTGCCCGACGCCCGGACCCTGGCGAACTCCACCGCGGATCCCGTACCGGCGAAGACCGAACCGTAGGTCCAGCGGCCCTCGGGCAGCGGCTTGGACCGGGTCTGGATCAGCAGGTCGTCGAAGTCGTGCGTGTCCGAGGAGACCGCCAGGCGCGGCTGCTCGTCGCGCCAGCGCGCGGCGAACGTCAGTTTCCCGTCGGTGACCTTCTTGCCCGTGGGCTGCACCCAGAGGCTGTCGTGCTGCACGCCGGGGAGGTAGGAATCGCTCACGGCGCCGTTGCCGAACCCCCGGTAGAAGTCCATCCTGGACATCATCGTGGTCCGCGCCTGGTCCCTGCCGGACGGCAGGACGGAGGTGACCCGGCGCGCGGTGGAGGCGTCCAGAGTGATCTCCGTGTCACCGGTGAGGGTGATCTTCGGCCTGCCGAGCAGCACCCGGCCCAGGGAGTACGCGCCGTTCACGCCCTCCACGTCGCCCCACATCCACAGGGCGTAGTCGCCGGTCGGCAGCCGCAGCTCGGCGGTGCCGGACGGGTCGACCCCGTAGTACTCGAACGTCTGGTGCCCGTCGGGCAGGTCCCGCGTGATCAGCAGGTCCCCGGCGAGGGGCTTGCCCGCGCGGTCCTTGGCGTGCACGGTGAGCCTCGCCCGCTCGCCCTCCTTGTAGAAGCCGATCGCGGTGTGGGCGAGCAGGGCGCCCTCGGCGTCCCTCGCGTCGAGCCGCGCGCTGAGGTGGCCGTCGAGCTCGGCCTGGTCGACGTTCAGGATCACGTTCACCGTGGCGGTGCCGCGCGCCGGTACCGTGACCTGGGCAGCGGACAAGTCGAACAGGCCCTCGGGTGCCCCGCCGGTGACCGAGAGGTCGAGGGTGACCGGCTTCTCCCCGATGTTGGTGTAGGTGACCGGCTGTTCACCCTTCTGGCCGGGGGTGTAGGGCCACCGGACCTTGACCTGGGCGGTGGCGGTGGCGAAGACGGTGTTCCGCGTCGCCGCCGCGACGTCGAGCATGCCGCCGCCGACCTGGTAGGCACTGAACTGCGGCAGGAGCTTGCTGCTGCTGACCAGCGCGTTCTTGAGCTGCTGCCCGGTCCACTCGGGGTGGGTCTTCGACAGCAGCGCCGCCGCTCCCGCGACGTGCGGGGTGGCCATCGAGGTGCCGCTCATCGTCTGGTACGAGCCCTCGCCCTCGGCCGCGTACTGCGACCTGGCCGCCAGCACGTCCACGCCCGGCGCGGCGATCTCCGGCTTGAGCCCGAAGTCCTCCACCCGGGGACCCCTGCTGGAGAACGGCGCCAGCGCCGTGCCCTTGGGGGCGACGCTCACCGCGGCGACCGACAGGGCGGCGTCCGCGGTGCTCGGCGCGCTCACCGTGCTCTCCTCGGGCCCTGAGTTGCCGGCCGCGATGGTGAACAGCGCGCCGGTCTCGGCGCTGAGCTCGTCGACGGCCCGGCTGAGCGGGTCGGTGCCGTCCGTGGGCCCGCCGCCGAGGCTCATGCTGACGATCTTCGCCTTCTGGTCGCGGGCGGCCCACTCCATGCCCGCGATGATCCAGGAGTCCTGGCCGCTGCCCAGGTTGTCCAGGACCTTGCCGACCAGCAGGTCCGCGCCCGGGGCGACGCCCTTCTCCAGGCCCGCGGAGGCGGCGCCGGTACCGGCGATCGTCGAGGCCACGTGCGTGCCGTGACCGTGACGGTCCTTGACGTCCTCGCCGGGGACGAAGGTGGCGGTGCTCTTCACCCGGTCCTTGAGGTCGGGGTGCTCGGCGTCGACCCCGGTGTCGAGGACGGCGACCTTCACGCCCTCGCCGGTGTTCCCGGCCGCCCACACCTCGGGGGCGCCGGTCTGCGCGACGGTGTCGGCCAGGTTCGCCCTGACCTTGCCGTCGAGCCACACCTTGGCGATCCCCGAGGTGAGCGAGGGGGCGGCCGTCGCGGTACGCGACTCCGCCCCCGGGGCCGAGCCGGTGAGCGCGGTCCAGAAGCCCGCCGCGCCGTCACGGTCGGCGGACAGCGCGGCGCCCTGGATGCTGCTGAGCGTACGGACCTTCTCGGCCCCGCCCGGCACCTTCTCCGCGCGCCTGCCCACCGCGTCGTCGGTGTAGGTGACGATCAGGGGGAGGTGGTCGCTGCGCGCGTCGTCGTAGCCGTCCTCGACGAGCCGCGTGACGTCGAAGAGCCCCTCGTCGAGGAGCCCGGCGCCGACGTACCGCGCGGCCGAGTCGGGATACACGTAGGTGTGGTCGTCGACGGTGCTGACCCGGGCGCCGACGCGCCCGCCGTCCGGGCCGGTGACCGACACGACGGTCAGGGCACCGGCCACCCGTGCGAGCGTGACCTTGTCCCCGGTGATGAGGGTGACGGTGAACTGTGTCCCACCGGTCCCGGCGGCCTTGGCGGCCTCGGCGAGCTTCGCCGGGGTGTCCCCGGGAGCGGTCGCGGAGGCTTTCGCGGAGGCGGTCGCGGACGTCCGCATGAAGGCTTTCGCGGAGGTCGTCGCGGGGGTTTTCGCTGGAGTTTTCGCGTCGGCGGATCCGGTGGCGGCTGCGGCCGAGACCGGCGAGGCCGCGAGGAGAACCGTGAGCGCGGAGGCGAGGGCGAGCAGCCCGTTCCTCCGTGGGGGAGTGCCGTGCAAGGAGTTTCTCCCGAAGTGGCTATGGCGCAAAAAGATCAGTGGCCATGATTCGGGATAAAACGGGCGGATATCAACGATCCTGTATGGCTAATTTAGGACATGTCGTAATCCTGACAGGGGTGACGGCGGGGGAGCCCTGGGCGGCGCGGCCGAACATCCTGCGACGACGTCATGGACGACGGCCCGGAACATGGTCGGTCCATCCCGGCCAGCCGCCCACCTGACCACGCACCCGACCGCCCACGTGGCCACGCACTGGACCGTCTGCTTGGCCGCGCGGCCGACCGCCCGCCTGACCACGCACCTGACGGTTCACCTGGCCATGCACCGGACCGCCCGCCTGACCACGCACCTGACGGTTCACCTGGCCATGCACCGGACCGCGCTTGGCCGCGTACCTGACCGCGCCGAACTAAGATCGGCGGATGCTCGGCCCACCCTCCACCGCGCGTACGACACCGCCGATACCGCGTCCGAGAACGCGCCCGACGGTGCGCCGGGTGCTGCGATGGTCGCGACGGCTGGTCGCCGTCGCGGTCAGTGTCTGCGCGCTGCTGGGCGCGGTACGGCTCGTCGTGCCCGCCACCGCGGGCACGACCGGCGAGCCGCCCGGGGTCCGGCGGCAGCTGACGTTCCTGCGCGCGGCACTCGACGGCGGCGCCGGGGACCAGGCGCAGGGCCTGTTCCCCGAGGGTTACTTCTTCCTGCACGCGCTGTACGGCCTGAGCTGGGTCGAGCTCGGCATGCGCGCACCGGAGGGCGAGCGGTCGGCGGCGTTGCGCGAGGCGTGCTGGGCGCTGGCCCGGCTGGAGTCACCGCCCGGCCGCGCCCCGTTCAGCGCGGACCTCACCCCGCCGTACGGCGTCTTCTACCGGGGCTGGACCAACTGGCTGCGCGGCGGGACGCTCGCCCTGCAACCGCCCGAGCGACGCGACCCGGCCGAGCTGCGCCGGTTCGCCGACGACTCCGCCGCGCTCGCCGAGGCGTTCGCCGCGTCGGAGTCGCCCTACCTGGAGGCTTATCCCGGACAGGCGTGGCCGGTCGACTCGACCGTGGCGATGGCGTCGCTGCGGCTGCACGACACGCTGCTGCCGCCCAGGTTCGCAGGCACCGCCGACCGCTGGCTCCAGGCGGTGCGTCAGCGGCTGGACCCCCGCACCGGCCTGCTCCCGCACCACGCCGACCCCGGCACCGGCGCCCCGGCCGAGGTGGCGAGGGGCAGCTCGCAGAGCCTCGGCCAGCGCTTCCTCGTCGAGATCGACCCGGCCTTCGCCGCCGACCAGTACCGGCGCTTCCGCGACCACTTCGTCGTCTCCCCGCTCGGCCTCGGCCCGGCCGTACGCGAGTATCCCGTCGGCCTGGACGGCCCGGCCGACGTCGACTCCGGCCCCCTCCCGCTCGGCGTGAGCCTCTCGGCGACCGCGGTCACCCTCGGCACCGCCCAGGTCCACGGCGACGCCCCCCTCGCCGAGGCGTTGGCGAACTACGGCGAACTGGCCGGCCTCCCGATCGACACTCCATGGACGAAGAGGTACGCCTTCGGGGTGCTCCCGATCGGTGACGCCTTCCTGGCCTGGGCAAAAACGGCCCGCCCCTGGGTGTCGTCAATCGCTGCCCCGCCCCCGGTGACCATCTCGTGGTGGTGGCGCATGCCGCTGCTGGCGTTGCTGCTCGTCATCGGGGTTGCCCTTTGGGGATCCGCCTTGGTACGGCGCTACCGAGCTCGCCGAGTTCGTCTCAAGGTGACGGACGAGTCGAGCGGGGCGGCAACCGAATGAGACCGGTCCGAAGGACGGAGTAAAACGTCGGTTTGTGTGGGCAGGAACCGGTGGGTCCCGCGATGAGAGGGGCCAGGCCAGATCTTCGGCCGAGGACGACGGCGGGCAGGACGACGGCGAGCCCGGCGCCGATGACCGGGACAAGAAGAACGGCAAGGGTGGCAAGGTCGGTGGCGGGCGTTCTTGCAGGAGCTGAAGTCCGATCCGAGACGGTGCCGCTGGAGCACGTGGTTCCCGACGATCGGCGGGAGGCGGTCATCGACCCCAGCAGTGGGCTGGTCGAGCGCATCCCGTACGAGCTGTGCGGCCCGGCAGCCAGAGGTGGCGGCCGAGCAGGCGCCCCAGCCGGCCAGCAGGAGGGCCGCCCAGCGCCGGTCTCAGGGGCACTCTGGCGGTGCCATGCCGGCGGGCGCGGTAAGGCTGGGCGAGTCCCCCGAACTTCTACGCAGTCACCCGGAGGGGAGATCTACGAGGTGTGGGACCCGGCCACATCTGCATGGCGCTCCTGATCGCCGGAGGGCCACGGGTCGGTGACCGCGTGCAGCAGCCGGTCAATGGCCGACAGGTCTCCTGCGACGGCGATGCTGCCGTCGGCGCACGCGGTTGCGAGTGTGGCTGGCTCGGCCAGCAGGGCGCTGAGCGTCTTGGGCGCTGCGCGGAGCGAGACGGCTGCCGTTGCCGGTTCGCCGGGCCGCACCTGAACCCGTCCGGATGCCAGACGGAGCGTCCACACCCGACCGTCGAGCTCGAGGCGGTAAGTCGTGGGCGGCGCCGCGGGGTCGGGGCGAGCGGCGCGTTGCAGGAAGATCAGCAAGGAGGTGGCGCTGAGCGCGGCCGGCGGCGGGGGTTGCGGGGCGTCGATCCCCCAGTCGCCCAGAGCCAGCACGATCGGTTCCAGCTTCCGGCCCCGCTCGGTCAGTTCGTAGACCCGCTGACCTTCCGCCGGTCGGCGGCGGATCACCCCGTGGTGTTCGAGTTCTTGCAGGCGGTCTGTGAGAACGTTCGAGCTGACGTGGGGCAGAGCATGCCGCAGCTCTGAGAAGCGTTGAGGCGCAAAGAGCAGCTCGCGGACGACCAGCAGGGCCCATCGCTCCCCGACGATGTCCAGGGCTCGGGCAATCCCGCATGAGTCCCGATAACTACGGCTGGTCGGCATGGCCACTCTCCTTACTCCGTCTGATCTAAAATTACCATGAGTTGTTTTTTACAACCTATTTTAGTTGTTTTTAACATCCAACTGTGGTTACTGTTGGCTCGCACGGCCGTACTGGGCACCGGGCGGCCTCGACGCTGACCGTCCGGCGCAGGGAGAGGACAGATCGATGCGGCACTCCCATGACCACGTCGAGACCGCTAGGCCCATCTGGCGATCCTCGGCAGCGCGAGCACGAGGGATTCCTCGAGACACAGCAGGAGGATGCGCATGAAATCGCAACCGGTAGCGCTAAGCCGAGGCAAGACGAACCTCGCTTTGGCCACACTGTTCTTAGGAATGTTCGTGCTGGGCAGCGGCGAACTGCTCGTGGTCGGCTTGCTGAACCTGATCGCCGCCGACCTGCGAGTCTCCATCCCCGCGGCCGGCGTTTTGGTGACCGCTTATGCGTTGGGTCTGGCCATTGGTGGCCCGATCCTGACCGCGCTGACGATCAAGCTGAACAAGCGGATGATCCTGATCACCACGGTCATCCTGGTCACCATCTGCACCCTGGTCCCGGTACTGACCACCAGCTTCGGCCTGTTCGTCGTGGCGCGTACCGCCACCGGAGCGCTGCATGGCCTGTTCGTCGCCGTCGGGTTCGTGCTGGCGATGTCGATCGTCGCGCCGGACCGCGGGGGCCGGGCGATCTCTGTGGTCGTCTCCGGCCTGTTCGTCTCGACCGCTTTGGGCGTGCCGCTGGGCACGCTGGTCGGCCAGGTACTGGGCTGGCGCGGCTCGTTCACCGCAGTCGCCGTGCTCAGCGTGGTCGCACTGGTCGCCACGCTGATGCTGATCCCATCCATGCCCAGCACCGGTGACGGCGCGGGCAGCCAGGCCAAGTACGCGTTCGCACCGCGGGTGCTCGCCGCACTGGTCGTGAACGTCGTGGCATTCGCGGCGGTGTACGCGGCACTCACCTACATCGTGCCGTTCCTGGAGAACGTCACCGGCATCTCCGGCGCGCTGATCGGCTTGTTCCTGCTGGCCTACGGCGTGGCCACCGCAGTGGGCTCGCTCGCCGGCGGCCGCTTCGCCGACCAGAATGCCGCGCGCACCCTGATCGTCGGTTCCATCGGTGTAGCGGCCTGCCTGCTGGTGCTCTACCTGGTCGGCACGATCGCCGTGCTCACGGCGCTGGCGCTGCTGGCTCTCGGCCTGTTCGCCATGGGCATGGTGCCCTCGATGCAGTACCGCGTGGTGAGCTTGGCCGGCCCGGGTGGACAACTGGCCTCCTCGCTGCCCGCCTCCGCCGCCAACGTAGGCATCGCGCTGGGCTCGTACGCCGGCGGCGTGGCGATCGGCACCTTCACCGCCTCCTCGACAGTGATCACCGGTCTGATCATCGCGGTGATCTCCATCCCGGTCGCCTGGGCCTCCAGCTTCCTGAAGCCGCCGGTCATCGCGGACGCGACAGAGCCCGCGACCGAGTCCGCAGCGGCGACGGTGTGACCACCCGAGCCCGCGTCATCATCCGGAAGAACCAATCACCTGGAGAACACATGAGTGGATTGCTGCTTGAGAACAAGAACGCTGTGATCTATGGAGGCGGGGGCGCTATCGGCGGCGCCATCGCACGGGTATTCGCCCGCGAAGGCGCGAGGGTCTTCATCGCCGGGCGGACGCAGGAAAGGCTCGACGCCGTGGCGCGTGACATCGCCGCCACCGGCGCAACGGTCGAGACCGCGTACGTTGACGTTCTCGACCAACAGGCGGTCGGCAAGCACGCCGATGCGATCGCGGCGACGGCCGGCAGCATCGACATCGCCCTCAACGCCGTGAGCGTCATGCACGACCAGGGAACATTGCTGGCGGACCTGTCGCTGGAGGAGTTTATGCGGCCGATCGATGGCTTTCTGCGGACGCTGTTCATCACCAGCAAGGCTGTGGCACGGCACATGGGTCACACGCGCCCCGGCGTCATCCTGACCTTGTCCGAGCCGGGCGCCAAGCTGGCCGTAGGCGGCATCTTGGGGCACGGCGTGAGCGCGGCCGGCAAGGAGGCGTTCTCCCGGCTGCTGGCCGCGGAGCTGGCACCCAGCAACATCCGGGTCATCAACATCCGCCCACACGCTGTCGTCGACGCTCCGGCAGCGGGTTCCTACACCCAGGACCTCTTCAAAGCATCCGCTGCAGCGGCTGGACAATCGGTCCAGGAGTTCCTCGAAGGGGGGATGGCGCAGGGGACGCTCCTCAAAAGGCTGCCCACGCTCTCTGAGATAGCGGAGACGGCCGCGTTCATGGCCTCCGATCGCGCTGGAGCCATGACCGGAACGATCGCCAACCTGTCCGCCGGCGCACTCGTCGACTGAGTTTCGGTTTCGAGAAGGGTGAGGCAGCGGAACCCGAGTTCCAGAGCCTCCTCGTGCTCTAGTGATCACACAATGAGGAGATTCGACATGACGACGCTGAAGCCCGGCAGCATGCTGCTCGGTACGACCCGTCCCGCCGAGCTGCGGGCCTGGTACATCAAGGCGCTGGCGCCGGAGTTCACCGGCGAGGGCGCGATCGACCTGGGCGGCTTCCTGCTGGTCATCGACGAGCGCGACGACGTCGAGGCGAAGAACAACGAACCAGGTCGCACGATCATCAACTTCCACGTCGACGACTTCGACACCGTGGAGACCCGGCTGAATGCGGCCGGCGTGGAGTGGATCTCGGTCGAGGACCGGGCGAAGGGCAAGTTCGGCACCTTCGCCGACCCCGACGGGAACTACCTGCAGATCATCGAGTGGAAGAAAGACGCCTGAGACCAGGCGTCCTCACGTGCCCGGCCGGCGCCTCTTGCCTGCCGGGCACGGGGCCGGCCTTACCGGCAGGCCCAGCGGCGAGGCGATCACCCCGCCAGGGAGCATGAACGATCGATTTCGCCCCACCCGCCAACGGCGATAACCCCGGCCGGATGCCCTCCCCGATTCCGGTAGCAAAACTATGGAGCAAAACCGGGATGTAGCAGAAGACGAACCGTTGCCCTTATTGCTACACAACGGTTCAGTCACCCCCCCGCATTGAGGCCCGGTGCACGAGATCGTCATCGACAACGACGACCCGCACACCCGGGAAGATCTCATCGGCCTGGCCCGCGTCTCCACCGACGCCCAAGAACTCGCCCGCCAGATCTACACACTCACCGCTGCCGGATGCGCCAAGATCTTCCTTACATCGTGCTCGACACCAGCGACGACATGGTCGGCGAGCTCATCTTCACCGTGTTCGCGGCTATCGCCAAGTTCCAGCGCCAGCAGATCGTCAAAGGCATCCGCGAAGGCTTCGACGCCGCCCGCGCCCGCGGGTGCGTCGGCGGCCGCCCCCGGTCCCTCACCCCCGAGCAGATCGACGACGCACGCATCCTCCTGGCCGCTGGTAAGGCTCAGATATCCGTCGCCAAGGGACTCGGCGTCTCCCGGTGGACGCCGCGCCGCGCACTGGAGAACAGTCCAGGGCCGGCCCTCGCTGAGCCGTCACACGTAGAGATCACCGATTACCAAGAGCTACTTTGGGGCTCATCGCAGGACCCGAGCGGCGGGCCAGCCAGGATGTCCTTACGGACCTGCTCTGACAAACCGCGTTCTCCTTACGCGGTGAAGCGACGGCGTAGTGCTCGGAGGGCGACGCGTGCGGAGCGGGTGCGTAGGAGCAGGGCCGTCAGGATGATGAAGGCCGCGCCGACGGAGGCGTAGAACCAGGGGTCGTCCGGCTCCACGACCTGGAGCAGTGCGAGCGCGATTCCGGCCGGGACGGTGATGAGCGTGAACACCACCACCGCGCTGTTGACGTGGCGGGTCTCGTCTTCGCGGGTGAGCCGGTTGGCGTCGCTGATCTCGGTCAGGATCTGCTCGAAGCGTTCACGGAGGCCGTGCTGGCGTTGGTAGGCGGTCAAGAGGCGGTTCGGGATGCCATGGCTGGTGAGGTGCTGGGCCCACAGGCGGCGCCGGAAGGAGCCGACCTCCCGTTCCAACTCGGCCATCGCCTCCGTGCGTGGGGAGTCGAGCGCGGCCACACTGTGTTCCTCAAGGTGTCTTAGCCCCTGGTTCTGGAGCAGGCCGAGCATGAGAGCGTCCAGATAGATGGAGCGCACGTATAACTCCCCGTACCCGAAGAACCGATCCTCGGCCCCGTCATCGGTACGGACGCCGATCACGCCCATGCCGTCGCGCAGGACGGCGGCGTGCCAGTCGACGGAGAGTCTGATGATCTCGCTGTCGGCCGGTTCGAGGTTCTGAGGGTCGGGTGGATAGTCCGTCAGGGTGGTACGCGAGGCCAGGGCCCACAGCCACTGGTGTGTCGCGGGCCAGCGCCAGTATCTGGGCTGGCGATAGAGGCGGGGAAGCCCTCTGCCTCCAGGGGTCACGAAGCAGACCGTGAAGGGGCGTCCGGGCTCGATCTTCGCCTGACCCTCGACGAGGGACTGCGGGTCGAAGCCGACGGGCGGCGCGTCCCGGCGACCGGCCAGGCCACGCAGCAGCGACAGGGGTGCCTCTCGCCTGGGCCGCAGGTGAATGGCGACCAGCCCGCAGGCGTCCGGCTCGTCGGATGCCCGCAGCGCCTCGACACCCAGGACCTCGACGTCGCCGACGACGCGGTGAACGGGGTCGTGCCAGCGGCGGGGGCGATCGTCCCGCCCGTACAGGACGCGGGTGGCCTTGTCGCTGTAGTACTCGCCGCGTGCCTCGGCGGTGGAGCGCATCTGCCGATGCTGGAGGACCAGCGGCCCGGGTGCCCACTCGGGTGTGGAGGGGAACCGGGCCTCGTAGACGGCGACAACGACTTGTCTCGCCAGCCGGGTCACCGGTAGTAGTCCTCGATGTCCGGGAGATCGAGCCGGATGACGTAGCGCGCACGTTCCGAATTGTCGGGGTCGACCATGAACCTCACCCGCTCGCCGGTCCGGATCGTACGGAACCCCTCGGTCACGATGTCGGAGTACATGAAGGAGTGGCGCGTCTCGGTCTCGATGTCGCGGACCACGTACGTGCCCTGCCGGCCATCGTGTCCGCTGCCCAGTGGCATGCGGTCGACGATGTGACCGAACCGCTGGCCACTCGCCGTCACCGTCTCCTCGATGCTCATCCGAGCTCCTCGACACATCGGAAACCGACCGCGTTGCTGCACCCCCGGCGCCGGGACAGCCCCTTGGAGGAGACCTGCAACGCCCGGTACGGATTGTCGTAGGAGCCGCCGCAGATGACCACCTCGTTGAGGTTCTCCAGCACCGTGCCGGTGATCTCCCAGACGTTCCCGGCCATCTCCCGCACCCCGAACGGCGACACGTTCGCCGGATGCGCGTCGACCGGTCCCGGCATGGCCTGGCTGAGCCGCCCCCGGTCGAGTTCCTCGCGCCATGCCTCGTACGTGATCAGAGGCCGTCCGCTCCACGAGTCGGCGCAGTTGACGATGTCCAGGTCGATGTCGTCACCCCAGGGGAACAGCCGCCCGTCGCCACCCCGCGCGGCGGCCTCCCACTCCAGGGAGGTCGGCAGGCGCTTGCCCTCGAAGCGGGCGAAGGCGTGGGCGCTCCAGTAGTTGACGCAGATCGCCGGATGGTTCTCGTACGCCGGGTCGGTGAAGTACTCCTGCACCTTGAGGCGTTCCTGCCACGGCTCGTGGGAGAACTCCGGAGGCTTGTCCGGGTGGTCCCACTGCTGCGAACCATGTTCCCGTACGGCTTCCAGGAAGCGGTTGTAGCGGCCGACCGTGACGGGGAAGCGGTCGAAGCGCACCGGCCGCTCGACGCGCCGGAGCATCAGGTGGTGACTCGGTCCGACGAGGTACGCGCCCGCGGGCAGGACGCAGTCGTCGGCCGGAGCCCGCGGCGCCTGGCGAGAACGCCGGTAGAGGAACTCCCGGACCTGCTCGGTCAGGCGCGGCTCTGCCTCGATGGCCGATTCCCGGCCGGCCGGGTCACGCAGGTGTTCGGCCGCCAGCAGCTCCTGGTAGGCCGAGTGCGCGAACGCGATCCCGGACGAGTCGACGGGCCGGAAGAACTCCTTCAACCGGAAGGCGTCATAGGTCAGCCGCCCTCCCTCGAAGAGCGAGATGCCCAGCTCGTTGACGAGCTCGACGAACGTGAACGTCGTACGGCCACGCAGGAAGGCCGAACCGAAGTACGCGACGATCGACGGCAGGGCATCCGTGAGACCGGCCGAGGCCGCCACCCGCGTCATGTGCCGCCAGGCGAGATCGACAAGGTGCGGGCGATCGTCGCCGCCGTCGAGTTCCAGCTCGCGTGCCAGACGGAGTTCGAGGGGCGTCCCGGCGTCCGTGGCGTCCTGGAGCCGCAGCGCCGAGAAGCGGGGCACGCGCAGCGGGTTGACGCCCTGCGCGTGGAGTTGCTGGACGAGCTTCTCCGACACCAGCGCGGTGCCGTCCAGCAGCCGTCGCACCTGCGGGGAGTCCTCAAGGAAGGAGACCCGCGAGCTCGTGACCACCGCCGACTCTGCCGACAGCACCTGGGCGAGCTCGGTGAACAGCTCCAGGAAGCCCTCCTGGGTCATCGACGGCACCGCCTCGTCGATGCCGTCCAGCGCGCACGCCACCGACCCCGACCGCGCGAAGTAGTGGAAGACGTCGAAGACGTACGAGTTCTCGACGGCCATGTACGGTGCGAGCGTGCGTGTGACGAACTCCCGGAACTCCTCGTCGCGGCCCTTGAGGCTCATGTCGAAGTAGAAGCGGTAGCGGCGCCGGCTCGCCGTCGCCGACCCGGCTACCAACTGCTTGAGCAGCGTCGACTTGCCGCTTCCCGAACGGCCGACGATGAGCAGGTTCCCTCCGGAGGAGGCGACCTCGTCCAGCAGCTGGTCGGCGGCACCGACCCGGGAGATCCGCTGCTCGCCGGTACGTTCGTCCGTGGTGAGCAGATCACCGGATATCGTCAGGCCCGCCGGGTCGAGCAGCTCAGGGTAGGCGCCGAAGACGTCCGCCAGATGCCGGTCCAGATCGACGAAGGCGTCCATGAAGCGGTCGTAGGTGACGATCCGGTAGTCCTCCCCGAGCGGACTCGAAACCACGGGGACGCCGTCCTCCTCCAGGATCAGGAACCGGGTGAGCTTGGGCAGCTGGGTCTGCAACAGCTCCCCGCCGGTTGCCTCCAACACCGCGGCCACGTCCTCGACGTTCTTGCTGAGCAGCAACTCGACGTACTCGCTGCGCAGCCCTCGCTCGCGAAAGAAGAGCTGGTAGACGGTGTTGCGCGACAGCTCGAAGCGCTTGACCGGCTTGTAGTCGAGAGTCAGGTAGAGCCCGGCGAGAAACTCCGCCTTGAGCGCCACCTCGGGGGAGAGCTTGGGCACGTCCCCGGTGAGGATGCCGCTGCCGGTGCTGCCGAACCAGGCCAGCACGTCCAGCAACCGGCGTACGGCCGTCAGCCCGTCCTCGTCGGCGATCTCGTAGCCGTCGTGGGTGGACCGGTTGCGCAGGCGCTGAATGTCGCGAAGCGAGTCGAGGACGCTGCTGCTGCGGATGTGCGGTTGAGCTCCCTTGATC
Organism: Streptosporangium vulgare; assembly: GCF_042428775.1. Classification (NCBI taxonomy): domain Bacteria; kingdom Bacillati; phylum Actinomycetota; class Actinomycetes; order Streptosporangiales; family Streptosporangiaceae; genus Streptosporangium; species Streptosporangium vulgare. Next base: position 39,229 of record NZ_JBHMBS010000016.1, on the reverse strand, counting down.
AGCTCGCTCAGAGCCTTACCGCCCGGGTCACCGGGGACGTTGTGGTGCCGCCAGAGCTGTTTGAGGATCCGCTCGGTGATCTTCCCGACCAACGCGATCGCGTTCTCGGGATATCCGTCGCCGAGTGACTTGATCGGCCGCTCGAAGTCCAGGCCGAGGTGACGGGCGACGCGGGAGTGGTCGTCCAACTCGTTGCGGAGCTGGTAGAGACGGCTGTCGAGCTCCACGCTGCTCACGCTTTCACCCCAAATACGAAGGCGAACCGGTCGAGGCACTGTAACTCGGGGCCCGGATGCCTGCTCCGGATTTCCTCGATGCCCTTTTCCAACTCTGCATCATCGAAGCTGGAAAGCAGTGACATGTAGCGGTTTCGGACCATTTGCAGATAACGCTCGGTGCTGAAAGTGAGCGGGAACTCGTCGTAGGTGAGCTCGGCGTCGAGACCGCTGCCGCTCATCGCGTCGGCGATGCCGACAGGATCGGGCTGGCGCTCGCGAAACAGCCTCAGCGCCGCGTCGAACAGCGGGTAATCGATGCTCGTCGGCAACATGACCACGAGCATGCGTCCACCCGGCCGCAGGAGACGAGCCAGCCCGTCGAGGACCCGTGGCGGATCGGCGACGTGGTGGATCACCTCCTTGAGCAGGATCGCGTCGTAGCCGTCGTGCGGAGGTCGTACGCGCTGCTCCGCGAGCTCCTCGGCCCCGGCGCGCAGCGGGACCAGACGCTCATGGGCAGGAAGCTGGTCGAGCATCGCGGGGGAGGGATCGGCGCAGACCACCACCTCGGCGTGTTCTGCGAGCTCCCGCGCGTACAGGCCGGTCCCGCCCCCGACATCCAGTACCCGATGCTCCAGGGTGATCCGAAGCCGGTCGAGAATGTTTCCGGTCATCCATTGAATGAATTCCGGACTGTATGCCCAGTTCTCGTCATATTTGTCAGCGAGGCGATCGTAGTGAGCCCGCGTGACATCGCTCCGCACGAGACATTCCCTCCAAGCCGAGACACCAGGGCAAGCCAAGGGTCCAACGGACGGTGAGGTGGGTCAAGGTTGGGTCGAAGGTGGGATTGGTCATGCTCTTTTGGAGGGGTATGGACTTGATAAGAGTGAATTCAGCAGTGGATTACCGTACGAGGCCATGCAGCAGGGCGATCCACATCGCATCCGCCTCCCGGGCCTGCCAGCGGTCACTCTCGTCGATCGCGTGATGCCGTCGCGTGCGACGGATGAACCTCAGCCCGCCCGCCTGGCACAGCTCGTAGAAGAGGGCGTCGCAGTCGCAGGTCCACCTGACGACCCGAGCCTGTCCGTCCCCGCGCGGAGGGCTCCAGGTCAGCGTCTCGCAGTGGGAGCGAGCGGGGAGGACATGCGGGCCGAGGCAGCGGGGCGGGTATTCCCAGCGGACCACGGGGTCACCGTCCGTCCAACTGGAACCAGACCACGCGCCCGGCCAGGGTCTCGTACCAACCCCAGGCCGAGGATAGCTCCTGCACCAGCCAGAGCCCGCGCCCTCCACCGCTGTCGGGCCCTACTCCTGCGCAGAGGCGAGGCCGTTGCCCGATCGATCCGGCGTCGACGACATCGACATGGAGCGTTCCAAGATGGTTGGCGACGGCGATGATGACCCGGCCGTCCGGGCGTCGGCCGGAGTCGGAGTGGCGGATCGCGTTGGTGACGAGTTCGGTGACGAGCAGCAGCGCGTCGTCGGTGTGCGGGTGGTCGATCCCTTTCAGCAGGTCACGGACGTAGCGACGGGCCCGAGGAACGGCCGCGACCTGCGCAGGCACCTCGGCCTGGCCGAGTAGCCCCAGCGCCCTCACCTCGTCCCCCGCGTGATCCGCTCGCAGGCCACCCGTGTCCTGGTCCGGCGCTTTCGCCCGTGCCTTCGATCCCAGGTGCATGCCGAGACGCGACCCTGCTGCGCGGTTACGGACCTCCGCTCTCCGGGCGACAGGAAGATCTCCATGCTCGCCGGTCCGCTAGGAGACAGCCGCACCACGGAGTCGACGCCCAACTCATGCAACTCCCAGGCCAGCTCCACCAGCTGCCCGCCCCACCCCTGAAGATCACGCACTCTCATCTCTCCGCCACCCCTTTTCGGTTTTGAAGGCGTTCGACCGGAAGTTGATGGTTGCTCTCCATGAGCAGTCCATCACTCTGCGTGTTTAGTTTGCATGGCCATGGTTCCTTAAGCAACAAGAATCGAAATGAACATCGTGCATGTTGATGAACGAAGATCACTTCGGCAGACTGCGGTAGGTCGGTTACGGAGAGGAGTGGAATGGGTGCTCAGCGGAGTCCGTCGGTTCGGAGGCGTCGCCTCGCAGTGGAGTTGCAACGCCTCCGTAAGGAGGCGGGGCTGACGCGAGACCAGGCAGCAGAGCACGCAGGATGCTCGCCTGTCACCATCACGCGGATTGAATCGGCTACCAGCGCAGCCACGGTCGCGCTGGTGGCAATGATGCTCGATCTTTACGGGGTCGCCGGTGATCGCAGAGAAGCGCTCATGCAACTCGCCCGTGACGCGCGCAAGCGCGGGTGGTGGCACAAGGTGTCCGAGGCGATTCCCGAGTGGGTCCAGAGCTACGTTGGCCTCGAAGAGGAGGCGGCGACCCTCCAGGAATACCAGTCGGAGTTTGTGCCTGGATTGCTCCAAACTGAGGACTATGCGCGAGCCGTCATGAGGTCAGCACCCGTGTTACCGCCAGACGAAGAATTGGAACGACGGCTCTCGATCCGGATGCAGCGACAGGAACGAGTGCTGGAGCGTCCTGATCCGCCCATGATGTGGTGCATCCTCAATGAGGCGGTCATACGTCGGCCGGTCGGAGGAGCCCAGAGCATGCGGGATCAGCTTCGCAGGCTGATCAAGCTCTCCGAAACAAACTACGTCACGATCCAGGTTCTACCGTTCGCCGCCGGTGTTCATCCCGCGATGGATGGCGGATTCACTCTCCTCAATTTCCCCAAACTGTCCGATCCGGACACCGTGTACATTGAATATTGGCAGGGAAGTGTCTATTTAGAGGATTCGCGAGAAGTAGACGCATACGTCCTGCTCTTCAATCATCTGCGTGCACGAGCCCTCGGGCCGGACCAGACCCGCAACTTGATCGCGCAGGCTATCCGAGACATGCAAGCGGACGGAGAGGCGTACCCTGATGGATCTTTCCCACGTGATCTGGCGCAAGGCGAGCTTGAGTAACGCCAACGGCGGCCAGTGCGTCGAGGTCGGCGTCTGGCGCAAGAGCGCTCTCAGCGGCACCCGTGTTGAAGGCGCGCTCACCGATAACGCCCAGGTCGCCCTCGAACACACGGTAGACGCCGAACGCCTTTTCCTGGTTCGAGACTCCAAGGACCCTTACGGCCCAGTGCTTTCCTTCACCCCCGCCGAGTGGGACTCCCTTCTCGTGAGCATAAAGGAGGGCTATCTCGCGGACCTGGCTTGAGGACTCGGAGGGCCGCACTCTTGTTCTCGCAATGAGACTAATTCAGCGCGACGAAACCGGTCCAGAGACCGGAGTGGAACCGTCCGCGCCGCGAACCCCGCCGAAGACCGTTAGCCGAGGTCGAAGGCGACGTCGGTGAGGTTGACCGTCCGCACCTCCGGGTCGTCGAGCAGCTTGCGCAGGTCGGCGAGTTTCCAGCTGTCGATGACGAGCCCGTACACGACGCCCTCCTTGGCCGTCCCGGTGAGCGAAGCGTGGCTCAGCTCGAACTCCTCGAGGTCGTCCCCGTCGTCGAGCAGTCCGACCCATCTGCGGAACTCCGCCAGCGCCGCCTCGGGCTCGGTCTCGCACCGGTAGGTGAGGTCCTCCCAGGGCTCCTTGGTCAGGCCGCGGTTCCAGACGACCGCGCTCAGCGGGGGATCGTAGCTGGAGTCGTCGTAGTAGTACGGGGAGTAGATGTAGGAGACGTCCCATCCTCCGCAGAATTCGTGTCTCCGGTTGAAGGCGACGAGCTGCTCGGTGGTCATCGGGTGCGTGAACTCCAGGACCGCGACGGCCCGGAGCGTCTGGGGGAGAGCGTCGACGGTCTTCCTGGCCTCCTCCGTCACTGCCCTGTCGACGCCGAGTTCCCAGTCCACCGAGTCGATCGTGTCGGCGAGGCTGCCGGACGGTCCGTCGAAGGAGGAGGCCCGGACGGCGCCGAACAGGTCCTCCGTGATCTCGTACTCCTTCCGGTCCTCGCTGGGACCGGCCCGGCGTGGCTCGCCCCGCAGCGTGTAGGTCGTCCCCAGCAGTCCCCCGCCGTCGCTGTAACCGTAGGTCAGGCGCTTGTCCGGATTCACGACCCGGGCCGCGGTGCCGTACACCAGAGCCGTCCGCTCGTCGTCGAAGCCGACGAACAGCCACAGGACTCGCTCGGCCACGTTGAGGGCGAGGAACAGCGCCGCGGCGACGACCAGGACCTTGAGAAGGGACTTGGCCGCATACGCCCAGTCGGGCTCCCTCGTGTTCATCACCACGTGCTCCTGCGACCTAGATCAAATCGGGTACGGCGCACCATAGCCATCCGGAACCGGCTCTGTGGGGTGGAGCGAGTAATCGACCCTTCCGATCGTGATCGTCGGTCCATATGATGATTACATAATTACTTGATCACGCGAAGGTGGAGACGGTGATCGTCGAGTACATCCGTTACCGCGTCCCCCGGCCCGAGGAGTTCGAGGCCGCCTATCGCCGGGCGGTGGTGCCGTTGGGCAGGGCGCCCCAGTGCCTGGACTACGAGCTGTCGAGATGTGCCGACGAGCCGGGCGTCTACATCCTGCGTATCGTCTGGACCTCGGCGAAGGGGCACCTGGAGGGCTTCCGGGGCAGCGAGCACTTCACGGAGTTCTTCGCCGAGATAAAGCCGTACGTCGCGGACATCGAGGAGATGCGGCACTACGAAGCGGTGGTCAGAAAGACCGAGCCGGTGGCCGGGAAGCCCGAGCCGACGCTGTTCGACTGGGCGGGCGGCGCGGCGGCGTTCGAGCGGCTCACCGAGACGTTCTACGGTCACGTGCGCGAGGACGAGGTGATCGGCCCGCTGTTCGCGCACATGGATCCGGGCCATCCGCGGTACGTCGCGCTGTGGCTGGCGGAGGTGTTCGGCGGCCCCGACCGCTACACCCGCGAGCGCGGGGGATACGCGCACATGCTCTCCCAGCATCTCGGCAGGCACCTCACCGAGCGGCAGCGCCGCAGGTGGGTGAGCCTGCTGATGGACGCGGCCGACGAGGTGGGGCTCCCCGCCGATCCCGAGTTCCGGGCCGCCTTCGCCGGCTACATCGAGTGGGGCACCCGCCTCGCGGTACAGAACTCCCAGCCGGGCGCCACCCCGCCGCTCCAGGCGCCGGTCCCGCGCTGGGGGTGGGGAGTCGCCCCGCCGTACCGGCCGTGACCCCGGTGTGGTGTCGCGAGTGGACTCCACGTCGGTGCCTCGCGGTGGGAGACGGCCACCTCAGGAGATCTTGCGGCGGTAGGTGTTCATCGCGAAGACGTACGCGACAACCAGGATGCCGACACACCAGGCGAGGGCGACCCAGATGTCGGTGCCGACCGGCTGCTGGGAGTACAGGTCGCGGATGGCGTTGACGATGGAGGTCACCGGCTGGTGTTCGGCGAAGGCGCGCACCGGGCCGGGCATGGTGTCGGTGGGCACGAACGCCGAGCTGATGAACGGCAGGAAGATGAGCGGGTAGGAGAACGCGCTCGCGCCCTCCATGGTCTGCGCGGTGAGGCCGGGGATGACGGCGAGCCACGTCAACGCCAGGGTGAACAGCGTCAGGATGCCGGCGACCGCGAGCCAGGCCAGCACTCCCGCCCCCGAGCGGAAGCCCATGAGCAGGGCGGCGAGCACGACGACCACGAGCGAGATCAGGTTGGCGACCAGCGAGGTCAGCACGTGCGCCCACAGCACGGACGACCGCGCGATCGGCATGGACTGGAACCGTTCGAAGATGCCGCTCTTCATGTCCGTGAAGAGCCGGAACGCGGTGTAGGCGATGCCCGAGGCGACCGTGATGAGCAGGATGCCGGGGAGCAGGTAGTTCACGTACGACTCCGACCCCGTGTTGATCGCGCCGCCGAACACGTAGACGAACAGCAGCAGCATGGCGATCGGCGTGATCGCGGTCGTGATGATGGTGTCCACGCTGCGCGTGACGTGGCGCAGGGACCGCCCCAGCAGGGTCGCGGTGTCACCGAGGAAATGCTTGTTCATCGTCGTTCCTTACGCGTCTGTGCCGGGGGTGTGGTCCTTGCCGTTGTCGCCGACGAGCGTGAGGAAGACGTCCTCAAGGGTCGGCTGCTTCTCGACGTACTCGACCGTGGCGGGCGGGAGCAGTCGTTTGAGCTCGGTGAGGGTGCCGTCCACGATGATCCGGCCCTCGTGGAGGATCGCGATCCGGTCGGCGAGCTGTTCGGCCTCGTCCAGGTACTGCGTGGTGAGCAGCACCGTCGTCCCCTGGGCGGCGAGCTCCCTGACGGCCTGCCACACCTCGATGCGCGCCTGGGGGTCGAGCCCGGTCGTCGGCTCGTCGAGGAAGACGACCGGTGGGTTCCCGATGAGGCTCATCGCGATGTCGAGGCGGCGGCGCATGCCACCCGAGTACGTCGACGCCCTCCGCGCGCCCGCGTCGGTGAGCGAGAAACGGGCGAGCAGGTCGTCGGCGATCCTGCCCGGATCCTTGAGGTGCCGTAACCGGGCGACGAGCACGAGGTTCTCCCGCCCGCTGAGGATCTCGTCGACGGCCGCGAACTGCCCGGTGAGGCTGATGGACTCGCGTACGTCCGCGGCCTGCGTCGCGACGTCGAAACCGTTGACGCCGGCCGTCCCCGCGTCGGCCCTGAGCAGCGTGGACAGGATTCTCACGACCGTGGTCTTGCCCGCGCCGTTCGAGCCGAGCAGGGCGAAGATGCTGCCTCGCGCCACCTCGAAGTCCACGCCGCGCAGCACCCGCAGCTCCTTGTACGACTTCTCCAGGCCCCGCACGTGGATCGCGGGCCGCTGAAGCCGATCGACCGTCATCTGAATCTCCGTTCTCTGGTTGGTCACGGCCTGCCGCCCGTGACGCGATCGATGGCGCCGGTCAGCCGTTCCCGCTCCCGGACGATCCACTGGCCCCCCGGGTAGTTCCGGAGGAACGCCTCGGCGAACTCCACGGGGTCCTCCCCGACGACCTCGCGGATCGGGGTCCCGTCCGCCACGCTCTGTTCGAACAGGTCGGCGAGGTCGTCGTACATCGCGGCCGCGTCGGCGCTGTCCCCCGGCCCGAAGTGCATCAGGTACCGCTCCAGCGCCTCGACCGCCGCGCGGTAGTCCTCGGGGAGCTTCTTCACGCGCGCCTTGTACTGCCGGTAGCGCCTCTTGTCCTCCAGAGGCCCGGTGACCACCTCCAGATACTGCTGGTAGCGGCTCTTCGGCTCGTTCGATCCTGTGGCCATGTCTAGTTACCTCCTTCGCGGAGCTGTTCAAGCCGTTCTGCGAGGAAGCTCCAGTTCCTCCAGAACTCTTCGAGGTACTCGCGTCCCTGAGCGTTCAGGGAGTACACCTTGCGTGGCGGCCCCTTCTCGGACGGGACCTTCTCCACGTCGACGAGACCGCGCCGTTCGACCCTGACGAGCAGGGCGTAGACGGTGCCCTCGGCGATGTCGGAGAAGCCCCGCTCCCGCAGCCACGCCGTGATCTCGTAGCCGTACGCGGGCCGGCCGGACAGGATCGCGAGGACGATGCCCTCCAACGTTCCCTTGAGCATCTCCGTCACCTGCTTGCTCATGGAGACGTCCCTTTCAGCTACTCAATGTTGCTGACTACCGGTACAAAGTAACACTTACTACTGGTACATAGCAACGCTGAATAGCTGGGGTGTGAGTCCGGGCCGCGAGGGTGTGGGTGCGGGCGACCTGATTGCCGCCCACGAGCGGGAGTCAGCCCGCCGGGGACCTCGATCTCCGGCTTCGCCGTCGCGGACATGACGGGAGCACCGGCGGCCACGAGACGGCCACGGGTGCCGCGATCACTGAACCGTTCATGGCGTCCACCATCGCCGACCGCTCTGATGCCGGGCCGTCGCCGTGCTGACACGGCCGCTGACACGGCCGCTGACGCGACACCGCGTCAGGGTCGATCGTCGCCGGGGCCCCGGTCGGCCTGGCGCACCGCCCGACGCGACCTTCCGGCATCGGCTCCCGCGCGGCCTCAGGCATCGTCAGGCGTCGGCTCCCGCGCGGCCTTCGGTCACCGGCTCACCCGCGGCCTTCGTCACCTGTCCCCTCGGGGACGCCGGGTGGATTCGCGGCTGACCAGGTGCCAGGCGACCTCGGTGTCCCGGTCGGCGGGGGAGAGGACGCCGAGGGCGGTGCGGGCGCAGCGGGCGCCCTGGTCGCGGAGGGACTGGGCGACGGTGGTGAGCCCGGCCGGGGCGGCGGCGCCGGAGTCGTCCCAGCCGCTCAGGGTGAGGTCGCCGGGCACGTTCAGGCCCAGGCGGGTGGCGGCGCGCAGGACGCCGAGGGCGAGTTCGTCGCTCATCGCGGCGATCGCGTCGCGTGCGTACGGGCCGGTGAGCAGTTCGGCCGCGAGCGTCTCGGCCTCCCGCGCGCTGTTGGTGGAGCAGACGGCCACGCGGACCTGTGACCAGTCGCCGCCGGTCTCGGCCCAGGCATCGCGGTAGCCGCGCAGGCGCTGGCGGGTGACCCGGAAGGTCGAGGCGTCGGGATCGATCCCGCCCGGCGGCAGGGTGCCGGATCCGGCGGGCGCGGCATCGTCAAGGGGGGCGCCGGAGGTGACACCGGAGAGCCTCGCGCGGTCCAGGGGGAAGCTCAGCACCCCCGGCCGCCGCGCTCCCGCGAAGACCTCGCGGCCCACGGCCGTGGCGGCGGCGCGGTCGTCGGCGGCGACGAAGGAGAGGCCGTCGCGGCGCGGGCCCCCGTGGACCACGGCGGGCAGGCCGGTGGCGGAGATGGCGTCGACGACGGGGTCGTCGTCGGCGGTCGTCCAGACCACGAAGGCGTCGACGGCGGCCTCGGTGACCCGGTCGACGTCGGAGGGGCTTCCGGTGACGGGGACGAGGGTGAGCGCCATGCCGTGGTCGGCGCAGACCTGGGCGACGCCGGACAGGAAGCGGGTCGCCTGCGGGTCGTCGAAGGCGTAGGTGAGGTGCTCGCCGAGGACGACGCCCAGGTTGCCGGTCCGGCCGCTGCGCAGCGAGCGCGCGCCGGGGTGCGGGCCCGGGTAGCCGAGGCGCTCGGCGGCCTCGCGGACCTTGGCCCGCGCCTCGTCGGAGACCCGGCCCGGCTGACCGTAGGCGTACGAGACGGTCATCACCGACACCCCTGCCTCGCGGGCGACCTCGGCCATGGTCACCCGGCGTCGCGCCGTCCGTCCGCTCACAGGCCTCATGGGCCGAGAATATCTGTGTATCGATACACAGCTGATTTGTGTATCGTTACACACATGTCAGGAGGAGAGGGCGGAGTTCGGGCGCGTACGGCTTATATGGGGTTCGCCGCGTTCGGTGCTTTCTGGGGAGTGTGGGGTGCCTCGGTGCCCGCGATCCGCGCGCAGGCGGAGCTCAGTGACGGGCAACTGGGCACGGCGCTGCTGTTCGTCGGGGCGGGGGCGCTGCCCGCGATGCTCGTCACCGGGAGGGCGGTCGACCGCTGGGGGCTCCGGGTGGCCGCGCTCCTGCTGATGACGCTCGGCGCGGTGGGGACGCTGGTGGCCGTGGCGGGCCGCGACCTCTGGAGCCTGTCGGCGGGGCTGGCGCTGCTCGGCGCCTCCTCCGGAGCGGCCGACGTCGCGATCAACTCGGCGGCGGCCTCGGCGGAGCGGACCTCCGGCCGGCCGGTCATCACCCGCGCGCACGGCACCTTCTCCGCCATGGTGGTGGTCGGCAGCCTCTCCGCCGGGCTGCTGCTCGGCGGCCTCGGGGCGCCGGTCGTCGTGCCGTTCCTGCTGGTCGCGGGGATCGCGGTAGGCGCGGCACTCAGCGTCGTGGCCGACCGGCGGAGCGTCCCCGCGGTCTCCCTCTCGGACGCCTCAGACGCCTCAGACGCCTTGATCGCCTCGGCAGTCCCGGCAGTCCCGGCAGTCCCGGCAGTCCCGGTCGCCTCGGTCGTCCCGATCGCAGAGGGGACCGTCCCGGTCTCGGAGAGAACCGTTCCGGACGCGGCGGGGGCCGTCCGGGGTGGCGAACGGCGGGGGCGCGCCGTGCGCCTGTTCCCGTTGCTCGTGGTCGGCGGCCTGGGCGCGCTCGCCTTCGCCGTGGAGAACGCCCACCAGAGCTGGGGCGCGGTCTATCTGGCCGACGTGGCCGGCGCGGGTCCCGCGCTCGCCGCGGCGGGTCCCGCGGTCTTCGCCGCCGTCGTCGCCCTCACCCGCTTCGCGGCCGGCGCGGTCGGTTCCCGGCACGCCGCGGCCGTGCTCGTCTCCGGCGCCGTGACGGCCGCGGCCGGGACCGCGCTGGTGTCCGTCGCGACGGCCGTCCCGGTGGTCCTGCTGGGACTGGCCCTCGCCGCGGCCGGTACGGCGGTGCTCTTCCCCATGCTGATGGGCGTCGTCGCGGCACACGTCGGCGAGGCGGCGAGGGGGAGGGCGACGTCCGTGGTGACCACCGTGGCCTACCTGGGGTTCCTCGCCGGTCCGGTCTACGTCGGACGCTGGGCCGAGGCGACCGGCCTGCCGGGGGCGATGGTGGCCGTCGCCGCCCTCGCCGCCGCCCTCGCGGTCCTGACCTGGCCGTCACTGCGCTCGGCCGTCGGCACCGGCTCCCCGTGGGACCGCGGTGACCTTCACCATGTGGAGAAGATCAGCGGTCGAACCTCATGACGCTCATCTGGCCTCTGCCGGTTCGCCTTCGCGGCCCGCGTACAAGGTTTCCCTGGTAAACGAGTGCTTGATGAAAAAGGGTCATTTACTGCCCGTCGTCCACAATGCGGAGATCGGTAGGCAGGAGAGCCCGTCGCCGAAACTCAGGGAATCCTGGCCGCAGTAGAGAACGAACCCGGCACGCAGCCGGGATCCGAGCTTGCGCTGCAGGAGGCGCAAGCCTCGGAAGTCCTCGGAACGCACAGTCTCCGAAGCCTTGACCTCAATGCCGATGATCTCGCCCGCATTGTTCTCGATGATGCCGTCGATCCGGGCGTCCGCCCGCCGTGCCTGGTCGCCCGTTCCCGGATCAGGCTCCGGCATGACGCCGTCACTGGGCGCCGGCGGCCGGGCGTATCACGATCTCGTTGACGTCGACCTCGGGGGGGCGGCCGATCGCGAAGGCGATGGCGTCCGCGATCGCCTCGGCCGGGATGGTCACCGACCGGTAGGTCTTCATGGCCTCGCGGGCCACCGGGTCCGAGATGGAGTCGGCCAGCTCGGACTCGGTGACACCGGGGGAGACGACGCTTACCCGGATGTCGCCCGCGGACTCCTGGCGCAGCCCTTCGGAGATCGCGCGCACCGCGAACTTGGTGGCGCAGTACACCGCGGCGGTCGGCGACACCTCGTAGGCGCCGACCGAGGCGATGTTCACGAAGTGCCCGCCGCCCTGCTCCCGCATGACCGGCAGGGCGGCGGCGATGCCGTGCAGTACCCCGCGGACGTTCACGTCGATCATCCGGTCCCACTCGTCGACCTTCAGTTCCGCGAGAGGTGACAGCGGCATCACGCCGGCGTTGTTGACCATCACGTCCAGGCGCCCGTACCGCTCCCGCGCGGCGGCCACGAAGGTCCGCACGTCAGCGGCTTCGGTGACGTCCAGCCGCCGGAACGAGGCGCTGCCACCGTCAGAGATGATCTTCGCCGTCAACTGTTCCAGCCGGTCCGTACGCCGCGCGCCGAGGAGGAGGTGATGGCCGTCGGCGGCCAGGCGGAGCGCGGTCGCCTCGCCGATCCCGCTGCTCGCCCCGGTGACCGCGATGATCTTGGCCGATGCCCTCATGCCTGCTCCTTCTCCCGGTACAGCACGAGGTGCTCGTGGTAGAGCACGCCGTCGCGGATGTCACCCGTGGCGGTGAACCCGGTGTCGTCGACGTAGTCCAGATGGCCGCCGGTCACCGTGTACCGGCCGGTGTACGCACTGCGCCGACCGCCGCGTGCCTCGTCGTACCGGCCGTCCGCCCGCAGCTCCTGGCGGATGTGGCCGTCCGCGGTCACCCACATGCCGGCCACGTCCACCTTCCCGTCATCGGTGGTTCTCGTCATGCTCTTCTCCCTCACATGGTGATCTGTCCTTCGTCACCGAGTCTGGGCTGAGCGCGGACCGTCAACCAGGACGCTCGCCGCCTGGGTGCGACACACCCGGGCAGGCCGCTGTCCGCCCGCCTAGCCTGGGGGCATGGCCAACAATGAGCTGGGAGACTTTCTGCGCGCACGCCGTTCGGGCCTTCGGCCAGAAGACGTCGGCATGGCGACCTACGGGGTCCGCAGGGTCGCCGGACTGCGGCGCGAGGAGGTCGCCGTTCTGGCCGGTATGAACGCCGACTACTACACCCGACTGGAACAGGGGCGCGAACGCCATCCCTCCCCCCAGGTGCTCGACGCGCTCAGCCGTGCCTTACACCTGGATGTCGACGCCCGCGCGCACCTGTACCGGCTGGCGGGCGCCGCGCCGGATGAGCGGCCAGGGCAGATCCTGGACATGGTCAGTCCCGCACTGCGCCAGCTGATGGACGGCTACCCGAACACTCCCGCGTTCGTCATCAACCGCACCTTGGACATCCTCGCCGCCAACGCGCTGGCCGACGCTCTGTTCTCACCCTTCGAGCCCGCCGACAACCTGGCCCGGATGACCTTCCTCGACCCCGCCGGGCGGCACTTCTACACCCGCTGGAACTGGGCCGCCCAGGCCACCGTGGCCAATCTGAGGCAGGCGGCCGGCTTCGACCCCGGGCATCCCCGGCTCCGCGAGCTCGTACGGACCCTGACCGAGCAGAGCGGCGAGTTCGCGACCCTGTGGAGCGCGCACGACGTGCGGGGCAAGACCCGGGACGCGAAACACCTCGTACACCCGGACGTCGGCCCCCTGGTCCTTACCTATCAGGCCTTCGACGTGCGCGACGCGCCCGGCCAGCAGCTGATCATCTACCACGCCGAACCCGGTAGTCCCAGCGCCCAGGCACTCACCCTGCTCGGCAGCATCGGCGCCTCCCGGCGACAGCCCCTGGGGCGTTCGGCCGATTGACCCGCGACCTCGGCCGGAGAGAGGCCGGGTTCGGACGATGGTGGTTCGTGGCATAAGGTGGCTCGTCGGTGCGTTCAGGATGGACGCACACGATGACCGCTCGGCGGCCGCGCAAGCGGTATCAACCCCGGTCGAAGCCCACCCAGGTGGGCTCCCGAACCGGGCGGAGTCTCCGTCTGGACGATGGACGGAGAGATGTTGACCTCGTACTTCGCCGTGCTCGGCTCGCCCGGAGCGTGGCGCTTCCTGCTTCCCGCCTTCGTCGCGCGCCTTCCGAACGCGATGCTCCAGCTCGGCGTGCTGCTGCTCGTGCACTGGTCCACCGGCTCGTACGGCGCGGCCGGGGTCGCCGCCGCGGTGGCCGCGGTGGCGCCCGCGCTGGTCGGCCCGCGTACCGGGCGGCTCGCCGACCGGTACGGGCAGGCGAGGGTGCTGGTCCCGCAGGTCGTCGTGCACGCCGTCGCGCTGGGCGCCCTGCTGGTGCTCGCCTCGGCGCACGCCTCCGCGGTCTCGCTGGTGGTCGTCTCGGCGCTGGCCGGGGCGACGATGCCGCAGGTCGGCTCGATGGTCCGCGCCCGCTGGGCGTACGTGCTGGGCCGGTCGGGCAGGCTGGACACGGCCTTCGCCCTCGAATCCATCACCGACGAGCTGACCTTCACGCTCGCCCCGGTGTTTCTCGTGGCCATCTCGACCGGGTTCTCGCCGGTGTGGGCGCTGTCGGTGGCGCTCGTCATGGTCGTGGTGGGCACGCTCGCGTTCGCCGGGGTCCGCAGGGGCGCCCCCGAACCGATGCCGGTCCGGGTCCGTTCCCAGCACGGCGTGCTGCGGCTGCGCGGGGTGGCCGTGCTCGCGCTCGCCTTCGTCGCCCTCGGCACCGTCTTCGGCAGCCTCCAGGTCGGCGTCACCTCCTACACCGCGGCCCTCGGCCAGGCCGGCGCAGCCGGACCGGTCTACGCGAGCTTCTCCGGCGCGAGCTTCGTCGGAGGCATCCTCTACGGCGTGGTCCGCTGGCGGATCGGCGCCCCGGCCAGGCTGGTCGCCGCCTTCGGCCTGCTCTCCGCGGCCACCGTCACCCTGACGCTCGCCGGATCCGTGCCGCTGCTGTACGCCGGAGCCGCCGTGGCCGGTTTCGTCATCGCCCCGGCCGTCATCACCGGCTACACCCTGGTCGAGGGTCTCATCCCGGCCGAGGTCAGGACCGAGACCTTCACCTGGCTCAACGGCTCCGTCGGCATGGGCATCGCGGCGGGCGCGGCCGTCGCGGGCCAGCTCGTGGACCGCTTCGGCGCGGAGTTCGCCTTCCTCGTCCCCCCGGTCACCATCGGCCTGGCCGCGCTGCTCGTGCTGGTCTTCCTGCGCCGCCTGCGGCCGGAGGCCGGCGGCTCCCCGGCTCGCGAGCTGGTCGCCGCGGTCTGAGAGACACCGAGCCCGGAGGTCAACCACCCGTCAGCCGTGTCACCGATCTGCCGGGACGGTACAGCCAGGTCATGTCCGACGAATCTGGTGTTGTCGGAACGGCCGGGTACGCCCAGTACGGGGATCTTCTATGCTCCGTACTCCGCGTGCTGCGGGCAACGAGCACGACGACGAACGGACACCGGTGACATACACACTTCAGGAAGTCGGGACGAACGGGCCGCGTGCGCTGCCCGGAGAGCTGGTGGCGACATGAGCGGCCTTGGGAGGTGGAGCCTCGGTATCGGCGTCGGGCTCCTGGTCGTGGCCGTGCTGTGCAGGGCGCTGAACCTGATCCCGGTCACGGTGATCACCGGGCTCCTGGGCCTGATCGCGCTCGGCATGGCGGGATACGACGCGATCTACGAATGGCAGGGCCGGGTCGACCTGCGCCGTCGGGAAGCCAGGGCCCACCGGGAACGTGAAGGCCGCCAGGGCCGCTGAACCGCGGTGCGGGACCCACGCGGGCTGGTACAAATGCGGCATGAGCGAATTCGCCGGCTATCCTCCGCAGCCGAACGTGCCGTCGGCCCGGCGTGCCCGCAGCCGGACGTACCGCGTGTGGGCCCGCGCCCTCCTGTGGACGCCGATCGCGCTCACGGTGGCCGGTGTCGTCCTCGGCCTGGGGCTGTTCGCGGCCGCTGACGCCGACCCGGCGTACGGTTCGTCCGCGCTCGGCTATCTCGGCGTCGTCGTGTGGGGCGGCCTCGCGGTCCTGTCGCCGGTCCTGCTCGGGTCGTTCGTCGCCGGGCTGGTCATGCTGATCCGCGCGCGCGGCTGAGGTCGCGGCGGGACCGGGCGACCGGGCGACGGCGGCTGACGCCGGGCCACCGCGAGGCGAATACCGCGGCGGCCCGGACAGGGATGCGTACCGCGGGGAGGGACGCGGTGGCCGGAAGAGGGATCAGGCCCCGGCGGCCTGGCGGGCGCGGCGGGCCTCGCGGCGCTCGACGAAGCGGGAGGCGGTGGTCTCCAGCCGGTCGAGGAACTCGGAGAGCTCCTCGCGGGCCTTCTCGCCCTCGGGGCCGAGGTCCTTCATGTTGAACACGTCCCACTGGCGCAGGACCGGCTGCAGGACGTCGTCCATGTGCAGGCGCAGGTCGTAGATCCCGGCGTTGGCGATGGTCATGGCCTTGCGGGTGAAGCCCTCGATGCCGGTTCCCGGCATCTGGAAGGTGGTGACGACGTCGGTCACGGCGCGCATGGTCTGGTCGGGGGCGAGCTTGAAGGCCGCGTTGAGCAGGTTGCGGTAGAAGAGCATGTGCAGGTTCTCGTCGGCGGCGATCCTGGCGAGCAGCCGCTCGCAGTTGGGGTCCTCGGAGGCCCTGCCGGTGTTGCGGTGCGAGATGCGGGTGGCGAGCTCCTGGAAGGAGACGTACGCCACCGAGGCGAGCACGCCGTCGTAGGAGTTGGTGAAGCCCTCGCTCATGTGCACCATCCGGGCCCGCTCCAGCGCGACCGGGTCGACCGCGCGGGTGACCGTCAGGTAGTCGCGGATGGCGGTGCCGTGGCGGCCCTCCTCGGCGGTCCAGCGGTGCACCCAGGTGCCCCACGCCGCGTCGCGGCCCAGGGTCGTGGCGATCTCGTGGTGGTAGCTGGGGAGGTTGTCCTCGGTCAGCAGGTTCACGATGAGGGAGACGCGGGCCTCCTCGGGGATCTTGGTGTCGGTCTCGACCCAGGCGTCCCCGCCGTAGAGGCCGTCGTAGTTACGCCCCTCGGACCAGGGGACGTACTCGTGCGGGAACCACTCCTTGGCCACCTTGTGGTGCCGGTCCAGCTCCCCCGCGACGACAGGCTCAAGTTCGAGCAGCAGCTCGGTCTCACTGAACTCTCGCATCAGGTTTCTCCCTCGAAGACTACGCAACCGTAACCTACGTTAGCGTAGGTAAGACGCGATAGGTACGTGCTGCATGTCTCGTTTACTCGCTCATGGGCGATTCAAGGGAGCTCCTTCGCCGTCAGTCGAGCCCGATCGGCTGCCGAGGGCGCCGGGTGTCGTCCGGACCCGGCTGGGCGGGGATCGTCATGCCCCGTCCCGTCACCGCCGGTCGGCGAGCGGGGTGCCCCGGCCAGAGGGCGGCCAGCAGGATCAGCGTCGTCTCGGAGAGCACCAGCAGCCGTTGAACCAGGCCGTAGTGCCCGGCGCCGTCGATCAGCTCCGAGAACGGCGATCCCGGGTGGGCGGCCAGGAACCAGGCGAGGAACACCGTCGACAGGACGGAGACCGTCGCCAGGGGCCCGTTCCCCGACCGGCGGCCGAGCATCCACCCCGCGCAGGGCAGCGCGGTGAAGACCACGGCCGCCGACCAGCGGTGGATCTCCCCGGCGACCGAGACGACGCCGGGCGCGGCGTCGGTGGGGAACGCGGCGGTGAGAAGGAGTCCCAGCGCCGAGGCCACGAACAGCGCGCGTGACGCGGCACCGCGCACCGGCTCCACCCGGGCCAGCAGGTACGCGACCCAGAGGCAGCCCATCGCCAGGGCGATCGTGCCGCCCACCGTCGCCCAGGCGCTGTCGTCGAGCAGCGCGTAGTCGCTGATCAGGTCGTTCAGCGGGTTCACCGTGTCCGCCGTGACCAGGTGCGCGTAGCCCATCGCGGCGAGGGCGAGCAGCGGCCCGGCCACACCGGGCCAGCGGGACGGCGGGTCCTCGTTCACCCCGCCACCTCCCGGTGGTTCGCTTCGAGGTTCATCGCGCCGCCTTCCGGTGGTTCGCTTCGGAGTTCATCGCGCCGCCTTCCGGTGGGCCGTCTCGGAGTTGGGTTCCGCCTCCCGGTGAACCGTCTCGGGGTCCGGTCCCGTCTCCTGGCGGATCGTCCCGGAGCTCACCGCGCCACCTCCTGGTAGATCCGCTCGAACCTGGTCAGGGAGGCCTGGTGGTCGTGGGTCAGCGCGATGGCGCGGCTCGCGGCGCCCATCGCGGTACGCGTCCCGGGGGAGGCGAGCAGGGCGCCCAGGTATCGGGCCAGTTCCTGGACGTCGCCGGGCCGGAAGAGGTGGCCGTTCTCGCCGGGCCGTACCAGGTGCGGCAGGGCCATCGCGTCCGCGGCGACGACCGGCAGGCCGCTCGCCATCGCCTCCAGCGTGGCGATGCTCTGCAGCTCCGCGACGCCCGGCATGGCGAAGACGTCACCGGCGGCGTACACCTGGGGCAGCGTCTCGTCGGGGACGAACCCGAGGAAGGACACCCGGTTCCCGACCCCGATGCGGTCGGCCAGCCTGGCGAGCGCCGCCTGCTGCCCGCCGGTACCGGCCAGCGCGATCTGCGCGTCGGTGTGGTTGAGCACGTACGGCAGGGCGCGGATGAGCTCGTCCAGCCGCTTCTCCTCGTCCAGCCGTCCGACGAACACGATCGTGTCCCGGTCGGGCAGGCCGAAGGCCCTGCGGGCCCACGCCTTCGGCTCGGCGCGCGGCTGGAACCTCGTCAGGTCGATGCCGCAGGAGATGGGCTCCACCGGCGGGCCGAAGCCCTTGCCCGTGAGCAGCCCGGCCGCGATCTCGGTGGGCGTGGTGACGCGGTCGGCCTTGGAGAAGACGCGGTTGAAGTCCTTCCAGGCCAGCGCGCCCGCCCGCTCGCGGAGCCGCCCCGGGATGTGCGCGAACTGGAAGAGGTTGTCCGGCATGAAGTGGTTGGTCGCCACGACCGGGATACCCGCGCGCCGGGAGGCGGAGATCGCCGCCCGGCCGACGACGAAGTGCGCCTGCACGTGGACCACGTCAGGGGCGATCCTGTCGATCAGCCGGTCCAGCCGGGTCGGCACCGTGACCCGCATGGTCGGGTGGACCAGCACCGGCGCCGAGCGCAGCCGGTGCACGGTGACCCCGTCCACCTGCTCGGTCCTGCCCGGCCCCTCGTCCGAGGCGCACACCACGTGGACCTCGTTCCCCCGCTCGGCCAGACCCTGGGCGAGCCGGTGGGCGAAGTAGGCGGCGCCGTTCACGTCCGGCGGGTAGGTGTCGGCCCCGATCAGCACCCGGCGGGCCCGGGTGGCGAGGAGGGCGGGGGCCTGCGCGGGGGTACGCAGGGGTGCGGTGGCCGGCATGACCATCGGTGCTCCGTTCATCGTGCTGTCACCTCGGGTGAGGGGGACATCGGGGTGTTGCGGGCCAGTGCCACGGTCCCGGCGGCGGTGAGCGCGGCCGCCGCGAGGGCGGTGAGCGTGCTCGCCGCGCCGGTCGGCAGTGGCTCGCCGAGCAGGAGGGCGCCGAAGGCGACGGCGGTGAGGGGATCGGCCACCTGCAGCGCGGCGAACGCCACGCCGAAGTGTCCGACGGCGTAGGCGCGCTGGAGCAGCGCCAGCGCGATCACGGCGGGCATCGGGACGGCGAACAGGAACCAGAGCTGCCAGTCGCCGTCGACCAGGACGCGGGTGAGCGTGGCGGTCGCGCCGTACAGCACGCCCGCGCCCACGGCGAGCAGGCAGGCCCGCGCCGCGGGGGCGGCCCGCCTCGCGACGGCCCACAGCGCCAGGGCGGCCCCGGCCGCCGTCACGAGCAGGGTCACCGCCTCCCGGGTGCTGAGGTGCGGGTTCCCGCCGTGCTCGGGCACGACCAGCACCAGGCCGATCAGCCCGATGGCGATCACCGCCGCCGAGGCCAGCTCGCCGGGCCGCGGCCTGCGGCGTTGCAGGGCCGCGGCACACGGCAGGGCGAACAGGAGGCTGGCCACGCCCATCGGCTGCACCAGGGTGAGCGGGCCGTACTTCAGCGCGACGATGTGCAGGGCCGTGCCGCCCGCGATGGCGAGGCCGCCGAGCAGCCATCGGGGGCGCCTGACCAGGTATCCGAGACCGGCGCGGGACGTGCTCGCCGCCTCGAACTGCTGCAGCGCGGCGCCGAGCGCGAAGAACAGGGAACCCAGCAACGCCAGGCCGGCCGCCAGCACAGTCATGCACACTCCTCCCAAGCAGATGAAGACATGGCGAGATGACCGGATCGCCTCGTGGAGGCGTCCGTTGAGGGACTCGCGGTGAACAGTCGAAGCGTCTCCCGGCGGGAGGTGCCGGAGCCATAGGGGTTCACCCTGACTTCGCAGGGAATTCCCCGAGATTCGCGTCGGGGCTGTTGACCTGCTGGCTTCTCTTATCGTAGTTTCTCGGGCATGAATCTCGTGGGCGCCTGGCGCCTGGTCGAGTGGCGGATCGTCGGTGCCGGCGGACGGGTCTCGCACCCCTTCGGCACGGACGCGGTGGGCCTGCTCTGCTACACCCCCGACGGCCACATGAGCGCGACGATCGCGCGGGCCGGGCGCGCCCCGCTGCCCGGCACCAGCCCGCGACAGGCGCCCCCGGAGGCGCTGGCCGGGGCGTTCACGTCGTTCTTCGCCTACGCGGGCCGCTACGAGGTCCGCGACGGCTACGTCGCCCACGACGTCGAGGTGGCGCTCAACCCGGCCTTCGCCGGCACCGTCCAGGTCCGCGAGCTGAACGCCGACGGCGACCGCCTGATCCTCGCCGCCGAGGAGGGCGGCCGATGGCACACCCTGATCTGGAGGCGGTCGTGAACACCGGGCGGCCGGCACGGGCCTGGGGCGGCCGTGAACGCCGGACGGTCGATACGGGGCCGGAAGCGGTCATCGAACGCCGAGCGTTCGGCACGGACCTGGAAGCGGTCATGAGCACCGAGCGTTCGGCACGGATTCGGAGGCGGTCATGAGCACCGATCGATCGGCACGGCTCGTACGGGCGGTCGAGGCCAGGCGTACCAGGGAGAGCTGGAGCGCCTACCCCGAGGCCCCCTCCCGCCACCCCGGGGGCGAGGCCGCGCGGGAGGCCGGGCTGAAGGCCCACGAGTCCCGCCTCGGCGGCCGGTTCGACCTGCCGGAACACCCCGGTTCGCCCGCCGTCGCCCGGGGTGAGGTCTCGCCCTACACCGGCGAGCCGCTGGGCGTCGCCTACCCGGTCGCGAGCGCCGACGAGGTCTACCGGACCGCCCTGGCCGCCTGGCCCGCCTGGCGCGACGCCACCCCCGAGACCAGGACGGAGCTCTGCCTGGCCGCCTGCGACCGGATCTACGAGCGGTCCTTCGAGTTCGTGCCCGCCACCATGCACACCGCGGGCCAGAGCGCGGCGATGAGCTTCACCGGGAGCGGCACCAACGCCCTCGACCGGGGCATCGAGGCGATCGCCGCCGCCTGGTCGGCGATGGAACGGGTCACCCCGCACGCGACCTGGACCCGAGGCTTCGGCACCGCCGAGCTCAGCCTGGACAAGCGCTACCGGATCGTGCCGCGCGGCGTCGCGGTCGTCGTCACCTGCGCGAGCTTCCCCGCCTGGAACGCCTACCCGGCGATCTTCGCCAACCTCGCCACCGGCAACCCGGTGATCGTCAAGCCGCACCCCACCGCGGTGCTGCCGATGGCGCTGGCGGTCGCCGCCTGCCGTGAGGTCCTCGCCGGGGCCGGGTTCGACCCCGGCCTGGTCACCCTGGCCGTCGACACCGCCGAGGCGCCGGTCGCCAAGGAGCTCATCGGCCATCCCGCCTGCCGGATCGTCGACTTCACCGGGAGCGCCGCGTTCGGCGCCTGGGTGGAGGCGAACGCCTTCCCGGCGATCTCCTACACCGAGACCTCGGGGCTCAACGCGGTCGTGCTCGACTCCGCCGACGACCTCGCGCCCGTGCTGCGGGCCGTCGCCGGGTCGCTCTGCCTGTTCTCCGCGCAGATGTGCACCAGCCCGCAGAACATCTTCGTGCCCCGCGCGGGGGTGCGGACCTCCTCGGGAACGGTCTCCTTCGAGGAGGTCGGCGAGGCCCTGGCCGAGGCCGTACGGCAGATCTCCACCGTGCCCAGGCGGGCGGCCTCCGTGCTGGCGGCCATCCAGTCGCCCGCCACGCTCGCCCTGGTGGACGGGCTGCGCGACCGGGGCACCGTGCTACTGGACGCCGCGCCGTACGAGCACCCGGAGTTCCCCGCGGCGCGCACCAGCGGGCCGCTGCTGCTCGCCACCGAGGACCCGGCGGTCTACGGCGAGGAGCGGTTCGGGCCGGTCGCCTTCCTCGTCCCGGCCGAGGACCGGGAGGCCGCGCTGCGGACGGCCTCCGCCGACGCCAGGGACAAGGGCGCGATCACCGCCTTCTGCTACTCGGTCGACGAGGACTTCGTGGGCCGGGCCGAGGACGCCTTCGCCCTCGCGGGCGCCGCGCTCACCTCCAACCTCACCGGCCCGATGCCGCTCAACTTCTCCGCCGCCTACAGCGACTACCACGTCAGCGGGCTCAATCCGGCGGGGAACGCCTCCCTCACCGACGACGCCTTCGTGTCCGGGCGCTTCCGCGTCACGCAGTCGCGCCGCCCGGCCGTCAGTCACCGGAGGTGACCAGCTCCGCCTCCGGCGCGATGCGGCGCCGGCGGAGGTGTCGGACGACCTCGACCACGACGGTGACCGTGAGGGCGATGCCGAGGCCGAGCAGCAGCCCCTTGATCGGGTCGTTCTCGAAGGCCGCGCCGCCCACGTAGCCGATCAGCCCCGAGTAGACCGCCCAGGACACCGCGGCGACGGCGTCGAAGAGGGCGAACGAGCGCCGGGGATAGGCGACCGCGCCCATGGTCAGGGTGCAGGCGGTCCGGCCGCCGGGAATGTAGCGGGCCACCACGAGGACGAGCCCGCCCCGCTCGGCCAGCGCCCCCTCCGCCCAGGCGAACGCCTTGCGGCTGCGCCTGCCGTTGCGCAGCCGGTCGTTGGTGGTACGCCCGATGGCGTACGAGATGTGGTCGCCCGCGAACGCGCCCAGCGCGGCCACCACGATCACCAGGAACAGGTCGGGCGCGCCGGTGGCGGCGGCGAACACCCCGGCGGTGATGACGGACGTCTCCGCCGGGACCACCGGGAAGAACCCGTCGAGCATCGCCAGCGCGAACAGCGCCAGGTAGATCCATGGAGATGTCATCACATCGTGCAGGGCGTCGAGGATGGCCTGTGTCACGTCGGGCTCCAGCCGGGGGGTCGCGAATGTCTCACGAAGCACGCTGACGCCCGATGATCCTCAGGACATCCGGGACGAACCCCGGTGTTCCCGGATCACATCCCTGAGATCACCGGGGGTCCGTCCCGCCGACTCTAGGAACCGGGCGGACCCGGCCACATCGCTCGAACGGCCCGAGCCACCCCCTTCCTCGGTCGGGGGTCCCTCCTCCTCAGGGTGGAGACACGACTCAGTTGAGCTGCCAGATCGCGAAGTTCAGCGAGGCCGCGTACGTCACCCACAGCAGGTAGGGGACCAGCAACCAGGCGGCCGGGCGGCTGATCCGCCGGAACAGGACGATGTTGAGGACGATCGCGAGCCAGAGGACGACGATCTCCGCGAACGCCAGGCCGTACCGCCCGGCGCCGAAGAACAGCGGTGTCCAGGCGGTGTTGAGGACGAGCTGGACCGCGTAGACGCCGAGCGCCGGTGTCAGGCCGCGCGCCGACCAGGCGAGCCAGCCGGACAGGGCGATCATGACGTACAGGACCGTCCAGGCCGGGCCGAACAGCCACTGCGGCGGTGCCCAGGGGGGTCGTTCCAGTGACAGGTACTCCCCGCCGGCGTCGGCGGCCGCCATCGACCCCACCACAGCCACCAGCACGAGCGCGACGGCGAAGACGGGCAACCCGGCCCAGCGTTTCGGTTGACGCGCGATGACCATGGAGACCTCCCTGCCCCCTCATTCGCACGTCTACCGCGCCGCGGTTTCCCACGCGGCCGTGGTTCTCCGTACGGAGGAGCCGGATCCCCGCTCAGGCGGGCGGGGCGGCGACGGCCGGGGCGGCGACGGGGTCGTAGTGCAGGCGGCGCAGCATCCGGCGGAAGGTGTACAGGGAGAAGGCCACCGCCAGGCCGCTGATGACGGCGACGGCCGAGGTGCGGACCAGCAGGTAGGTGCCGATCGACTCGTGCAGCAGGAGCCAGATGCTCACCGCGGAGTTGGCCAGCAGCACGAAGGCCCACAGCAGGGTGATGCGGGCGAAGAACCGGCGGACCCGCTCGTGTTTCAGCACCGCCGAGGGCAGGTGGATGTAGTCGAGGGTCAGCTTCTGCACCAGCGGGCGGTTGAACCGTACCGAGGCGAGGAAGACCATGCTGATGCAGATCGTCCCGAGCTCCGGCTGGAGGAAGTAGATCACCGCGCTCCCGGTCCAGAACCCCAGCAACGCCCGTACGGTGATCGCGATGACGGCGAGGATCATCGTGCCGGGCACGGGGATGCGCCTGACCAGCCGCCATCCCACTCCCGCGTACACCCAGGTGACCGCCGCGATCAGCGCGCCCTTCAGGCCGAGGAGCGCGAGCGCGGCGTAGAAGACGGCGAGGGGGGCGACGACGCCCTCCAGCAGCTTCGGTGCCGCCTGCCTGGCGAGAGAGGCGAGGCGGGGGAAGACGATGGGCTGGTGGCTCATGACGCTCCACGGGCTGGTGCGGCGGCAGGCGCTGGGCGTTCACGCCTACCCCGGCATGACACGAGCATGTCAGGCCGTCGCGGGGGGTTGCGGAGAGGGTTTCTTCCGGCTGTGCACCGGCCACTCACCGTACCTGACCCCGTGCCGTGCTCTCGTGAAAACAACTCAATAACACTGCAATAACGGATGAGATAGGTGCGGATCATTACGATTCACGAAAAGGATCACTATGCCGGTAACGGTTGAGAAACAGGAGCTTTCCCGATCGGGTCCGGTCCGCGACGATGAGAGACATGGCAGTGCTGCGCACGCACGCGTCCCGCCGTTCCACCGAGGGTGTCGAGAACGTCGCGGCCCAGCTCGTCCGCTGGCCCGACCTGGCGCTGAAACGCACCAGGAAAGGGCTGGGATTCCGGGCGGGTGGCCGGGAGATCGTGAGGATGTCCGGTGACCACACCGCGCAGCTGCTCCTCACCAAGCCCGTGATCGACCGGTGGGCGCGGGTGCTCACCGACTGCCATCGCATCACCCCCGGCGCCGACGCCGGGTGGGTGTCCATGTCCATCGAGGGCCGGGCCGACGCCGAGCTGTTCCTCTCGCTCGTCAGCGTCGCGATCAAGGTCAACCAGGGATCGCGGTAGCCGGCGTCATCCGAGGCCGAGGCCGGGGGCGGCCGGTGCCGGCGTCGCCCGGGTCTCGGGACGGCCGGTGCCGGCGGAGGGGCCGGTAGGCGGCGTCAGCCGAGGGTCGCCGTGGCCAGCCTCGCCCCGAAGCCGATGAACAGCGCGCCCACGCCCGTCCGCAGCCCGGCCGACAGTCCACGGCGGGCCCGGAACCGCCCGGCCAGGAACGTCCCGCCGAAGATCAGCGCCGACAGGTAGAGCACGCTGAACAGCTGGCAGATCGCGCCCAGGATCAGGAACGACAGCGCGGGGGTGCCGTAGGCGGGGTCCACGAACTGGATGAAGAACGAGATGAAGAACAGGATCGCCTTCGGGTTCATCAGGCTGACGATCAGAGCCTTGCGGAAGGGGCTCTCCGCGGTCCGCTCCGAAGCCGGGGCCGCCTCCGCGCCCTCGGCCACGGTGCCGGGGGAGCGCCAGGAGCGCCAGGCCGACCGGAGCATCTGGAACCCGATCCACGCGAGATAGGCCGCGCCGGCGTACTTGACGACGTTGAACAGGAGGGGCGACGACTTCAGCAGGGAGGCGGCTCCCGCCGCCGCCAGCACCATCAGGACGGTGTCGCCGACGAAGACCCCCATCGCCCCCCGGTAACCCTGCCGCACCCCGCGCTGGGCGGCAGTGCTGAGCACGTACAGCGAGTTCGGGCCGGGCAGCAGGATGATGAAGAAGGCGCCGACCACGTAGGTCCAGATGTCGGTGATGCCAAAGAACACGGCGTTACTCCAGGGGGCGTTACGGATGCGTCATTACCGTACCGCCTAAAGGTGCTTATCTCCTTTTCCGGGTTTCCCGAACGCCATGCACGGTGCCACTCGGGGGCTACGTACGGCGCTATCCGGACGCCACGGGCGCTGCCCCCCGGATGCCGCGAACCGCGTAACCCGGATGCCGTGAACCGAGTAACCCGGGCGCCGTGGATCACGTGGCCCGGCCGCCGTGGACGACACGACGCGGGCGTGGCGAATCACGTCATCCGAGCGTGGCGAATCGCGTCAGTCGGTCGCGACGAATCGCGCCCCGAAGGTCACCGCCGACCCGGGACCGACCCGGGACCGACCGGGGGCTGATCGGGCTAGGTGTGACGGACGGACGGGTGTGACGGGCGGGGAGGGCCGTGGGCGCGGGGTCGCCGTGCCGTTCCTTCGCGCCCCCGGACACGGTCGCCGGAACGCGTCCCGGCGCCGCGTCGACGACTGACGTTTTTGGGCCTTGTGGCAGGGGTCTGTCAAGGCTACGATCGCGACAACTCTTAGGAAACTTTCCTAAAAGAAATGCCGACTGGGGGTGCCCATGGCTCGTGCCTCCCCTCCGAACGATTTCTAGCTGCGAAAACTCGACGGCGGCAGCCGTCGCTGCTGAAGGTCCGACCGTCCGGACGCCTCACCCCCCAGGTTCCACGTCCATGGGAGCGATCATGCGGCGCACCTTTTCCTTACTTGTCCTGACTGCGGCTGCAAGCCCTCACCGCGGCCTGCCCACCCCCGCCTCCGCCGTCTCCGGCGTCACGGTCGTTCCCGCCACCGAGGCCACCGAGGCCACCGAGATCACTGAGGCCACCCAGACCACCGTGGCCGTCGCGGCCCCCGCCACGCCCGCCCTCGGTACGGCCGCCATCGGCGCCGCCGTCGCCGTCTCCACCCGTCCCGAGGACTCAGGCCGGGCTTCGCGAGCCAGGGGTTCGCGAGCCATGAGTGAGCACCGGCGCCCGGGAACCACAGGTGAGCACGCGATCACGGACACCTCCGCCGAGCCCCTGATCCTCCCGAAGCACGGGTGTTGCCCGTCCCCGGAGCGCCGGCACCGGATCCCCCCGGCACCACACGCCGGTCGGCCGCGTCCAGAGCGCGTGACGGCGGCCCGACCTCAGGCCAAGGCCCGAACCCAGGCCCGAACCCAGGCCAAGACCCGAACCCGGGCTGGAACCCAAGCCCGAACCCAGCCCCAGGCCCAGGCGTCGGCGACCCGCTGAACCCGGCGGTCCCCGGCGCTCCGCGCCGACGAACGGAACGGTCCCCCGGTAGGAGCCGTGCCCACCCCGCCGTACGGCTCGCGCCCACGTTCGCGCCCGCGCACCCCCCGCGTGGCGCGGGTCGTACGGTCACCCCCACGGAATGCATGAGGTCAACGTGAAATTACGCGCCATCGCTCGCTCTCTCGTCGCTCTGGCGGCCCTCGTCCTGGCGATGACGGTCGCGCTCCCCGCCCAGGCGGCCTCGGCGACCGCCGTCTTCACCAAGGTCTCCGACTGGGGGACCGGTTTCGAGGGCAAGTACACGGTCACCAACGGTGGTACGACGACGATCAACGGCTGGTCGGTCGCCTTCGATCTGCCCTCGGGGGCGAACATCGGGTCCTTCTGGGACGCGTCGATGAGCCGTAGCGGGCAGCGTTTCACCTTCACCAACGTCGGCTGGAACGGCACCCTGGCCCCCGGTGCGACCGCGAGCTTCGGCTTCAACGGCAGCCCGGGCAGCGCGACCCCGTCCAACTGCACCCTCAACGGCGCGGCGTGTGGCGGCGGCACCACCCCCGTCACCCCGGGGACACCGGGAAATCCGACCGTCACCGGGACGACGAACTCCTCGATCTCCCTGTCGTGGGGTGCCTCCAGCGGCACGGTCACCGGTTACCGGGTCTACGAGGGGTCCACGCAGCGGGCCCAGGTCACCGGCACCAGCGCCACGATCGGCTCGCTGGGGACCTGCACCTCGCACACGTACACGGTCAAGGCGTACAACGCCCAGGGTGAGTCGGCCGCCAGCGGCGCGGTGAGCGCCACCACCACCGGCTGCAACAGCGGTGCCCCCGGCAAGCCGGGCGCGCTGTCGGCGACCGGCGGCACGAACAGCGTGGCGTTGTCATGGGGCGCGTCGTCGGGGACGGTGACCGGCTACCGGGTGTACGAGGGGACGACGGTCAGGGCGACCGTGACCGGGACGAGCGCGACGGTGTCGGGGCTGGGCGTGTGTGAGGCGCACACCTACACCGTGGCGGCGTACAACTCCTCGGGCGAGGGCCAGCAGAGCGACCCGGCCAGCGCGACCACGAACGGCTGCACCGGCGGCGGCCCGCTGCCCAAGCACTTCCTCACCGGCTACTGGCACAACTTCGACAACCCGGCCGTCGAGCTGCGGCTGTCGGCGGTTCCCAACGAGTACGACCTGGTCGCGGTCTCCTTCGGCGAGGCCACCGCCACCCCCGGTGAGGTCGTCTTCGGCGTCGACCCGGGCCTGTCCGCCTCCCTCGGCGGCTACACCGACGCCCAGTTCAGGGCCGACGTGCAGACCCTCCACTCCCGTGGCAAGAAGGTCATCCTCTCGGTCGGCGGCGAGGCGGGCCGCGTCCAGGTGGCCAGCGCCGCCGCCGCGACCAAGTTCGCCGACACCGTCTACGCCCTGATGCAGAGCTACGGCTTCGACGGCGTCGACATCGACCTGGAGAACGGGCTCAACTCCACCTACATGAGCCAGGCGCTCCGCTCACTGCGGGCCAAGGCGGGGGCGAACCTGATCATCACGATGGCACCGCAGACCATCGACATGCAGTCCACCGGCGGTGAGTACTTCAAGCTGGCGCTGGCCATCAAGGACATCCTCACCGTCGTCCACACCCAGTTCTACAACTCCGGCTCCATGCTCGGCTGCGACCAGATGGCCGCCTACTCGCAGGGCTCGGTCAACTTCATGACCGCGCTGGCCTGCATCCAGCTGGAGAACGGCCTCCGTCCCGACCAGGTGGCGCTCGGCCTGCCCGCCGGACCCGGCGCGGCCGGTGGCGGGATCGTCGCCCCCGCCCTGGTGAACCAGGCCCTGACCTGCCTGGCCACCAGGACCAACTGCGGCAGCTTCGTGCCGCCGCGCGCCTACCCCGGGATCCGTGGCGCGATGACCTGGTCCATCAACTGGGACGCCAGCAACAACTGGAACTTCTCCAGGACCGTCAAGCCGCACCTCGCGACCCTGCCCTGACACCGGAAACCTCGGGACCTGCCCGGCACCGCACGACTCACGATCGGGCCGGGCAGGCCCCGGACCCCGCACCTCGAACACCTCGCGACCCCCGACCCCGAACACCTCGCACCCTCAGCACCACGCACCTCCCCGCACCTCCCAGTACCTCGCACCCCCCAGACCTCACACCCCCCAACCGAGGAAGAGCCATGAGATTACGACGAACGCTGACCGCGGTCCTGGCCGCGCTCGGCATGTCACTCGGCCTGTCACTGGTCGCGCCCCCCGCGTTCGCGGCACCCAACACCGCCGTCTTCACCAAGGTCTCCGACTGGGGGACCGGTTTCGAGGGCAAGTACACGGTCACCAACGGTGGTACGACGACGATCAACGGCTGGTCGGTCGCCTTCGATCTGCCCTCGGGGGCGAACATCGGGTCCTTCTGGGACGCGTCGATGAGCCGTAGCGGGCAGCGTTTCACCTTCACCAACGTCGGCTGGAACGGCACCCTGGCCCCCGGTGCGACCGCGAGCTTCGGCTTCAACGGCAGCCCGGGCAGCGCGACCCCGTCCAACTGCACCCTCAACGGCGCGTCCTGCAGCGGCGGCAGCACCCCCGGAACGCCGGGCGCCCCCGGCACCCCGTCGGTCACCGGCACCACCAACTCCTCGATCTCCCTGTCGTGGGGTGCCTCCAGCGGCACGGTCACCGGTTACCGGGTCTACGAGGGGTCCACGCAGCGGGCCCAGGTCACCGGCACCAGCGCCACGATCGGCTCGCTGGGGACCTGCACCTCGCACACGTACACGGTCAAGGCGTACAACGCCCAGGGTGAGTCGGCCGCCAGCGGCGCGGTGAGCGCCACCACCACCGGCTGCACCAACCCGCAGCCCGGCAAGATGCCCGGGGCCCCGTACCTCTACATGGGCTGGGGCAACCCGCCCAACCCCGCGACCGTCATGAGCGCCACCGGCGTGAAGTCCTTCACCATGGCGTTCATCCTGTCCAGCGGCGGCTGCAACCCCGCCTGGGACGGCAACCGGCCGCTGACCGGCGGCGCCGACCAGACCGCGATCAACCAGATCAAGGCCGCGGGCGGCAGCGTGCAGATCTCCTTCGGCGGCTGGTCCGGCAACAAGCTCGGCCCGAACTGCTCCACCCCGGCCGCCTTCGCCGGAGCCGTGCAGCAGGTCATCAACGCCGTCGGCCCCGCGGTCGTGGACTTCGACATCGAGAACACCGACGAGTTCGAGAACTACACCGTCCAGGACCGCATCCTCAACGGCCTGAAGATCGTCAAGCAGAACAACCCGAACGTCAAGATCGCCGTCACCTTCGGCACCTCCACCACCGGCCCGACCTCCCACGGCATTCGCCTGATCAACCAGGCCAAGGCCCTGGCCGTGCCGATCGACAACTACACGATCATGCCGTTCGACTTCGGCGGCTCCAACATCTACACCGACACCGTCAACGCCTCCGAGGGCCTGAAGAACGCGCTCAAGGCCGCCAACGGCTGGACCGACGCGCAGGCGTACGCCCGGATGGGCATCTCCGGCATGAACGGCCTGTCCGACCAGCAGGAGCTGACCACGGTGGCGGCCTGGACCCAGATCCGCGACTGGGCCAATTCCAAGGGCCTGACCCGCTTCGCCTACTGGGCGGTCAACCGCGACCGTCCCTGCCCCGGCGGCGGCGTGACCTCCAACTGCAGCGGGATCGCCCAGAACGACTGGGACTTCACCCGCGTCACCGCCGGCTTCTGACCGGCGCGGAGCGAGCCCGCCCGGCGCGAAACGCGGAGCGAAAACGCGGAGTGGAGACGCGAAGCGAAAACGCGAGGCAGATCGCGCCGGGCGAGCTCGCCCGATCCGTACGACCCGCATGACCCGTACGGCCGACACGACCCGTGCGGCCCGCACCCCCGTCCGGGCGCGGGCCGCACCCCCACGACACCCTCCTAAAGATCTCTGCGGGGTAAATCGGATGCACCTCAGGAAACTCGCCGTGGCCGCCGTGCTGGCGCTCGGCGGGACGATGCTGGCCGCGACACCGGCCCACGCGGCCAACATCGCGACGAACCCGGGCTTCGAGAGCGGGCTGAGCGGGTGGACCTGCTCCACCTCCTCGGGCGCCACGACCGTCTCCTCGCCCGTACACGGCGGGACCAGGGCCCTGCAGGCCATACCCCAGGGCTCGGACCAGGCACGCTGCCAGCAGACGGTCAGCGTCAGGCCGTCCTCGTCCTACTCGCTGTCGGCCTGGGTGCGCGGCGGCTACGTCTTCCTGGGGGTGAGCGGCACCGGCACCACCGACACCAGCACGTGGGCCTCGTCCCCGTCGGCCTACACCCAGCTGGCGCGCACCTTCACCACCGGCGCCTCGACCACCACCGTGACGATCTACACCAGCGGCTGGTACGGCCAGGGCGCCTACCAGGCCGACGACGTCGTCCTCGACGGCCCGCCCGGCACCGGCGTCCCCGGCGACACGACCCCGCCGACCGTACCGGGCAACCTCACCGTGGGCGGCCCGACCGCCACCTCGCTCACCCTCGGCTGGTCGGCCTCCACCGACAACTCCGGAAGCGTGGCCCGCTACGAGGTCTCCCGCGACAACGGCGCGGCGGTCGCCACGGGCTCCGGCACCGGATACACCGCGACCGGGCTGAACCCCGACACGGCCTACGGCTTCCGCGTCCGGGCCTGCGACGCCGCGGGCAACTGCTCCGCCTACACCGCCTCGGTCAGCGGCCGTACGAGCCGTGACACCGGCCCGCCCCCCGGCGGCGAAATCCGGTACGCCCCCTACATCGACATCACGATGCCCACGCCCTCCCTGGTGAGCGCGGCGGCGGCGACCGGGGTGAGGAACTACACCCTCGCCTTCGCCCTCGGCGACAGCAGCGGCTGCAACCCGGCCTGGGGCGGCACCATCCCGATCAACGACTCCCGGATCGTCAACGACGTCAGGGCGCTCCAGGCCCAGGGCGGCCAGGTCATCGTGGCGACCGGCGGCGCGATGGGACCGTACCTGGAGCACGTCTGCGGCACCTCCGCCGCGCTGGTCACCGCCTACAAGAAGGTCCTCGACACGGTCGGGACCAACCACCTCGACGTCGACGTCGAGGCCTCGATCGACGCGGCCAAGGTCAACACCGCCCTCAAGCAGCTCCAGGCCGAGCGCGGCACCGTGATCAGCTACACCCTGCGCATCCAGGGCCAGGACTACGGCGTCGACCCGTTCTCGCTGTCGATCCTCCAGGACGCCGCCGCCAGGGGCCTCAACGTCATGGTCAACCCGATGCTGATGAACTTCGGCTACACCGGCAACTGGGGCGACGCCATGATCGCCGCCGCGCAGGCGACCCTCGCCCAGATGAGGACCGTCTGGCCCGGCAAGACCGACGCCCAGCTCAAGAAGCTGCTGGGCCTCACCCCGATGATCGGCAGGAACGACACCGGGATGACCACCACCCAGGCCGACGCCCGCAAGCTGCTCGCCTGGGCCAACACCAACCACGTCGGCTTCGTCGGCTTCTGGTCCAGCGCCCGCGACAACGGCGACTGCCCGACCGGCCAGGTCTCACCGACCTGTAGCGGCATCTCCCAGTCGGCTTGGGAGTTCACCAACATCTTCAAGGGGTTCACCGGATGAGGTTCAGGAAACTCGCGGCGATCGCCGTACTGGCGCTGGGCGGGACGATGCTCGCCGCGTCACCCGCCCACGCCGCCAACATCGCGGTCAACCCCGGCTTCGAGAGCGGGCTGACCGGCTGGACCTGCACGGCGTCCTCCGGGGCCACCGCGGTGTCCTCCCCGGTGCACGGCGGGACCAGGGCCCTGCAGGCCACCCCGGCCGGGAACGACACCGCCCGCTGCCAGCAGACGGTCAGCGTCAGGCCGTCCTCGGCCTACACCCTGTCGGCCTGGGTCAGGGGCGGCTACGTCTTCCTCGGCGCGACCGGAACCGGCGGGACCGACCCCAGCACGTGGACGTCCTCGCCGTCGTCCTACGCGCAGCTGTCGACCTCGTTCACCACCGGCGCCTCGACCACCTCGGTGACGATCTACGTCAACGGCTGGTACGGCCAGGGCGCCTACCAGGCCGACGACGTCGTCCTCGACGGAGCGCCGGGGCAGGGGCAGCCTCCCGCGGCGCCCACCGGGCTCACCGGCACCGGGAACGCCACCACCGCCTCGCTGAGCTGGAACGCCTCCTCGGGCGCGACCGGCTACAACGTCTACCGCAACGGCACCAAGGTCGGTACCGCCACCGGGACCACCTTCTCCGAGACCCCCGGCACGGGCACCCACTCGTACCAGGTGAGCGCGACCAACGCCGCGGGCGAGTCGGCGAGGTCGGGCGCGGTCTCGGTCACCGTCGGCACCGGGCAGCCACCGCTTCCGGCCGTGCCGTCGGGGCTGGCCGCCACCGTCAGCGGCACGAGCGTCTCGCTGAGCTGGAACGCCTCCTCGGGCGCGACCGGCTACAACGTCTACCGCAACGGGACGAGGGTCGGCACCCCCACCGGGACCACCTACACCGACACCCCGGGCGCGGGGACGCACAGCTACCAGGTGAGCGCCTCCAACTCCGCCGGTGAGTCGGCGCGGTCGGGCGCGGTCTCCGCGACCGTCACCGGCACGCCCCCCGGCAACCTGCCCAAGCGGGTGCTGGTCGGCTACCTGCACGCCTCCTTCGCCAACGGCTCCGGCTACACCCGGATGGCGGACGTGCCCAACGAGTGGAACGTCATCAACCTCTCCTTCGGAGAGCCCACCTCGGTGACCTCCGGAGACATCCGCTTCACCCAGTGCCCGGTCGCCGAGTGCCCCAACGTCGAGTCCGAGTCCGAGTTCATCGCCGCGATCCGGGCCAAGCAGGCACTCGGCAAGAAGGTGCTGATCTCGATCGGCGGCCAGAACGGCCAGGTCCAGCTGAGCACCACGGCCGCACGCGACAAGTTCGTCCAGTCGGTGGGCGCCATCATCGACAAGTACGGCCTCGACGGGCTGGACATCGACTTCGAGGGCCACTCCCTCTATCTCGACAACGGCGACACCAACCTGTCCGCCCCCACCACCCCGGTCATCGTCAACCTGATCTCCGCGCTCAAGACCCTCAAGGCCAGGTACGGCTCCAGGTTCGTGCTGACCATGGCCCCCGAGACGTTCTTCGTCCAGCTGGGCTACCAGTTCTACGGCCCGGGCCCCAACGGCTCCGCCGACCGGCGGGCCGCCTCGTACCTCCCCGTCATCCACGCGATGCGCAACGACCTCACCCTGCTGCACGTCCAGGACTACAACTCCGGGCCGATCATGGGGTTGGACAACCAGTACCACACCATGGGCGGCCACGACTTCCACGTCGCCATGACCGACATGCTGCTCGCCGGCTTCCCCATCGCGGGCAACCCGAACAACGTCTTCCCCGCCCTGCGCCAGGACCAGGTCGCCATCGGCCTGCCCGCCGCCCCGTTCGCGGGTAACGGTTTCACCACGGTCGCAGAGGTCCAGAAGGCCTTCGACTGCCTGGCCAAGGGGACCAACTGCGGGTCGTACCGGCCGAGAGGGGTCTACCCGAACCTCCGCGGCCTGATGACCTGGTCGATCAACTGGGACAGGTACAACGCCTTCGAGTTCTCCCGCAGCCACCGGGCCTACCTCGACGGCCTGGGCTGAAAGCCCCTCGCCGCCGGGGGAGACGGACTTCCGGCGGCGAGGTTCCACCCTTCCCGCGTCCGCGGGTTCTCAAGGCACGCGCGCCCGCGCCCGAGACGGTCACCCGCTGTGACGGCCCGGATTCCGGACGCCGGGAAAACTGGCAGAGTGGTCTCGGTTTGGAGATCCGGGTGGCTGGTTGGTCGCCAGGTCCGGCAGGCTAGGGGCCGTCATGGACTACGCAATTCTCACGGGGTTCGTCCTCGTTCTCGGTGTCGTGCTCGCCCTGGTCGCGCAGTGGAGGGGCTGGAGACCCTCACTGCTGGTCGTGCTGGGGGTCGGAATCGCCTTCCGGGTGCTCATCATGGCCACCTCGGCGGTGGACACCTGGCAACCGGTCGACTTCATCAACAGCTTCAAGCCCGCCGGCGAGGCGGTCCTGAACCGTGAGGACCCCGTCCTGGGCAGTTCGGGAGGCTGGCACTTCCTGCCGACCATCCCCTACGTCTACGGCCTCCTGCTCTGGCTGGGCATCCCCTGGGAGATCGGCGGGCGCCTGGTCACGGTGGTCGCGGACATCGCGCTGATCCCGCTGGTCGGCAAGCTCGCCGGAGGGCCCAAGGCGTCCCTGCGCGCCTTCCAGTACGCCTGCAACCCGCTCGCCATCCTCGTCGCCTCCGTCCACGGCCAGGTCGAGCCGGTCGCCCTGGTCTTCGGCGTCGCCGCCTTCGTCGTGGCCCGAGGCCCCGGCGACCCGCACCGGCCGGGCATGACCACCAACCCGCTCGCGCTGGCACGGCAGAGCGTCGCCCTCCACGGCCTCGCCGGCGCCGTACGGCACGCCTTCGGTCCCGAGGGGGTGCTTCGCGGAGCGCTCACCCCGCGCCAGGGCGACCGGCAGTCCCTGCGCCGCGCCCTGTTCGCGGGACTGCTCATGGGACTGGCGCTGTGCGCCAAGAGCTGGCCGATCTGGCTCATCCCCGGCATGCTCCTGCTGCTGCCCACCTTCCGCGCCCGCGCCGTGGCGTTCGTGGCCACGGGCATCGCGCCCGTCTTCTTCCTGGTCACCCTGCCGATCTTCGCCGGCACCTCGCTGAGCCAGATCCCCGAGGTCATCCGGGTGATCCAGGACGTCCGGCCGATCGTCGGCCAGTGGGGCTGGACCGCCATCGGCATGCACGGCGTCAACGACCTGGACCAGGGTTTCGCGACGTTCGGCACCCGCCTGATCTACGTCACCATGCTGGCGGTGGCCTTCGTGTGGCGCCGCGCCGACCCGATCGACCTCACCACGGCGCTGTTGCTCGCCTTCATGGTCGTCACCCCCAGGCTCGGCGCGCAGTATCTCCTGTGGTTCATGCCGTTCCTGATCGCCCGCCCCACCCGCTTCGCGTGGCCCGCCATCATCGGCGTCTCCCTCTGGGCGGGGTACGGCTACCTCTACATGACCCAGTTCGACTCCGCCACCTGGCGAAGTCTCCACGTCGTCTGGTCGCAGGCCTCCATCGTGCTGCTGCCGATACTGGCGCTCGCCATGCCGTGGGGGCGCCGCGTCCCCCCTGAGCCCGTCGCCTCCCCCGGGGGACCACCCCCCTCGACGCCCGTTTCCGCGTCCGCCTGAGGTCACGCGACGCCGGATACCGATGTCCACCTGAGCTGTGGCAGTGCGCGGATACCGATGTCCGCCTGAACGCGCCGGTCGTTCCCGCCCGGTCCCGTGATCCGTCCTTGGCCTGGTCCGTCTTCTGTCCGGTTCGTCTCCGGCCCTGGGCCCGTCCGGGGCGCCCGTTCCCGGCCCCGCCCAGTCGCCTTCCAGTCCCGTCACCGCCGCGTGACGGGGCACCGGCGAGGCCCGGGAGGGGCTGGTAAATTCCGGTCCTGTGACGAGCACCGTGGAAATCCTGCGTTACACCGCCTTCACCCACGATCCCGAGGGGGGAAACCCCGCCGGGATCGTCCTCGACGCGGCAGGGCTCTCAGACGCGGAGATGCTGGCCGTCGCCGCCGAGGTCGGATACTCCGAGACGGCGTTCGTGACCGCGCGCGACGACGAGCGACGCGCCTTCCGGGTCCGATACTTCGCCCCCTCGGCGGAGGTGGCGTTCTGCGGGCACGCCACGATCGCCACCGCGGTGGTGCTGGCCGAGCGCCTCGGGACCGGGCGCCTGGCGTTCGACACCAACGCGGGCGAGATAACCGTCGACACCGAGATCGCCGACGACGCGCTCCGCGCCACGCTCACCAGCGTCCCCACGCGCTCCCGGCCCGTCGCGGAGGACGCGCTGGCGGAGGCCCTCGCCGCCCTCGGCTGGTCCCGCGACGAGCTCGACCCGGCCTTCCCCCCGCACGTCGCGTTCGGCGGCGTGGAGCACCTCGTGGTCGCCGCCTCCTCGCGCGAACGCCTGGCCGACCTCGACTACGACTACGAGCGGCTGAGAACGCTGATGACCCGCGAAGGCTGGACGACGGTGAACCTGTTCTGGCGGGAGAGCGACGAGCGGTTCCACGCCCGCAACCCGTTCCCGGTCGGCGGCGTCGTGGAGGACCCCGCCACCGGCGCCGCCGCCGCGGCCTTCGGCGGCTACCTGCGGGTTCTGGGGAACGGCTCCTCGGAGTTCACGGTCATCCAGGGGGTGGACATGGGACGTCCCAGCACGCTGAAGGTCTCGATCGCCTCCCCTGACGGCCGGAGCCGGGTGAGCGGGGGAGCGGTCGCGCTGGAGTCCGCCTGATTCCGGTGTGACGGTGACGGTGTGACGGTGTGACGGTGTGACGACCCGCGCGGGGCCGGTCAGGCGCTCCCGTCGCCGGGCTGATCGAGCAACCGGCTCAGGGGCACCCCCGCCAGCCGCCGTACCTCGTTCGCCATGTGCGCCTGGTCGGCGTATCCGCTGACCAAGGCGATCTCGGCCGCCGTGACGCCGCGCCTGGCCAGCCGCAGTGCCCGCTGGAACCTGACCACCCGCTGCAGCACCTTCGGGCCGTACCCGAAAGACCGCAGGGACCGGCGCAGGAGCTGCCGTTCGCCGACCCCCAGATCCCAGGCCACCTCCCTGACGCTCCGCCCCGCCCGCAGCGCCTCGGCGATCGCGGGCGCGGCCGGATCGGGTCCGGGCGCCGCGCGCAGCCGTACGGCCAGCGCCCGCTGTACGACGTCGGAGAACGGCTCCGGCGGCCGGCCCCCGGCCGGCCCGCTGGACGGCTCCGGCTCGGCCGGCGCGGTGGGCGGTTCCAGATCGGACAGCTCCGCGATCGGTTCCAGATCGGAGAGCGGCACCCGCAGGTCGCGCAGGTTGTTGAGCGGCACGCCGAACAGGTCGCCCACCGCGCCGGGCCTGAACCGGATCCCCGTGTAGCGGGCACCGGGCGCCATCCGGACGGGTTTCGGGCCCGTGTCGGGCCCCGCGACAAGCGCTCCTTTCGGCCCCCAGATCAGATCCACGCAGCCGTCGGGCACGACCAGCTGCGTCATGGCGGAGGTCGCCTCGTTGCTCCACACGCAGGCCACCCGCCCGGCGAGGCGGGAGTCCGGCGCCCACTCGCGATACATGACCTCAGCGTACGGGCGACGGGTTCTTCCCCTGGTCCCCGCCCGGTTTCTTCTCCGTTCCGGGGCGCCCGTCGTCGGGGACGTCCCCGGACACGAGAGCGGCGGCCCAGTCGCCGTCGGGATCGCTGTCGATCAGCAGCGCCCGGGTCAGCAGGCTGAGCGGGATGGCCAGCAGCGCGCCCAGCGGGCCGAGCAGGAACGTCCACAGGATGAGCGAGAGGAAGGTCACGGTGGTGGACAGCCCGACCGCGTCACCGAGGAACTTCGGCTGGATCAGCGACTGCACCACGAAGTTGATCAATATGTAGGCGATGATCACGAAGATCATGGTTTTGGGCCCGCCCTCCAGCAGAGCGAGCAGGGCGGGCGGGATCAGTCCCAGGACGAAACCGACGTTGGGGATGTAGTTCGTGATCAACGCCAGTACTCCCCAGAGGAGAGGGAGCGGCACGCCGAGAATCCAGAGCGCGGCCACGTCCAGCGCGGAGCAGACCAGGCCGAACCCCGTGGAGACCAGAAGATAACGGCGGGTCTTGTGGCCGAAGTTGTTGAGTGCCTCGATGAGCAGGGGCCTGCGCGTCGCTCCCATGGCGAGAATCTTGGAGAAGGACTGAGCGTCCAGGCACATGGCCAGGAGCAGGACGATGATGAGGACCAGGCCGGAGAACACGCCCAGCAGCCCTGAGACGAATCCCTGCGCGAGCGCGAAGATCTTGCCGGGGTCGAAGGAGTTGATCGCCTCGTTCATCTGCTTGGTGCCGAAGCCGAACCTGGCCGCCTGCTGTTGCGCCTCCGCGACGAGCTGGTTGAACTGCGCGTCGTAGGTGGGCGCGAGGGCCGCCATCTGCGCGACCGCCACGGTCAGGATCGCCACCATGCCCAGGAGTACCAGCAGCACGATCGCGAGGGGGATCGCCACCAGCGCCCACCCGGGAGCGCCACGGTCGCGAAGCCGGGTTCTGACCGGGGAGACCGCCAGGACCAGGACCAGGGCCAGCAACACGGGCCCGATGATCGACCCGATCTCTCTGATCCCCGCCAGTGTGACCACGGCGCCCGCGGCGCAGAGAAGCACGACGAGCGCCCTGGGCAACACTCTTTGGTCCGTCATAACGGATCTCTACCCAGCAGGTGAGAAACACGTCATGGCAGGGCGCGCTCTTCGATTTGACGGACCTCGGCGGCGTACATAGAGTTCACAGGCCCGAGGGGGTCGGCGGAGATCGCCAGAGCCTCGGGACCCTCCTTCTGATCACTTCCCTTCGTCGGGACGCATGCGTCACGCCGAAGTCCGGTTGGACATCGACCGGATGTTGGAGTAAGTTAGAGGGGTTGCCCTGGAAACAGGGTGGTCGCAATCCTAGCGGGTTCGACGGGATCGAGTCGAGA
>NZ_JBHMBS010000152.1:0-619 GCF_042428775.1 Streptosporangium vulgare | reverse complement strand
TCGAGCGGCGTGGCAACGTGCTGGCGACCATGACGAAGCTGAAGCAGGTCTGCAACCATCCGGCCCAGTTGCTGAGGGACGGCTCGCGGCTGGCGGGCCGGTCGGGCAAGCTGGCCCGGCTGGAGGAGCTGGCCGAGGAGATCGTCGAGGAGGGCGACAAGGCGCTGGTCTTCACCCAGTACGCCGCGTTCGGCGCCCTGCTGCAGCCGTATCTGGCCGCCCATCTGGACCGGCCGGTGCTGTGGCTGCACGGCGGGCTGCCCAAACGCGGACGCGACGAGCTGGTCGAGCGTTTCCAGGGCGATGACGAGCCGATGGTGTTCCTGCTCTCGCTCAAGGCGGCCGGGGTCGGCCTGAACCTGACCGCCGCCACCCACGTCGTGCACATCGACCGCTGGTGGAACCCGGCCGTGGAGGACCAGGCGACCGACCGGGCCTTCCGGATCGGCCAGACCAGGAACGTCCAGGTCAGGAAGTTCATCTGCCTTGACACGCTGGAGGAGCGGATCGACGAGATGATCGAACGCAAGAAGGCCCTCGCCCAGAGCGTGGTCGGCACCGGCGAGGACTGGATCACCGACCTGTCCACCGACCAGCTGCGCGAGCTGTTCCGGCTCGG
>NZ_JBHMBS010000151.1:0-620 GCF_042428775.1 Streptosporangium vulgare | reverse complement strand
ATTAATTTGTCCTTTTCAGTCAGTGCAAAAGTCGAGTAAAAGGCATAACCTATCACTGTCATAGGTAAGAGCTTAGATCAGGTGATTGCCCTTTGTTTATGAGGGTGTTGTAATCCATGTCGTTGTTGCATTTGTAAGGGCAACACCTCAGCCTGCAGGCAGGCACTGAAGATACCAAAGGGTAGTTCAGATTACACGGTCACCTGGAAAGGGGGCCATTTTACTTTTTATCGCCGCTGGCGGTGCAAAGTTCACAAAGTTGTCTTACGAAGGTTGTAAGGTAAAACTTATCGATTTGATAATGGAAACGCATTAGCCGAATCGGCAAAAATTGGTTACCTTACATCTCATCGAAAACACGGAGGAAGTATAGATGTCCTTGATTAACACCAAAATTAAACCTTTTAAAAACCAGGCATTCAAAAACGGCGAATTCATCGAAATCACCGAAAAAGATACCGAAGGCCGCTGGAGCGTCTTCTTCTTCTACCCGGCTGACTTTACTTTCGTATGCCCGACCGAACTGGGTGACGTTGCTGACCACTACGAAGAACTGCAGAAACTGGGCGTAGACGTATACGCAGTATCTACCGATACTCACTTCACCCACAAAGCATGGC
>NZ_JBHMBS010000150.1:0-632 GCF_042428775.1 Streptosporangium vulgare | reverse complement strand
ACCTGGCATATATTTGCCGCGCGGGTTGACGTCGTGACGCCAGTCGGCAGGGCTCATGCCACCATCAAGGGAAAGCCCAATCTTCACATCAATCGGTTTTTCACCTGTACCGTACAGAGTAATTCCACCCGGAGCGGCAGGGACATATACCGTTCCCTGATACTCACCAGGCATCACGGCAATATACTGGCGCTTGTTGGTACGCTTGATAATTGCCGCATCTACCGCCGCCTGAATCGTGGTATGCGTTACACCTTGAGTGCCCGCCGGGCCGACAACAAAGTCAGGTTGCGCAGGCAGGGTAATCGGGGAAGGATTCCACGCTGCAGCACCTGGTGTCAGGGATGCAAAATAGTGTTGAGCATCGAAATTCTGCGCTTCTTTTGCCGACAGAATCGGGCGAGAAGAGGTACCAGGCGCGGTTTGATCAGAAGGACGTTGATCGGGCGGGGTTGAGCTACAGGCGGTCAGCGTCACGCCAAAAGCCAATGCCAGCGCCAGACGGGAAACTGAAAATGTGTTCACAGGTTGCTCCGGGCTATGAAATAGAAAAATGAATCCGTTGAAGCCTGCTTTTTTATACTAACTTGAGCGAAACGGGAAGGTAAAAAGACAAAAAGTTGTTTTTAATA
>NZ_JBHMBS010000149.1:0-642 GCF_042428775.1 Streptosporangium vulgare | reverse complement strand
GCAAAAGAAGAGCGGAGCAGTCGGGAATGGTCGCTGTAAAGTGGGTTTTGATTGAATTCTATAATGCGGCTGACGGCGTGACGGAGAGCTTTCGACGGGATGGTGCCCCAGTGGGTGCAACCGCCGCCAACATTTTGATAACGCTCGATAACTGCGACGCGCGCACCTTGCTTAACCAGGCCCATTGCAGCGCCTTCGCCGCCGGGGCCGGAACCTATTACTATGGCATCGTAATCGTAGGAATGTGGCATGGTAGGGCTTACCTGTTCTTATACATAAAAGCAACAGAATGGTAACATTTTATCGCGGGTAAGCCAATTGATCCCCGTCATTTATTTGGCTATATCCTGAGCGGCCTTTGCTTTGTCTGTTTCTTACTTTTGCCCTGACGTTTTATTGGATTTTTATCGACGATACTCTCCGTTTAAGCGGCAGGTTTCCGCTGTACGTAAAAGAACCGGCCAAAGAATTGCAGTAAATATGTTTTATTGCGTTACCGTTCATTCACAATACTGGAGCAATCCAGTATGTTCATTCTCTGGTATAGTGCCAGCAGTACTTTTGGCAAGGATTCAGACATCGTGATGGGCGTAAGAGCGCAACAAAAAGAAAAAACCCGCCGTTCGCTGGTGGAAGCCGCAT
>NZ_JBHMBS010000148.1:0-648 GCF_042428775.1 Streptosporangium vulgare | reverse complement strand
GGTTATCGGAGGATGGGGTGGCGGCGCACCAGCGGGGTGGCGGCCCACCAGGTGCCCAGACCCCAGGTGCTACCGGCACCGCTCAGAGCCAGCCCGGCCAGCACGACGGCGTAGACGAGGTGGTCGTCCACGAAGGGGTTGGTCTCCAAAGGCAGCTCCGCCGCCCACATCAACACCATCATCAGGCCACCGGCCACGGCGGCGATGCGCAGACCCGCACCCACGACGAGAGCGGCGCCGACACCCAGCAGGCCGAGCATGAACAGCCAGTCGACCCACGCCTGCCCGGCCAGGGCGCTGAACACCTCGCCCAGAGCGTTCTCACCGGTGCCCTTGAGGAAACCGGTCGTCGGGCTGCCGCCGTTGAGCCAGGCACGCGCGGCGGGAGTGGCGAACCCCCACCCGAAAAGCTTGTCCACGAACGCCCACAAGAAGACCCAGCCCAAACCGATCCGGGCGACCGCCCAGGCATAGTCCGCCGGACCCCTGACGACCGGAGTCCCAGCAACCGTCGTAGGAACGACCTGTGCGGGAACGGCACGCGCAGGGACAGTCTGTGCGGGAACGGTCTGTGCGGGGACGGCGCCCGTGACCGGCTTGGTGTGAACGTCGTGTCCGTGAGTGGTGGCCATGACGGCTCCCCTTTCC
>NZ_JBHMBS010000147.1:368-652 GCF_042428775.1 Streptosporangium vulgare | reverse complement strand
TCTATGAATAAAGTCGGTAATTTCATGGATGACAGCGCCATCACCGCGAAAGTGAAGGCGGCCCTGGTGGGTCATGACAACATCAAGAGCACCGATATCTCTGTAAAAACCGATCAAAAAGTCGTGACCCTGAGCGGTTTCGTTGAAAGCCAGGCCCAGGCCGAAGAGGCAGTGAAAGTGGCGAAAGGCGTTGAAGGGGTGACCTCTGTCAGCGACAAACTGCACGTTCGCGACGCTAAAGAAGGCTCGGTGAAGGGCTACGCGGGTGACACCGCCCCCACCAG
>NZ_JBHMBS010000147.1:0-358 GCF_042428775.1 Streptosporangium vulgare | reverse complement strand
AAAGCCAAACTGCTGGCGGACGATATCGTCCCTTCCCGTCATGTGAAAGTTGAAACCACCGACGGCGTGGTTCAGCTCTCCGGTACCGTCGATTCTCAGGCACAAAGTGACCGTGCTGAAAGTATCGCCAAAGCGGTAGATGGTGTGAAAAGCGTTAAAAATGATCTGAAAACTAAGTAATTCGTCGTAATTCGTCCTCCCGAACTTTGTCGGGAGGCGCGATGTGCACCACACTAAAAATATCGCATTGAGTGATTTTCACGCTCATATCAAGCGGTGACATTAACTATGGTAAAGGAGACGCTTATGTTTCGTTGGGGCATCATATTTCTGGTTATCGCGTTAATCGCCGCCGCAC
>NZ_JBHMBS010000146.1:0-656 GCF_042428775.1 Streptosporangium vulgare | reverse complement strand
CCGCTGGGCAGGACGGGTATGGAAGTGGGCAAGTTGGGGAAGCCGTATCCGTTGCTGAATCTGGCATATGTGGGAGTATAAGACGCGCAGCGTCGCATCAGGCATTTTTTTCTGCGCCAATGCAAAAAGGCCATCCGTCAGGATGGCCTTTCGCATAATTTGATGCCTGGCAGTTCCCTACTCTCGCATGGGGAGACCCCACACTACCATCGGCGCTACGGCGTTTCACTTCTGAGTTCGGCATGGGGTCAGGTGGGACCACCGCGCTACTGCCGCCAGGCAAATTCTGTTTTATCAGACCGCTTCTGCGTTCTGATTTAATCTGTATCAGGCTGAAAATCTTCTCTCATCCGCCAAAACAGCTTCGGCGTTGTAAGGTTAAGCCTCACGGTTCATTAGTACCGGTTAGCTCAACGCATCGCTGCGCTTACACACCCGGCCTATCAACGTCGTCGTCTTCAACGTTCCTTCAGGACCCTTAAAGGGTCAGGGAGAACTCATCTCGGGGCAAGTTTCGTGCTTAGATGCTTTCAGCACTTATCTCTTCCGCATTTAGCTACCGGGCAGTGCCATTGGCATGCCACCCCGAACACCAGTGATGCGTCCACTCCGGTCCTCTCGTACTAGGAGCAGCCCCCCTCAGTTCTCCAGCGCCC
>NZ_JBHMBS010000145.1:0-674 GCF_042428775.1 Streptosporangium vulgare | reverse complement strand
CCATGAGGCGTCGGAGATGGCGCGCGCCAAAGAGTGGTTGCGCACCATGTTGCGGACGGTCAGGTCCTCGATCGCGAGCGTTTGGTTCTCGCGCACCAATCGAGTGGTGACCTTGTGCAGGAAGTCCCGCCACCGATCGGCGATCCGGGCATGGGCGCGGGCCACCCTCACCTTTGCCTTGACCCGGTTCGCGCTGCCCTTCGTCTTGCGCGACAACTCGCGCTGCGCCCTGGCCAGCCGTTCGCGGTCGGCCCGCTCGTGGCGCGGGTTGGAGATCTTCTCTCCGGTGGAGAGGGTGAGCAGATGATTCAGCCCGGCGTCGATCCCGACCGTCTGCTCGACGGGCGCAAGCGGACTGATCTTCTCTTCGACCAGCAACGACACGAACCAACGCCCGGCCGCGTCGCGAGAGACCGTCACCGTGGACGGCTGCGCCCCCTCGGGCAGAGAACGCGACCACACGATGGCCAGTGGCGCGTCCATCTTCGCCAGCTTCAGCACGCCTTCCCGAAACGAGAAGGCGTTGTTCTGGAATGTCGCCGATGCCCGTGACTTGTGCTTGGACTTGAAACGCGGGTAGCGGGCACGCTTGGCGAAGAAGTTGTTGAACGCCACCTGCTGTTGCCGAAGCGCCTGCTGGAGCGGCACGTTCGACACCTCGCGCAGGAACTCCA
>NZ_JBHMBS010000144.1:0-678 GCF_042428775.1 Streptosporangium vulgare | reverse complement strand
CCGATCGGGTGCTGGTCCTGCGGGAGGGCCGGGTCATTCGTGAGGCCGGCGCGGGTGAGCTGGACGAGCACGCCGTCCTCGACATGATCATGGAAGGGAGTGCCCTGTGACCCCCTCCAGGGAGGGTTCCGTGACCTCCCTCAGGGAGGCGGGCTTCGCGGCCCCCTCCAGGAAGTGCCCCGCGACCTCCTCCGCCGCGAGACCCGGGAAGCCCGGGAGCCCACGGCACGCCGGAAGCGCCGGGAACCCCGCGAGCGCCGGACGCGCAGGAACTAGTGAAAGGAACCGACAGGTCTTCATGGACGTCACCTCCCTCCGTTTCGGAGCCCC
This sequence comes from Streptosporangium vulgare, assembly GCF_042428775.1. Taxonomy (NCBI): domain Bacteria; kingdom Bacillati; phylum Actinomycetota; class Actinomycetes; order Streptosporangiales; family Streptosporangiaceae; genus Streptosporangium; species Streptosporangium vulgare. The sequence goes on along the minus strand of NZ_JBHMBS010000144.1, from coordinate 348 downwards.
GAGCGTCTCGGCGGTGCTCCGGTGAAGCCGCCCGTGGACGAGAGCGACCGCGTCGAGGCGCCCGCTCGCAAGCCCGCCACGGTGAGCCCGCTCTCCCGCCTCGGGGAGACGCGCCACCTCGGCCTGGTGGTCGCGCTGGTGCTGCTCGCCGTGGTGGGTCTGGTCACGGTGCCCGACACCTTCGCCACGACCTCGAACATGGTGAGCATCCTGTCGCTGGCCGCCACCATCGGCGTGATCACCGTCGGCATGACGTTCGTGATCATCGGTGGGGGTATCGACCTGTCGGTGGGCGCGATCATGGCGCTGGCGTCGGTGTGGGCGACCACGCTGGCCACCCAGTCCTAC
>NZ_JBHMBS010000015.1:0-205650 GCF_042428775.1 Streptosporangium vulgare | reverse complement strand
GTTCTGCGCCAGTACATCGAGCAGCAAAACCGGCCGAGTTAGGGCACGCTCGGGCCTAGCGGCCCTCCCGCGCGGGCCTTCACCCCCGGCCTGAAGGCCGGAGCACTGGCCCGCATTCGGTAGCAGGTAGCAGCCCGGCTCCTGTCGTGGGCGAGCGGTATCGAGCCTGCCACTGTGGAGCAGGCCGCCCGCGAAACGGTGATTCAGCCGAAGACGCCCGAGCTTTGGCCCATCGGACCTCGGCCACCCACCGCTACGCGGGGTCTCACCCGTGAGCGGCGGTGAGGGCGGCGCCCAGCCAGCCGGAGTCGGCGCCGAGTGCCGCGGGCGTGAAGGGAACGCGGGACGCGAAGGGCAGCCGGATGAGGTCGCGGGCGATGCGCACGGCCGACTCGACGTAACCGGGCGCGCCGGTGCCCAGCCCTCCGCCGATGACGACCACCTCGGGGTCGTACGACTGGACCAGTCCGGCGAGGTACGCGCCGAGGTGCCAGGCCGCGTGGTCCACGACGTCTCCGGCGGCGGGAACTCCGTCACGGGCGTCGTCCAGGACGGGTCTGGCGTCTCTCGCGCCCGGCCCCTGGTACGCCTCCGCCAGTGCGGGACCGGAGCAGATGTCTTCCACGGTGCCTGCCTCGCACGTCGGCCAGGGGCAGCGTGCCGGAGGCGCGTACCCGCTGAAGAGCGCGCCGCCATGTGCGCCGGTCAGTACTCGACCGTCGTGCACGAGCGAGTGCGACAGGCCGGTGCCGAGGCTGACGAAGAGGGTGTCGTTCGCGCCGCGCCCGGCGCCGAGCGACCATTCGGCCAGGGCACCGCAGGCGGCGTCGTTCGCGGCGATGACGGAGCCGCTGTCCCGGAGCTCGCAGGGCGTGTCGCCCAGGACGTCGGCGGGCGTCCAGCCGCGCCAGCCGATCCAGGAGGTGAGGTCGCGAAAGCGGCCGTCGCCATCGACCGTGGTGGTGACGGAAAGGCCGACGGCCACGATGGCGAAGGTGTCGCAGGCCCGGCGGAGCAACGTGCGCACGGTGGCGGCGTTGGCCTCGCCCGTGCCGCGGACGGTCGGCTCGACCCCTATCCGGGTGCTGGTGCCGTCGGCGTGCAGAACGCCGACGGCGATCTTCGTGCCGCCGACGTCGACGCCGGCGATGGCTGTGGGCCGGCCCATGTCAGGCGATCACGATCCGGGTGCCGGCGCTCTCGGCCGCGCGGGCTGTCTCGGTCGCGGCGCCCTGCTCATCGGTGACGACGATGTCGACGTCGTCCAGGCCGCACACCTTCGCGTACGTCGTGACGCCGAACTTGCCGCCGTCGGCGACCAGGATGGTGCGGCGGGCGCCGGCCAGGGCGGAACGCTTGACGAACGCGTCGTCGGGGTTGTACTCGGTGACGCCGTTGACCGCGTCCAGGCCGCTCGCACTCATGATGTAGGTGTCGAAGTTGTACTCGGCGAACGCGCGCTGCGTCTCGGTGCCGTACAGCGTGTGCTCCACCGGTCTCACCACGCCGCCCGCGAGCAGGACGGTGAGGCCGGGGTCGTCGGCGAGTTCGGAGGCGATGCGCAGGTCCACGGTGAGGACGCGGATGTTGCGCCTTCCGAGGAGGGCGCGGGCGACGTTCGCGGTGGTGGACCCGGCGTCCAGGATGATCGTCTCGCCCTCGCGGATCTGCTCGGCGGCGGCCTTGCCGATGTGTTGCTTGTTCTCGGCGTTGTTGAGGATGCGTGCCTGATAGCGCGGCGAGTGGCTCTGCGAGACGATGGAGACGGCTCCGCCATGGACACGGCTGAGCGCACCGGCCTGCTCCAGTGCCTCCAGGTCGCGGCGGATGGTCATCTCGGTCATGCCGCTCTCTCGGGCGATGTCGGAGATGCGTAGACGGCCGGTCCGCTGGATCACATCCAGGATGAGGCGGTGCCGGTCGGACTTCTTCATCACGTTCCTCCGGTGAGTGATCGTGTTCAGCGTAGTGCCGGTCGGCGGGACGCGGGGCGGCGCACGGTAGCCGTCCGACGACGGCGCGGGCGCACCTTCGACGCGCCCGCGCCGTCGTCAGCCGGGTCAGCAGGGCACGTAGAACGACTGGGCAATGGCGGGATCGTCCATGTTGTCGAGAGTGGCGACGACGATGTCCGTGTCGACGGTCGGCTGCGTGGCCGAGCCCTTCGCCGCCGCCAGCGCCTGGTCCACCGCGGCGGCGCCGATCTTCGACGGCGCGGGCACGAGGAGCGCCTTGGCGATGCCGTCCCTGAGCAACCCGACCTGATACTCGCGGGCGCCTCCGGCCACCAGGGGGATCTTTCCGGCCCTTCCCGCCTCACGGAGTCCGGTGACCGCGCCTTCGGCGTCGCCGCCGTTGAAGGTCATCACACCTGCCAGCCCGGGGTGCCGGGCCAGCGCCGCGGTCACGATCGAGGCGGACTTGCCCGCGTCGCCCTGGCTGTACTGGATGACCGGCTCGATGTCGGGGTGTTTCGTCATCTCCTTGAGGAACGCCTTGCGTCCTAGATCGTTGGTGGTGACGCCGGGCGGCGAGAAGATCGCCAGGACGGTTCCCCTGTCACCGATGGCCTTGGCGAGCTCCTGAGCACCGAGCGTCCCCATCTGCGTCCAGTTGGCGGATATCTGGGAGGACAGGAACGAGGTGTCGTCGAGCGTCGTGTCCACTGTGACGATCTTGGAGCCGTCCTGGTGCGCCTGCTGGAGCGGGGGCAGGAGAGCCTTGGAGTCGGTCGGCGCGATGATGATGGCGTCCGGCTTCTTCGCGGTGGCGCCGTTGACGATGGGTACCTGCTGCGAGGTGTCGAACGCCTTCGGCCCCAGCAGTTCGAGCGCGACGCCCTTGGCCGCGGCCTCCTTCTTGGCCCCGCACATGAGTGACTGGTAGTAGGCGTCGCCGAGGTTGCCCACGATGAGGGACATGTTGGCGGAGGCGGCGGCCGTGGCCGCGCCGTTGGAGCGTTCCGCGGCGCCGCAGGCGGCGAGGCCCGCGATCACGGACGTGACGAGGGCGGCGTGTCCGATGGCACGCAGGGACGGCTTCATGGGTTTCCTTCGGGGTATGGCCGTTCAGACGGAGCGGCTGCGGCGGATCTTGTCGAGGTAGACGGCGGCGATGAGGACGACGCCCACGGCGACCTGCTGCCAGTAGGGCGTCACGCCCGTGACGACGAACCCGTTCTGCAGCACCGTGGGGATGAAGACGCCGGCGACGGTGCCGACGATGGCGCCCGTTCCGCCGAACAGGCTGGTGCCGCCGAGGACGACGGCGGTGACGGCTTGGAGGTTGTCGGTGGCGTGCCCGGCGAGGGTGGTGGTGGCGAACCGGGCGAGTGACAGGAACCCGGCCAGGCCGGTGAGCCCGCCCGCGATGACATACACCTTCACGAGGTGGAGGTTGACGTTGATGGAGGCGCGTCGGGCGGCCTCCTGACTGGCGCCGATGGCGTACGTGTGGCGGCCGAAGCGGGTGGCCTGCAGCAACACCCCGAAGACGATGGCGACGACCGCGGCCGCCACCACGAGCCACGGCACTCCGAGCAGGCGCTGCGACCCGATGGAGGTGACCGAGGACGGCACGTCCTGCAGGTCGAACCCGCCCGTGATGATGTAGGAGAGCCCGAGCGCCGCACCGAGAGTGCCCAGCGTCGCGATGAAGGCCGGGATTCGCCCATACGCGACGAGCACGCCGTGCAGCACACCCCAGCCCAGGCCACTGGCGACCGCGACGACGCCACCGAGGACGGCCACCCCGGGGCCGTCGCCGCCGAACGCCTGCATGGCCTTGACCGACATCACTCCGGAGAACACCAGCACCGAGCCGGTCGAGAGGTCGATGCCTGCCGTGATCATCGGAAAGTTGATCGCGATGGAGAGGATGAGCAGGATCGAGGCGTCGGTGAGGATGGCCCGCGTGTTGCTCACGCTGGTGAACGAGACGGGCGCGATGGTCGCGAACACGGCGACGATCACGACCAGAATGATGAACGTGACCGTGCTCGGACGTAGCAGGAGGCCGGTCAGCCGAGCGCGCGGGGACTCCGCCACGGTGGCCGGGGCCACCGTGGCGGCACTTGGGGGACTCATCTCATCTCCTCCTGGCGCGCGCCGGTGATGGCGGCGACCACTTCCTGGGTGTTGGTGACGCGGGCGTCGAGCCGGGCGACGCGCCGCCCGAGCCGCAGCACCTCGATCCGGTCGGCGACGTCCAGCACGTCGGGGACGCTGTGGCTGATGAGGACGACCGCGATGCCCCGGTCACGCACCCGTTTGATGAGGTCGAGGACATTCCTGGTCTGGGCCACGCCCAGCGCGGCCGTGGGCTCGTCCATGAAGACGACGCGGTTGGCCCACATGACGGCGCGGCAGACGGCGACCCCCTGACGCTGGCCGCCGGACATGCCGCGGACCGTCTGCCCGCCCGGTGTGACCGTCACCGACAACTCGTTGAAGACCCGCGCGGCCTCGCTGCGCATGGTCTTCTTGTCGAGAAAGCCGAGGCGCCCGAGTAGTCCGGAGCGCATGTGTTCCCTTCCGAGGAACAGGTTGCTGGCCGCGTCGAGGGAGTCGGCGAGCGCGAGGTCCTGGTAGACGGTCTCGATCCCCAGGGCGCGAGCGGCGTCGGGACTTCGCAGCTCGACAGGCTCGCCGTCCATTAGGACTTCGCCGCTGGTCGGGGGCTGGACACCGGAAAGGATCTTGATGAGGGTGCTCTTGCCCGCGCCGTTGTCGCCCATCAGTGCGACCACTTCGCCCGCACCGACCGCGAAGTCGGCGCCGCGCAGCGCCTGCACGTGACCGAACGTCTTCACGACGTTGCGCGCCTCAAGCAACGGCTCTGCCAGTGAGGATGTCATGGCGGAGAGGTTATGTTCATTCAAACATTTATGGCAAGAAGCGAACAGAAAAAACTTTGGATGTAACAGGAAGGTGATAAGTTTGCCACGTGAACTCCTCCTTCGACATGACGCCTCCATACGTGCGCGGCATCGCCCAACAGGTCCACACCCTCGGCGCCATCCTCGACTCCCCGATCCCCGACGACGTCTGCCACCTGGTGCGCGACCGGCTGGCGCGCTACAGCGGCATCGTGTTCACCGGCATGGGCTCGGGGCCGTTCGCGTCCTACCCGGCGTGGCTGAGGCTCGTATCGGCCGGCGTGCCCGCCTGGATCGTCGAGACCGCCGAGTTGATCAACTACGCGCCCGGCCTTCTCACCCCCGACAAGCTGCTGGTGGTCGTCTCGCAGTCGGGTGAGTCGGCGGAGGTGCTCGCCCTGCTCGACACGCTCGGCCCGAAGCGCCCCGCGATCCTGGCGGTGGTGAACAACCTGAGCTCGCCGCTCGCTCGCAGCGCGGACGTCGTCTATCCCCTCCACGTAGGGGCCGCGCGCGAGGACACAGCCGGCACGGGGACGTACATCAACACGATCGTGGCCGGCGCGCGCCTGGTGGACGCCGCGCTCGGCGAAGATCATTCAGCGGACTTCACGCCTGCCGTGTCCGAGGTGCGGCGGTACGTCGAGGCCCTCGACGATCACCTTGACGTCGCCCGCCCGCTGGAACTGGCCAGTCGCACATTCGTGGTGCTGGGCCGCGGCCCGTCGCTGGCGTCGGCGCGCACCGGGGCGCTGCTCGTGAAGGAGGCGGGCAAGGTGCACGCGGAGGCGCTGGCCACCAGCGAGTTCCGTCACGGCCCGCTCGACCTCGTGGACGACCGCTTCACGGCCGTCATGCTGGCGGGGGCGCGGGCGACGGCGCCGCTCAACCGGCGCATGGCGCAGGACATTCTCGACCGCGACGGGCAGGTGCTCTGGGTCGGGCCGGGCGAGGGGCCCGGGGTGAACCTCGCGGCCCCCGCCCTCACCGGCGCGGCCCGGCCGATCGCCGAGATTCTGCCGCTGCAGATGCTGAGCGTTGCGAGTGCCCTGGACAACGGGCTGCAGCCGGGCGCGTTCCGCCATGCCAGCCGCGTGACCCGCGTCCTGTGAAGAGGGAGAGACGGCGCTGAGTTCACACCCCCTGAGGGGGGACTGTAGAAAAAACGGCTTGACTCCTGACCAGGGAGGACGGCCCGCGATCATGGCCGGGATCCGGCGGCGTCCCGGTCATCCGGCCGGTGGACCGCTCGCGGCCGGCGACGGGCCACCAGCGGGTGGCGGGCCGAGCGCAGCCGGTGACGGGCCGTCCATAGCAGGTGGCGGGCCGAGCGCGTGGCCGATGCGCGCGTGCAGTGTCCTGAAGCGCTCGGCGAGCTCGGCCGGTTCGTGGACGGTGAAGTCGAAGCCGAGCAGGGTCACGTGCAGGGCGAGCCCGTCGAGGGAGTTCGAGCCGACCCACAGGGTGCAGCTGCGCTCGTCGACCGCTTCGATCACCCCTGTTTCGGCCGACACCCGTTCGGCCACCAGTGCCGCCGGGGCGTACATGGTGAACCGCGCCCGGTGGCGGTACCGGCCGACGCCCACGGCCCAGGACGCGTACCCGCCGATGTCGTCGGCGGGCGGCTCGCGGGGGCCGAACCGGGGTCCGGCCGGGGTCCGGGGCCGCAGCCGGTCGACCCGGAAGGTCCGCCAGTCCGCCCGGCCGAGGTCGTAGGCCACCAGGTACCAGCGGCGCCCGGCGTGGACGAGCTTGTGCGGCTCGACCGTGCGGGTGCTCTCGGCGCCGTCATGGCCGCGGTAGTCCATGCGCAGCCGCTGGTGGTCGCGGCAGGCCGCGGCGATCGTGGTCAGCGCCTCGGCCGAGACGACGGCGCCCGGCCGGTGCTGGGCCACGATGGCCGCGTCCAGCGTCGAGACCCGGTAACGCAGCCGGGGAGGCAGGATCTGTTCCAGTTTCGCCAGAACCCGTACCGACGTCTCCTCGATCCCGGCCACCGCGGCGTTGGCCGCGGTGCGCAACCCCACCGCGACCGCGACGGCCTCCTCGTCGTCGAGCAGCAGCGGCGGCATGGCGGCCCCGGCGCCCAGCCGGTATCCGCCGACGTTCCCGATCGTGGCGTGCACCGGATAGCCGAGCTCGCGCAGCCGATCGACGTCACGGCGCACGGTGCGCACCGTCACCCCCAGCCGCTCGGCCAGCTGCGGACCGGTCCAGTCCCGGCGCTGCTGCAACAACGACAACAGCCGGAGCAACCGGGCGGATGTTTCGAGCATGCCCCCATTGTGCGTCGCAACGAGGACAGTAACTGACCTCGTTGGCTGACATGATCGTCTCAGTCGCCGCCGCTGACCGGAGCGGACTCCGGACGGCGCGGTTTCAGCACGTCCTTCGCCCGGAACACCGGCTCGTGGGTCTTCGGGCGGGCTCGTGACCGGGCCCCGCGACGTGCACACGCCCAGCCAGGGCACCACCCCACGCGCGAGGCCGAGCGCTTCGTGCCGACACGGAGGAGTCATGTGTTGAACAGCGACATCACGCCGTTCCAGGTCCACATCCCGCAATCGGAGCTGGACGACCTGCGGCGGCGGCTGTCCGCCGTTCGCTGGCCCGGCCAGATCCCGGACGTCGGCTGGAGCCGCGGCGTGCCGCTGGATCACCTGAAGGAGCTGACCGAGTACTGGGCCACGACGTACGACTGGCGCGCGACGGAGAAGCGGTTCAACAGCCACCCGCAGTTCACCACCCACATCGACGGGATCGACCTGCACTTCCTGCACGTCCGCTCACCCCACCCGCAGGCGTTCCCGCTGATCCTCGCGCACGGCTGGCCCGGGTCGATCGCGGAGTTCCTGGAGGTGATCGAGCCGCTGACCAACCCCGGCGACCCGGCCGACGCCTTCCACCTCGTGATCCCCTCGCACCCGAACTTCGGGTTCACCGGCCCGGCCGCGGCGGGCTGGGACTCGCGCCGCATCGCCACCGCCTACGCCGAGCTGATGGCCCGGCTCGGCTATGACAGGTACGGGGCACAGGGCGGCGACTTCGGCGCAATCATCGCGCCCGATCTCGGGCGGGTGGACCCCGAACGCGTCGCGGGCGTGCACGTCAACGCGGCCACCGTCGGGTTCATCCCGTTCGGCGACGTGCCCGCCGACACGGTGCTCACCGACGCCGAGCAGGTCAGGCTCGACCGGATGAACCGATTCCTCTCCGACGGCAACGGCTACTTCCAGATCCAGGCCACCCGCCCGCACACGCTCGGCTTCGGCCTGGCCGACTCCCCGGTCGGCCAGCTCGCCTGGATCGGCGAGAAGTTCCACGACTGGGCCCACCCCGCGGGCTCGATCGGAGCCGACCATGTCGTCACCCACGCGATGATCTACTGGCTGACCAACACCGGCACGTCCTCGGCCCAGATGTACTACGAGTCCATGCACACCGGCAGCTGGCCCACGCCTTCCCGGGTGCCCACCGGCGTGGCCAACTTCGCCGAGGACATCGCGATCCGCCCCTTCGCCGAACCGCTGAACAACATCACCCGCTGGACCGAGTACGACCGCGGCGGGCACTTCGCCGCGCTCGAGGTCCCCGACCTGTTCGTGGACGAGCTGCGCGCCTTCTTCCGCACCGTCCGCTGAGCACGCGGTCCCCGGCAGACTTTCGGCGACAACACGTCAGCTCGGGGAATGGAGGGCGTGGAGAAGAGGAAACCGCGCCCTCGCCGGTCGTTCACCCGCGAGTTCGAGACCGGGATCGTCGAAGACCTCCCCCGTCCGACGGCGAGACGGATTGGCGGGGGCCTGCGCTGTCCCGGCTCACAGCCTGAGCGCTTCCGTCACGCGCCCAGCCAGGTCATCCTCGGTCATCGTGATGTCGACCTCGATGACGCGCAGCTGGAGAGACCTCGTTTGCTCGTAGAGCCGTTCGGTGAACATCCGATCGCGCTCCAGCAGGTTACGCAGGGCCCTCTCCGGATCACCGGTCTTGCGGGCGATGTCCCACGTCGAGCCCCTGCTGTCGATCGCGGCCCGGCGGAAGCCGGGCGTCGGAAGGAGCCAGACGGCCTGACTGGGCGTGGTGAGGAGAGGCATCACGAGGTGCGGCAACAGCCGGAAGCCCTCGACGATCACACCGGGTTTTTCCGGGAGGCGAAGGAGATCTTCGACGATCAGGTGAAAGCCTTCCCCCCGAAACCAGTGGAACGTCTCCAGCATGGTCTCCGGAGATCTGTCGACCCATCGCTCGTCCATGTCCATGGCCTGGAACTCGCTCAGGAACGGGCTGTCTTCGGGCGTGCTGCGACCGGCGTGATCCGGCATCACCTCATCGGTCGCGTAGAGCCGCAGACCGTGTCGGGCCGCTATGCGCCGGGCGATGGTCGACTTGCCCGCACCGCTTCCGCCACCGATCCAGTAGACGTGCCGCAGCCGTGCCCGCAGCGCCGCGGCGTCGGCGGCCCCCGCGTGGTGTTCAGGTCGGATCGCATCGTTCACGGCGGCTCCTCAGATGTGTCGGCTGACGTGTGCCGCGTACCTGGTCCAGTCGCCGGCGAAGGCGCGTTGCCAGGCGGCGGTCACGGTGAGGTGGATGGTCAACGGCCGAGGGCGCGGCCGATGAGGTCGGCGACCTCGATGGGGAGGCACGGAAGCGGGTAGCGGGCGGTGGTCTCGACGGAGGTGTGGCCGAGGAGGGCGTGGTCGGCGCCGCCTTCCCGGAACCGGGTGGGTAGGTACCGGGTGGCGTAGGTACCGGGTGGCGTAGGTGTGGCGCGACCGGTCCCGGCGCCGAGCCGATACGGCACACCGGTCCGAACCGGCCGCGGGTTCTCGGGTTCTCGCACATCATGCCGAGTCTGCCGCACCGGTACCGCGACCGGACGGTGCCGGTCGGAGACGCCGCGCGCGCACCGTCCAACACCTGCGGCCAAGGGGCCTCCTTCGCCGTCGAAAGCGCGGTCCAGCCGGTCCGCTGTCTACGCGATCTCCCCACCACGCTCGTCACGTCCGGGACAACCACTCCCCCGCACGTGCCACATCACCCTCACCCCGCCCGCCCGGGAAGACCGTTTGCTCGCCGCCTCCTCGCCGCCTCCTCGCCGCCTCCTCGCCGCGCCGAGCTCTCTGGGCGACGCCAAATCTTTACAGGGCATCACCAGGAAGCGTGCGCGGGCGCGTTCACGGGCCGAGGCGATGCGAGGCTGAGGTGAGGGTCGGCCTCGCATGGCGAGAACAGGGGTGATTCGATGAAGATCGACCGATTCGGCGGGCCGGTGCTCTCGCTCTTCCGCATGGTGACGGGCTTCCTCTTCCTCTGCCACGGCGTGGCGTCGATGTTCGGCGTCTTCGGCGGCCACCCCGTCACCGGCCGGGCCGTCGACTTCGCCGTCTGGCCCGACTGGTGGGCCGCGCTCATCCAGGTGCTCTGCGGCGGACTCGTCCTCGCCGGACTCCTCACCCGCCCCGCCGCGATCCTCGCGTCCGGCTCGATGGCGTACGCGTTCTTCGTGGTGCACCTGCCGCAGGAGCTCCTGCCGCTGCGCAACGGCGGTGAGCCGTCGGCGATGTACTGCTGGTCGTTCCTGCTCATCGCCGTGCTGGGCGCGGGCCCGTGGGCGCTCGACAGCCTGCTCCGGCGCCACCGGGACGACTACCCGGAGCACGACCCCGCCCATGTCCCCGTGCGTTCCGGGGGAGGTTCCGGGGAAAACTGACCGCCCGCCACCGGGGCCCGGACCGCTACGCGGCGGAAAAACCGTACTTTTCTCATCTCCTTCACGGGATTCGCGAAAAGCCCACGTCAGCGCGTGCGGACCGGCTCGGGGCGAAGGTCGGCGCGGCCGTACGGCGTGGCGCGCGAGAGCACGTTTCCGCAGGTCAGGCAGAACATGAATGCACGTTTCACGTTTGCCAAACCCGGATCGCGTGGTCAAGGATGAAGCATCTCCAATCGAGCCCCCGGCCAGGGGTTCATTTGGCATGCCACCCACCGCCCGCGCCCACCCCGAGGAGGGGACGATGATCCATGCCCGAGGGCTGACCAGGCGATTCAAGGTGAGGAAGGGAAGCGTCGACGCCGTACGCGGCCTCGACATCGATGTGGAGGCGGGCCAGCTGGTGGCCTTTCTCGGTCCCAACGGTGCCGGGAAGTCCACCAGCCTGCGCATGCTGACCTCCCTGCTCCCGCCGACGTCGGGAACCGCGGTCGTCGCGGGCCGCGACGTCGTGTCGGACCCGGCGGGGGTCCGCGCCCGCATCGGGTACGTCGGCCAGAAGAACGGCTCCGGCGAGAACTTCCGCGTCCGCGATGAGCTGGTGACCCAGGCACGCTGCTACGGCCTCCGCCGGACCGAGGCGCACCGGCGGGCCGACGAGATCCTCGGCCTGCTGGACCTGGAGCCGCTGGCCACCCGCAAGCCCGGCACCCTGTCGGGCGGCCAGCGCCGCCGCCTCGACATCGCGCTGGGGCTCATCCACCGGCCCGAGCTGCTGTTCCTGGACGAACCCTCGACCGGTCTCGACCCGCAGAGCCGCGCCAACATCTGGGAGCACATCCTGCGGCTGCGCGAGCTGCACGGCACGACCCTCTTCCTCACCACCCACTACCTGGAGGAGGCCGACAGCATGGCCGAACGGGTCGTGATCATCGACCACGGCCGGATCATCGCCGACGGGACGGCCGAGCGGCTGAAGGGCGACCTCGCCGGTGACCGCATCACGATCACCGTCCACGACGAGCCGGGGGCGGCGAGGGCCGCCGGGATCGCGGAGCGGATCGCCGGTCCCGGCGCGGTCACCGTCGACGGGACGACGGTGCGGCTGCGGGTGCCCCACGCGGGCGCGGCGCTGCCGGAGTATCTCCGGTCGCTGGAGTCGTCCGGGGTGAAGGTCGGCACCGCCGAGACCACCCGTCCCACGCTGGACGACGTGTTCCTCGCGCTGACCGGCCGCAGCCTGCGCGAGAGCGACGGGACCGGCGAGCTCTCGGGCGGGACCGGCGGCCCCTCGAACAGGACCGGCGGATCCTCGCACGCCCCGGGCGACGTTTGACCGTCCCCGCCGTCTTCGGCTCATTAGCCGCCCCCGCCGTCTCCGGCGTTCTCGCCACACTCGCCGTCCCCGCCGTCTCCGGCGATCTCGGCGTCCCTCGACGTCCCCGCCGAGCCCGACGTCCTGGGATCCCCTCGTCCCCCTCGTCCCCGGCGATCCCGGCGATCCTCTTCCCTCCCCCACCGGTCAGAAAGGCCACACCGTGAGCGCGCAGTTCTTCCGCGACACCGGAACCGTCTTCTCCCGCGAGTTCGCCCCCGTGGTGCGCGAACCCCTCGGGCTCCTCTTCACCATGGGCCAGCCGCTGCTGTTCCTGTTCCTGTTCGGCCCGCTGCTCGGGGGAACCGGAGGCTTCGGGGGCTCGCCGTGGCAGTGGTTCGTACCCGGCATCCTGATCATGTTGTGCCTGTCCGGGCCGATGATGGCCGGATACTCCCTGCTGATCGATCTGATCGGCGGCTCGATGGAGCGCATGCTGGTCACCCCGCTGAACCGCACGGCGATGCTGGTCGGCCGGACGATGAAGGAGTTCGCCGTCCTGCTGGCCCAGGCCGTGCTGATCATCGTCCTCGCGGTGCCGCTGGGCTTCCGCCCGCACCTCACGGGCGTGCTCGCCGGCCTCGCGGTGCTGATCGTGTTCGGGATCGGCCTGGGCGCGCTCTCCTTCGCCCTCGCGATCGCGTCCAGCCCGGGTGGTGATCTGTTCTACGGGGTCACCCAGATGGTGATGTTCCCGCTGATGCTGCTGTCGGGCGTACTGCTGCCGATGGACTCGGGCCCGGGGTGGCTCCAGGCCGTCGCCACGCTGAACCCGGTCTCCTACGTCGTCGAGGCGGAACGGGCGCTGTTCTCCGGCCGTTTCACGGACATGTCGGTGCTGTACGGGACGCTCTGCGCCTGCGCCGTCGCCGCGGTGGGCCTGGCGATCGGCACCAGGGCGATGAGCCGCGGCGTCTGACGCCCCGGAACCGGCCGGGAACCGGTTCCGGGGCCCGGGAACCTCCGTACGGCCTGGGTTCGCGGCCGGGGCACCGATGTGCCCGGCCGCCCGTCGCGGAGGCGCGCACCTCGGCGGGGCGCGGGAGCGGGTACGGAGAACGGCCGGCCGCCCGGGAGGTCCCGGGCGACCGGCCGGTCAGGTCAACGACGCCGGAGACGCGCGCCGTGGCGGAGGATCACCACGGGGACGGCGCCGGCGGCGCGACGACCGGCGGGCGGTCGTCACAGGTGATGGTGTTCGGCAGCAGCCACGGGGCGAGCCAGGCTCCGGTGGTGCCGCCGCCGTCGTTGCCGCCGAGGTCCGTCAGCGAGAACTCCGAACCGGTGGGCGGGAAGTTGAACGAGCCGCAGTTGTTGACGCCGACCGCGCCGACGTTGCGGGCGTCCACGTTCTCGAAGGAGGCGGCCCCCTTCACCCGGGCGCTCACCACCGACGTGCCGGTGCCGTCGACCCTGATGTCCTTGAAGTGGACGTTCGTGATCGAGTAGAGATCCTTCACGCCCCAGTCACTGACCAGCATGATCGCGTTGTAGGTGTTGTCGAGGAAGTGGTTCCCGACCACCTGGATGTCCGCCTCGATGTTCTTGTCGAGCGCGTAGAACCAGATGGCTCCCAGGCCGATCCTCCAGTTCAGCTCGAACGTGCCGGCCCGGACCGTGGTGTTGTCCTTGACCGACAGTTTCCCGGCGAACGCCTCGGCGCCGAAGCGGGAGCCGACGTGGATGCCGCTGCCCTCGCGGATCGGGTCGGCGACGAGGTTGTTCGAGACGGTGTTGTCCGTGCCGCCGTAGACGGCGATGCCGTTCGCGAGGGTCGGCGTCTGCACGGTGTTGCGGTCGAACGTGTTGCGGGCGTTTGCGATCTTCTCGGACCACAGGGCGAGGCCGTCGTCACCGGTGTTGCGGGTGAAGTTGTTCGACACGACCGAGTCCGTGACGCCGCCGTGGAAGTTGAGGGCGTCGGCGATCTGGTCGACGATGATGTTGTTCGTGATCTTCAGGTTCCTCATCGGCCCGTCGAACCACATGCCCACCTTGGTGCGGTGGATGTAGAGGCCGTCGACGGTCGAGTCGCTCAGCGCCCCGCCGATGCCGTTCACCTGGTCGGTGTCGATGCGCTCGCGGACGTCACCCTCGATCGCGAAGCCGGACAGGTGCACGTTCCTGCTGCCGCCGTCCGCCGCGTCCTTGCCGTAGAAGCCGACGCCGGTGTGCACCGAGCCGTCGGGGGCCGGGGCGGGAAGGGCGACCTCCTTGCCCTTGATGACCGTGTACCAGTTGCCGGCGCCCTCGATCGTCACGTCGTCGACGATGATGTGGCGGTTCACCTGGTAGACGCCCGGCGGGATGTAGACCTTGAGGCGGTTGCGCTTGGCGAAGGCGATCGCCCTGTCGATCGCGTCGGCGGAGTCGCGCCTGCCCAGCGGGTCGGCGCCGAACGCCAGCACGTTCGCCGCGACGAGCCTGACGTGCGGCGCGCCGACGAGCTCGGAGTCGAGCAGGTCGATGATCGTCCACGCCGCGTTGCTCCCGGCCGGGACCGTGAGCCGCACCTTGTCACCCGCGCGGTACGTCCTGCCGAGCAGGAGACGCTGCTCGTCGTAGAAGTGGGTCGGGCGGAACGGCTTCGTGATCGTCGGAGCGGGCGTCGTGGCGCTGGGCACGCAGGCGCACTCGGTGATCCACCAGTCGGGGTGCAGCAGGTCCGCGTTCGGGTCGTTCGTGAACGGATACTGGTTGTACAGCCACGAGTACTGCGACGTGAGGGTCATCACCCTCTTGCCCGCGCCGTTCACCGTGACGTTGAGCGGCGCGGTGATGCCGCCCCCGTTGGGGGCGTCCGGAATGCTGTAACGCACGGTGATCGCGTTGGCCGCCTTCGGCAGCGTGAACTCGACGTGCTGTCCCGGCGTCAGCCTGACCGCCTTACGACCGGACGCCTCTCCCGCCAGCGTGTACGCGGCGCGGTCCGGGCCGATGGCCGTGCCGTTCGTCGTGGCGTTCTCCGCCTCCTGCTCGGCGAAGGCGACGGCGGCGCCCCGGCCCGCGACGAGTGACGGGTCGAGGGCGGCGCGCGTCACCACGGGAGCCGGTGCCCCGCCCGTACCGGCGAGTGCCGGGGCGCCGGGCACGACGCCGAGACCGAGGGAGGCCGCGATCACCGCCGCGACCCCCGCCGATGCCCTCCGCGGTGGCCTGCCTGTCCATCTCGCCACAGCTCCTGTGATGCTCCGTGACATCGGATGCTCGTTTCTCTCGGGGGGTGAACACCTGAAGGCGCTCGGGGCGGAGCGAACGCCACGAGGGTGAGGTGACAGTAGGACTCCGATGCCTCGTTCCACAAGGTTCCTGCGAAATAGTTTCGTAATCTTGCTCTATAGCTGCGGATACCTCTTAGCTTCTTGCAGCGCCTGTCATGAGTCGTTGCGATGTTTCGCAACGCACGACCTGCCGCGATACGAAGTGAAACGCGGCCCGGAAGGCCACCGAAGATCGCAGCTCCTGACTCCGCCCCGAACAGGACCCTGCCGGGACTCACCGGCACGCGGGGACCGGGCCGCGAAACCGCCGGGCCGGGCACACGGTCGCCTCACAAGACCGGCCGGGCCGGATGCACGACCACAGGAGGCAGGTGCGGACCACAGGAGACGGGTGCGAGCGCGGGACGCGGACGCAGGTCACGGTCACGGCCGCAGAGGGCGGTCGCGGGCGCAGGACGCAAGCGCGGTCGCGGTCACAGAAGGCGGGGGACGGGCCCCAGGAGGTGGGGACGACGTCGCGCATCTCATCCTCCCCAATGTCCGACAGCGGACACTCAGGGTTATCGATTGATCACCCTGGGTACGACGCCGTGGCATGCTCACAAACCCCCATGAAAGGGCTCCTATGGCATCCCCCCGCATGACCGTCGTCCGCGTCGCCGCCCTCCTCACGGCCCTCGCCGTGCAGCTGCTCCTCCCGACCGCGGCCCACGCGGACAGCCACTACGTCTGCACGGACGGGACCCGCTTCCAGCTCTCACAGACGCTGGGCTACCACGTCCTGGCGACCGGCTGCACGGGCAGCGGGGAGGAGAGCCCGGTCACCATCGTCATCTCGTCGGGCTACTACGCGGGCGAACACTTCTGCGAGCAACTGCTGGCCCAGGGGCCGACCCTGGTCAGCGGCATGCGATGCACCTGACGTCCTCGCCCCTCCCCCCAACGGGACCGGGACCAGGACCAGGACCGGCGATCGCCCGCGGTCATGCGGGGACCCGCCCCCTCCCCGGGAACGGGTCCCCGCCCACGTCCGGCGCCCCTTCGGAAACGTCCCCTCCCCGGCCTTCGTGATCAGCCGCTCCACGGACGGACCCGGCGCCGTTTCCCGGTGTTCCACTCCCTGGCGTTCTACTTCCCGGCGTTCCGCTTGCCAGCGTCCCGCTTCCCGATGGTCCGCGAACTCACCTTCCGGTCCGGCCGTCCGCCCGGGATCCCCCGGCCGGCCGTTCCGCCTCGTGGGCGCGCGTCCGGGTGCTCCCGCTGATCGCGAGCAGCCCGGCGGCCACGACGCCGGAGAAGATCAGGGGAAGGTGGTTCGCTCCGTCCGCGAAGGCTCCGCGCGTGATGTACGTGCAGAGGGACACCGTCCAGACGGCCGCCGCCCAGGCGAGGGCGAATATCATCGCCGGCACGGCGAGCCGGCCCCGCAGGGTCGCCGAGACCGGCAGAAGTACGGTGAGGACGACATCGGGCACCAGGAACGGGTTCCCGGAACGTATCGCGTCCGAGGTGACGAAGTAGTAGATCATCACCACCGTCAGCACGCCGCTCGTCCACCGGGCGACCGTCATCGCGTTCCTGGTCGTCATAGCGGGCATCGCCCTCCGCTTCTCCGTTCGGTCAGACGTCGTTTCGCCTGACGTTCGAAGTGTGCGGCGGCGGCACCGGCGCCGGAAGCCGGGCAGCACCCGTCCGGGGCCGTGTCCGCCGTGTCCGCGGGGGACGGTTAACCGTCCCCCGCGGACACGGCAGACACGGCAGACAGGGCAGACAGGGCAGACACGGCAGACAGGGCCGATTAGGTGTTGAGATAGCGCAGGACGGCGAGGACCCGGCGGTGGTCGTCGGCGCTCGCCCGCAGTCCGAGCTTGGCGAAGATGCTCGTGCAGTGCTTCTCGACGGTCCGCTCGGCGATGCCGATCCGTTCCGCGACGGCCTGGTTGGTGCGGCCCTCGGCCATCAGCGCGAGGACCTCTCGCTCGCGGCCGGTGAGCGCGCGCAACCCGGACCCTCGGGCCGGGTCCGCTCCCCCGCGGCCGTCGTCGGATATCTCGACCAGCAACCGCCCGCCTCGTCGCTCGACGCGCACCCGCGCCTCCCGCGCGCCCGCGTGCTTGGTGACGTTGGCCACCGCCTCGGCGACCACGTAGTACGCCGTCGTCTCGACCTCCACCGGCAACGGCGCCGGGATCTCGAACGACAGCCGCAGGGGCACCGGCGCGAGCGCGGCCAGTTCCCGGACGGCGCCGCGCAGGCCGCGTTCGGTCAGCACCGGCGGGTGGATGCCCTGCGACAGCGCCCGCAACTCGTCGAGAACGGCGAGCGTGGTCGTCTTCGCCTCTCCGACGAGCTCCCGCGCCTGGTCGGGGCTGGTACTCAGCCTCGACTCCGCCAGGCTGAGCGTCATGGGGATGGACAGGAGCCGTTGCTGCACGCCGTCGTGCAGGTCTCGCTCCAGCCGCCGGCGTTCCGTCTCGGCCGCGCGCAGGACCTGGCCGCGCGACTCGGCGAGCTGGTGCAGCCGCGCCCTCAGCTCGGCGGCCAGCCGCTCGTTCGACAGGGCCAGCGCGGCCGCGGCGCAGGTGGCCTCGACCAGCTCGGGGTTGTCCAGCAACGCCGGATCGTGCACCAGCAGCGCGAGCGGAGCGCCGTCGTGGTCGGCACGTGTCGCCACGCGATCACCGCCGTCCGGCGGGAGCACGACCCGGCCGTCGGCGTCCACGTACCGGCTCGACTCCGGCATCCAGTATCCGACCCGCAGGGTCGGGTCGTGGAGAACCTCTGCCAGGGCCCGCTGGATGCTCACCGGCCGCGAGACATCTCGGAGGTGGACGACCAGCTCGGCGACCCCGCCGCGGTCGATGCGCCGCCGCAGGAGACCGCCCAGGTACGCCAGCGGGACGGCGGCGAGTGCCACCTGCATCACCGGTGTCAGGCTCCGCACCGCGACACCGGCGATCATCATCGGCTTCAGCGTCACGAACAGCGCCGTCACCACCACGGCGGCGGCGAGCACGGGATTGAGCGACCGGCGCCGTGTCACGCTGCTGGCGCGCCACCGGCTCACCTGCAGGCCCATCAAGGCCAGGCCGCTCAGCACGGCCCCGGCCGTCGCGGCGCCCCGGACCACCGCGCTCGACGCGAGCCCGGTCGTGGCCAGCACCGCGACACCGGCCGTGCTCAGGTACGCCGTTCCGGCGACGGCTCGCGGCAGCCGCGAGGTCAGGCGCCCGCCGGGAAACGCGACCACCAGATGCGCGAGCACCGCCGCCCACGCGCCCGCCAGCGCCGTGCGCACACCGGCCGCCGTCTCCGGCAGGGGCGCGAACCTGGCGAGGAGCCACAGCAGGCCGATGACGACCATCAGCGGCCCGACCCGGTTGCGGGGCCGTACGCGGACGGCGACCAGCCCCGCGCCGACGAAGGCCGCGGCGACCCCCGCAGACGTGACGGCGGTGACCACCTCACCCGCAGGAACGGCGGAAACGGGATCCACGAGGTCGGTGAAGGCGACGATCAGGACCTCCGATCCGTGGTCGGCTCCGGAGGGGGGCCGGACGCGCGACCGCCGAGGGCCGTAGGGGTTCTCACCCCTTCCAGGGTATCGCCCGGCCCGCGCCTCCAAGATCGACCGTGGCCCGGGGGCGCGGTGCGAACGGAGTGGCCGTCACTCGCAGTTCTTGTAGTCGACCCGGGTGCTGTCGTAGGAGCAGGAGTCGACGAGCTTGGCCGACCGGTTGCGGATGGAGGCGACGTCGGCGTCGTTGTTCCACACGTACGCCCGCCTGCCCCAGTAGACGGTGCTGGTGCCCGAACGGCCCTGACCGGTGCGGACGGTGAGCTTCCCGCCGGGGGCGAGCAGCTGGTCGTCGCCGAAGGTGTACTGGTAGCCGGTCTTGTCGCGCAGGCTCCACCCGGCGAGGTCGATCGTCTTGCGGGTGGTGTTCTTGATGGTCACGTACTCGCCGTTCAGGCTGGCGTTGCTGCGCAGGTCGGAGCCGGGCGAGTCGTAGTACACCTTCGTGATGAGGATCGCCGGGACCGCCGCGGCGTGAGCGGGGACAGCGGGAACCAGCATGGCGAGGGCGGCGGAAGCGGCGACGAGAGGGAGACGCACTGGGGCATCCTCCGAAATATGAGGTAATTGGGGCAACTGTGGGACGACTGCCGGTGACGTTCGGTTGCCCGGTGAACCACGTTCTGTTGGGGCTCCCGATCCGCCCCCGATCTCGGCCCTCGCCCCGCTCCCCCGTCCCGGATCACGTTTCCGGAGGCCGTGAGGGTCCGCTGTAGCCCTCCCCCGAACGAGCGGCACCCCGGCACCCGGCACCCGGCACCCGGCACCCGGCACCCGGCACCCGGCCATGATCGATCCTGTCGGCCGGCTCCGCGCGCCGAGCGATGATTGACGGCTGGGTTTGGGCGATGTGACGATTCGCCGATGCCCGATCTCCACGCCCGGATGGCTTCCCTGGCCGGTGACATCACCTCGACCGTGGTCACGCGCTGCTCGGCGGAGGTGCCGTTCTACGGGGCACTGCCGCGCCAGGCACTCGAAGGCGAGGTGACCCGGTCGATCGTGGCGGTGCACGGCCTGCTGCTGCGGACACTGCGTGACGACGGCACGATGGGCTCGGGCGACCTGACCCGGCTCATCGAGTGGTCGGCGCGCCGCGCCGAGGAACGCGCGCCCCTGGAGGCGGTGATCGCCGCCTACCTGATCGGCGCCGAGGTGTGGTGGCAGGCGCTGGCCGAGACCGCGGAGCCCGGGGAGCTGGCCGGGGCGGGTGCGAGCCTGCTCGCCTGCCTGCGCGCGGCCATGCCCGCCGTCGTGCTCGCCCACCAGCACACCCAGGAGGACATCCACAGCGAGGACAAGCGGGTACGGCGGGCCC
Organism: Streptosporangium vulgare; assembly: GCF_042428775.1. Lineage (NCBI taxonomy): Bacteria > Bacillati > Actinomycetota > Actinomycetes > Streptosporangiales > Streptosporangiaceae > Streptosporangium > Streptosporangium vulgare. The sequence continues at coordinate 185,570 of NZ_JBHMBS010000015.1, read as the reverse complement.
TGCTGACCGCCCTGCTGGCCGGCCGGCCGTACGAGGAGGCGGCGGAGGCGGCGCGGGTCGTGGTGACCGGCGAGCACGAGGTCGTGACGTTCGCGTTCGCGTCGAACCCGCCCGCCAGGTCGGTGCAGTCCTCACTCGACGCCCACACGGGCATCGCGGTGCTGATGGACCACGTCGCCGGGATCGCGCTGCTGCCCGGCGGGACCGACCTGCCGGGCCTGGTGTCCAGGCTCACGGAGGAGGTCGGGCAGCCCGTCCTCGCCGCCGCGGCCCCGGCCGCCGGACCGGCCGCCATCCCGTCGGCCGCGGCGGAGGCGGGCCGCGTCCTGGAACTCGTCCAGCGGCTCGGCCGCCCGCCGGGGCTCTATCGCCTCGACGACGTGTTGCTGGAGTACCAGCTCGCGCGTCCGGGTGACGGGCTGGTCCGGCTGGCGGCCAAGCTCGACCCGCTGGAGGAGCATCCGTACCTGCTGGAGACGTTGCGCGTGTTCGTCGACCATGGGTACAACCGGCGCCAGGCCGCGTTGGAGCTGTGCATCCACCGCAACACCCTGGACTACCGGTTGCACCGGGTGCGCGCGCTGACCGGGCTGGACCTCGCGGTCCCCGCCGAGGCACGGTTGCTGCAGGCGGCGCTCATCTCCAGGGATCTCGCCTAGCTCGCCCGGTTCGCCCAGGTCACGCAGCCCGCATGACTCACCCAGCCCGCACGGTCCCCCCAGGCCGCGCAGCCCGCATGACTCACCCAGCCCGCACGGCCCACCCAGGTCACGCAACTCGCACGGCCCACCAAGCGCGGGTGGCCCGCCCAGCACGCACAGTTCGCCCGGCCCGCGCGGCGAGCCCGGAGCCGCGCGGCGAGCCTAGAGCCACACGCGCAGTTCCTCCTCCCTCGGCGCGAGGACCAAGCCCGTGCCGGGATGGTCGAAGACCATGACGGGCCGGCGCGCGTCCCAGGCGGCCCAGCCGGGGGCTCCCGAGGTGGCGAAGGCCACCCAGGCGCGGTGCATGGCGTCGGCCAGTGGCTGGGGGGCGCCGGGCCCGGTCAGTTCCTCGCCGGCGCGCAGGGTGTCGAAGACGAAACCGATCTCCAGCGCGTGGCACGCGCCGAGCCCCATGACGGGCGAGCGCCAGGCGAACTCGTAGACGAACGTCCGGGACGGCCGGGAGTCGGCGAGCCGGTTGAGCGGCCCGCGCAACAGCAGGTCGGTGGCCATCTCGCCGAGGATCTCCCCGGGTTTGGCCTTCGGCCGGGTGGCCCGGTACAGCCGCGCCACCCGCCCCGGGATCCGGAACCTCAGCAGTGCCAGCCGCAGGGTGAGACCGTTGATCCGGTCCACCGTCCCGGTCGGCACGAACCACAACCGGTACTCCTCCCGGTTGGAGCCCAGCAGCAGATCCACCTCGGGGGGCGGGGGGTCGGCGGGCACCACGTCGCCGTCGGCCACGATGTGGAAACCCGGCCCGCCGCCGATGGGGTCGGCCCTGCCGACCACCATGGCCTGTACGTCCAGCAGCCGCTCGCGATCCACCCCCGCGAACGCCTCGGCCGTGGCCGGTACCCGCAGTGCCTTCGCCATCGATGTCACGACCTTCGCGCCCTCGTCGCGCGGCACCGTGTGCGGCGGGCCGCTCTGCAGGATCGCCCGGCGGAACAGGCCGGCCGCGCGGGGGCTGGTCATCAGGGCCGCGATGCTGATGGCTCCGGCCGACTCCCCGCACACGGTGACGTTGCCCGGGTCCCCGCCGAAGGCGTCGATGTTCTCCCTGACCCAGGTCAGGGCCGCGATCTGGTCGAGCAGGCCGCGGTTGTCGGGTGCGTCGGGGAAGACTCCGAACCCCTCGACCCCGAGCCGGTAGTTGATCGAGACGAGGACCACGCCGTCGCGCGCGAAGGCCCGCCCGTCGTAGAGCGGCAGGCTCGCCGAGCCGTTGCGCATCGAGCCCCCGTGGATCCAGACCATCACCGGCAGCCGGTCCTCGCCGGCGGCCGGAGTCCAGACGTTGAGGTTGAGACACTCGTCGCCGGGGATGTCCGGATCGGGGATGAGCCGGTCGAGGGGCGGCCGGTAGGGCCTCTTGGGAGCGGTCGGCCCGTACTCCAGCGCGTCACGCACCCCCTCCCAGGGCTCGACGGGGGCCGGGGCGCGGAAGCGGCGGGCACCGAAGGGCGGGGCCGCGTAGGGGACGCCGAGGAAGGTCGCGATCCCGTCCTGGACGCGGCCCCGGACCTTGCCGTGCCGGGTGGTCGCGATGATGTCCATCTCGGTCCTTTCGGTGGGCGGTCTGCGGGCCGCCCCCGGCCGTGGCGGAGCCGGGGGCGGGGGCGAAGGAGATCGGGACGCCGCGGGTCACGGCGGGAACGACCTCCCGGGCCGGGTCAGAGAGTGGCGGCGGGGATCTGGGTGGCCCGCGCGTTGCGGCGGACGTCGGACCAGGTGCGGGTGTCGGTGCAGATGCCGCAGGAGGGGCCGAAGAACTCGGTACGGGCCTCCTGGTCGCCCATGAGGTGCAGGCGGAACCAGGCGGTCGTCGGCGCGGCGAACGGCCCGGCCCCGCCCACCACGGTGAAGTGGTCGGCCCCGCGCAGCTCGCCGTAGATGGCCGGGATGTGGTCGGCGGCGTTGTAGAAGGCCCTCACCAGCGCGGGGAAGACGATGCTGTCGCGCTGGCCGGCCAGCAGGAGCGCCGGGCCGTGTACGGCGTTGATGTTGGCCAGCGGTCCCGGCTGGATGGGCAGGATGGTGTCCACGCGCGGGTCCGCGCCGACGACGATGGCGGCCGCGCCGCCCTGGGAGTGGCCCGACGCGCCGATGTGCTCCAGGTCGACGCGGTCGTGGAAGACGCTGCCCGGGTCGGCGTTCCTGCGGGTGAGCAGGTCGATTCCGGCGCGCATGGAGATGCCGAGGTTGGACTGCGGGGTGTTGGCGGCGGCGACGACGAAGCCGTGGCTGGCCCAGTGCAGCAGCAGGTCCCGGTAGACGACCGGGAAGGCGAAGGTGCCGTTGCCCCACACGATCACCGGATGGCGGCGGCCGCTCTGCGCGATGTCACGCGGGTAGTACAGGGTGGTCACCGCCCCGACCTCCACGGTGGTGGCGTAGGGGCCGGGGGCACCGAAGTCGGCGGCCGACGCGGCGCCGGTGGCGGGGGCGGCGGACGCCGAGGCGGCGTTCACGCCGGCCGGGACGGACAGGACGAGGGCGAGGGCGAGCGAGGTCAGCGGGACGAGCAGTTTTCTCCACAGCACGGCGAACTCCTGACGCCACGGTGAACCGGATGTTTCGTCCGGCTCACACCTTGTTTGATCGCACATACTGAAGGAGGAATCGACGGCCGTCTCTGCGCAATCGCGGCAATCACCGACGCCCGGGTTTGTGTGATGTTCCGATTTCGCTCGGGTGCGGCTTGGCGGGACATACCCGAGCGGTACGGGCCCCAGCGGGACGGGCCCCGGCGGTCGTACACGCTCATCGGCACGCCACCGCGCCGCCACGCCGCCACGCCGCCGACGGAGGATCATCGACCGGCTCGTCGACGTCGTGCTCGCCTGCGCGCTCAGGAGCTGGTTCGACCACGACACGGACTGCGAGTCCACACTCTGGCGCGCCCTTCGGGATCCGGTGATCGTCGCGGCGGTCACCGCCATCCGTCACGACCCGTCGTACCCATGGACCGCCACTACGCCGGCCCGGAAAGCCTCGGTGTCCCGGACCACCCTGAATCGGCGCTTCGAGATGGCCACCGGCGAAGGGCCCGGCGCGTACCTCACCCAATGGCGCATGAATCTCGCCGCCCGCCGGCGGCGGGACACCGATGACCCGATCGAAAGGATCGCCGCCGACAGCGGCTACAACTCGGTCTACGCCTTCCACCGGGCGTTCCGGTGCGAGATGTCAGTACCACCGGCACGATTTCGGCGCGCCGCACGCACCACCGCCTGACCCGATCACGTGGCCGGGGCGAGACGGACGGCGCTCGACCGGTCAGGCCGGTCCGACCGGCCTGACCGGTTCGGCCAGCCTGATCGATTCGGCCGGTTCGGCCGGTTCGGTCACGAAGAGGTACGAACCCGTTCCGCACCGTCGTCGACCGGTGGCGCCATGGGGAGGCGCAGGACGAAGCGCGCGCCGCCGGAGGGGGCGGTCCCGACCTGGAGCGTCCCGTCGTGGGCCTGGGCGATCCTGCGGGCGATGGCCAGTCCGAGGCCCGTGCCTCCCCGGTCACGGCTGCGGGCCGCGTCCAGCCGGGCGAACCGTTCGAAGATCCGCTCCCGGTCGGCCTCGGCGACGCCTTCCCCGTCGTCGTCGACGATGACCTCGGCGGCGCCGTCGTTCGCCCGCACCTCGACGACCACCGATTCCCTGGCGTGCCGCTCGGCATTGTCCAGCAGGTTGGTGACCGCGCGGCCGATCTGGCCGTGCACGGCGTCGATGGGCACCTCCGAGGCGAGTACGAGCCGCACCTTCCGCGGATCAGCCCGCCGCGAGACCTCCGCCCGTACCAGCGTCGCCAGATCGATCCTCTCTCGAAGCCTGGACGGGCTGCACTCCAGTTTGGCCAGCAGGAGCAGGTCTGTGATGATCAACTGGAGCCGGTCGAGGTCGGACAGCGAGTGCGCGAGCAGAGTACTCAGATCGGTCTCGCCGGGGTGCAGCTGGGCCTCCTCCAGCTGGGCGCGAAGCCCGGCCAGCGGGGTTCGCAGTTCGTGGGAGGCGTCGGCGGTGAACTGCCTCTGGCGTTCCATGGCACCCTCCAGGCGGGCCAACGTGCGGTTGACGCTGTCGGCCAGCTCGTGGATCTCGTCATCAGCCGGTGACACGGGCACCCGGCGATCGAGGGAACTCGCGTTGATCTCGTCGAGTTCGGCTCGGACGGCGTTCACCGGCCTGAGGGCCACGGTGACGATCCGGTGGCCGATGTAGGTGATGACTCCGGCGAGCACCGCCATGCCCCCGATGACCGCCGTGGCCAGCCGCGCGTCGACCAGTGGAGGGACCGCGGGGGAAGCGCTGTAGACGATCCACCTCACTCCTCCCCGGTGGGCCCACTGCGCGACCACGAGGTCGCATTCACCGAGAGGGAAGACACCGCCGCACACGACCGAGGTGGTGACGTTCGTGCCGTCGGGGGTGAACGTCGCCATGGGCGGCTTGCCGTACAGGCTCGGGGTCGAGGCGACGACCCTGCCCTGCGAGTCGACGACCTGCAGGTTGCGGGACTTGCGCTGTGCCAGGGGGTAGTCCAGACGGTTCCGCTCCAGCTGCACGGCCACCCGGCCACCGGCGGCGGTGACCTCGTCGACGAGAGAGTTGGTGACGAAACGGTTGATCGAGAACATGAGCATCACAGCCACCAGCGAGCACAGCAAAAGCGCCACCACACCAGTGAACAGGGTGATGCGGGCTGTGATCGAGATTCGCCGTCCTGTGCTCATCCTCCGGTTCCCCCTGGCCAGTGGACCACATTGGCCGCCCGGCTCCGTGAGGGGGGGTGGGCCTCCACCCCCATCGGCGCCACTCCCCGTCTCCGGCCGGTGACGGACGGACACCGGCCGCCCCGTGGTCCCCGGCGAGATCTTCCAGGGTGAGATCGGCGTCGGCGCTCCCCGCCGTCGTCATCACCGGAGAGCGGGCCGATCCGGAGGTCCTTCAGCCGGGCGGGAGCAGGCCGCCGAAGGGTACCGGGGACTCGAGGGGGTCGTCGGAGACGGGTGGGTCACGGCGGTCGACCTCGCGGGCGAGCTCGGTGGCCGCCCGATCGACCCGCCTCCCCAGGGGCGCCTCGGTGACCCCGGCGGCGCCCCAGTCCTCGGGACCGGCGAAGACCCCGGTCGGGACGACGAGGGCCCGCAGGTAGGAGAAGAGCGGCCGCAGCCCGTGTTCGAGCACCAGCGAGTGCCTCGCCGTGCCGCCGGTCGCGGCGATCAGCACGGGTTTGCCGATCAGCGCGGTGTCGTCGAGCACGTCGAAGAACATCTTGAACAGCCCGTTGTACGACGTGGTGAAGGTCGGCGTCACCGCGATCAACCCGTCGGCTCGGGCGACCTTCCGCAGCACCCCCTCCAGCTCCTCCGACGGGTAGCCGACGATCAGGTTGTTGACCAGGTCGTGACCGTGGTCACGTACCTCGATCGTCTCCAGGTCCACCTCCGCGCCGAGCCGTTCCAGCTCGCGTCGCGTCGCCTCGGCCAGCCGGTCGGCGAGCAGCCGCGTGGACGAGGGCTGCCGCAGGCCCGCGGTCACCACCGCGATGGCGCGCCTCAACGTCCGGCCTCCTTCGCCGCCTTCAGGGAGGCGTGCGTGGGCGCGTCCGGGACCCGCGAGGGCCGCCCGGCGGCGAACTCCTTCCGGAGCACCTGGGCGATCTCCCCGAGCTGTTCGATCTGCCTCAGTACGGCCGCGCGCGGCACCCCCAGCGCGTCGACGTTGAAGAGCTGCCGCTGGTAGTCGCCGCCGGCGAACTCCCGGAACTCCATCGTCCGCTCGATCACCTGCTGCGGGCTGCCGACCAGCAGGGCGGTGTCCCGCATCGTCTCCTCCAGCGACGGCCCGCCGCCGTAGACCGGTGAGGCGTCGTAGTACGGGCGGAACTCGCGGATCGCGTCCTGCGAGTTCTTCCGGACGTACAGCTGGGCGGCGAGACCGACGATCGCCTGGTCCGCCGGGCCGTGGCCGTGGTGCTCGAAGCGCCTGCGGTACAGCCCGACCATCTGCCGGACGTGCCGTTTCGGCCAGAGCACGTTGTTGTGGAAGAACCCGTCACCGTAGTACGCGGCCTGTTCGGCGATCTCGGAGCTGCGGATCGAGCCGTGCCAGACGAACGGCGGTACGCCGTCCAGCGGCCGCGGCGTCGAGGTGAACCCCTGCAGCGGCGTCCGGAACCGGCCCTCCCAGTCGACGACCTCCTCGCGCCAGAGCCTGCGCAGCAACGCGTAGTTCTCGACGGCGAGGGCGATCCCGTCCCGGATGTCCTTGCCGAACCAGGGGTAGACCGGCCCGGTGTTGCCCCGGCCCATCATCAGGTCGACCCGGCCGTCGGCCAGGTGCTGTAGCGTCGCGTAGTCCTCGGCGATCTTCACCGGGTCGTTGGTGGTGATCAGCGTGGTCGAGGTCGACAGGATGATCCGGTTCGTCCGGGCGGCGACGTGGCCGAGGATCGTGGTCGGTGACGAGGGCATGAACGGCGGGTTGTGGTGCTCGCCGATCGCGAAGACGTCGAGCCCGACCTGCTCGGCCACCTCGGCGTACTCCAGTACCGCCTTGATCCGCTCACGCTCCGTGACGGGGCGGCCGGTGACCGGGTCGCCGACCACGTCTCCCACCCCGAAAATCCCGATTTGCATCTTTACCCCGTTATTTCGGCATTTGTTATTGATCAATCCCCGGTGTGACCGCGCTTCCCAGGCGGTGCCGACCGGCCGGGAACACCGCCCCCGGCGACGCCGACCGGCCGGGAACATCGCGCTTCCCAGGCGGCGCCCGTCGGCCGGGAACACCGCGCTCCCCCACGCGGCGCCGGTCAGCCACGAACACCGCGCTTCCCAGGCGGCGCCGGTCAGCCGGGAACACCGCGCTCTCCCGGGCGGCGCCGACCGGCAGCGAAGACCACGGCTCCCGTCGAGGCGCCTCGGATCACGCCGCCCTGACCGGCGCGAGGGCGTTGCTCCAGGAGACGACCTGGTCGAGCATCGTGTCGACCGCCGCGACGTGGTACCCGGCGGGGGTGAACTCGCTGTAGTTCCTGAAGTCCGTCGCCAGCGACAGCGCGACCTGGGCACGCACGGTGGCGACCTTCAGCTCGGCCATCACCAGGCGCAGGTGCTCGACGGCGCGGGCGCCGCCGACGGAGCCGTAGCTGACGAAACCGGCCGCCTTGTCGTTCCACTCCGCGAACAGGAAGTCGATGGCGTTCTTCAGCGCGCCGGAGGTGGAGTGGTTGTACTCGGGCGTGACGAAGACGAAACCGTCGAACGAGCCGATCTTCTCCGCCCAGGCCAGCGTGTGCGGCCTGCTGTAGTGACCGGCCGACGGCGGGACCTCCTCGTCCAGGTGCGGAAGCTTGAAATCGGCGATGTCGACCAGTTCGAACTCGGCGTCGTCGCGCTGTCCGGCGATGCCGAGCACCCACCTGGCCACGGCCTCGCCGACACGGCCGGGACGGGTGCTGCCGATGATGATCGCGATCTTGGGCATGAGGTCCCCTCAGAGATTGCGTGCGGACGTCCCGCACCGGCGACGGGCGGATCCGCGCCGACTCCGAGCCTGGTACCTCGACGTAAATTTTTTGTTCACGTTTTGTGCAGCGACGGCCGTCCCCCCTTCGGGAGGGGGGACGCGGCTCCGGAAGGGGGACGCGGCTACCGCACCGGGCTCCGGCGGGGATCTCCCAGGCCCGCTCGACCGATCATGTCGGTCAGCCACCGGGCCGGCGCGTCACTGATCTCGGCGGCCTGCGCGGCGGTCTCCCGCAGGTTCTCCCGCTCGTCCCGCATCCAGGCCCGCGCCGTCCCGGCACCGTCGAACTCCAGCCCGGTCTCCGGCCCGGTCCCCCCTCCGGCCTGCCCGGGGCCTTCGGGGGCTTCCAGGGCTTCGGGGACGAGGCCGGGGGCGGTGGCCAGCAGGGCGTTGCGCAGCGTGGCCGCGTAGAACCGCGTCAATCTGACCAGCGCGGCGTGGCAGGCGGCCTCACCCTCCTCAAGCGAGGCCCGGGCGCGGGCATACTCGCGAATCGGGTTGTGGAAGGAGTAGCGCTCACCGGCGGTCTCCACGAGGTGAAGATCGGCGAGCGACTCCAGCAGGCTCTCGGTCTTGTACGGCGCCAGATCGAGCACGGCCGTCGCCGCGGCCAGCGAGAAGTCGGCGGCGTGCGGGACGGCCAGGAGCCGGAGTGCCCGAGCCTGGTTCCGGGGCAGGTCGCGCACCGTGGACTCGTACCTGCCCTCGATCATCCCGCACTCCTCGAACCCCCACTCCGGGTCGTGACCGCGGACCCCCAGCCTTCGCACCGCGGCCGCCAGGCTCCAGTCGGGACGCGACGCCAGGCGAGCCCCGACCGCGTGGACCACCTGCGGCAGACCCGCGGTGAGCTCGTACAGGCGACGGGCCTCGCCGGGCTCCGCCTCGATCCGTGCCGTGCCCAGCATCCGCTCCAGCAACACGCGCGCCTCCGGCTCCGAGAACGGTTCGAGCTTGGTCCAGCGCGCGTGGGAGAGCCCGAACAGCCGCCGCTGGGCGGTGATGACGACCGCCGCCCCACCGGCGCCGGGCAGGAGCGGCCGCACCTGGTCCACGTCACGCGCGTTGTCCAGCACCACCAGCGACCGGCGGCCGATGGTCAGCGACCGCCAGAGCGCGGCACGCTCACCGGACGACTCCGGCGGCGCCTCGATCCCGGCCGCGCGCAGCAGGGCCACGAGAGGGTCCCCGGACGCGCCCAGGTCGATGAAGAACTGACCGTCCGGGAACTCACCGGCCAGCCTGTGCCCGAGGTGGATCGCCAGCGTGGTCTTGCCGATGCCGGGAAGCCCGGCGACACCGACCACCGGCACCTGCGTGTCGGAGGCCTCCAGCATCCCGGCCAGCCGCCGCACCTCGCCGGACCTTCCGACGAACTCCGGCAGGTCGGGCGGCAATGACCTGGCGGTCTCGATCGTCACGGCCCCGGCGTGCCGTGACCCGGCCGTCCCCGGCCCGTCCCGCCCCGGCCCGTCCCGCCTCGGTGTGGCCAGCGAGGGGTCCGAGGCCAGGATCCGCCGCTGCATCTCCCGCAGCTCCGGCCCCGGATCGAGCCCCAGCTCGTCGGCGAGCAACCGCTGCGTCTCCTGGAACAGGGCGAGCGCGTCCGCCTTCCGTCCCGACCGGTACAACGCCAGCATGAGCAGCTCGCGCGGCCGTTCCCGCAACGGCTGTTCGATCACGATCGACGCCAGTGAGGGGGCGGCCTCCGCGTGCCGCCCCGACCGGAGGTCGGCGGCGGCCAGGTCCTCGATCGCCGCGAACCTGAGCTCGATCAGCCGGGCGCGCTCGTTGTCCACGTACGCGCCCGGCACACCGGCCAGCGGGGTGCCCTTCCAGAGCGCGAGGGCGGTACGCAGCTCGGCCGCCTCCACCTCGTGGTCACCGATCCGCCGGGCGTCGTGAGCGGCCCTGATCCCCCGCTGGAAGTCGACGAGGTCGAGGGCCCCCGCCGTCACCGGCAGCACGTAGCCACCGGCCACGGACTCGATCACCACGGCCGTCGAACCGTCCTCCAGGACCCTGCGGAGCCGTGAGACGTAGGACCGGATCATCCCCGCCGCGGCGGACGGCGGCTCTTCACCCCAGATCGCCGAGATCAACTGGTCCTGCGACGTCACCGCGCCCTCGCGCAGCAGCAGAACGCCGAGAATCGCCCGCTGCTGGGGCGCGCCGAGATCGATCTCGACCTCCCCACGCCACGCCCGGACCGACCCGAGCAGCTCCCACCGCAGACCTCCGGCCACCGTACGCCCATCCCGCGAACCACCTGAGTGACGAACTCGATACGTGGACACGCCGCCTCCCGTGAGTCCGCATGCGAACCAGTGATGACACCGCCGCCCCTCCAGCGGCCCATGGCCCCATAGAACGCCCTGGCCTGCGCTTATCATCCGCCCGCCCGCTGATATGCGCGGAATACGGAGCCGGGCGAGGCCCCACCGGCCGGACCGGGGCGCCCGCCCATCGACCCCGGCGCGGCCCGGATCGCATGATCGACGAGCCGCTCGCCACTGTGCCCGTCGCCGTTGCGTCCACCGAAGGGGCCGCATCACGGGTGAAGATCGTCACCGGGGATGGCCGTACGGGCCGGTCGAGGCGCCTGCCGCGGTCTCGCATGCCGTACGCCGAAGGAGAGCCGCTGTCGCGTGCCGAAGGACGAGCGGCCGGAGTGATCGGCAGGCCGGTCGCGACCGCGGTCACAGGTGATGGATCACCGGAGGCGGACGACGGCCCGTCAAAGGCCGGTGGCGGCAAGGCGTGCGGACACGTCCTGAGGTTCCGCTCACCAGCACGCGCCGTGGCCGTCCTGCTCGGCCCTGCCCGGTCCTGCTCGGTCCTGCCCGGCCCTGCTCGACGTGCGGCGGGACGCCCGTCCCGGCGTTGACAGCCGTCAGCCGGACGGATAGGGCGCAAAAGAAACGCCGCCCTTTCTCCGCCTTTCTCTTATCCTCTTTTCTCCTCCTTCGCCGGCCTTTCTCGGCGGCCTTTGGTCTCGGGTCCTCCTGTGCAATCGGCCACAACGGAAACATACGTGGGCCTGAGGTTCGATCCGCGCACCAGAAACAAGAAGTTATCCCGTGGAGATCACTCCAATTGTTATCGCTAACACTTCATCGGCCACTTCACCCCCATGACTTCCGCATGAAGGGCTCATTGTCGCGGAGTACATCCAACGGGTTCGGGCCTGTCAACATCGGCGCGCCCATCGAGATGGCGGTTCGTGGCACCCCACCACCACGACCTGTGTTTTCGTTGTCAGCCGGAGTCGCCCGCCGGACACCCCCGATGAAAATTTCAACCCGCCGACCGGATCCACGCGCGAGGCTCACGACGGCGAATCCGCGATCCAGGCGCCCGCCCCCGCCGACCAGATCAGCCTGGTTCCCTTGCTCTCCCGCCCCCGAAGGACCCGAGGGCAGGGCGGTCGCGCGACGTCCGGCCCCATGTCGGCCCTCTGGACCGAGCTGAAATTTCACGACGCCCCGGTGAGGCCACCTGCGCCTCCGAACACCCCGGGACTGTTCACCCACCAGCGACAGGCATGGAAATCGATCCGAGAATGTCGACGGCCGCGACTCCCCGGGTACAGGCGCCGACCCACCCTTGCTTGACAGCCCTACTCCCCCCGCCTACCGTAACGCGCAATCCGCGCGCAACAAAATGTTAGCGATAACAATCGCTGAGCCTGTTTTGTGGACACGACCCGGACTGGATACACGACCCGGACTGGATACACGACCCAGGCTGCGATCGACCGCCGTACCGCTTTCCCAGTGGCATGCGCCGAATCATGACGCCCGCATTTCTCTCGCCGACGGCGGCCGTCGCCTCCGAGAACAGGCGGCGGGAGTTCGACGGCCGATTCGGCGCCGCCGCGCCGAACCCGCCTCGTCGCAGGCCGGCGGATCCCGGCCCGCGGTGGCGGCGGTGGCCGGCGCGCAGGCCGGGCGACCGCCGTCGGCACCCCCGGCGCCTGGTCCGGCAGGAAGGAGCGAGGGTTCCCCAGCGACATCGTCGAGACCGAATCCCAGAGGAGACAGTGTGATCTCAAGAACCCAATCCGTCCTTGCCGCCGTCGGCGCCGCGGCGCTTCTCGTCCTGGCCCAGGCCCATGCGGCGCTGAGCCACGGCCCCGCCACCGTCTCGTCCGGCGAAGTGACCGCCATGGCCGCGACCGCCGGGTGCGGCAAGGCGCCGACCCTGCGCAGCGGCACCTACTCGATCCAGAACAACGGCAAGACCCGCTCCTACATCCTGCGGATTCCCGACGGCTACGACAGCAACCGGCCCTACCGGCTGATCTTCGGGTTCCACTGGCTGAACGGCACCGCCACCGACGTGGCCACCGGGCAGACCGTCCAGCGCGACGTCTGGGCCTACTACGGGTTGCAGCGACTGGCCAACAACAGCGCCATCTTCGTCGCCCCCCAGGGCCTCAACAACGGATGGGCCAACTCCGGTGGTGAGGATGTCGCCCTGGTCGACAACATCCTCCGGCAGCTCGAAGCCGACCTGTGCGTCGACACCTCCCAGCGTTTCGCGCTGGGATTCAGCTACGGCGGGGCGATGTCCTACTCGCTGGCATGCGCCCGTCCCACCGTCTTCCGCGCCGTCGCGGTACAGTCCGGCGGGCTGCTCAGCGGCTGTAGTGGCGGCACCCAGCCCATCGCCTACCTCGGAATCCACGGGATCAGGGATTCGGTCCTCGGCATCGGCAGCGGCCGGTCGCTGCGGGACACGTTCGTCCGCAACAACGGATGCGCCGCGCAGAACCCTCCCGAGCCCACCCAGGGCAGTCTGACCCACCGCGTCACCACCTACTCCGGGTGCCGGGCGGGTTATCCGGTCGCCTGGGCCGCCTTCGACGAAGGTCACATCGCCGCCCCGCAGGACGGCGCCCCTGGTGACAACGGTTCCAGGACATGGGTGCCGGCGGAGGTGTGGAAGTTCTTCACGCAGTTCTCCTCCACCGTCACCCCGTCGCCGAGCCCATCTCCGAGCCCGTCACCGAGCCCGTCGCCGAGCCCCACCCCCACGCCCAGTGGGGGGACGGGTGCCTGCCGGGTGGCGTACACGATGAACGCCTGGAACAGCGGGTTCACCGCGAGCATCAGCATCACCAACACCGGCCCGACGGCGCTGAACGGCTGGTCCCTGGGTTTCACCCTGCCCTCGGGCCAGACCATCACCAGCGGCTGGAACGCCACCTACAGCCCCGCCACCGGCGCCGTGAACGCCACCAACGTCAGCTACAACGGCGCCCTGGCCCCCGGGGCCGGCACCGAGATCGGTTTCCAGGCCACCCATACCGGCAACACCGCCAAACCCACCTCCTTCACCCTCAACGGCACCACCTGCACCACCTCCTGATCCGGCCACCGGCGGCGGGGTAGCCGGCGGCGAGGGGATGGGGCCACCGGCTCCCATCCCCTCGCACGACCGGCTGAGCCGGCCGGGGCGACCCATGCGGCGCTCACGTTCGTCGTGGTGACGCACGGCCTCGCCTCCGGCCGCGCCCGAGATCTCCGTGCCGCCACATCCGCGCCGCCCATTGACGGCACGACGGAGTCGGCCCGCGGAACCGCCCGCCCCCTTCGGTCATCGGGCGGCCCGCGGGCGAGCGGCGGAAATGAGCATCCCGTCGCCCGCCGGCGCACCGCGGACGCTCCGCGCCTTCCCGCATCGTCAGTCCAGCCACGGAGGCTCAAGCATGAACTCGCACGCCTTACCCCCTCCCCGAACCCGCGGCCGTGCCAACGGCCCGCGACGCGCGCTGCCGGCGGCAGTGGCCGGAATCCTCGGCCTGGTCGCCACGCAAACGATGCCGCTGCCGGCCGACGCGGCCGCGTCCACGCTGGGGGCGGCGGCCCAGCAGAGCGGCCGTTACTTCGGCACCGCGATCGCCGGGGGCAGGCTCGGCGACTCGGCGTACACCACGATCGCGAGCCGCGAGTTCGACATGGTGACGGCCGAGAACGAGATGAAGATCGACGCCACCGAGCCCCAGCGGGGCCGATTCGTCTTCACCAGCGGCGACCGGATCCACGACTGGGCCGTGCGGAACGGCAAGCGGGTGCGCGGTCACACCCTGCTCTGGCACCCCGGCCAGCCGGCCTGGTTGCAGTCGCTGTCGGGCAGCGCGCTGCGCCAGGCGATGATCGACCACGTCAACGGCGTGATGGCCCACTACAAGGGCAAGATCTACGCCTGGGACGTGGTGAACGAGGCGTTCGCCGACGGCAACTCCGGCGGGCGGCGCGACTCCAACTTCCAGCGCACCGGCAACGACTGGATCGAGGTCGCCTTCCGCACCGCGCGGGCCGCCGACCCGGCCGCCAAGCTCTGCTACAACGACTACAACATCGACAACTGGACCTGGGCCAAGACGCAGGCCGTCTACAACATGGTCCGCGACTTCAAGCAGCGCGGCGTGCCCATTGACTGCGTGGGCCTGCAGGCCCACTTCAGCAGCGGCAACCCCTACAACGGCAACTTCCGCACCACGATCTCCAGCTTCGCCGCCCTCGGCGTCGACGTGCAGATCACCGAGCTGGACGTCCAGGGCGCCTCGCCCACGACCTACGCCGCGGTGACCAACGACTGCCTGGCGGTCCCCCGCTGCACCGGCATCACCGTGTGGGGCGTCCGCGACAGCGACTCCTGGCGGTCGAGCGACGCCCCGCTGCTGTTCGGCGGCGACGGCAGCAAGAAGCCGGCCTACACCGCCGTCCTGAACGCCCTCAACGCCGCCGGCTCGTCACCACCGCGGGCGCACGGAGTCCGTGGGGCGCCATGACACCCGCGACTCCAGCCGCGCGGGCCGTTCGCCGATGAACCCGCCCGGCGGGATCCCTCGGCACCGCCGCACGTGCCGCGTCAACGAGACCGCACCGTGAGGGCGGGAGGACGGTTTGGGGCGACCTAAGTGCCAGTCAGCCGTATCCGGCCGCCTTTCCTCAGGAATGAGAACGTTTCAATGGTCGCGGGCCGTACCAGACGGACAATAAAAGGACACGATCATGCGGGATGGTGTTCTTTGGGCATTTTATGTAGGGCTGGGCGGTGCATGGCGGAGATGAGTTCACCGGACTCTCCTCCACCATGAGTCATGGTCGTCGACGCCTGCCAGCAAAGATCTCTACCAGCGGCGGAACGATTTACAACAGGCTAGGGTGGCCCAAAGTCATGTTCTGTATCGACGGCCATGTCAATACATGCACACCCCCAAGGAGTACCAATGGCCGATTCCATTGACCGATTAGGTGGGCGGTCAGCCGACGTCAACGCGCCCGGCACAAGAATCGACCCGACGATCCCCCATCCGGCGCGCATTTACGACTACCTCCTGGGCGGCAAAAACCATTTCGCCGCCGACCGCGAGGCGGCGGAACAGCTCGTCAAACTTTCGCCCGGCACGCGGGAAGGGGTGCGTGCCCATCGCGCGTTCCTTGGCCGAGCCGTACGTCATCTCGCCGGCAACGCCGGAATCACCCAGTTCCTGGACATCGGCACCGGCATCCCCACGCAGGGGAACACCCACGAGATCGCCCAGCAGATCAATCCGGCGGCCCGCGTGGCGTACGTGGACAACGATCCCATCGTCCTGGTTCATGGACGCGCCCTGCTGGCGAGCAGCGAAGAGGGCATGACCACGGTGATCGAGGCCGATCTGCGGGACCCGGATCGGATCCTGTCGCATCCGGAGATCAACAAGGTCATCGACCTCACCCGGCCGGTGGCGCTCATCCTCGCCGGTGTCCTGCACTTCGTCACCGACGACCACGGCCCCCTTGAATTGGTCGAGCGATACAAAGCGGCCGTCCCCTCGGGCAGCCAGATGCTGCTGTCGCACATCACGCTCGACTTCGCGCCGAAAGTGCGTACGGAAGAATTCACCAAGCCCTATGACAAGGGTTCGGCGCCGATGGTTCCGCGAAGCCACGCGCAGGTGATGGAATTCTTCCGGGACTGGACGATGGCGCCTCCCGGGCTCGTCGAAGTGATCACCTGGCGGCCGGACGAGGACCAATACCAGGAAACGATTCCCGGCGGCGGCCACGCGTGGGCCTACGGTGGCCTGGCCGTAAAACCGTAGATTTCGCGGGCGGCCATGACGAATGGCCGCCCGCACGAAGCCCCGCGCACCGCCCGCCATCGCCACATCACCTCGCGCGCCATCCGCCATCCGCCATCCGTTATCCGCCGTCGCCCCGCGCGCCATCCGCCGTGCGCCGTCGCCACGACGCCACGACGCCACGACGCCACGACGCCACGACGCCACGACGCCACGACGCCACGACAATCATGACCCTCTCTGCGTGACACGCCGCGTACGGCCGTGGCACCCGCGCCGTCCGCCCGATCTCTTCGACGGCGGTCTTCCCACCACCGGCCCCCGCGCCCGAGCGCTGATGGATCTGATGACCGCCACCGGCGTGGCGTTGCCACCGATACTGGCTGATACCACCGATACCGCCCCGAGGTCACCGCGGGCTCCACCGGCTCGGACAGGGCGTCCGGCGCCGCCGTCCTCGTCTCCGTACTGCGCGCGTGGGACCGCGGGAACCGGTTCTCAGGGAGTTCTCAGGCGGAGTTTGTAGCACTTTCAACTGAAATTTATGAGTATTGGGCGATGGAGCACGCGCCGCAGGAGGCCGATGCGGTCGGGGCTCAGGGAGCCGCGGCCGGGAAGGCCCGGCGGTTCGCCGCCGGAGGTGGCGCACTCGTCGTCGTGGCGCTGCTCGCGTACTGGCTGGGAGGCGTCGGCGGGAACGGCGAGGAGGCCGCGCCCGGGCCGAGTGCGACGCCGACGCCCAGTGCGACGCTCACGGTGCCCGACGTCTTCGAAAGGGTCGGGCCGTCGGTGGTGGTCATCCAGGCCGGGAAGTCGCTCGGAACCGGGGTGATCGCGGCCGAGGACGGGACGATCCTGACGGCGCACCACGTCGTCGAAGGCACCTCGGACAAGGGCAACTCGAACAAGGGCACCCCGGACAAGGAAGCCGGGGACAAGGAAGCCGAGGACGTCACCGTGACGTTCGCCGACGGCACCAAGGCGAAGGCCGTCGTCACGTCGTCGAATCCCAAGCTCGACGTCGCGACCCTCAAGCCCGCGAAGCTGCCGGAGATCGTCGTCCCGGCGACGCTCGGCGGCGGCGCGACCGTGGGCGCGCCCGTCGTGGCGATCGGCAATCCGCTGGGCCTGACCTACAGCGTCTCCAGCGGCGTCGTGTCGGGCCTGAACCGGACCGCCAAGGAGGGCGACCTGAACGGGCTCATCCAGTTCGACGCCTCCGCGAACCCGGGCAGCTCCGGCGGCCCCCTCCTGGACGCTCGCGGCCTGGTCATCGGGATCGTCGTCTCGATCGCCGACCCGGGAGGCGACGAGGCGTTCGCCGGCATCGCGTTCGCGGTGCCGATCGGTGCGGCCCTGGGCGGCGGCGAAGGCGACGGGCCGCCGGGCGACGGACCCCAGATCTGACCGAAGCGTCACGAGAAGGAACACCATATGACCTCGACCAAGTCCTCCGAGTCGGCCCATCCGCTCGAACATGTGCTGTTCGAGGTCAAACGCACGATCGTCGGGCAGGACCTCCTGCTGGAGCGCATGGCCGTCGCGCTGATCGCCGACGGTCACCTGCTCGTCGAGGGCGTGCCCGGCCTGGCCAAGACGCTCGCGGTGAGGTCGCTCGCCGCCGCGATCGCCGGGAGTTTCCAGCGCGTCCAGTTCACCCCCGACCTGGTGCCGGCCGACCTCGTGGGCACGCGGGTCTACCACCAGCACTCCGGGGAGTTCAAGACCGAGCTCGGCCCGGTGTTCGCGAACCTGCTGCTGGCCGACGAGATCAACCGCGCCCCCGCCAAGGTGCAGAGCGCCCTGCTGGAGGTGATGCAGGAGCATCAGGTGACGATCGGCCGCGAGACGTTCCGAGTGCCCGAGCCGTTCCTGGTCATGGCGACGGAGAACCCGATCGAGTCGGAGGGCACCTACCCGCTGCCCGAGGCGCAGGTCGACCGTTTCATGATGAAGGTGGTCGTCGACTATCCGACGCAGGCCGAGGAGCAGGCGATCGTCGCGCGAGCGCTGCGCCCGCCCGAGCCGCCGCGGCCGATGGTGACGGCCGAGGACCTCGTCGCGATGCGGGCCCGCGCCCAGCAGGTGTACGTCGATCCGGCGATCGTCGACTACGCGGTGCGGCTGGTCTCCGTGACGCGTTCCCCGGCGACGGCCGGGCTCGGCGAGCTGGAGCGGTACGTCACCTACGGGGCGAGCCCGCGGGCGTCCATCGCGCTCGTCACGGGCGCCCGGGCGCTGGCGTTCCTGCGCGGCCGCACCTACGTCCTGCCGCGCGACCTGTCCGAGCTCGCGCTCGACGTGCTGCGCCACCGCCTCGTGCTGTCCTACGAGGCCCTCGCGGACGACGTCGACGCCGACACGATCATCAGCAGGGTGCTCGGGGCCGTCCGGGCGCCCGACGTCGTCCTGCAGAACCGCTGAGCCGTCATGGCCACCGCCCCCGAGAGGCTCCTGCTCCGCCTGGAGTGGAAGGTCGTCCGCAGGCTCGACGGCCGGCTCCAGGGCGCCCACCGCACCGCGCACCGCGGCTCCGGGATCGACTTCACCGGGTTGCGCCCCTACGGCGACGGCGACGACGCCCGGCACATCGACTGGAACGTGACCGCACGGCTGGACGAACCGCACCTGCGCGTGTTCACCGAGGACCGCGAGCTGACGGTGTGGCTCGTCCTCGACCGGTCGGCGTCGATGGCGGCCGGACGGCCGGGGCGCGGCAAGCACGACGTACTCGCCGAACTCGCGCTCGTCCTCGCCCGGCTGTTCGGCCGGGGCGGCAACCGCGTCGGCGCCCTGCTGTTCGACACCGGGACGCTGCGCGTCGTGCCGCCCGGCACCTCCCGGCGGCACGCGCTGCGGATCGGCGCCGAGCTGGAACGCACCTCCGAGGCGCGCGGCGGCGCCACCACCGACCTGGCGGAGATGCTCGACGCGGCCGGACGGCTCGCGCGCCGCCGCGCGCTCGTCGTCGTGCTGTCCGACTTCATCGGCGAAGGCGACTGGGAGCGCTCGCTCCAGCGCCTGGCCCGGCGGCACGAGGTGGTCGCCCTGCGGATCGTGGACACGGCCGACGACGTGCTGCCCGAAGCCGGGCTGATCGTGGTCGAGGACGCCGAGACCGGCGAGCAGCTCGTCGTCGACTCCGCCGACCCGCTGTTGCGGGTCCGCTTCCGCGCCGCCGTCGACGCCCGCGACGCCCGGCTCGAGGCGGGCATGCGCCGGGCCGGGGTGCCCGTCCACCGCATCGGCACCGACCGCGACCTGGCCGAGGCGCTCGTCGAGGTCGTCGCCCGGACCGGGGACCGGTCGCCGTGACCGGACTCGCCGAGGTCATCACCCTGACCGGAGACCGACCCGTGACCGGGCTCGCCGGAGTCGTCGCCCTGACCGGAAACCGACCCCTGAGCAGACTCGCCAAGGTCATCACCCTGGCCGGGGACCGACCCGTGACCGGACTCACCAAGGTCGTCGTCGGACGCACGAGGCCGGCGAAGGAGGCCTCATGACCCTGTCCTCACCGCTGCTGCTGGTCGTCGGCCTGCTCGTCACGGCGGCGCTCGCCTGGGCGGCCGTCGTCTCGGCGCGCCGCCGGACGGCCGCCCTCACCGCGGCCGGGGTCGCCGTGCCGGGCGGCCGCCGGACGTATCTCGGCGTCGGCCTGACGATCGCCGGAGTCGGGATACTCGCCGTCGCCGTCGCCGGACCGACGGCCATGGTGCCGGTCCCGCGGACCGCGGGCACCGTCATCCTCGCCATCGACGTCTCCAACAGCATGGGGGCCGACGACGTCGCGCCCACCCGGCTGGCGGCCGCGCAACGGGCGGCCCGCGCGTTCGTGGCGGCGCAGCCCGACAGCGTCGACATCGGGGTCGTCGCGTTCGAGCGGGGGGCGCTCACCACCGCACGGCCCGACGCCGACCACTCCGTCGCGCTCAAGGCCATCGACCGGTTGAAGATCACCGGCGGCACCTCGCTGGGGACGGCCATCACGGCCTCCCTGTCGGCGATCACCGGCAAGCAGGTGGCCGTCGGCCGCGAGGGCACCGCGCCCGACATCGGCTACTGGCCGTCGGCGACGGTCGTGATGTTCTCCGACGGCCAGAACCAGGGCGCGGACGTCGAGCGGGCCGCCAGCGTGGCCCAGCGGGCGGGTGTCCACATCCACACCGTCGGGGTCGGCACCACGGCCGGGGCGACGGTGAAGGTCGACGGCTACCATCTGCAGACCTCGCTCGAGGAGGACGCCCTCACCGTGATCGCGCAGACCACCGGCGGCGCCTACCACCCCGCCTCCGACACCGCGCGGCTCGACGGGATCGCCGACACGATCGACCTGCGGCTCACCGTCTCCGACGAGCCGCTGCCCCTCGCCGGCGGGCTGATCGGGCTCGCCCTCGCGCTGCTCACCGCGGGCGCGGCGCTCACCGTGCTCCGGTCTGGACGGGTGATCTGAATGTCGTTCTCATGGCCGTGGGCGCTGCTGTCCCTCCTGGTCATCCCGCTGATCTTCGCCATCCGCGAGTGGGCGCGGCGCCGCCGCCGGCGGGCCGCCGTGCGCGTCACCTCGATCGCGCTCGTACGCGGCGCCCTGCCCGGCCGTACGCGCTGGACGCGGAAGATCCCCCCGGCGCTGTTCGTGACCGGGCTCGCGCTGCTCGCGGTCGGGGCCGCGCGACCGCAGGCGTCGGTCCCGGTGCCGCAGACGTCGGTGACGATCCTGCTCGCGCTCGACACCTCCGGCTCCATGTGCTCCACGGACGTCGACCCCAACCGCCTCACCATCGCGAGGAAGGCCGCCACCGAGTTCATCGAGTCACAGCGGGGCGGGCCGCGTATCGGCCTGGTCACCTTCGCGGGCACCGCGGGTCTGCTCGTCCCGCCCACCGACGACACCGACTCGCTGATCGAGGCGCTGGACGGCCTCACCGTGTCCCGCGGCACCGCGATCGGGCAGGCGGTACTCACCTCGATCGACGCGATCGCGGAGGTCGACCCGTCGGTCGCCTCCACCGGGGCGAGCCCCGGCGACGGCGGATCGGGCCACGCCGGTGCCGCGATCGTCGTACTCACCGACGGCGCCAACACCCAGGGCGTCGACCCGCAGCTCGCCGCCCAGGAGGCGGCCCTGCGCCGCGTCCGTGTCTTTCCCATCGGCTTCGGCACCACGAACCCGGCCCCGATGGTCTGCGACAACTCACAGTTCGACGGCCGTGGCTTCGGCGGCTGGGGCGGCCGTGGCGGCGGCTCTGGTCGCGGCGGATTCGACAGGGGCCGCAACCCCCGCACCATCGACGAGCCCGCGCTCAAGCGGATGGCCCAGACCACCGGCGGCTCCTACCACCGCGCCGAGAACGCCGACCAGCTCCAGAGCGCCCTCGACACCCTCCCCGGCAGCTTCACCGTCGTCCACCAGCGGGTCGACACGGCCTCCGCCTTCGCCGCCGGCGGCGCCCTCCTCATCACCGCGGCCCTGTCACTCTCCCTCTGGTGGAACCGCCCCCGGATCCCGACGCGCGCCTGACGGCTCACGAGCCCCCGGGGCGGGGGCATCGCCCAAGCGGTGCCCTCGCGGTGACCACCGGTCCACCGCGAATGGTGGCGGGTGACCGCCATCGGATGCCCCAGGTGACCGCCATCGGGTGCCCCGGGTGGCCGACGTCGCGGTGAAACCACGCGGCTCCTTTCCGGAGCCGCGTGTCGACCGTGAGCGAGACGGCAGGCGATGAGGAGGACGCCGTGGTTCCGGCACGACACCCGCGGGCCTCGCGCGGTCCACAGTTGCTCGGCTCACCCCCGCGGCCTCTGCCCCGGGCGAGTCGATCAGCCGGCGGTGCAGGTGACGGTGGCTCCGGCGCCGGTTCCGTTGGCCTGGAACCCGAAGCCGGTGCTCTGCCCGGCCGACAGCCGCCCGTTGTAGCTCTGGTTGGTGACGGTCACGGTGCCGCCGGTACCGGAGTTGACGCCGTTCCACAGCGAGGTGATCGTGGCTCCGGCGGGCAGGGTGAGGGCGACCCGCCAGCCGTCGATCGCGGTGCCTGCCGCGGTGACGTTGACGGCGGCGACGAAGCCACCGGCCCACTGGTCCTGCACCGAGTAGGTCGCCGAGCAGGCCCGGGGCCCGCCGTTGCTGGGTGTCGGGGACGGGGACGGGGACGGTGAGGGGGACGGGCTGACGGTGGGTGTCGGGGAGGGGGTGCCGCCGTCGAGGGTGAGGTTCTTCTGCTGGACCTGCCACTGGGTGTTGCACAGGCCGCAGTTGGCGCCGACGAAGTTGGCGCCGGCCGTCGTGTCGCCCTTCAGCCGCCACTTGAGGTACAGCACCGCCACGCGGCCGAACTCGCCGCCGTTGGTCTGGCCGTAGGTGCCACCGTGCCCTACGTTCAGATTGCCCATGAACGCGGGCAGCCCCGCGGGCAACTTGCCCCAGTCGTCGAGAGCGTTCTGGTAGGCGATGTCACTGGGCCCGCCGATGAAGTAGGCGATCGGCTTCGTCAGCCGGCGGAGCTGGTAGTCGTCGGAGTCGTTCAACAGCCCGCTGCTGAAAATGGTGGTCGTGGTGATACGTGAGTCGTTGGAGACGGCATAGGCCTCCAGCCCCCCGCAGGAGAAGCCTCCGGCAGCGATCTTGCCGGTGTCGAGCCTGCCGTAGTACTTGCTGCCCTGACGGCTGTTCTCCGCGACCGCCCAGTCGATGGACTGGGTGAGCATCTGGGACGTCGTCGAGCCGGAGCCGTTCGGGTTGCCGCTGGCGATGACCAGGAATCCGTACGAGGCGATCTCGCGGAGGAAGTTCTGCTGCGACAATCCGTTGGCGGAGCAGCCTCCGTTGCCCCATACGTAAATGGGAAGCTTCTCGGACGGGAGGGTTCCGGGCCGGTAGATGGTGTGATTGGGCAGGCCGGTCGAGGTCTCGTAACCGGCCGGGTAGGGACCCGAGTCGGCGACCGCCGCGCTCGGCGTCATGGTGAGCGCCACCACTCCGGCGCAGACCGGGGCGACCACGGCCGCCAGTACCGCGCTGATGATCGAGCGTTTTCTCATTTCGCCCTCCGAAGGTGTCAAAACAGCGCTCTGTGTCGGACGTGGCATGCGCGGCGCACGCCGGCGGGGCCCGACAGCGGCACGACCACTCCCACCGCGGCCAGGCTGGTCGGCGACGACCGGATCTGGAGATCGATATGGCGGACCATCGACTGCGAGTCGCGCTCGTGTCAGGCGGGACGAGCCGATGAGAGCAACGTGCAGTTACTATCACCGCGGTAATAAAAAGTGTCAAGCAAGCGCTCCCGGCCGGTCGAGCGGTGCGCGCGCAGACCGGAAACATCCCTGACGCCCTCGGCTCCCAGTGCGGGCCGGGCGATCACGCGAGCCCTCGGGACGGCGCCACCGATCCCCTGCCCGGCGTCGGAAGGACGCACCGACGCGGGCGGCTCCGCCGCAGGTCACGACGCCTGGCCGGCCTGACGCTCCGACGGGATCCCGGCGGGCGGCGGAGGATCTCGGCGGGCGGCGGCCGGTCGGGAAGCGGACGCGCCGCAGCCGTCACGAAACGCGCCCCGGCGGCCGGGCAGCCGTCCGGGTGAATGAAAGTTTCTCTCAGCCGTCCCCGCCGGCCCGGGCCGATACGGAGTTCTCCGATGCCCGGAAGTGGGTGATCCAGGAAGCGGCGTCCGGCCAGTACGGTGTCGCGACCTGGATGAGCCGCGCCTCGGCGAGCGAGCCGAGAGCGGAATGGATCTCCAGCATGAGGTCCCTGGCGGCCTGGCGGGGCCACGGTGCCGGCAGGAGGTGCTCGGGGAGGTTCGGGTCGATGTCGGGGAACTTCCGCCAGGAATCCATGACGGAGGTCCGGGCCACCAGCGCCCGGGTCGCGTCGACCTCCCCGTCACGGACGGCCACCCGCAGGTCCGAGTACCGGGCGATGAAAGCCTCGTAGGCCGCGGCGAGACCGGCCAGGTCATAGGCGGCGGCCGGACCGTGCGGGCCGGTCTCCTCGTCGAAGCAGGCGCGCATCACCGACCATCGGCCACCGTCGACGCCGTCCAGGATGTCGTGCAGGGCCTGGGTCACCGGACCGGAGTCGGATCCGGGACGGATCCACACGCTGTCGTACAGCCGGGCGAAACCCAGCGACCCCAGCGCCTTGCGGACCGCGTGCCGTGGGGCCTGGCCGGACTGGGGGATCGAGAAGGAGACGGTCACCCAGTCGCCGGTCCAGCGCGGCGGGCGTGCGCCGAAGCTCAGGAAATGATCCATCCGGGAGCGATGCCTGGCGATCGCCTGAGGCGTGAGGTGGTACACGGGCGGCCGTCCGGCTCCCCGCACGGCGATCAGGCCACGCTTGGTCAGCCGGGACAACGCGGCCCGCGCGCTGGACTCGCTGATGCCGAACTCCCTGAGCATCGCGACCACCGCCACCGACGGGAGGTCTGCGTCCGAGGAGTCGAGGTACTCACCGAGCAAGGTCGTCAGCAGGTGCTGCGGGTTGGGGCCGACCTGCGCCCGCGGGGCTCCGGCGTCGTCCGCAGATACATGGGCACTCACGTCATCAGCTTGCCTCACGACAACGCCCTCGCCGAACGACTCCGGACCCGCGCCGTCGCCCCGGACCTCCTCCCGGCGAGCTCGCGACCCCTTTCGCGATCGGATGCCCGCGCGTCGCCGACAGGGAGGCATCGTCAACCAAACGTCAACGAGGAGAAGGAGGCCGGCGGACTCGGGACCGACAAGACCGCCGAGTCCTGCC
The DNA here is from genome assembly GCF_042428775.1 of Streptosporangium vulgare. Classification (NCBI taxonomy): domain Bacteria; kingdom Bacillati; phylum Actinomycetota; class Actinomycetes; order Streptosporangiales; family Streptosporangiaceae; genus Streptosporangium; species Streptosporangium vulgare. Next base: position 160,510 of record NZ_JBHMBS010000015.1, on the reverse strand, counting down.
AGGCCGCGGTCACACCGGCGGCGCCACCGATGTGGCCATGAACCTTCGACGACACGCCTCAGGGCTTGCGGGCCAGGCCGCCGTAATAGGTGTGGTAGAGAAGGGCGCTCTTGACGAAGAAGCTCGGCTCGTCACGCCACTCGGGGAGCGGGACGAGACCTGGTTCGACCAGCTGGAAGTCGCCGAAATACTCCTTGATCTCGTCTATGGTGCGCCAGCGGCCGGTGCCGAGGTTCTCGTTGAAGAGCTTCTCGACCGTCGTGGCCTGCTGGGACGCCGCCGGGTGCACCTCACCGGGATTGCAGAAGTGCGAGATCGCCACGAAACTGCCGGACACCAGCGGGGCGCGCAGCGTCGCCGCCACTCCCGCGGGATCGTCGTCGTCGTGCAGATGGTGCAGGATGCTCAGCATCAGCAGCCCCACCGGCTCGCTGAAGTCGATGAACTCCTTGACCTGATCGTTCTCGAGGATCGGCCGCGGGTCGCGCGCGTCCGCCTGGATGACCGTCGTGCTGTCGTCGGTGGCGAGCAGTGCCCGCCCGTGGACCAGCACCATGGGGTCGTTGTCCACGTAGACCACCCGGGCCGCCGGATCGACCTCCTGCGCCACCTGGTGCACGTTGCCCTGGGTGGGCAGGCCCGACCCGATGTCGATGAACTGCCGGATCCCCGCCTCGGCCGCCATGTGGTGCACGACCCGTCGCAGGAAGGCCCGGTTCTGCTGCCCGGCCTCCTGGGCTCCCGGGGCGATCTTCAGGGCCGCCTCGGCGATCTGCCGGTCGACGGCGAAATTGTCCTTCCCGCCCAGGAACCAGTCGTAGACCCTCGCGATGCTGGGCTTCGTGGTGTCGATCTCCGCGGGAAGTTCACCCTTGTTCAGCATCGCCCCATCCCAATCCTCGCCGCGCTCGGACACCTCGCCACCTTCGTTCCGATCGGGGCCCCGCTTGATCGCGGGGAACTGGGCAGATAATAACCCCGAACCCCTCTAATGACAGGTATGTAGTGACAAGCTCCTGCATAAGCAATGAAATCATGATGTGCCGGTAGCTCTAAGAAAACCGCAAATCACTCAATCAGGTGGCTTTCCCACACGTATCGCCCGCCTAGGGGACCGTACGGTGTTGTCGGCTCTGTCTCAGATTCGGTGGTGACGGAACGTCTCCCGCGTCGCGGTGAGTCGTGCGTGATGTCGACGAGCCGGCGAGTGTCGTGTTCCCGGGCTTGTCGCCGCTGGTCGTGGAGTCCGTGGCAGGCGAGGGGGGAGCATATTCGGATGCCGGCGCGGACCCCTGACGGGGTCGAGACCAGATCCTTGGTCGTGCAGGCCCGGAAAACCCTCAGGGCGTACACACATCGCGCCTATAAGGTGCATCCGTGGACACTCTGGAAAGCCTCGTTATCTCCAGGCGGTTTCGAGTCCCCATCGACGCCTCCGCCGCCTCGACCCCGGGCTGGGGGGAGGTAGCCGCACGCCAACTCGACGCAGCGCTGTTGAGCGTCGGCTTCAAGTGTTCCGCGGCCCTGCTGGAACGCCTGGCCGAGCTGCCCGGGGAGACGGTGGTCGATCTCGGCGTGCGGGTCCTGGCGGCCGTCCGCCACCTGGTGGGCGATCACGTCCAGCACAACGCGTACTTCATCGACTTCCCGAAGAACGTGCCCGACACCGTGGAGTTCTGGGCCGGGCTGCTGCGCCAGGCCATGCTCGACCCGGTCGAAGCCGCCTCCGTCCGGCGGTCGCCGGTGTTCGACCTGCTCGCGCTGCCCGGCTACGGCCGCTACCGGCACACCTACGCCGACCTGCTGGCCGCGCACGCCGAACTCATTCCGCTGGCCGGTGACCGGGTGACCGTGCTGGAGCTGGGCGCAAGCCCGGAGTCGGAGACGCGTGAGCTCTATCTCTCGCTGGCGGGCTCAGAGGTGCCGCTGTCGGCCGAGGACCTGGTGGTGCTGCGAGCACTGGCCGCGCACGCCGAAGAGCCCGGCCGTATCCCGGTACGCGAGAACCGCGCCGTCATCAACGAAGCGCGCCTGGCCGCGGGGCGTCCGCCGCTCGTGGACACGGTGACGGACGTGCTGCGTCTCGCCTGCGGGGCATCTGGCGGGGACGTCACGCTGGCCGAGCCGACGCGCTTCCGCTCGTTCCGGCGGGGCGAGCGCCGGATCATCCTGCGTGCCCTGGACGCGGTCGCGACACCGGCCAAACTCGGTGACGTCCCGCGGCACCGGGAGCAGTGGAAGCGGCTCGGCGAGCGGCTGCACCCGCACGAGTACCCGCACCTTCCGCGCGCCGCCCAGGTCTTCGAGGTCGCCCGCGGTGTCCGTCCGGCACGCAGCTTCGACAGCCGCGTCGAGGCGGCCTTGTCGGCAGGCCGCACCGGCGACGCCGTCGAGCTGCTGGGGAAGGCGCCCGGCGCGCTGCTGCGCCGTCTCGATCACCTGCTGCGGACCGGATCCTCGGCCTCGGTGGTGCTGGACGCCGCGGAGAAGGCCGCGGCGGGCGCTTCGGGCCGGGTGCTGCTGTCGTTGCGTGAGCACCTGCAAAATCGACTCGCCCCTACGGCTGGGCGTGTCTTCGCCAACCGGCACGGCAGGGCGTGGACGGCGCCTGACGTCCGCTCTCCGATCGAGGAGAGCGTCGTGTCGCGGGCGGTGTCCATCCTGGATGAGGAGATCACCCGGCGGCTTCCCGACCCTGGCGAGCTGGTCGTCGATCCCGACGTGCTCGACGTCGCCCTGCCGCTGTCGGGGAAGGCCGTCGCGCCTGGACTCGGCATGCTTCCCCGCGGCTCGCTGTCGGCGGTGGACGGGAAGCTGCTGCGCTTCTTCGTCCACTGGCGCCAAGCCGAGCAGTGCACCGACTACGACCTGTCGGCCCTGATGCTCGACGCCTCCTACGGTGACGCCGAGCACATCTCGTGGACGAACTACCGCAACGGCTTCGCCGAATACTCCGGTGACCTCACCGACGCCGCTGACGGCGCGAGCGAGTTCGTCGACATCCGTCTCGCCCAGGCGAAGCGGCCGATCATCATCCCGCAGGTGAACATCTACAGCGGTGAGTCGTTCGACGAAGCCGCGGAGGCGTTCTTCGGCTACATGAGCCGGGATGCCGAGCAGGAGGGCAAGCCGTTCGAGCCGCGCACCGTGCGGATGAAGTCCGACCTGCGGGGCGCGGGCCGGGTCGCTCTGCCGCTCGTCTTCCTGCGGGGCGACGACGGCGCCTGGCGGGTGAAGTGGCTGCACCTCTACCTGAAGGGACGCGCCGGCTTCAACCAGGTCGAGGGCAACCGCGTCACGACGTCCCTGCTGGTGCGCTCAATCGTCGAACGCGATTACCTGCGTGTCCGCTACCTGACCGATCTGCTGCGGCAGAGGGGCTCCTCGGGTGAGCACACCACGTACGTCGGTTTGCAGGCGCCGGCCGATCTCCCGGAGGGGGCACGGGTATTCACGCCTGGGACGCTGCACGAGTTGATCCCCGCCTGATAGCGTGGAGATCGCGAGGCCATGGGAGGGCTTCCTTCTCACCCTTTGGAAAAGACCTAGCCTTCCCGCTTTCCTCGCGTTCCGGCCGTGAGAGCGTCCGGGAGCTTCCTTCCGGCCTCGCTGACGGATCTGGTTCTCGGACCTTCCTCACGGCCATGCGAGTGGCTCCGGTCCTCCTGCTTGGCCAGGTAGTCGGCGGTCAGCCCCAGCTCATGAACCCTTAGCCGGTGGTAGTCGCCGCTGACGTGGATGCTCATCGTCTTACCGAGCTTGACGATCACCTCCACGGCCTTCCCCAGCCGGTCGACGGCCGACTGCAGCTTGTACGGACGCAGCGTGCGCACGCAGTTGTCGGCCTCGGCGTTGTAGGCGCGCAGCATCAGCTTGGAGAAGTCGCGCACCATCCGGCGCCCCTCGGCCACCGACCCGTTGACCTGCCAGTTCGTGGAGCCCAGCACCGCCTTGCCGTCCCTGGACATCTCCTTGATCCGTGCCTTGACCTCCGCCGGCCGCTCCTTATACGCCACCACGTCGCTCAGCGGGTGCTGGTAGTCGAGACCCCGACCTCCTGCGACAGCACGGTCTCCTCGGTCTGCACGACCCGCTGCTCGACCTCGTGCAGCCGCCGTGTGGCGTCCGCGACGGCTACCTGCCACCGCCCCTGCTCGGCACGTAACTCCTCGGTCAGCACGGCGAGGCGCATGGCGTCCATCCCACCCGACCGCTCGATCCACGCGCGTAGTTCGGCGTTCAGGGTTCGCGGCTGATCACCGTCGATGGCACCGAATTCCGCTGGCGCGTCCGTCGTAAGCCCACGTAGTGCCGGGGGAACAGCCGGGGCCTGATGACGTTCGCGGTGGGACTGGCTGGCGCTCCGGTTCGCGCATCCGTCATTGGACTCGGCAGGTGTGCTGCCGGATAGTTGGCGGTGCCGCCAACGGCCTCGACTTCCATGAAATCCGCATGTAGACGACGCCGGCTTATCGGCCTATGCGTTGAACCCGAAGTAGTAGGGCGATCCTTTGCGGTAGTCGATGGCTTCGAGAAACACAGCTTCGGCATCTTGCAGCACAGACAGGCACGGCTCGCGATCCTCATCTGAATTGGCCGCGGTGAAAATCAGGTCGGTCCATCCGCCCAGCCGCTTGGACCAGACGCTCAGGTGTTCGGGAACCCAGAGAATCCAGATCGAATCGAGCCCGTCGTAACTTCTCATGTCTGGCAGGAAGGGGCCGATCACCTGATGCTCATACGTCTCCATGGCAAAGTGATCGAATGGATGGATGACGAGGAAGGCATTTTTGGAGGAGGCTTCGTCCGTCTTCGCCGCTAGGCCATCGCACGCTCGCCTTAGGAGCACGTCCGCCTCGGCCAGGATGTCCGCAGCAGCCCTGACCTCGACAGAAATGCTGAGCCCTGCGGGATTCCCGCCGCGCGCACTGATCCTGTCAATCTTGCTGTCCATCGTGCGAAAGCCACTGCCCAGCGACTTGACCTCGAATGCGGCCCGATCCATGCCCTCCGGAAACAGTTCGCGAAAGCCATCCTGCTCCAGGCTGGCAAGGCTGTAGAGCAGGTCAACACCACCGTCGACATCCATCTCGATCGGCATCCTGTACATGAATGAAGAGATCAGGATCGCGGCAAGGTGCTCACCCGATCGCACCTTGAGGTGGGCCACCTTGTTCGGTTCCAAGGCGGCAAGCTCCCTGCTTGCCCATCCGACTGTGCGGTGCCAGATGGCAATCGCCCGACTGCCATGCATCTCCTCACCCATGTCCACGCGCATGCCTCAAAGATACGCAGCCAAAGCGGGGACCGGCGATGGGGCGAAGGCCGGCCGGACGCGGTAAGCGAGGCTGCTCTGCAAGATCATGAGGCATGAGCATGGCCGGCTACCGCTCGAAGACGCGGTCCATGACGGCCTGGCCTCATCCCTGTGGCGGAGATGGATGACGACCAGCACGGCTAATGTTGATCCCATGGTCGAGCGGCGTCCCTTGATCGTGCGCAGGCTCCGGCCCGGCCACTGGGTGGCCGTCGACGCGATCGCCGCTGTCGTGCTCGCCGTCGCCTTCTGCGCGGCGGCCTGGCTGGCGTCGCAGTACGCGACGATCCCGCTGATCGCCGTCGCCTGCCTGCCGCTCGCGGTGCGGCGACTGTGGCCGTTGCCGGTGTTTTCGGTGATCCTGGCGGCGACGGCGGTCGCGCCGCTCGCCGGGTGGGAGGAGGCGTACCCGGCGCTGGCGGTGGCTTTGCATGCCGTGGCCCTCCTCGAACCGCGGCGGCCCGCGGCGGTCGCGTTGACAGCCGCCCTGACGCTCACCGCGGTGGGTCAGGCCGTCGCCTCGGTCTCGTGGGCCTTGGCGCTGTCGGCGTGCGGTTTCGCCTGGTTGGTGCTCGGTCTCGCCTGGATCATCGGCGTCGCGGTCCGGGAGCAGCGCGCGCACGCGGCGCGTGCGATCGTCCAGTCCGCCCAGGCCGCGGCCACAGCGGAGCGGCTGCGGATGGCTCGCGAGCTGCACGACGTCGTCGCGCACAGCATGAGCCTGATCTCCATGCGCGCCGGCATCGCCAACCACGTCGCCGACACCCACCCCGCCGAGGCGCGCGAAGCGCTGACGCTCATCGAGGACACCAGCAGGAGCGCGCAGGCCGACCTGCGCCGGCTGCTCGGCCTGCTCCGCGACGACCCGGCCGACCGCGAGGCGTGCTACGGCCTGGCCGCACTACCCGGGCTCGTTGTCGGAGCCGCCACGGCCGAGGTGGAGGTGGACCTGTACGTCGAACCTGGCCTGACGGTCACCGACGGGCTCGCCCTCGTCGTCTACCGCGTCGTCCAGGAGTCGCTCACCAACGTGATCAGGCACGCGGGCCCGACGCGCTGCCAGGTCGCCGTCAGCACGTACGACCGGCGGGAGCTCGTGGTTGAGGTGATCGACGACGGTCGGGGGGAGGCGCCCGGCTGGGGCGGCGGTCACGGGTTGGCCGGAATGAGGGAGCGGGTGACCATGTACGGCGGAACCTTCTCAGCGGGGTCGGAGCCTGGGGGCGGCTTCGCCGTGCGTGCTCGGCTGCCCTTGGAAGGTGAGCGGTGAGCGTGTCCACGGTGCTGGTCGCCGATGACCAAGCGCTGCTGCGGGCCGGGCTGCGCATGCTCATTGACACGGCACCCGACCTGGAGGCTGTGGGCGAGGTGGGCACCGGGCGGGAGGCGGTGGAACTGGCCAGGCGCCTCCGCCCCGACCTCGTGCTCATGGACGTACGGATGCCCGACCTCGACGGGATCAAGGCCACCGAGCTGATAAGGGCCGACCCGGTCACCGCCGCGGTCAAGGTGGTGATGCTGACCACCTTCGACCTCGACGAGTACGTCTACGCCGCGTTGCGCGCGGGTGCCAGCGGATTCCTGCTGAAGGACACCAGACCGGGCGACCTGCTGGAAGCGTTGCGGGTGGTGGCGGCGGGCCAGGCGCTGCTGGCTCCCTCCGTCACCATGCGGCTCATCGGGGAGTTCGCCAGGCGCGAGCCGGCCAGTGTTCCGGGGGCGTTGGCGGCCAGGCTCGCCCGGGTCTCCGGCCGGGAGCGGGAGGTGCTCGTGCTGGTGGCCAGGGGGCTGGCCAACCCGCGGATCGCCGAGCGGCTCGGCCTCGGCCTGGCCACGGTCAAGACGCACATCCGCAGCCTGCTGGCCAAGCTCGACGTCCACGACCGGGCCCAGCTGGTCATCGCCGCCTACGAGGGCGGCGTGGTCACGGCCGGTTCAGCGCCGGTAGGCGACCTCGGGGAAGGCGGGTGAGGGCCCGTCCAGCAGCGGCTCCTTCTGCTTGCGCAGGTGCAGGTCGAAGAAGGCCAGCGGGTAGGCCTTCTGGAAGGCCAGCGCCCGCTCGGCCGGGATCGTGCCGACGATCTCCTCGACCTCTGCCTTGCTGAGGCCCAGCGGCTTGGCCGACATCGGGATCAGTAGGACGTCGTCGCCGAAGGAGTTGTGGGCCGCCCCCTTGAGTGTGAGGTTGAGCCGCCAGCCGCGCAGGCCATCCCAGAACGTGCGCAACGCCGGGTTGGTCGACATGCCGCCCTTTCCTTCGGTGTCGACCACCAGGTAGGGCCGGTCGAGCCCCGACTGCGCCACCTTGCCGAACACGGCGCCGTCCAGGCCCAGCCCGGCCCTGATGCGTTTGTCGGCGTACATCGCCGAGGAGGTCGCCGCGCCGCCGAGCGAGTGGCCGAACATGCCGATCCGCTGAAGATCGAAGACGTGTGCCTTGTCCAGCGTGGGCAACTGGTCCAGGACGAACCGCACGTCCGCCACCCGGACCTCGACCGCCTTGGCGAAGTCGGTCACCTCGGGCCCGGTCTCCACCCTGCCGTCGGGGAACTCGACCACCGCCGCGTCGTAGGTGTGGTCGATGGTGACCACCACGTAGCCTCGGCTGGCCAGTTCCTCCACGACGCCGGTGCCGTACGCGCGTGAGGCGTTGGCGCCGGGTGAGTAAAGGATCACCGGCAACTTGCCGAGTCCTTGATCGATGGGGGCGCCCTCGTGACCGTCGGTCGTGTCCAGCAGAACAGAACCCGGCTTCAGTCCGTTGTCCTCCAGGTATCGGTCGGCGGCCGCCTTGGGCAGCCAAGGAGCGACTTTGTGGTTCTGCGCATCCTTCGCCGGATACCACAGGCTGACCATCAGTTCGCGCTTGGCGCCCGACGTGGTCCAGGGGTCCTGGCGCGATTGATCGGTCAGGTGTACGGATACGGTTCCCACGGGATGCGGCCCTGTCGGTGAGGGGATCATCAGGCGCTGTGCCTGGACGGTTGCCGGGGCGCCGCAGGCGGAAATCGGCAGGACCAGCGCGAACGCCAGAAGGAGAGCTCGTTTCATACCTTTCACGATGTCGGCCATGGTCGGCCGCGGCCTCGGGCGCCGGCACGATCTTCCGCTCAACCCGGGAAGGTAGCGCCCGAGGCCGACTCCACCCTGAGAGCCAGGTCCGGCGCTCGGGTTCGCGCGACGGGATGCGAAGTAAGGACGTTTCCCCTGGTCAGGATCTCCGTAGGGGGCGCCGGAAGCTGCCGGTCGCAAAGGCCGCTTCCGATGATCGGAAGTGGCCTTTGAACTGCGAGCCGACGAGGGGAATCGAACCCCTGACCTTCTGTTTACAAGGCAAGGGCAGAAGCCTCGTCAGCGACGTCTTGCCCTGCTCAGGTGGTGGTCGCGGATCGGTGGCGTGTGATCGTGTAAGGCAGGGTTGCTGTACAGCACTTCTCTGCGGAGTTACAGCATGGTCGCTCGATCACCGCTCGGCGTGCAGGATCTCCATGACCTGGAGCAGATCGCTGACGACATGGTCGGCGCTGGATCGTGGTCGGCCATGCGCCTCGGTCGATCCAGATCGCCCCTCGGGCTCACGTGAATGTGCCCCCGTTGTGCCCTCTGAGCGCCTCGATCTTGCCGAGCGGAGACTCCACCACAGGTCAGAGGCGTATAGGGCGGACGAGTCGGCCTGTAGGCCGGGTTTTGTCCTTCACTCGCGTGAAGGGGCGACCATCCATCTAGGGCCGACGTTGCCGGCGGCCTCAAGCGGTCTACCCGCGCGGCTCGGGCGAGCAGCCCTCAAGCGTCGCGCGCGGGGCGCTCCGGAGAGCGCCCCTTCTTGACCTTGCTCCGGGTGGGGTTTACCGAGCCGCCCACGTCACCGTGGGCGCTGGTGGTCTCTTACACCACCGTTTCACCCTTACCTCGTCTCGCGACGAGGCGGTCTGTTCTCTGTGGCACTTTCCCGCGGGTCACCCCGGGTCGGCGTTACCGACCACCCTGCTCTGTGGAGCCCGGACCTTCCTCGGCGGGTCTCAGAAGAGACCCGACGCGGCCGCCCGGCCGGCTCGTCCGCCGTGTCTCAAGCCTAACGGCTCCCAAGTGGACTCCAACCGAGCGGCAAGTCGTCCGCGCTGGAATATGGGTCGAGCAAGACGGAGCGGACGAACACCGGAGGAACCGATGAGAGCACCGACGACCGGTGGGACGACCGCTCCCGCACGCCGCGAGGGTTCCGGCCGCGACGAGGGACACCCCGGGGGACACGACGGAGAACGCCGCGAGGGTCACAGCGAAGGACCAGGTGGCGTACGGGTGTTCCACCGCCCCGGCGGCCGTGGTCTGTCGTGGACGTGAGACCGCCGGTTCAGCGCAGGTGCGAGGTGTCGTTGAACGCCTTCACCACCGCGGGACCGTCGGCGTAATACTCGATCAGGGACAGGGCTGACAGGTCGAGATGCATGCGGTAGAGCGCGCCGAGGGGAGCCAGGAGCGCGAACCGCAGCAGCATCTTGATCGGCGTGACGTGGGAGACGGCGAGGATCGTCTTGCCCTCGTAGCGTTCGACCAGCAGGTCCCCGGTCGCCTGGACCCGCCGCGCCGCCTCCCCGAAACTCTCCCCACCCGGCGGCGCGGCGGACGGGTCCGCCAGCCACGCGGCGAGTTCGTCGGGCCAGCGACGCTGGATCTCCGTGAACGTGTGGCCTTCCCAGTCTCCGAAGTCGGTCTCCCGCAGCCCCTCCTCGACGACGACCTCGAGCCCGGCCCTGGCCGCGACGATCTCGGCGGTGGCGCGGGCGCGCCTGAGCGGCGAGCTGACGATCACCTGGACGCCGTACGGCTTCCCGGCGAGTTTGGCCGCGGCGGCCTCGGCCTGGGCGATGCCGTTGGGGGTGAGTTCGGGATCGCCGAGCCCGGAGAACCTGCGCTCGACGGAGAGGGGCGTCTCACCGTGCCGGAGCAGATACAGCGAGGTCGCGACGGAGGTGGGCGGGCGCCAGCCGGTTCCCGGACTCGTGGAGGTGGCCGTCCGGGCCGCTCGCTCGCGCGTGGTGGTCCCGCTGCCGCCCCCGTCACCGCCGGGGTCATCTAGGTCACCTGCCCCGAGATCACCGGCGTCGGAGGCACGGTCGCCGAGGTCGCCGAGGTCGGAGGCACCGTTGCCGAGATCGCCGGTGTCGAAGAGGAGAAGGTCCTCTCGGCTTTCGGAGACGCCGCTTTCCGAAGCACCGCTTTTGGAGGCCCGGCTTTTGGAGGCCCGGCTTTCCGAAGCGCCGGTTCCAGAGGGGCGGCCGCCGGGGGCGCCGCTACCGGAGGTACCGGCCCCGGAAGCCCGGCCGCCGGGTGTTTCCGTGGCGGTGGCGCCCGAGAGGGTCCAGGCGCGTCCCTTGGCGGCGGCGTCCATGGCCTCGTTGGCCAGGCGGTCGGCGTCCTTGTTCTTCTCGCGGGGGATCCAGCGCCAGGTCACCTTGAGGCGCCTGGCGAGGGCCGCGGCCTCCAGGGCGAGCGGGCGCAGGCCCTCGTTCTTGACCTTCCAGCGGCCGGCCATCTGCTCGACGACCAGCTTGGAGTCCATCCGGACCTCGACCTTCGCACCGTCGCCCGCGAGAGCGAGGAGGGAGGTGAGGCCCGCGATGAGCCCCCGGTACTCGGCGACGTTGTTGGTCTGGGTGCCGATCGACGCGGCGGTCTCGACCAGCACCTGGCCGTCGGCGGCGTCCTTGACGACGGCGCCGTAACCCGCCGGGCCCGGGTTGCCCCGCGAGCCGCCGTCGGCCTCGATGACGTACGAGGTCACAGGGCTCACAGACCGGACTCGGCGGTACGGACGAGGATCCGGCGGCACTCCTCGCAGCGGATGACCTCGTCGTGGGAGGCGGCCTTGATGCGGTTGATCTCGGCGATGGACAGGCTCGTGCGGCAACCGAGGCAGCGGGCTCCCTGGAGCATCGCGGCGCCCACCCCGAACTGCTCCTTGAGCTTGCCGTAGAGGGTGAGCAGGTCGGCCGGGATGTCCTCGGCGACCCCCGCGCGCTTCCCCTGGAGCTCGTCCCTCTCCTTGTCGATCTCGGCGAAGGCCGCGTCCCTGCGGTCCTCGGCGGTGCCGCGGGTGCCCGCGAGCTCGTCACGCTCGGACACGAGCCTGGTGACCTGCGCGTCGGCCGCCTCGCGGCGCTCCATGATCTCCAGCACGACCTCCTCCAGATCGCCCTGCCTGCGCTTCAGGGAGACGATCTCGGACTGGAGGCTGGCCAGGTCCTTGGGAGAGGACACCTGGCCGGAGTCGAGGCGCTTCTGGTCGCGCTCGGCGCGGGTGCGGACCGAGTCGACGTCGGCCTCGGCCTTTGTCTGCTCGCGGGCGAGGTCGCCGGACTCGGTCTCGGCGGCGATCACCTGGGTGGCGATGCGGGCGATGCGCCCGGAGAGCTCGTCGATCTGGGCCAGCTCGGGCAGGGTGCGGCGGCGATGGGCCAGCCGGTCGATGGCGGAGTCGAGTTCGGCCAGGTCAAGCAGACGCTTCTGGGCCGCAGGGGCTGCTTTCACGTGAAATCCTCGCACTTTGCTGTTGTGTTCCAGGCGTCCGTGACCGTCTCGGATACGCGCGTCTCAACAGTAATCCCCCTGGCGGCCGACGCGGACGCGAGATGGTGTGCCGCGTCGGTGAGCCAGGGCCATTCGGTGGCCCAGTGGGCCGCGTCGATCAGCGCGGGGCCGTCCGAGGCCTCCATGAACTCGCTGGCCGGATGGTGGCGCAGATCGGCGGTGAGGAAGACGTCCACCCCGGCGGCGCGGGCCGTCCCGAGGAGGGAGTCTCCCGATCCCCCGCTGACCGCGATCCGCTGGACGGGCCGGCCGGGGTCTCCGGCGACCCGCAGGCCACCCGCCGTGGCGGGCAGTCCCCGGGCGGCCTGCCGGGCGAACTCGGCGAGGGGGACGGGGGCGGGCAGCGAGCCGACGCGGCCCAGGCCGCGCCGGGGGTCGTCGGCGGCGGGACTGAGCGGGACGAGCGGACCGGTCAGGCCGACGGCGCGGGCGAGCGCGTCGGAGACGCCGGGGTCGGCGACGTCGGCGTTGGTGTGGGCGGTGAAGAGCCCGATGTCGTTCTTGATCAGCGTGTGGACCAGGCGGCCCTTGAAGGTGGTGGCCGCGACGCTCGTGGTGCCGCGCAGGTAGAGCGGGTGGTGGGTGACGATGAGGTCGGCCCCCCAGTCGAGGGCCTCCTCGGCGACGACGGCCACCGGGTCGACCGCGAACAGGATCCTGCGCACCTCGGCGGAGGGATCTCCGCAGACGAGCCCGACCGCGTCCCACGACTCCGCCCATCTCGGGTCGTAACGGGACTCCAGCTCTGTGACGATGTCGGCAAGCGTAGGCACGTGCGCAGACTATCGGCCTCTCCCGGACGGCTCGTCACACCGGCTTTCACACCGGCTTTCGCACCGGTTTCCGCAGCGACTTCCACACCGTCTTTCACACTGGTTTCCGCACCGTCTTTCGCACCGGTTTCCGCAGCGACTTCCATACCGCGTTCACGGCGACTCCCGCGGCAGCCTCAACGACCTCCTCCGCGACTTCCGTGACAGCCTCCACGGTGGCTTTCCCGCTGGTCGCGGAACTCCCGCCGATCTCCGCGGAGCGAACCCGGAAAGGCCCGTCCCCGCCGGGTGCAGCGTCTGACACCCGAAGTCGATCAGAGGGGTGCCTGCCGTTGGAACCGCGGGACACGCACCCGGACATGTCTCGAAGTGAGCGTGTCGGCAGATACGCCGAGGTCGCGAGCGCGCTGGCGTTGCGCAGTGACCGGCAGCCCGGCGAGTCCCTGGAGCGGGCGCGGGTTCTGGGCTCGGGGATCGGTGGCACCTCGGTGCTGTTGACCGTCGACGGCGTGCCGGTCTTCGCCAAGCGAATCCCGCTGACCGACCTGGAGCGTCGCGCGGACAACGTGATGTCCACCGCGAACCTGTTCGGGGTGCCTCCGTTCTGCCAGTACGGACTCGTCGAGGTCGCCGGTCCGGGCTTCGGCGCGTGGCGCGAACTCGCGGCCGGCGTCATGACGACCAACTGGGTCCTGGCTGGCCGCAGCGCGGCCTTTCCGCTGCTGTACCACTGGCGGACCTCGCCGGCGCTCCGCCGGCCGTGGCCGCGATGATCCGCCGGTACGCACCCGTCGCGGCGGCCATGAACGACTTCTACTGGGACGTGTTCGGCACCAGCAGGACGACGCCGTACCCGAGCGGGAAGATCGAACACGCCATGAGCACGCTGCGCTGACCCCCAGCTGAGCCCCACTCGAAGATGCGCTGATCCCCACTCGAATCCGCCGGGCACCGCACTTCCCCGGTGCGGGGGGATCGCCTAGCGTAAGTGGACACCGACACTCGGAGGGCGGGCGGATGAGGCCTAATGTCGCGATCATCGGTGCCGGATTCGGTGGGCTGTGCATGGCCATCCAGTTGGAGAAGGCCGGAATCCGCTCGTACACGGTCTTCGAGAAGGGGGTGGATGTCGGGGGGACCTGGCGCGACAACACCTATCCGGGGGCGGGCTGCGACATCCCCTCACATCTCTACTCCTTCTCCTTCGAGAGATACTCCAGCTGGACGCGCCGCTATCCCGGGCAGCCGGAGATCCTGCGCTATCTGGAGGGGTGTGCCGACAAGTACGGCCTGCGTTCCCGCATCCGGCTGAACACCATGGTCGTCGCCGCCGCCTTCGACGAGTCGCTGGGCAGGTGGCGGGTCCGCACGACGGCCGGGGACGAGCTGTTCGACGTGGTGGTGTCGGCCGTGGGACAGCTGAACCGGCCCCATCTACCGAACATTCCGGGAATGTCGTCGTTCAACGGAGCGGCCTTCCACTCCGCGCGCTGGAACCACTCCGTCGACCTGGCGGGCAGGCGGGTGGCCGTGATCGGGAACGGATCGTCGGCGGCGCAGCTCATCCCGAAGGTGGCCGAGGTGGCCGGGCATCTGGACGTCTTCCAGCGGACCCCCAACTGGGTGATCCCCAAGCCGGACGCCGTCTTCGGCCCCCGTGCGCGGATGGCCTTCCGTCACGTGCCGTTCCTGCAGCGCGCCTACCGCGAGTGGGTCTACCGGTACGCGGAGAACACCCTCTACCCGGCCCTGGCCGGGGGCTGGAGCACGGACCTGCTGCGCAAGCGGGCCCTGGGGCACCTGCGCGAGCAGGTCCCCGATCCGCTGCTGCGGGCCAAGCTGACCCCCGGCTACCCGGTCGGCTGCAGGCGGGTCGTCATCGACAGCGGTTTCTATCCCGCGCTGACCCGCCCCAACGTGGACGTCGTCACCGACGGGATCACCAGGATCGTCCCGGGCGGCGTGGAGACCACCGCCGGGCTCCGCGAGGCCGACGTCATCGTCTACGCGACCGGGTTCGACACCTCCGACTTCCTGGCCCCCATGCAGGTCACCGGGCGCGGGGGACGACAGCTGGCCGAGGAGTGGAAGGGCGGCGCGGAGGCGTACCTGGGCATCGCCGTACCGCACTTCCCCAACCTGTTCCTGCTGTACGGCCCCAACACCAACCTCGGCCACAACTCGATCGTCTTCATGATCGAATGCCAGGTCCGGTACATCATGGGCTGTCTGCCCTACCTGGCCTCGCGCGGGCCGATGGAGGTCCGGCCGGAGGCGATGGCCACCTGGCGGCGGAGCCTCGACCGGGCCATGGAGGGCATGGTCTGGCAGGCGGGCTGCACGAGCTGGTACAAGAACGCGGCGGGCCGGTTGACCAACAACTGGCCGGGCACCACGACCACCTACCGCCGCATCACCAGGGCCCCGCGTCCGGAGGCCTTCCACTTCGCGCGCCGGACCGCCGCCACCGGACCGGTAACCGGTAACCGGTAAGACGAGCCGCTCCGTGGAAGCACCGGCCCGCGCCTCGTACGGAGGCGAGCGATTACGGGGGGCGCGGAAGTACGAGACGGGCCCGGGGGCCGATACCGTCGTGGCGAACGAGAGCCGTCCGCGCAGAAGGGCCCGCCCGTGTCCGCCGACCTCCACAGCGACTCCGTGGTCGCCGATACCCACAACGACCTGCTGATGGCCGTCACCGCCAGGCCCCCTCACCGGTGGGCCTCCTTCTTCCGCGACCGCTGGCTGCCGCAGCTGCGCGAGGGAGGGGTGAACCTCCAGGTGCTGCCGGTCTTCATCGACGACCGGTACCGTCCCGAGGGCGCGCTCCGGCAGACCCTGCGCATGATCGAGTGCGCGCACGTGCTGGCCGAGGGCAACGCCGACGCCGTACGCCTCTGCCTGGACGGGACGCAGATCGACGAGGCGCTCGCCGAGGGCAGGATCGCCCTGGTCCTGGCGCTGGAGAGCATGCCGGGCCTGGACGCCGCCGTCGAGCTGGTGCCGACGCTGCACCGGCTCGGCGTCCGGGTCGCCTCGATCGCGCACTGGGGCCGTACGGCGCTGGCCGACGGCAGCGGCGAGGACGCCACCGGCAGCAGGCTCACCGCGGCGGGGGTGGAGACGGTACGGGAGATGGAACGGCTCGGCATGATCTTCGACATCTCCCACCTGGGTGTCTCCGGGGTGGAGCATGTGCTGGAGCTCGCGACCCGGCCGGTGATGGCCACCCACTCCTCGGCCCGCGCGCTGCGCGACCACCACCGCAACCTCACCGACGACCAGATCCGCGCGGTCACCGCGACCGGCGGCGTGGTGTGCGTCAACTTCCTCGCGGCCTTCCTCTCGGAGGATCCGGCCGAGTACACCGTGGACCGGCTGGTGGACCACATCGAGCACGTCGCGAGCGTCGGCGGCATCGACCACGTGGGACTCGGCCCCGACTTCATCCGCGAGGTCATGCACGACGTGACTCCCCCGTGCTGCGAGCCGGACTACGGCGTCGACCCCCTCGCGGCCCTGCCGGGGCTGTCGGGCCCGAGCGGGCTGCCCCTGGTCACCGACGCCCTGCTCAAGCACGGCTTCGCCGACGAGGAGATCGTGAAGATCATCGGAGGGAACGTGCACCGGCTGTTCCGCGCCCAGCTGGGCAGGCCCGCTTGAGCGAGCCCGGCGTGGGGCACCACCGGAGGGGGACCGGATGACGACCTCGGCCGGTACGGACGCCGGGCGGCGCATCCCGGACGGGAACGGGACGACGGACGACCGGCGATCCGGGCACCGGGCGGCGCGCCCGAAAGGGAACGGAACGACGGATGGCCGACGGCTCCGGCATCGAGCGGCGCATCTTGGAGGGGAACGGGACGACGGATGACGGGCGATCCGGGCGCCGGGCAGGGCGCCCCGAGGGGGGACGGCGGGCGGACGGCGGGTGATTCCCGCGACGGCGGGGTGCTCGTCGTGGAACTGGCCGAGATCGGCGAGTTCGAGGACGTCCAGCGGCTGTTCGACGGGATCTGGAATCCCGACCCCGCCAACCCGCCGATCACGGTGGAGATGATGCGGGCGCTGTCGCACGCGGGCAACTACGTGGCCGGAGCGTACGAGGGCGGCAGGCTGGTGGGGGCGTCGGTCGGTTTCCTGGGCGCTCCGGCCGGGCAGGTGTTGCACTCGCATGTCACCGGCGCCCTGGCCGGGCGCGGGATCGGGTTCGCGCTGAAGCTGCACCAGCGGGAGTGGGCGCTGGAGCGCGGCCTGGAGCGGATCACCTGGACCTACGATCCACTGGTGCGGCGCAACGCCCACTTCAACCTGGCCAAGCTGGGGGCCCTCCCGGAGGAGTACCTGCCGTCCTTCTACGGTGTGATGAGTGACGCGATCAACGCCGGGGACGAGTCGGACCGGGTGCTGGCCGTCTGGCGGCTGACCGCCCCGCACGTCCTGGCCGCCGTCCGGGGGGAGCCGTACCGGCCGGTGATCCCGGCGGACGCGGTGGCCTGGCTGGGCGAGCGGGACGGCCGGCCGGTGCGGGGCCCGGCCGACACCGCCGACACCGCCGACGCGGCCGGGGCGGGAACGGTGCTGGTCGCCGTGCCCCGGGACGTCGAGGCGCTGCGCCGCGCCGATCCCCGGGCGGCCGGGGCGTGGCGGCTCGCCGTACGCGAGGCGCTGGGCGGCCTGCTGGAGGAGGGCGGCCGGGTGACGGGGTTCGACCGCGAGACGGGCTACGTCGTCGAGTGGCGGCCCGGGGACGGGCTCCGCCCGGCGGGAGAGCCACGTCGGCGGGAGACAGAAACCCCACACGGCGACGCCCCCCGGCACGGCAGCGAAACCCCGGACGACAACGACACCCGCCACAACACCGGGACCCCGAACGACGGCGACACCCGGCACGGCCCCAGAACCCCGAACAACGGCGACACCCGCTACAACGCCAGAACGCCGAACGCCGACGGCACCCGGCACGGCACCGGGACCCCGCCCGGTGACAGCGCCCGGCACGGCACCGGGAACATCTACAAGATCGAAACTTCGCACGAAACCGAAATTTCATACAAAAGCAGCACTCGGCACGACGGCGGAATCCCCCACGACCACGGCGACCGGCGTGACGGGACCCGGCGTGACGGGATCTCGTACGGCGGCGGAAAGAGAGACGCGTGAGGATCACTGGTATCGAGCTGCGACGGGTGGCCATGCCCCTGGTCACCCCCTTCCGCACCTCCTTCGGCACCGAGACCGAACGCGACGTGCTGCTGGTGCGCGTCGTCACCCCCGACGCCGAGGGCTGGGGCGAGTGCGTGGCCATGTCCGACCCCCTCTACTCCCCCGAGTACGTCGACGCCGCCGCCGACGTGCTGCGCCGTTTCCTCGTCCCCGCCCTGCCCACCGACACCGACGCCCACGGCGTGGGCCGCGCCCTGCACCCTTTCAAAGGCCACCGCATGGCCAAAGCCGCCCTGGAGACCGCCGTCCTGGACGCCCAGCTACGCTCCGGTGGCCAGTCCCTGGCCGCCTACCTCGGCGCCGCCGCCGACCGCGTCCCCGCCGGGGTCTCGGTCGGCATCATGAACTCCGTCCCCGAGCTCATCGAGGCCGTCACCGGCTATCTCCACGAGGGCTACCGGCGCGTCAAGCTCAAGATCGCGCCTGGCTGGGACATCGCCCCCACCCGCGCCGTGCGCGAGCACTTCGGCCCCGACCTGCTCCTACAGGTCGACGCCAACGCCGCCTACACCCTCACCGACGCCCCCCACCTCGCCAAACTCGACCCCCTGGACCTGCTGCTCATCGAGCAGCCCCTCGCCCACGACGACCTCCTGCAGCACGCCCGCCTCGCCACCAGGATCACCACCCCCGTCTGCCTGGACGAGTCCATCGAATCGGCCGCCCACGCCGCCGCCGCCATCACCCTGGGCGCCTGCTCCATCATCAACATCAAGCCCGGCCGCGTCGGCGGCTATCTCGAAGCACGGCGCATCCACGACCTGGCCCGCGCCCACGGCCTCGCCGTCTGGTGCGGCGGCATGCTGGAGACCGGCATCGGCCGCGCCGCCAACCTCGCCCTCGCCGCCCTGCCCGGCTTCACCCTGCCCGGCGACACCTCCGCCTCCCGCCGCTACTACACCACCGACCTCACCCCGCCCTTCGAGCTCCGCGACGGCCACCTCACCGTTCCCGCCGCCCCCGGCATCGGCGTCGACCCCATCCCCGCCGTTCTCGACGAGGTCACCACCTCCACCGAATGGATCACCCTCTAGCCGTACCGACTTGAGAGGTCGAATACGCGGAGCCGGACGCCGGTCGCCTCCTCGCGTACCGGCACAGCGGGGCTCCGTCGTGGCCCTGGCCAGTGCCGATACCCATAAAAGACCATATTCATGCAAATCAGTACCTACTCATATAGGTATAAGGATATTTGCGGCCTCTTGGCGATTAATCCCCTCGAAACGGTAATCAATCTGCCTAATGTCCTTGTCAAACGGCTGGAGAGCGACGTGTTCACGGGGAGCAGGTGGTCCGTACGGCTCCGGCTGACGCTGATCGCCGTCTTCATGACCGTCGTGTCGGGAGTCGCCCTCATCGCGATCGCGACGTTCTCCGTCCACGGCCTGGCGGGCAGTTTCAAGACCGAGGAGGCGGCGGGCGCCGCGCTGCAGAGCGTCCATCTGGCCAAGCGGGGGCAGCTGCCCGCGGTGGTACCGCTGGGCAAGACCGACGGCATGCAACTGCTGAACGCGAAGGGCGAGATCATGGCGTCGACGCCCAACCTGGTCGGCGCTCCCCGGATGGCGAACTTCGCCCCTCCTCCGACGAGCGTCAGGCAGGACAGGGAGGTCTGCGACATCCCCCGATATCCCGGCAGGTGCATGGACATCGTTGCCTTCCGGATCTATCAGGACGAGGGGGACTGGGTTCTCTACGCCGCGGCCGACCAGGTTCCCTGGTACGTCCGTCCCGAGCTGTTCGCCCTCATCGTCGGCGGCTCCCTCGCGATCGTGGCGGTGACGGCGGCCGGCACCTACCGGACGGTGACCAGCGCCCTCGTACCGGTGAAGGCGATCAGGCGCGAGCTGGAGGAGATCACCGCGACCGACATCGGCCGCCGGGTGCCGGTCCCGGCCGCGCGGGACGAGATCAGAGGGCTGGCCGAGACGATCAACCAGACGCTGGACAGGCTGGAGGCGTCGGCCGAGCAGCAGCGCAGATTCACCTGCGACGCCTCCCACGACCTGCGCAGCCCGCTCACCGCCATGCGCGCCCAGGTGGAGGAGGCGCTGCACTACCCCGACGACGTCGACTGGAAGGCGAAGACCCGCGCGATGCTCGGCAGCCTGGACCGGCTCCAGGCGATCGTCTCGGACCTGCTGGCACTGGCCAGACTCGACTCCGGCGTCCCGGCCCGCTACGAGCGGATCGACCTGGGCGCACTGGTCGGCGAGGAGCTGGACAGACGCGAGCGCCGCGTCCCGGTCGACAGGGACCTGAAGCCCGGGGTGGCGATCATCGGCAACCGGCTCCGGCTGGCCAGGCTGCTCACGAACCTGATGGACAACGCGGAGCGGCACGCCGTCTCCCAGGTCTCGGTACGGGTGTACCCGGACGGCGGGACGGCCGTCATGGAGGTGTCCGACGACGGCGCCGGGATCGCCCCCTCGCAGCGGGAGCAGGTCTTCCAGCGGTTCACCCGGCTGGACGCCTCCCGCCACCGGGACGCGGGGGGCACGGGGCTGGGACTTCCCATCGCGAGGGAGATCGCCCACACGCACGGCGGTCTCCTGAGGCTGGAGGACAGCACGCGGGGCGCCAGGTTCGTGTTGCGCGTCCCCCTGCACCCCGGTCCGGACGGCGCCCCCCACCCTCCCCCGCTCACCCTCTGACCGCATCCCGCCCTCCCCGGCTCCCCCTCGACCGCACCCCGCCCTCTCCCGCTCCCCTCTGACCGCACCCCGTCTCCCCTGCCCTCCCCCGCTCACCCCCTGTCTCCCCCTCCCGGCCTTCGCCCCCGCCCCACTCTCTCCCCCGTTCCCGGCTCGGCCGCCGACCGTGCCCCGCCCTCCCCGGCCTCCCCCGGTCCTTCCTGACCGCACCCTCCGGCCCTCCCCACCCGGCCCCTGACCACCGCTCCGCCCCGTTCGCGCGTCCCCCGCGCCCTCCTCCCGGACGGCGATTCCGTCCGGGCGCGGGCCTGGAGCGAGGTCGCCGAGCCCCGCCCCCTGCCCCTGATGGGAGACCGTGACCCGCTAGTGTTCCCTTGTGGCAAGGGGATTTGGGCGATTACGGCGTGAAGATCTGCTCCGGACCGCGTGCGACGTCATCGCGGCCCAGGGGTTCGGTCACACGCGGACCGCGGACATCGCCCAGGCGGCCGGTGTCAGCCAGGCGCTGCTCTTCTACCATTTCGAGACCAAGGAGAAGCTGTTCGCCCAGGCCTTCTCCTACGCCGCCCAGCTCGACCTGGACGCGCTCGTCAAGGTGGAGGAGTCGGGCGGCTCCCCCTTCGACCGGCTGCGCGCCCTGCTCAGGTTCTATCCGCCCAGCGGGAAGTCCAAGTCGTGGGCCCTGTGGATCGACGCCTGGGCGGAGTCGATGCGCAACGCCGAGCTGGAGGAGATGTCCCGCAGGATCGACCTGCGCTGGAAGGCCGCCCTCCGCGCGATCATCGACGACGGCGTGGCGGCGGGGATCTTCACCTGCGCGGACCCCGAGGGCGCGACCTGGCGGGTCATGTCCCTCATCGACGGCCTGTCCACGCAGGTGACGGTGCACCGGCGGGTGCTCTCGCGGGCGCGGATGACCGAGTTCATCCGGACGGCCGCGGCGGCGGAACTGGGTCTCTCCCCCTCCGACCTGAGCTGAACAGCCCCTTGGGCAGCACGACCAGGAGCATGGCGAGGGCGATCAGCCCCCCGCCGAGGTACACGCCCGCGGTGAGCGGTTCCCCGTACAACGCCACGGCGAGGGCGGTCACCCAGAGCGGCTGGGCCGACAGGATCACCGCGGCGGGCACCGGCGGGACGTGGACCTGGCCCCAGGAGCGGGCCAGGAAGCCCAGGGCGCAGGCGACGATCGACAGGTGGCCGAGGATCATCCAGTCACCCGGTGCGGAGGGCAGGGTGAGGCCGTCCGGCACGGCGAGGACCCCCGTCATGACGGCGATGGTGCCGAGCTGGATCACCGTGACGGCGTAGGCGTTCTGCCGCGCCTCGGCGGAGTCGCCGAGCACCAGCGTGTGGGCCGCGTACAGGACCGCCGACAACAGGGTGGCGGCCAGGGCGGGCACGGCGACGTCCCCCTCCGCGCCTCTCAGCAGGGTGAACGCGGTCATCGCGGCCGTGGCCAGCGCCACCGCGGCCCAGACCCGGCCCGGGGTCCTGGCTCCGAGCAGGAACAGCCCGAGGACCGGGGTGATCACCACGTACGAGCCGACCGTGAACCCCGAGACCGACGAGGGCAGATCGTGCAGCGAGACCGCCTGGGCCGTCTGGCCCACACCGAACAGCAGGCCGAGCAGGACGCCGGTCAGCCAGGTGCTCTCCGACAGCCCCCGCAGGCTTCTCGGACGGAGAGCGAGCAGTACGAGCGTGGCGACGCCGTACCGCTCGGTGAGAAGGTCCGCCACGGGCATGCGGACGATGAGGTCCTTCATCAGCGGGAAAGCCGATCCCCACGCGGCGCTGACGAAGATCAGGAGCACGATTCCCAGGACGGGCCGGGGAGCTACCACTGCCATACCCGAAGGGTTCCATCACCCGCAGCGACCGAAAGGTCACCGACCGGATCGGGAGTGGCATGGATACAACCCTGAGTGAAGGACGCCACACCGGCACGAGGGACCTCATACCTTCACCGGCCTTTCGTCCGGCCGTTCCGGAAAGTGAGGGCCTTTCGAGAGGTGAGGGCCTTCCGGGGGGTGAGGGCCTTCCGGGGGGTGAGGGCCTTCCGGGGGTGAGGGCCGGGAGCCGGGCGCTCGGGGCCATCACCGCCCCGGGAGACCGGTCACCGCTCCCACGTCCGCGTGGTGACCCGGGAGCCGGAGGGGCTCAGGGGACCGAGCGGATCCTCCGGACGAGGACGGCGCCCAGGAGGACGAGGACGGCCGAGGTCAGGTAGAGGACGGGATAGCCGCCGAGACCGGCCACGATGGGACCGGCGATGACGGGGCCGAGCACCTGGGGGCCGGAGTTGGCGATGTTGATGACGCCGAGGTCCTTGGCCCGTCCCTCCGCGGCGGGCAGGACCTGGGTGACCAGGGCGTTGTCGACCGAGAGGTAGATGCCGAAGCCGACGCCCATGATCGCGGCGGCGACCAGCGCCACCGGCCACTGCGGCCAGAACGCGAGCATCACCGCGGGGACCACGCTGATCAGGCCGGAGACCGTGACGAGCGCCCTGCGGCGGCCGAGCCTGTCGGAGACGACACCCGCGACGACGGTGGTGAGCACGACGGTCGCGGTGTAGATCAGGATCAGCACGAGCAGGCCGTCCTCGGCCTTCTCGCCGGGGAAGATCCGTTCGTAGCCGACCGCGTCGGTGAGGAAGTACAGCAGGTAGAGCGTGGCGACGGCGTTGCCCAGTTGCATCAGGAAGCGCGTCAGCCAGGCCCAGAAGAAGTCGGGGTGGCTGCGCGGGCTGATCCAGAACCCCTTCAGGAAGGCCCGGAGCCCGAAGGGCGGCCTGGTCGCCAGGCGGGGGTCGTGGGTGGTGAGGACGAAGGGGAGCACGCCGAGCGGAATCAATACCGCTATCAAGAAATATCCGGATTCGGTGGTGGTGGCGACCATGGTGACCAGGACCACGGCGAGCACCACCCCGAGCGACTGGGGAATCCCGATCCAGCCCGAGACCTCACCGCGCTGGCCGACCGGGACGTGGTCGGGCACCCCCGCGCTGAGCGCGGCCTGCGTCGCGTTGAGCCCGGCCTGCGCGAGACACCACCCGGCCGCCACGCCGAGGATCGAGCCCTGGCCCGCCAGCAGGACCAGTGCCCCGGCGCCGACCAGCGCCCCGCCCAGCGACCACGGGTGCCTGCGCCCGAACCGTCCGGCCGTACGGTCGGACAACGCCCCGGCGACGGGGTTGAACAGCATCGCGACGGCCGCTCCCACCCCGGTCACCAGCGCCAGCGCCCCCTCCTTGCCCGCCGGGTCGATCGACGCCACCTGCGAGGGCAGCAGGACCTGGAGCGGCCCGAAGTAGGCCATCCAGAGCGCCAGGTTCGCCAGCGAGATGCCGATCACCCACCAGGGCCCCACCCTGCGTGTCGGCTCGGCGAGCGCCGCCCGCGGGTCAGGCGTGGTCACCGGCCACCTCTCTCGGTCCCGGCACCCCGGGGTCTCCGGCGCCCCGCACCGTGCCGGTGCCCGGCACCCCGGCGAGCTGGAGTTCCGGCCGGGCGGCGGGGCGCTCGACCGGGACGATGCCGCACAGTCCGGCGACCTCGTCGAGCGGGACGTCCCCGGCCACGGAGGCGACCAGCAGGGTCTCCAGCCCGCGCAGCAGCGCGTAGGCCGTGGGGCGCGGCAGGTAGGCGGTGTCGGCCATCAGGTACAGCTCGCAGGTGTTGGTGGCGGTCCCGGTGGCGAACAGGGCCGTGGCGTCCACCTCCGGCCAGGATCCGACGTGGAAGGTCCGGGTCCGCTCGGTGAGGGCGGCGATCGCGGCGGGGTCGCCCGGCGGCTCGACCGCGGGCAGGTGGGGCCAGTGGCCGACGGTCCGCGTGTCGTTGAAGTAGGCCGACAGGTCCACGGGCCGCCCGCGCTCGCGGCCGATCTCCTCGCGCAGCGCCATCATCCGGTACGGGTCGTAGTGCGCGTTCCGGTAGGCGGTCAGCGCCTGCCGGTGCCCGGCGCGGGCGGCGTCGGCGAACGTCCCGTCCGGCAGGCCGAGGACGAAGATCCCGTCCTGTACGGCGCTGCCCGCCATCGCGGCGATCCTGGGGTCGTGCCGGTTGGCCACGATGAGCTGCATGACCACCTCGCGGTGACCGGTGAGCGTGCCGAGCAGCACCGCGCTCGCGGCGGTCAGCACGCTGGCCGTGCTGATCGACCAGCGCGCCGCCAGCACCTCGGCCGCCGCCGCGGTGGCGGCCGACTCCATGCCGACCTTGACGAACCGCGGCTCCTCCGGCGTCGTACGGGGGAAGTCGAACATGCTCAGCGGCGCCCGCTCCAGGATCGCGCGCCAGTGGCGCAGCGTCCGCTCGCCACGGGCGGCGCCCGCCCCCTCGCGCTCGAAGGCGGCCTGGTCCGTCGGCTGCCAGGTGGGAGTGGCCGGTTCGCCACCGGCGAGCAGGTCCCGCCAGTCGCGCGCCAGCACCTCCAGGGTCCCGCCGTCCACCGCGAGGTGGGACAGGGTGAGGGCCACCGTCCTGGGGCGGTCGTCGACGGTCACGACGGCGCAGCGGAACGGCAGGTCGGCCGCGTAGTCGAACGCGGTGGCGGCGAGCCGGACGGAGAGCTCCTTCGCGGCGGCGAGCGGCTTGTCCTCCCCGGCGTCGTACACCTCGACGGTGAACTCGCCCCGGCGCGCCACGCGCTGGACCAGCCCGCCCGGCGTCTCCTCGTACGTCGTCCGCAGCGTCTCGTGCCGCTCGACGAGCACGCGCAGTGCCCGCAGGACGGTGTCGAGATCGCGCCTGCCGTAGACGGGCAGCACCCAGGGCATGTTGAAGTACGGGTCGTCGTCGTCCAGCCACCGGGTGAGCCGCCAGATGGCCAGCTGGCCCCAGCTGAGCGGCGACTCGCCGCCCCGCGCTCCGGCGAACTCCACGGACGTCGCGCCGAGCCGCGCGGGACCGGCCGTCATCGGGTCCGGCCGATCGCTTCGACGGCGCCCTCGCGGGACGCCCTTTCCCATCCGTGTACCAGCGACATCGACATTCCAGGTGCCTTTCTTCCGGCCTGCCGCGGCGGCCCCGAACAGGCCCCGCGGCTTCTTTTGCTGACTTCTCCCGACCGGTTCACGGGCAGGGCGTCGACGACGGGAATCCGTCCGGGGATATCGCGCCCGGCCAGGCGTTCCGTCAAAAGGAAACCGGCGCGGGCGAATGGTTTCCTCTCGGCCGGTGAGAGGCCGGTTCGCGTCACGACGCCTCCGTGCTGTCGGGAGGGGAACCCGGGCGCGTTCCCTTACGGCGGAGAACGGAACCGCCCGAACGGGCGGTTCCGGGACGCCGGCCGGATCGGCACGGCCCGGAGGGGACGCGCGAGTCCGACGACGTCGAGGACGTACGCGGCGCGGAACGGCCTCGGTGCCGGGAGACGCCGAGGGACGCCAGGAGACACCGAGAGACGCCAAGAGACGCGGACGCCCGGGCACGACGTGTCCCGACCACACGTCCGCCCTCACACCGTGCGCGGGCACGGCGACTTCTCCCCCGCGCACGAGCGCGGCGGATCGGTGGCGTTGCTCAAGCGAGGCTAAGGATCACGCGCCGAATTCGTCAAGGTTTCGCGGTTGTTTTCCAGCCCGATAAAGCTCAACAAACTATCTCTCAAGAGCTCTTACCGGAGAAATCCGCCTATTCTTCATTTTTTGAATGTTTGTCATCCTCTTAGTCATTGACTCCGCCCCGCCGGGCCCCTAACCTCCACGGGCCGAAACGCCGGACCGGCCGACGACGGGCCCTGCCTCCGGGCGGGGCGCGGACGGCCCCTCGCGGGCGCGATTCCCAGGCGGGAGGCCAGGGTGGGAGGCTGGGGTGGGAGCATGTCATTCGTCATGACGACCCCAAAGGAAGGCCACGACCGGTGAGGCGGCTACTCACGGTCCTGCTGCTCGCGTCCGCCGCGCTGCTCGGCGCGGTCGCCCCGGCGCAGGCCCACAACGTGCTGATCAGCAGCGACCCCAAGGACGGTACCGAGCTGGCCACCGGCCCCGAGAAGATCACACTCACCTTCGACCAGCCCGTCCGGCAGGGCTTCGCGCAGATCAGCGTGATCGGCCCGGACGGCACGCGGTGGGAGGACGGGAAGACCACCGTCGACAGGACGAAGGTCAGCGTCGGCGTGCGGCCCCTCGGCCCCGCGGGGATGTACGCGGTGGGCTACCGGATCCTCTCCTCGGACGGCCACCCGGTCTCCAGCAAGATCACCTTCACCCTGACCGCCCCCGGCCTGGGCGGCGCCGCCCAGGCGCCCGCCACCTCCGCCCCCGCGGTCTCCGCCGCCGCGCCTCAGGAGCCCGATCTGGGCGCCCAGGCCGCCGAGGCCGCGCAGAACGGCGGGGCCGGGATGGCCGTGCTGTGGATCGCGGGCTCCATCGTCCTGCTGGGCGGGGCGACCGTCGTGGCGATGCGCCGTACGAGGGAGCAGGGAGGCACGGGATGACCGTGACCGCCGAGCGGGCCGCCGAGGCCGGCACCGCCAGGAGGCTGGTGATCGGCGGGTTCGTGTCCGCGGCCCTGGTGGCCGTGCTGGTCGCGACCGCGCTCTCCCGCCAGGAGGTGGTGCCCGGGATCGCCATCCCCGGACCGCTGGTGGAGTACGGGCTGCCGGCGCTGCGGGTGCTGCTCGACCTGGCGGCGGTGGCGGTGGTCGGGCTCAGCCTGCTGCCGAAGCTGCTCGGGTTCGACGACCCGGACCGCACCGAGCCGGTGATGCGCCGGGCCCGGCCGATGGCCGTCACCTTCGCCTGGGCGTGGGCGCTGCTGGCGCTGGTCGTCATCGTGTTCCAGACGGCCGAGCTGAACCCCGGGCTGGTGCCCACCCCCGGGATGATCGCCGAGTACGTCGACGGCGTCGGCGCCGGGCAGGGCATGCTCTTCAGCGCCGCCTGCGCGCTGTCCTACGCCGGGATCGGGCTGCTCGCCGTGCGGTACGGCGAGAAGGTCCCGGCCGAGCTGCGGATCGTGATCGCCTTCTTCGGGCTGCTGCCGATCCCGGTCACCGGCCACGCGGTCGACTCGGTCTGGCACGACCCCATCATGATCTCGATGGAGCTGCACGTGATGGGCGCGGCGGCGTGGACCGGCGGCCTGCTCACGATCGTCCTGCTCGTCGCCGGGGACCGGGAGCTCCTCGCCCGGGTGCTCCCGGCGTTCTCCAGGCTCGCGACCCTGGCGCTGGTCGTGGTCGGCCTCTCCGGCCTGGTGAACGGCCTGGCCACGATGGCCCTCACCCCGGGCGTGGAACTGCCCGGGGCCCTGCTGACCAACGAGTACGGCCTGCTGGTCGTGGCCAAGGTCGCGTGCGTGGCGCTGCTGATCCCGTTCGCCGCCCACATCCGCTTCCGCCTGCTGCCGCACGTCGCCGAGCGGCGGGCGACGGCGGTCGTCGGGTGGGCGGCGGCCGAGATCGCCGTGATGGGGCTCGCCTACGGGGTCGCGGTCGCGCTGACCAGCGCCTCCCTTTCCTGAGCCCGCAGTGTGTGACGGCTGAACGACCATTCGGCGGCGAGCCACAGGACGGCGAGCCCGGCCCCCCCGACCAGCATGGTCGTGGGGGGCACCAGCGGGGGCGCGATGAACGTCGAGTGCTGGAAGCGCAGCGCCTGGTCGACGAGGAGGGTGGCGCCGGCGGAGCCGACCAGCGCCCTGACCACGGGCATCCTGATCAGGAACGCCAGGTCGACGGCGAGCGCCCCGGCGATCACGAAGACCGGGATCGCCGAGCGCGGGAAGTCGGCGACGGCGAGGAGCGGCCAGATCAGGGTGCGGAAGACGATGTAGGCGCCGACCACGGCGGTGGCGGAGAACATCCGGCCGATCATCGCGCGGGCGTAGACGGCCACCATGATGCCGGCCATCACCGCGTAGAGCGGGTAGAGCTGGTCGGGCACGGGCAGCGCGAAGTGGAGCGCCACGGCCCTGTCGTCCATCGGCAGGCCGATCTGGTCGGCGGCGAACTTGATCAGGATCGGCTCGGCCTCCGGCTGGCCCCGGTCCCAGGCGGCGATGCTGTACACGCCGTACTCCTGGTGCTGGGCCGGGAACCAGACGTTCTCGAAGAGGAACACGAAGAGCCCGCCGAGGACCAGCGTGCGCGTCCGCCCCGGGACCGCCCGGACGAACCAGCCCCGGATCACGCCGCAGACCATGAAGAGCGTGCCGATGTAGAGCATCAGGTGCGAGGGGCTCCACGAGGTGATGTCGAGCCCGTTGATCCGGTGGTTGATCAGGTCCAGCGGGACCGCGACCAGGAAGACGCCCGTGCCCCAGGTGATGAGGCGCTGCGCGAGCCTGTCCACGCCGTATCCGGTGTAGACGTGGATGATCGTGAGGGCGAGGGCGAGGGCGGTGCCGACGCTGTTGAGGAGGTGCGGCGGTGCCAGGTCGTCACGGAGCCACTTGAAGTGCCAGGAGACGTCCCAGGACGCCCCGAGCACCTTGAACGAGAAAGCCACCAGCCACCCGAGGTAGAGGAGCTTGAACAGCTCCTCCGGGGTCTCCCTGCCGGCCTTCCCGCGCGTCCAATACGGCAGAGCCCACTCGATGACGGGAGTGGCTCTTCTTCGAAGGCTCTCTACTGGCTTCACGCCTCGAAATGATGCCGCTCCTTTACCTCGCTCCGCAATCGGGGATAACCCTGAGCACCGGGGCTGCCTCCTCATTCCTCCCCCATGGGTGATCACTTGCGTTCGGCCACCCCACCGGCCGCGACGTCCGGCCGGCGGCCGAGCGGCGGTTGACCGGCGGTTGACCGGCGGGAACGCTCCTGAGAACGGTCTCAGGAGGCTCTCAGCTCCGATCAGTAGGCTCTCGTCATGCAACGTGGGGGAAAACGGACCGTCCGGGTGCCCGGGATCGCCACGGCCGTCGTGCTGGTCGTCGGCGTCGCGGCCTGGCTGGTGTGGCCGTCCGAGGCGGACGTACGGGCCCAGAACCAGATGATCACGGTGGTCGACGGGCCGGGTGACGACCAGCGGGTCACGCTGGACACGAGCTTCTTCCCCCCGGCCGGGGGCGGCAGGGCTCCGGCCGTGCTGCTCGCGCACGGCTTCGGCGGCAGCAAGCAGAGCGTGAGGGACGCCGCCGTACGGCTGGCGCGGGACGGCTACGCCGTGCTGACCTGGTCCGCGCGCGGCTTCGGCCGCTCCTCGGGGCAGATCGCGCTGAACTCCCCCGACTACGAGGTCAAGGACGTGCGCCAGCTGGTCGACTGGGTCGCCAGGCGGCCCGAGGTCCGGCTCGACGCGGCGGGCGACCCCCGGGTGGGCGTCGCGGGCGGCTCCTACGGCGGCGCCATCGCGCTGATGGCCGCCGCCCACGACCCCAGGATCGACGCGATCGTCCCGCAGATCACCTGGTACGACCTGGCCGACGCGCTGTTCCCGAACGCCACCGGGCAGGGCCCGGAGAGCGGGGTGTTCAAGCGCATGTGGGCCGGGCTGTTCTTCAGCCGCGGCGGTCCCACGCCGGGCGCGGCCGGTCTCGCCTCCCTCGGCGGGAGCGGCGCGGACCGTGAGGAGGACGGGGAGGACGGGGCTGACGGGGCGGGACCGCCGCCCGCCCAGCCCCGGCCGCTCACCGCGGAGGAGGTCCGGTGCGGCCGGTTCCTGCCGGAGATCTGTGACATGTACCAGAAGGTGGCGGAGAGCGGCCGGGCGACCGCGGACGCGGTGAAGACGCTGCGCAGGTCCAGCCCGATCTCGGTGCCCGGCAGGATCAAGGTGCCGACCCTGCTGCTCCAGGGACAGCGCGACTCGCTGTTCACCCTGGGCCAGGCGGACGCCAACGCGAAGGCGATCGCCGCCACCGGCGCCCCGGTGGAGGTCGCCTGGTTCGACGGCGGCCACGACGGCGGCGACGGCGAGGTCGACTGGCTGCACGACAGGACGCTCGGCTGGTTCGACCGCCACCTGAAGGAGGACGGAGGGGCCGGGCAGGGAGGCGGCGCCTTCACCGTCACCCGCGACGGCGGACGCGACCCCGGCACCCGGCGCCCGGTCCAGCTGCACGCCGTCGCGAGCGGCTATCCGGGGCTGTCCGGCACCGGCCAGACCTCCGTACCGCTCGGCGGGGCCGACCAGCGGGTGGCCAACCCGCCCGGCGGGTCCCCCTCCTCGATCTCCGCGGTCCCCGGCTTCGGCGGTCTCGGCGGAGCCGCCACCGCGAACCTCTCGATCGACATGGCGGGCCAGAGCGCCACCTTCGACTCCGCCCCGCTGGCCGCCCCGCTCCAGGTCACCGGCAGCTCGACCGTACGGGTCCGGGTGACGCCCGAGCCGTCCGGGTCCTCCGCAGCGGGTGACACCGCATCCGGTGACACAGCATCGGGTGACTCTGAGGGCACCGGTTCGGACGGCGGGAAGACGGGAGCGGCGACGGGCGAGGTGACGCTGTTCGCCAAGCTCTACGACATCGCGGGCGCGACGCAGGCACCGATCCTGCCCGAGGGGCTCGTCGCCCCGGTCAGGATCACGATCCCCGAGGGCGGCTCCGGCGAGGCCACCGTGACCCTGCCGGCCATCGACCACCGGTTCGAGGTCGGGCACCGGCTGCGCGTCGCGTTCACCACCACCGACCTGGGCTACAGCACCCCCGCGTCCCCGGCCGTCTACAGGGTCGCCCTGGCCGCACCGGCCGTGAGCGTCCCCACCTACGCCACCCTGCGCACCCCCTCGACCGGCCCCGCCTGGTGGATCTGGGCGCTGCCGCTGCTCTCCCTCGCCGTCGCGACGGCCCTGCTGCTCGCCGGACGCCGCCGCGCCGCCGACGAGCACGTCCCCGAGCTGGACGCCGTGCCGCTGCGGATCCAGGGCCTGACCAAGGCGTACCGGAACGGCGAGCTCGCGGTGGACGACCTGTCGTTCACCGTGGAGCACGGCCAGGTGCTCGGCCTGCTCGGCCCCAACGGGGCGGGCAAGACCACCACCCTGCGCATGCTGATGGGCCTGATCAAACCCGACGGCGGCGAGGTACGGATCTTCGGGCACCGGGTGGTGCCCGGCGCGCCGGTGCTGTCCAGGCTCGGCTCGTTCGTCGAGGGCCCGGGTTTCCTGCCGCACCTCAACGGCCGCGACAACCTGGAGCTGTACTGGAAGGCGACCGGACGGCCCGCCGAGGACGCCCGGTTCGCCGAGGCCCTGGAGATCGCCGACCTCGGCAAGGCCCTGGACCGCGCCGTCCGCACCTACTCGCAGGGCATGCGCCAGCGCCTGGCCATCGCGCAGGCCATGCTCGGCCTGCCCGACCTGCTCGTCCTGGACGAACCCACCAACGGTCTCGACCCGCCCCAGATCCGCGAGATGCGCGAGGTCCTGATCCGCTACGCCAGGGGGGGCCGTACGGTCATCGTCTCCAGCCACCTGCTCGCCGAGGTGGAACAGACCTGCAGTCACGTGGTGGTCATGCATCGCGGGCGCCTCGTCACGGCCGGGACCGTGGCCGAGCTGCTGAGCAGCCGCACCCCGGTGAACGGCTCCGGCACCCGCCTGGAAGACGTCTTCCTGGACCTGATCGGAGAGAAGGCGTGAGCGACAGCGACGGTGCCCGTGGCACCATGACCGGCGCGACGGGCGACGGCCCCGTACGGAACCGGGGCCCGGAGAACGGGGCCGCGAAGAACGGAGCCCCGGAGAGCAAAGTCCCGGAAAGCGGAGTCCTGGAGAGCGGGGCCGCGGAGAACGGTTCGGCGCGCGGATACGCGCCGGGGCGCACGCTGCCGCTCGCAGTGGAGATCGTCCGGCAGTTCAAGCGGCGCCGCACGCTGGTGATGTTCGGCCTGCTGCTCGCGCTGCCGTGGATCCTGGTGATCGCCTTCAAGGTCGGCGCCGGGTCCGGGCAGCCCACCACCACGCTGCGCATCTCCGACCTGGCCACCGAGGGCGGGCTGAACTTCGCGGCGTTCGCCCTGTCGGTGTCGGCGAGCTTCCTGCTGGTCGTCGCGGTGGCGCTGTTCTGCGGCGACACCGTGGCCAGCGAGGCCAGCTGGTCGTCGCTGCGCTATCTGCTGGCCGCCCCGATCCCGCGCGACCGCCTGCTGCGCCAGAAGCTGGTCGTCGCGATGGGCTACTCGGCGGCGGCGGTGATCTGCCTGCCGGTGATGGCCCTGCTCGCCGGGACCCTCGCCTTCGGGTGGAACGACGTCCGGGTGCCGGGGACCGGCGAGACGATCGCCGCCCTGGACGTGCTGCCCCGGTTCGGGGTGGTGATCGGCTACGCCCTGGTCAGCCAGTTCGTGGTCGCGGCCCTCGCCTTCCTGCTCTCCGTCAGCACCGACTCCCCGCTGGGAGCGGTCGGCGGGGCGGTCGGCCTGGTGATCGTCAGCAACATCCTGCAGGCGGTCGAGGCGCTCGGCCGGCTCAGGGAGTTTCTGCCGACGTTCTGGAACACCGCGTGGCTGGACGCCCTGGCCCCGCAACCGGAGTACGACGGCATGCTCAAGGGGGTGGCCGTCTCCGTCACCTACTCGGCGATCCTGATCGCGTTCGCCTTCCGCCGCTTCCGCGTCAAGGACGTGGTCTCCTAGCGAGGCTCCCGTTGCCGTCCTCCCCGCCCGGAAGGGCGGGGACTCTCCCCTGTCACGCCGCCGGAGCGGGCGGCTTGGAGCGGGTTCCCGCTTCGGGGTGTTCCAACGGCGGGACCCGAGGCGGGCCCCGACCGCGGGGTCATCACCAGTGGGGAGGGCGGTCCTCGATCAGGCGGGCGTCGTCGTCGGCCTCGCGCCACTCGCTCCAGCCGAGATCGGTGTCGTCGGCGGTCTGGTCGGGCAGGATCGGCAGCCCGTCGTCGGCGAGGTCGACGGGACGCAGGTCATCGGGTTCGCGCACTGTCACGAGCCCCATGCTAGCCACCCTCGCGGCCCGCGCCTCCCCATCCCGGATAAAGGCCTCCCCCGGCCTGTCGGACGAAGCCTCCCGGGCGAAGGTCCTCCCCGGCCGGGGAACCGGCCGGGACGGCCCGGGGACCGGCCCGGGGACCGACTCGGAGACCGGCCTAGGGACGGCTCGGCGACGGCTCGGTGAGAAAACCCTTCCCGCCTCCTTCGAACGAAGGCCGGCCGGAACCTCCTCCCGCTCCTCGGGGGAAAGGCCCGTTCCCCCGTGGGCGGCCGTTCCCCGCTCCCCGTGACGCCGGGGACAGGCGGGGACCCAGACGGTACGATGCGGTGGCAGGTTCCGGCTATCCCCCCGTGAGGCGCCATGACAACGCCAGCAGGATGGCGGCGAGACGGCAATCTGCCCAACGAGCTGACCAGCTTCGTGGGGCGCACCAGGTTGCTCACCACACTCCGGCAGCGGCTGGGCGAGCATCGCCTGGTCACGGTGACCGGCATCGGGGGCGTCGGCAAGTCCCGCACCGCCCTGCGGATCGCGCACCAGATGCGGGCCGACTTCAAGGACGGCGTCTGGTTCGCCGACCTGGCCCGCCTCCAGGACTCGGGGATGGTCCGTCACACGATCACCTCGGCCCTCGGGATCGCCGACCAGTCCGCCCGCTCGGCGGACGAGACGCTGGTCGAGTGGCTGGGCGACCGCGAGATCCTCCTGATCATCGACACCTGCGAGCACCTGGTCGACGCGTGCGGCGCCCTCTTCGAGGACCTGCTGAGCAACGCCCGGGGGCTGACCATCCTGGCGACCAGCCGCCAGTCGCTGAACGCCAGGGGCGAGCACACGGTCACCATCCCGCCGCTGGCCGTTCCCGGCGACTCCCCGGGCGAGGACGTCTTCAGCAACGAGGCGGTGCAGCTCTTCCTCGCGCGGGCGAGCGCGGTGGTGCCCAACTTCATGCTGGACGAGCACAACATCGGCCCGGTGGCCGAGCTCTGCCGCCGCCTCGACGGCATCCCGCTCGCCATCGAGCTGGCCGCGGTCCGGATGCGCGCCCTGTCGGTGGAGCAGATCCTCGGCCTGCTGGCCGACCGGTTCAGCCTGCTCGCGGGAGCCAGCCGCACGGCGCTGCCCAGGCACCAGACGCTGCGGGCCGCGATCGGCTGGAGCCACGAGCTGTGCGAGCCGGCCGAGCGGCTGCTGTGGGCGCGGCTGTCGGTCTTCGCCGGAGACTTCGAGCTCGACGCCGCCCGCTTCGTCTGCTCGGGCGACAGCCTCCCGTCCGAGGACATCATGGAGCTCATCTCCAGCCTGGTGGAGAAGTCGATCCTGCTGAGCGACGGCACGCCCTCGGGGCACCGCTACCGGCTGATCGACACCCTGCGGCAGTACGGCGAGGAGTGGCTGGACAAGCTCGGCGAGACCACGGAGATCAGGCGGAAGCACCGCGACTACTACCTGCAGCTGGCCAAGCGGAGCGAGGACGCCTGGTCGGGCGCCCGCCAGGTCTACTGGTACGTCAGGATGCGCCACGAGCACGACAACATCCGCGTCGCGCTCGACCACTGCCTGCGCACCCCCGGCGAGGTGCAGGCGGGGCTGAAGCTGCTCTCCTCGCTGTGGTTCATGTGGGTGGCCTGCGGGCTGGCCCGCGAGGGCAGGCTCTACCTGGAGAAGACGCTGGAGCTGGCGCGCCAGCCGAGCCCAGACCGGTGCAAGGCATTGTGGGTGCTGTCCTACATCAACAGCGCGCAGGGAAACATCACCGGCGCCATCGAGGCCGCGGAGCAGTGCAGCTCCGACGCGGTCAGGGTCGGCGACTCGGGCGCGGTCATCCTCGCCACCAAGATGCTCGGCACGGCCGCGTTCCTGCAGAACGACCTGCAGAAGGCGAGCGCGCTGCTGGGTGTGGCGATCGAGTTCCACAAGAGCGGCCGCGAGCTCAACCCGGGCCTGCTGCCCTCGATCGTCGAGCTGTCCATGGTGCTGCTCATCCAGAACGAACCGGCCGAGGCCGAGGTGCTGCTGCGCGACTGCATCGCGGTCTGCACCCAGCGCGGCGAGCTTTGGCTGCGCTCGTACGCCATCTACGCGCTCGCCAGCGTGTACCAGGCGATGGGCCGCTCCCCCGAGGCCATGTCGAACGCCCGCGAGGCGCTCCGGCTCAAGCGCTACTTCCACGACGTGCTCGGGATCGGCCTCGCGATCGAGGTGGTGGCCAAGCAGGCGCTGGAGGACGGCCAGGCGACGCTCGCCGCCCGGCTGATGGGCGGCGGCCAGGCCAACTGGCGGACCTTCGGGATGCCGCAGCCGGGCTCCCCGTTCTTCAACTCCGAGCACGACCGCTGCGTCAAGGAGTGCAAACGCGTCCTCGGCGAGGAGGCTCACGAGAAGGCCTTCGCCCAGGGCAGGAAGCTGAACCTTGAGGAGCTGATCGTCCTCGCGCTCGGAGACCACGAGGACGGTCAGGTCGTCCAGGAGTGAGTCATCCCGCGGGCGGCTTCCGCGCCTCCTGCTGCCAGGCACCCGTGTAGCGGGAGCTGGTCAGCGAGTAGTCGACGCTGCCGCTGATCCAGAACTCCAGGCCGCGCACGTAGGCGAGCACCGCCTCCGAGCCGAGCGCCTCCAGTGAGGGGCGCAGCGCGACCATGTCGGCGATGGCCCGGTTGCGCATGGCGCCGATCGTCTCCATGGCCTGCTGCCGTGAGTAGCCCCGGTGCCTGGCGAGCACGTTCACCAGGTTGTTGCGGGAGTTGGCGCTGTCGCTCTCCTTGGCGTACGAGATGAGGTCGTTGTCCCAGACGACGACGTCGTTGGCGCTCTCGGTGATCGCCTTGACGTCGGGGTGGCGCCACTCCTCGGGGGTGAGGCTGTGTCCGCTGGCGACGTCGATGAGGGCGAAGACGGTGAGCATGGCGCCGGTGCGGCGCCGCATGAAGATGTAGTCCTCCACCTTCGGCACGACGTCGGCCTCGCGGTTGGCGGCCTCCCACACCTGGGCGAAGAGGTAGTCCTTCGTGACGGTGCGCCAGCGGTCGAGCTGGTCGTCGTCGCCGTACGTGGAGATCCTGGTCTTGATCTCCAGGAGCGTCCTGGCGAAGACGTCGTCGACCTCCTGCCCGGCCTCCAGGTCGTCGAGGACGGTGAAGAGCCTGGGCAGGGCGCGGGTCATCTCACCGGCGCCGCGGCCCGACTCGCAGAAGGCGTCGTCGAAGGCGAACAGCCACACGCACCAGTCGGTCGCCAGGCGGAGCGTGTGGTGTTCGGCATAGGGGTACGTGCGGGCTCCCAGCCAGCCGTACTTGGCCTGGCGGTAGCGCTCGACGGTCTCGTGGTCCTCCAGGATGCCCGTGTCCACGAGCCAGTCGAGGGTCTCGGCGTTGACCCGCTCGACATGGGGGTTGACCTCGCTGGGGAAGGGACAGGGTAACGGGGGGATGCGGAGAGATAGGTCTGACCTACGCTTGGTAGTAGTTCCCACTCCCCAAGGATGGCCGAAGGACGCCCGTTTTCCTATACGTCAGGAAACACCTGGATATCGCGGTTTCTGACTTACTTCTCGAACCATTTCAGGTATTCGTCCTGACCGAACATGCGGGCCGTGTCCGCCGCGGAGGGGGCCCCGGCGTGCGGATCGGCCCCGGCCTCCAGAAGTGCCCTGATCACAGCGGGTTCCTTCTTGAACACCGCGCCCGCCAGCGGCGTCTGCCCCCGGTCGTTGGCCCTGCCGGGGTCGGCGCCGAGCTCGGCCAGCGCCCGGACCGTGTCGGCGTGGCCGTGGTAGGCGGCGAGCATCAGCAGGGTGTCGCCCCTGCCGTTCGTGAGATCGACCGGAACCCCCGCTCCGACGTAGGCTCGGAGCCGCTCCGTCTCGCCGGTCCTCGCCAGGTCGAACAGACGGGTCGCGAACTCCTCGAGCTCAGGGTCAGACTGCATGTGGCCCATTGTGCCCCGGTAGGGTGCCGTGTGATCGCCGAGGGCAGACGGAATTCAGCGGACCCCCCACGGGTTGAGCTGAAGAGACGACCGACGAAAGGCTGGAAAACGGTGTTCGACCCGACGGATCTCTACCGGCTCAGCGGAGACGTCCCTGAGCTGACCGATCCGGTGCTGCTCTACCACTTCGACGGGTTCGTGGACGCGGGCGGTGCCGGACGGCTCGCCATCGCCCACCT
The DNA here is from genome assembly GCF_042428775.1 of Streptosporangium vulgare. NCBI lineage: Bacteria > Bacillati > Actinomycetota > Actinomycetes > Streptosporangiales > Streptosporangiaceae > Streptosporangium > Streptosporangium vulgare. Next base: position 122,942 of record NZ_JBHMBS010000015.1, on the reverse strand, counting down.
GCTCGACGAGCTGGAGCACCGGGTCGTGGCGACCTTTGACGTCGACCGTCTGCTGGACTACCGCTCCCGGCGGCCCACCATGACCTTCGACACCGACCACTGGGTGGACCTGGAGAGCCCCGAGCTCTCGCTGCGCCTCGTCCACGACACCACCGGCACCCCGTTCCTGCTGCTCAGCGGCCCCGAACCCGACCGGGAGTGGGAGCTGTTCACCGCCGCCGTCGGCACGCTGGTCACCCGGCTGAACGTCGGCAGGCTGGTGACGACCCACGGCATCCCGATGGCCGTCCCGCACACCCGACCGCTGGGCGTCACCGGCCACGCCAGCCGTCCCGAGCTGGTCACCGGCCAGACCAGCGCCTTCGGCAAGGTCCAGGTGCCCGGCAGCGTGGCCTCGCTGATCGAGTTCCGGCTCGGCGCCAAGGGGCACGACGCCCTCGGCTACGCCGTGCACGTCCCGCACTACCTGGCCCAGGCCGAATACCCGTCGGCCGCGGTGACCGCGCTGGAGGCGGTGACCAGGAGCACCGGGCTGGTGTTCCCGCTGGAGGGCCTGCGCGAGGCCGCGGAGAAGACCGACGCCGAGATCGCCGAGCAGATCCAGGCCTCCCAGGAGCTGTCCACCGCGATCACCGGCCTGGAGCAGCAGTACGACGCGTTCGCGGCGGGCTCCGAGCGCGAGAGCCTGATGGCCGAGTCCTCGGAGATGCCGACCGGCGACGAGCTCGCCGCCCAGTTCGAGGCGTTCCTCGCCGAGCGTGACGAGCAGCGCGGTGACTGACCTCCGCGCCGGGCACGGGACCGGGCACCCGTACGACGCCCCGGCCCCGCGATGACCGACCTGCGCGTGGGCCTCGTCGGGTACGGCGTGGCGGGGGCGTTCTTCCACGCCCCGCTGATCTCCGCGACGCCCGGCCTGAGGCTGTCGGCGGTGGTCACCGGCGATCCGGACCGGGCCGCCGAGGTGTCGGGGAAGTACGGCGCGCGGGCGGTCCGTGACGCCGCCGAGCTGTGGGGCTCCGTCGACCTGGTCGTGATCGCCTCCCCCAACCGTACGCACGTCCCGCTGACGGAGGCCGCGCTGCAGGCGGGCCTGCCGGTCGTGGTGGACAAGCCGCTGGCCGCGACCGCCGCGGAGGCGCGCGGCCTGGCGGAGCTGGCGCGCGAGCTGGGCCTGATGCTGACCGTGTTCCAGAACCGGCGCTGGGACGGCGACTTCCTCACGCTCGGGCGGATGGTCGCGGCGGGCGAGCTGGGCGAGGTCACCCGGTTCGAGTCGCGTTTCGAGCGCTGGCGGCCGGTACCGAAGGGCGGCTGGCGCGAGACGGGCGGGACCGAGGAGGTCGCCGGGCTGCTGTACGACCTCGGCAGCCACCTGGTCGACCAGGCCCTGCGGCTGCTCGGCCCGGTCGTCGACGTCTACGCCGAGTCGGACGTGCGCCGCTCCGGGGTGAACGCCGACGACGACACCTTCATCGCCCTCTCCCACGCGGGCGGGGCCCGCTCGCACCTGTGGGTCAGCGCGGTCACTCCCCGGCTGGGCCCCCGCTTCCGGGTGCTCGGCTCGCGGGCGGGCTACCTGAAGTACGGCCTGGACGTGCAGGAGGAGCAGCTGCGCGCCGGTCTGACCCCGGCCTCCCCCGGTTTCGGCGAGGAGCCGTCCGAGCGGTGGGGGACTCTCGGCGCGGACGGCGGCGCGGGTTCCGGTGACGACGTCCGCGCCGTCCCCACGGAGCCCGGCGCCTACGCCGGCTTCTACCGGGCGGTGCTGGCCTGCCTCCGCGAGGGCACCCCGCCACCGGTCGCCCCGGAGGAGGTCGTCGAGGCTCTCACCGTGCTGGAGGCCGCCCGGCGCTCGGCCGCCGAACGCCGGGTCGTCGCCCTGGACGGTCGCTAGCCCGCGCGGGCGAGCTCGTCACGAGACATCCCGCGTGGCCGGACCCGCCTCGGGAAACCGCCGGTCGCGCGGACAGGCCCACCCCGGAGAACGCGGGACGGGCCCACCCCGGAGAGCGCGGCGGGCTCGCCCGGGAACCGCTAGTCGCGCAGGCGGGCGCGGAGGGTCCGCGAGTCGGCCGTGCTCCAGCCGTGCGAGGCGAGCCACTCCATCGGGCCGCCGAAACGCTCGTCGAGGACGCGCAGGAACTGCTCGATGTACTCGGCTCTCGGGCGGTGGTCGTCGGGCGGGCGGGTGTCGAGGTCGTCGCGGTAGGTGTCGCTGGCGCGCAGCCGCGCCAGGATGCCCTCGATGCGCTCGGCCGTGGCGACGTAGTCGGCGACGATCGCCTCGCGGGTGGCGCCGGCGACCTCCAGCGCGAGGGCGCAGAGGACACCGGTGCGGTCCTTGCCCGCCGCGCAGTGGACGATGGCGGCCCCGTCGTCGAGGGCCACCGCGCGCAGCGCGGCCAGCACCGAGTCGGGACGGTCGCGGAGGTAGCCGTAGTAGAACCCGGTCACCTTGAGCTCGGCGAGATCCTCCTCGACCCGTTCGGTCCAGGGCAGCACCTTGTCGCCCTCGATGGTGTCGGCCTCGACGTCGGTGTACACGCCGCCCTCGGCGAACAGGGTGTGGTGGTGGATGCTCACCTCCCGCACCTCGGTGAGCGGCCCCGGCCCCTCCAGGCGCACCTCGGCACCCGAGCGCAGGTCGACGACGTTGCGGAGCCTCAGGTCGCCGACGAGTTGCCGGATGTCCCGCCCGGTCAGTCCCTGCAGGTTGTCGGACCGGTAGACCCGGCCGAAGCGTGTGGTCCCGCCGTCGACCGTGGCGAGCCCGCCGAGGTCGCGGACGTTGGCGGCACCTTCAAGATCGATCCAACGCGTTAAGTCGTTCATCACTTTCGAGTTTATACGTCGCTTTACGCGCGGGCAGTTAACGCCCGGTGCCGGTTTCCGTAATTACCGATGTCCCCATATGCCATCCGTAAATGCGCCTTACCTTCATCGGTGAGGGAAAGTGGAAGGACCCCGCCCGTACCCCGTCACGAGGAGGTCGCGTGGAACCGAGGAGACGCCCCCCGCACCTGCTGATCGATCCGGCCCTGCCCCAGCCGGTCTCCTCGGTCTTACGCGCCAGCCCGCAGGCACTGCGCGCGGCCCGGCTGGGGCAGATCCCCCGCCGCCGCCGGCCCGACCCCGTCAAGCTCGTCGCGATCGCCGGCCTCCTGCTGCTCATGGCGAGCCTGAGCACCACCGGGGGCCTCATCGCCGCCCTCGTCCTGATCTCCTTCTCCGCGCTGCGCGGCCTGAGCGACGATCCCGAGAACCGCCGGGAGCGGCGGCGCGTCCGGGTGGCCATGGAGCACAGGGACCGGTTCATCCTGCCGGAGGACCTCGACGACGACTGCGGTGACCTGCTGCGCCGCACGCAGGACGCCACGGAGACGGTCCTCGCCTCCGAGATCAACCGGGCGCGGCTGCTCGACACGATCGACAACGCGGTGACCCTGCCCGACCAGACCTGGCGGATCGCGAGGAAGCTGGTGCGGCTGTCGGAGATGAGGGCCGAGCACGCCAGGCTCGTACCGGGCGCGCCCCCGCCCGAGGTGGCCGAGGCCTTCACCCCCTACGTCAAGGCCCTGGAGACCGCCGAGCTCTCGCTGACCAGGCGGGTCCGCGCGCTGGAGGAGTACGCCAGGCAGGTCCGCAAGGCCGACGGCGTCTACCGCGCCTACCAGCAGCTCCAGGTGCTCGCCGAGCGGACCCCGCAGTACGAGGCGCTGGTCGCCGAGACCGCGGAGGACGCGCTCACCCTCCCCGGGCTGGAGCACCTCACCGAGCAGGCCCAGCAGGTCAGGAAGCTGTTCCACGAGAGCATCGACGAGGCGCGCGACGCCGCCCGGCACCTGCTGACGGCCACCGAGTCCTGACCCCCGGCCCCGCCCCGGCACGCGGCGTGCGGCGTGCGTTCCCGGCCGTCCGCGCGGCGCGGGGGTTCCGGAAGACGGGCCGCTCCCGCCCGTACGCTCTCAGCCGTCCGCGCGGCGCAGGAGTTCCAGGGTGCGGTCCATCCCCGCCTGGTTGCCGAGGCTGCGGTAGATGCCCCGGGCCTGCCGCAGGACGGAGACCGAGGCCTGCCGGTCCCCCGCCTCCAGGTGGGCCTCTCCCAGGTAGCGCAGGCTCCTCGCCATCCACCAGCGGTCGCCCAGCTCCTCGAAGTCGCGCACCGCCCGCAGGAGCGACTCCTGCGCCTCGCGCGTGCGGCCGAGCCGCCCGTGGGCGCGTCCCGCCGACAGCTCGGACCTGGCGACGCCCCACGAGTCGCCGAGCGCGGTGAGCATCTCGGTGGCCCGGCGCACGTAGGTGAGCTCGCGCAGCGCGTTGGCCGGGTTGCCGACCTCCCCGGCCGCGCGCAGGCACCTGGCCTCCTCCCACAGCTCCCCGCGCAGCCGGAACATCTCGGCAGCCCGGTCCAGGCTGAACCCGGCCCGCGCGAAGTCCTCGCCCGCGGCGCGGACGTCGCCGGCGGCGTGCAGCCCCCTCGCCGTCGCGCCGAGCACCTCGCCGTACGCGCGCAGCGTCTGCGCCTCGGAGTAGCGGTTGCGGTCGCGCTCGAACACCGCGAGGGCGTCCTCCAGCAGCTCCCGCGCCTCCTCCGGCCTGCGCTGGGCGAGCCGGAGCTCGGCGAGGTTGCGCTGGGTCCTCGCCACCCACCAGCGGTCGTCCTCGCCCTTGAACGCGGTGATGGCGCCGATCAGGTGGCCCTGTCCCCGGTCGAGGTGGCCGTCGTTGAACAGGGCCATGCCGACCGCGCGCATCGCCCGCGCCGCCCACCAGGTCTCGCCGAGGTCGGTGAAGATCTCCAGCGCCCGCTCGGCGTCCGTCATGGCGCTGCGGTGGCCGCCCTGCCCGCCCGACACCGCCGACCGGTCCAGCAGCGCGATGCCCACCGCCCGCGGGTCGCCCATGTGGTCCGCGGCCTCGCACAGGATCTCGGCGACCGCCCGCCAGTCGGACCAGTAGGCCCGCAGGGAGTGGCAGAGCGAGCAGAAGGCCCGGCCGAGCCCCCAGGCCAGCTCCCACATCTCCATGCTCCTGGCCTGGCCGATCGCGGCGACCAGGGTGAGCCGCTCGGCGTTGAGCCAGTCGGCCGCCGAGGTCTGCTCCCGCGCCGTCACCGGGGCGGGCTCGGTGCCGGCGGGCCTCGCCCTGCGTCCCCAGTCCTGGGGCCAGCGGGCCACGGCCGCGGCCTCCGCGCGGCGGCGGTAGCCGGACAGCACCCGCTCGACGGCCGCCCTGCGGTGGTTCTCGTCGTCGTCGGAGAGCGCCAGCTCGTGGGCGAAGATCTTGACGAGGTCGTGCAGCCGGTAGCGCATCACCCCGGACAGGTCGATGCCCGAGCACTCGGCGAGCTGGGCGTCGATGAGCGCCTCCAGCTGGTCGGCGCCCTCGGGTTCGGAGGTGGCGAGCAACTCCCCGGCCACCCAGGCGGGCACGTCGGGGGCGCTGACCATGCTGAGCAGCCGCAGCAGGCGGCGCTGGAGCCCGGTGCAGTCGTCGTAGCTCAGCTGCAGGGAGGCGCGCACGCTCTTGTCGAGCCTGCGGCCGATCTCCAGCTGGTCGAGGCGTCGGCGCTCGTCCTTCAGCCGGTCGGCCAGGCGCCGCAGCGTCCAGTTCTCCCGGGTGGCGAGGCGCCCGCCGCAGATGCTGATGGCGAGCGGCAGGTGGTCGCACATCCGTACGATCTCCTGGGCCGCCTCCAGGTCGGCGGCGACCCTGTCGTCCCCGGCCAGCCGGGCCAGCAGCTCGACGCCCTGCGCCTCGCTGAACACCGACAGCCGCTTGTCGTAGGTGTTGAGCAGGAACAGCGGCTGCCGCGACGTGACCATGACCGCGCAGCCGGCCTCGGCCGGGATCAGGTCCCTGACCTGGTCGCCGTCGTGGGCGTTGTCCAGACAGATCAGGATGCGCCTGCCCTTGGTCCAGGTCAGCCAGAGCGTGCGCAGCTCGGCCAGGCCGCCCGGGTCGGTGGTGAGCCGCACGCCGAGCGCGCGCAGGAAGCCGATCAGCACCTCCTCGGGGACGACCGGGGCCTCCACCTCGCCGCGCAGGTCGGCGTAGAGGCGTCCGTCGGGGAAGTGTCCGGCGATCTCGTGCCCGAACCTGGCGATGAGCATGGACTTGCCCACCCCGCCCCTGCCGTACACCGAGACGACCAGCGGTGAGGCGCTCCCCGCGGGGTCGCGGGCGCGGCGGCGCTCGGCGAAGACCTCGCGCAGCTCGGCCAGCGACTCGGTGCGGCCGGTGAAGTGCGCGGAGACCGGCGGCCACTGGTCGGGCGGGCGCCACGGCGTCCCGACGGCACCGGCGTCGCGCTCCCCGGGCCGCGAGCCGGCCGTCGTCGCCCAGGTGAGCAGGCCGACGAGGAGACCGGCGATGGCGGTGACGCCGACCTTCGCCTCGGTGGGCAGCTCCCACACGTCCAGCGAGGTCGCCAGGATGCTGGCCACGGCCGCGGTGAGGCCGGCCGCGGCGGGCGCGGCGAGCGGGATCCGGCGTCGCGGCGGTTTCGGTGGTTTCGACGGTCTCGGCGGTTTCGGACCATGCTGGTCAGGTACGTTCGACGGCCCGGCCATCCACACCCCTCGGCGAAGACCACGGCACGCCGCGGTCCCCGTCCCGGCCGGCGCGTTCTCTCATGATTTATTCAACCAGACGCGATGCCGGTGGCCGCGTGTCCTTCCGGCCACCGGCGGGTGAACTCGTCGCTCCCGGACGCCCTTTTCAGGTTTTCCCAGTTCGTCCGGGTTCTCCGAGGCGTTCCGCGCGGGCGTCCCTTTCTCGGAGGCCGCCCGCGCGTGCCCCTCGCGTCACCCGGGCCCTTCCACGGCGCCCGGGTGACGTGTCCGGCTCTCCGCCGCGTTACCGGCCCAGCGCGAGGCAGGTCGCCCTGGCGGTCTTGGACGGGTCGCTCTCCGAGGTGGCGGTGAGGGTCACCTTGGCGAGGTGGGCGCCTCCCGTCCCACGCCGGGCGTTGACGGAGACCACGGTGCTCTTGCCGGAGTCGGCGGTCGCGAGCTCGTTGGGCAGCGAGGCCGTCCAGCCGCGGCCGTCGACGGTCGCCGACAGCCGGTAGACGTCACCCTTGAGGTAGGCGCTCACGTCCTCGGGATGCTGTCCCTGTGCCTGGGCGGCCCTGCCGGTGTTGAACAGCGGGAAGCGGCAGGACGTCAGGTCCTTTCCTGACGGGACGCCGACGGACGGGAGCACCTTCACACCGCGCCTGTTCGGCCCGGCGCCGTCCAGGGAGCGGATCGCCACCGTGTACGACAGGATGCCCTTGCGGTCGCGCTTGAGGTCGAGGACGTAGAAGTGGAGCCGGTTGGCCTGGTCCACGTACTCGAACTCCGAGCCCGAGCCGGTGCCCGCGTGGAACAGCGCGTCCGACAGCTGGCGGTAGTCGCCGACCGTGATGGGCACGGCGGTGCCGTCCGGCAGCACGTAGTCGGTCATGCCGATGTCCTGCGGGTTGGCGTCGACGACCCACTCGAACGGCGCCCGGTCCTCGTTCTTGGTCTTGGCCAGCAGCACGCCGGAGTCGGGGGTGAAGGAGTCGGCGCCCATCCTGTCCACGACCTCGACGGTGTAGTTGTCGTAGCCGCCGCCGTCGCAGAACGGGTCGGTGTTCGTGTCACAGGCCGGGCTGCGGTCGCCGTTCCCGAAGGCGATGTTCACCCCCGACAGGCCGGTGGGTCCCGGCTGGGCCACCCGGGCCGTCACCTTGGCCACGACGAGCCCCGACTCGGCCAGCGCCTCCCTGGACAGGCGCAGTACGTTGGCCTCGTCCACCATCTCCAGCTTGATCTTGTTGCGGAGCATGTGCTGGGCGCCCATCGAGCCGCCCGAGGTGGGCGGGATGAGCCAGCGGCTGTGCGGGCCGCCGGGACCGTTGAAGCTGCCCCGGCTGAGCATCTCCCAGATGCCGGTGTACGCCCGGCGCGCCGGCACCCCGAACGGGTTGTTGTAGTTGTCGCCGATGCCGAGGATGTGGCTGAGCTCGTGGGCGTAGACGCCCTGCCCCGAGCTCTCGGCCTGGGTGGAGGAGCCGCCCCCGGCGTTGGGCCAGATGGACGAGGCCGAGGCCCAGGAGGTCCACTCCACGTAGCGGGTCCTGGCCCAGTTGGGCAGGGCCGGGTCGGGCGGGCCGAAGTCGTCGGTCACCGCCTCCTTGGCCGGGAACTTGATCGGGCCGAACTCCTGCCAGGTGGCCGACTCGTCCTGGCCCGCGCTCAGGTAGAAGACGAAGTCGAAGCCGGCCGGGATCTCCTGGCCGACGGCGCCGACCCACGCCGCCCGCGCGTCGGTCCTGATGTTCCGGTTGCAGGTGTCGCCGGCCGGGCAGGCCGTGCCGCCCTGGAACTCCATGGCGTACTCGTGCGACTTGCCCGGCATCCGGTACGGGCCGAACGAGGTCAGCTCCACGCCGTAGCGGCCTCCCGAGTCCTCCATCCAGTACTCGTGGATGGTGTGGCCCCGGTTGAGCGCGTTGGGGGTGTTGAGGAAGTCCCGGTAGAACGTGGCGACCTGGTCGCGGGGGATGTCGTGGGCCTCGGCGCTGGGGTTCCTGAAGACGGTCGACCCCTCGGGCTGGGTGACCACGAACGGCTGGTTGGGGTAGTCGGCCAGGACGAGCGCGCCGCGGAAGGTCCGCTTGGACCCCTTGACCGCGGGGTCGGCCCAGTCGGTGCCGGGGGGCTTGCGGTAGTCGGCCCACGTCATGTGGTCCGGGTTCTTCCAGTTCTGCGGGTCGATCGCCGCCGGGCCCGCGGGTTCGGCGCGGCGCGCGGCCCCGGCCTCGGGGGCGTCCTGCTGCCAGGGCTGGGTCCGGGGCCAGTGGTCCAGGCGCCAGGGGTGTTCGGGCTCGGGAGCGGGGTCGGCGAAGGCGGGGACGGAGGTGAGACCGACGGGGATCAGCACGATCGCGGCGAGCAGCACTTTCAGCAACCTGGGGGGTCGTATCACGCTAAAAGACGGTATAGACCGTTTTCAGATAGATCAACAATCTTCTGTCAGGAAGGTAGGAAGACGTTTACCAGAGATGCATTTGAGATCTACCGTCGCTCCCCTTAACCTCTCCAAAGGGGACGAACTCACAGGAGTGCCTATGTCGACGCGTGCCGGGCGGATCATCGGCACGCGCGCCCGGGGAACCGTCTCCGTCCACTGCGCCCCCCTGGTCCTGCCCGTCACGGGCCCTCCCATCAGGGACGGGGCGATCGTCGTCAGGGGCGACCGGATCGCCCGGGTCGGGCCGCGCGCCGAGATCGAGGCCGCCCACCCCCTCCTCTCCCCGGTCCGCTGGCCGGGCATGATCGTGCCGGGGCTGATCGACGCGAACCTCCGGCTCGACAGGGCGTCCGACGCGCCGTACGTCCACGGCGTCACCGCGGTGGGAGGCGTCGCCGCGGACCTCGACGCCGCCTCCACCCTCGGCGAGGCCGGGCTGGACGGGGTGACCTACCTGGAGACCCGCTGCGAGGACGAGGAGCGCTGGGAGTCCGAGGGGCGCGACCGGCTGATCACCTCGATCCGCGAGGTCGACCACCCGGGTGTCATCGGCATCGCCGCCCACTCCCCCGACCCCCACGTCATGGAGGACCTCGCCGTCCTGTCGCGGACGTTCGGGCTCCGGCTGCACGCCGAGCCCGGCCGCCATCCGGTCGGGTTCCTCGACGAGGTGGGAGTGCTCGGCGCGGGCTGTCACGTCGCGATCTCCGGCCCGCTGGACGAGGCCGACCGCAAGCTCCTCGGGGTCCGCGGCACGGTGATCGCCATCTCGTCGCCGTTCGCCGCCGAGGGTCTCCTCGACGGCGGGAGCGCGATCGCCGTCGGCACCCGTACGGGCGGCGACCCGCTGTCGGCCGCCCGCGCGCTCTCCCACGCGCCGGGACACGACAGGCTCCTGGTCGAGGCGCTGACACTGGGCGGCGCGCGGGCGCTGGGCATGGCCGAGGGTCCCGGCCGCCTGGGCTCCCTGGAACGGGGCGGCCGCGCGGACTTCGCCGTCTTCGCCGTGGAGGGCGACGAGCGGGACGCCTGCACCCTCCTGCTGCACGAGGGACCCGGCCGGTGCGTGGCCACCTTCGTGGGCGGCCGGGCGCGCTGGCGCCTGGACGAGACCGCGAACACCGGTGACGCCACGAACGGCGCGAATCCCGTGAACACTGTGAACGCCGTGAAAGCCGGTGACGCGGAGAGCAGGCGTCCGGCCTGACCGTCGCCCGGCGGGGCGCCGGGCACCGTGTCCGGAGCGGTCAGGCGGACTCGGCGTCGACCGTGCTCAGCAGCTCCCTGAGCCGGTCCTGCTGCTCGGCGGTGAGCACCGAGAACAGCTCCTCGGCCACCCGCCTGCGCGCCTCGCGCACCCGCTCGTACCTCTCGCGGCCCTCGCCGGTGACCACGAGCAGGGTGGAGCGGCGGTTGGCGGGATCGACCTCGCGGCGGACCAGCCCGGCCTCCTCCAGGGCGTCGACCACCGGGGTCACCGAGCGCGGCACGATCCGCAGCCTCTCGGCGAGCTGCACCATCTTCAGCGGCGGCTCGGAGTCGACGATGACCCGAAGCGCCCGCGCCTGGCCGGGGCTCAGGCCGAGCGGGCCGAGCCGCTCGCCGTACCCCCGCCGCAGTCGATGGCCGACGCCGTGCACCAGGTCGGCCAGTTCCGTCTCCACAGCGCCGAACTTATCCCAGTGCCGCCCGGAATGAATGTGAGGTAACCTCTGTTTGAGTAAACATCGCAAAGGAGTTCCATGACCGAACAAACCGAAAGTGCCGTACGGCACGAAACACCCGGCATGAACGACGAACCCCGCGCGCCCCTGCGGCGCGTCGTCGGCCTGTTCCGCCCCTACCGGGGTCGCCTCGCCGTCGTGGGCGCCCTCATCGGGCTGTCCTCACTCGTCTCGCTCGCCTCGCCGTTCATGCTCCGCTCGGTACTCGACGACGCGATCCCGCACGGCAGGACGGGCCTGCTCACGCTGCTCGCGCTCGGCATGGTCGCGGTCGCCGTCGTCACCAGCGTGCTCGACGTCGTCCAGACGCTGATCTCCACCGGGGTCGGCCAGCGCGTCATGCACGACCTGCGCACCGGCGTCTACGGTCACCTGCAGCGCATGTCCATGGCCTTCTTCACCCGCACCCGGACCGGCGAGGTGCAGTCGCGCATCGCCAGCGACATCGGCGGCATGCAGCTGGTGGTCACCTCCACCGCGGCCTCGATGGTCTCCAACCTGACCACCGTGGTCGCGACGATCGTCGCGATGCTGGTGCTGGACTGGCGGCTCACCATCGTGTCGCTGCTGCTGCTCCCCGTCTTCGTCACGATCAGCCGCAGGGTCGGCCGGGAGCGCAGGAAGATCACCTCCGAGCGGCAGCGGAAGATGGCCGCCATCTCGTCGATGGTCCAGGAGTCGCTGTCGATCAGCGGCATCCTGCTGGGCCGGACGATGGGCCGCGGCCCCGAGCTCACCGGGCGGTTCTCGGCCGCCTCGGACGAGCTGGCCGACCTGGAGGTCCGTTCCAGCATGGCCGGGCGCTGGCGGCAGTCCACCATCCAGATCATCATGGCGGCGATGCCCGCGGTGATCTACTGGGCCACCGGGCTCACCTCGGCCGTCTCCATCGGCACCGTCGTCGCCTTCACCACCCTCCAGATGAACCTGTTCCGGCCCGCCGTGTCACTGCTGCGGCTCGGCGTCGACGTGCAGAGCTCCCTGGCGCTGTTCGGCCGGATCTTCGAGTATCTGGACCTGCCGGTGGACATCCACCCCGGCACCCGCACACCGGAGACCGTACGCGGCGAGATCCGCTTCGAGCACGTCGACTTCTCCTACGGCGAGGTCCCGACCCTGTCGGACGTCGACCTGACCGTCCCCGCGGGCACCACCCTGGCCGTGGTCGGCGAGACCGGCTCGGGCAAGACCACGCTGAGCTACCTGCTGCCCCGGCTGTACGACGTGACGAGCGGCCGGGTCACGATCGACGGGGTGGACGTGCGCGACCTCACCTTCGAGTCCCTGGCCGAGACGGTCGGCGTGGTCTCGCAGGAGACCTACCTGTTCCACTCCTCGATCGCCGACAACCTCCGGTTCGCCAGGCCGTCGGCCACCGACGAGGAGATCGTCACGGCCGCGCGGGCCGCCCGGATCCACGACCACATCGCGTCGCTGCCCGACGGGTACGACACCGTGGTCGGCGAGCGCGGCTACCGCTTCTCCGGCGGCGAGAAGCAACGCCTCGCCATCGCCAGGACCCTGCTGCGCGACCCGCCCGTGCTCATCCTCGACGAGGCCACCAGCTCCCTCGACACCCAGACCGAGCGCGCCGTCCAGGAGGCCCTGGACACCCTGTCACACGGCCGTACGACCATCACGATCGCCCACCGCCTGTCGACGATCCGCGACGCCGACCAGATCGTGGTCATCGACCACGGCCGCGTCGTCGAACGCGGCACCCACGACGAGCTCCTCGCGGCCGACGGCCCCTACGCCGCCCTCGTCAACCGCGACCGCTCCCTCACCTCCGCCTGACCCGGGTCGCGTTCCGCCATCCACCGGAGAGTCCGCCAGGCCGGTCGTTCCCGTCGGATTCTCACCAACGATTTCGCCGAGCTCCAGCGACGGGCCGCCGCGATCGCCGACGACTACACCAGAACGGCGAGGGCTCGTGTCGACCAACTGGCCGGGCTCGGCCTGTCGGACCCCGACATCGGGGAGTTGCTGGGACTGAGCAAGCAACGGATCCAGCAGATCCGCACGAGCAAGAGCGAGGAGCGCCAGAGCGCCTGACAGCGCGCCGCAGCCATCGCCCACTGCCCCCCCGGCTCGTCCCCACCCTCGTCACCGGGCGGGACCTGAACGGAGGGTCACGCTCCGGCGGACGGGATCCGGTCGAGCGTGATGCCGAAGTGGTCGAGGTAGGCGGGCAGGAGCTCGGTCTCGTCCAGGACGCGCTCGGTGCGCTCGCCGTCCACGGTCCGGATCAGCTTGCGGTCGCGGAGCGTGGTCCGGCCCCGGCCCGTACGGATCGAGCAGACCGGCGACCTGGTGAAGTGCGACCGCGGGGAGGTCGCCTGCCACCAGCACGTCGGGACGAAGTCCTTCAGCTCGTACGGCCGGGCGGTCAGCCGGTAGGCCGGGTCGCCGTTGTGCGTGATGTCGAGGTCGCCGTGGCCACCGGGAGCGGGCCCGATCTGGAACACGCCCCCGCCGTCCCGCTGCTCCGCGCGCCCGTCGAGCCGCAGCGGCCCGTCGGAGAAGTCCCCGAACCCGACGTCGACCAGCCACGGCTCGTCGTCGAGATCGACGCGCAGCGCCAGGTGGTCGAAGAGCGGCCCCGGCACGGCGCCGTTGAAGACCCGGGCGGCCAGCAGCGTCACCCGGTAGCCGAGCGCGGTCAGCAACTCCGCGAACAACCCGTTCAACTCGTAGCAGAAGCCTCCGCGACGACGGCCGACGACCTTGTCGAACAGCGCGTCGGGTTCGAGCGAGATCTCCTCGCCGAGATGGATGCTCAGGCTCTCGAACGGCACCGCTTTCAGGTGCGCGAGTTGCAGGGCACGCAGGCTCTGGACATCCGGCTTCGCGGGCCGGGTCGCGCCCAGCCTGTCCAGGTAGTGAGTGATCTGCGATGCGTCCATGAGGCAAGCAAACCACGTGCCGCCGCCGGTCCCTCCACCGAAGAGCACCTTCCACTCGGTGCGAGTACCGCGATCGCCTCGCCGTCGAGCCGTCTCCTCGATACGGGTTGAGCTCCCCGATCCACGTTGAGCTCCTCGATACGGGTTGAGCTCCTCGACGCGCGCCGAGTGGCGACGGGTCCGGCGGCGCCCGGTCCTGCCGGTTCAGTCAGAGCACGTGACCGGTTCCTTACGGGCTTCCTCCGGCACCGGTACGGCCGCCCTCGCCTCGTGACGCTCGCCGCGCGAACGCAGCCCGAACCAGACAAGAGCCACGCTGACGAGGGTCACGGCCACGTTCACGCTCAGCGCGAGCCGGATGCCGGTCAGCTCCACGCTCTGCGTCGCGGCGACCGCGCTCAGGACCGGGATGCCGATGGTGATGGCCACCTGCTGGGTCATCGAGGTCAGGCCCGTGGCCAGGCCCTGCTCCTCGTCCGGCAACCCCGAGGTCCCGGTCACCGTGTACGCCACGATGGAGGTCACGTGGCCGAAGAACCCGATGAACAGCGCGGGGATCACGACCGCGAGCGCTACCTGGCCGGTGCCGAGGAACACCAGCGGCAGGGTCGTCAGGCCCTGCACGGCCAGGCCCACGGTCAGGACCTGACGGCTGCCGAAGCGCCCGATGAGGCGCCCGGCGATCACCCCCGCCGCCACGGACGCCAGTCCCGGAATGCCGAAGATCAGACCGGTGGCCAGCGGGGAGAAGCCCAAGGTCTTTTGCAGGTAGATCGTCATCAGGAAGATCATGGCGGTCTCCATGGTGAAGACCACGAACCCCGCGTAGTTACCCCACTTCACCGTGGGCCGCCTGAGGATGCGCACCGGGATGAGCGGCGCGGGCGAGCGCAGCTCGATCACCCAGAACGCGGCCAGCAGCAGCACGCCGACGACGGCCGAGAGGATGTTCCTCTCGATGGCCGCGTAGATCACGGCCAGCAGGCCACCGGTCACGGTCACCGCTCCCGGCAGGTCCGGCCTCACCCGGTCGGGCAGGCGGCTCTCGCCGATCAGGAAGGGGGTGAGCAGCAGGATGACCAGGGCGACCGGGACGTTGATGAAGAACGCGGCCCGCCAGCTCAGCAGGCTGACGAGGGTGCCGCCGGCCAGGGCGCCGATGGTGAAGCCGCCGGAGAGCAGCGCGCCGTTGAGGCCGAGGACGCGGTCGCGCGTCGTGCCTTCCGTGAAAGTGGTGGTGAGCAGTGACAACGCCGCGGGAATCGCCATCGCGGTGGCGAAGCCCTGCAGCACTCGTGCGGTCAGGAGCATCTCGGGGTTGGACGCGAGGCCACCGAGCAACGAGGCCCCGGTCAGCACGACCACACCGGACAGGAACAGCCTGCGGCGGCCGAACAGGTCCGCCAACCGGCCGAACAGGAGGGTGAAACCGGCCGCGGGCAGGGCGTACGCGGAGGTGATCCAGGGAAGCCCGGCCAGTCCCAGCCCGACGCCCGCGCCGACCTCCGGCAGCGCGACGTTCAGGATCGAGAAGTCGACGGACATCATGAACCCCGCACCGAGCAGAACGAGCAGGATCAGCCGCTGCCTGCCGCCGAAACGCGGGGGCGCGGTCGTGTAGGTGGTCAAGAGACGATTCCCTTTCCTCAAAAGCCCGATGTCGTCAACGGTCAGCACGCCGTCCAGCCGGCGCCTGGCTCACATGACGAGGTGTTCCTGTTCTCGCGGGGCATCGCGGATCCCATCCGGATCCCATCGACGCCGGAAGAGCTGCCGCCGCAGCCCACGCGGCACGACCCGTACGACGTGGCACGGCTGTTCTGGCGTAACCGTTCTGGCACGGCCCATCTGGCACGGCCGATCAGCGGCCCGGTGGCCTGGCGGCCGACCGTCCGTTCTTCCCCGAGTTCTTCCCTCCGGCCGGACCGAGCGGCTCACGCCCGGCCCCATGTCCGGTCTCGCGCCCGCCGCCGCGCCTCGATGCCCCCGATGGCGCTCACCCGGTCGGGGCGGCGGCTCCGGCTCCCCTACCTCCGGCCTCGCTTCGGCATCCGTTTTTCGTGGCGGGCTCGACGCGCCCCGGCCAGATGGGCACGAACGGATGTGACACGAACCCATGCCGCCCGACGAGCCGTCAGCCCGTCACGTTCACAGGAAGGTGTTCTGGCCGGGGAAGACGTCGGCCCCCGGCCAGAGTGCTAGCGCGAATCCCGCTCCGCCTCTTCGGCGACACGCTTGATGTTCGCCAGCCGCCTGTCCCAGTCGGCCGCGAGCGCGGTCATCCATCGCCCCGCCGTGTCCAGGGCCGCGGGCCGCACCACGTACCGCACCTCGCGTCCGACCCGGCTGCCGGAGACCAGCCCGGCGGATTCCAGGACGGCGAGGTGCTTGACCACCGCCTGCCGCGAGACGGGGAGTCCTTCGGCGAGCGTCGTCGCGGTGGCCTCGCCTCGTTCGGCGAGCAGATCGAGCAGCAGACGTCGTGTCGGGTCGGCCAGCGCGACGAGGACGCTGTCGACCGGCTCGACGGGGCCGCGACGCTCGTCCGTCACACGGATGACTGCTCGACACGCGCCTTGAGCGCGTCGAGCTCCAGGGGCCAGCCGTCGGTGTTGTTCTTCAGCGCCTGGCCGCGCAGTTCCTCGGACCCGGCCAGCGCGGCGAACCCGCTCTCGACGACACGAAGCCTCGTCTTGTCGCCCTCCGGGGTCAGCGTGAACTCCACGAGGGTGCTGTTGTCCTCGCGCAACTCCTCTCCGGGGAACGCGCTGGCCCAGCGGTACGCCAGGTACGTCGGCGGCTCGACCTTCTCCACGCGCACCGGGAAGTCGCCGTGCTCCGCGTTCTTCGCCACCATCGACTCGCCTTCCCTGGCCTCGGTGCCGGACAGGCTCCCCTTGTCGGCCACCCAGAACCCGGGCTGGGCCACCAGCGACCAGACCCGCTCCAGGGATGCCGCGATCAGGGTTTCGCGTTCGATTCGATCCTCGCTCATGCGGAGACTCCTTCGCCGTCGCCATTAGATGCAACCCAAGAGTTGCACATCAATCTTTCAGGCGCAACCCTGGAGTTGCACTTCGATCGGCCGTCGGGCGCTGACCGGTGGTCCGCCCCGCGCGTTCGCGCTGGTCCAGGAGTTCGGCGACCACAGCCCGGACGGAAGCGGCCCGCGTCAGCGGTCCTTGCCGTCCGGGCGCGTGCGGACACCGTCCAGGTGTGCGCGCAGACCCGCCATGATCACGCTCAGCCCGTACTCGAAATCGGCGTCGGCCCTCTCGCGACACTCCCCCGGCGCCCGCCTCTCGGCGCCCGCCTGCTCCTCGACGGCCCACCCGACGGTGTAGCGGTTGACGACCAGGACCACCCGTCGGGCGTCCTCCGGAGGGAAGCCCGCCTCGCCGAGCACCTCGATCGCGGAGTCGGAGACCGCGTCCTGGTTCCCGACGGGCCGGGCGCCGATGTGCAGCCGCGCGCCGTCGCGGCGGGACAGCAGGCTCCGGCGCAGCGCCCGCCCCCGCTCGGCGAGCCAGTCGGCCCAGTCCTGGCCGGGTCCGGGGCGGGCCAGGTGGGCGAACGCGTCCTCCACCATGGTCGCGGCCATGTGGTCGAGCAGCTCCCGCTGGCCGCCGAAGTGGCGGTACAGCGCGGATGGCTGCACGTCGAGCTCCTGCGCGAGCCTGCGCGTGGTCAGGCCGTCGAGCCCCAGCTCGTCGAGCAGTCGTAGCGCCGTCCGCATCACCGTGGCCCGCGTGTGTCGCATCCGTTGCCTCCCCACGTCCCGTTACCGACGATAACTTCACGTGACGCCGAACGCTCGGCCCCGGCTCCGCACGTACCGGGCTCCAGAAGATCACCTCGTGTTCACTGCGCGGAACGCGCCTGGGTCACCCCACCTCGGCCGTTCCTCGCGCCCCGGCCGCCCCGGCCGCGGTCCGGCAGGCCGCGAGGAAGAGGGCGAGCGCGCCGAGGACGAGGATCACCTGGCCGGCCAGGTTGGCGGTGTTCGCGGTGCCGTGCAGCATGAGCAGGAGGAAACCGCCGAACCCGTAGGTCAGCAGCGCGCCACCCGCCAGCGCGAGCCGGTGCGCGGCGCCCCAGCCGTCGCGTCGCGACCACCGGCCGATCACGACCGTCGCCCCGGCGAGCAGCGCGACGCCCGCGGCGGTCCCCCACCAGTCCTCGGGGCGGAGGAAGAACGCCGCGGACGCGACGAACCCCGCCGTCCCCACCAGCCAGGGTCGCGGCGGCAGCCCGTCCGTCACCGGGCCGGGACGCCGTCCGGCCAGGAACGCGACGGCGACCAGGAGCACGACCACGACGGCGGCGCCGATCCGCTGCGGCGGCGACGCCATGAATCCGCTCTCGTCGCGTATGCCGCCGAAGAGGACGAGGGAGCCGAGGACGAACACCACGCAGGTGATGATCAGGCCGGGTATGCCCAGCCAGGGGGTGGTGGCGCGGCGGGGCACCAGGGTCTCGACGAGGACGATCGGGACGCCGATGCTCCAGATGGCGTGTCCGGCGGTGAACCCCACGGCGTTGCCGGCGCTGAGACCCAGCGCCGGGATGAGGGTGGCGCCACGGGAGACGTCGTCCTCGAACAGCGGAGCGGGGTTGAAGAGGGTCTGGTCGATCAGGGCCGCCTCGAGCACGCCGTACGCGCACGCCAGCAGGAGGAGCGTCGGCCAGCCGCGCCCGGTGCGCCGGACCACCTCACGGATGATGATCGCACCGCCGCCGTACATCGGCGCGAGGATCACCAGGCCCCAGATCTCGGACGAGGCGACGTTGCCGAGCAGGTACTCGGCGACCAGCGGGGAGAGGAGGAACAGCCCGAGGGCGGGTGCGACGCGACGCGGCGTCCCGAGGCGTGCGCCGGGAGCCGCCTGATCCGCTTGGGTCGCCTGGGGCGTCTCAGATATCTGGGTCGTCCGGGCTGCGGGGCGCCGGCCGTCGGGAGGGTTTCCGGTCATGGCGGTGACGCTAGGTGCGGACCGCCCCCGCGCACATCGAACGCGGGAGCGGCCTTCACCCCCTCCTCCGGACGGAGCCCGGCCGCGCCTCTCCCTCCTCGGACGGAGACGGCGGCACGCGCCGGGCCGCTCACCCGTTCACCCGTTCACCCGCTTACCCAGGGACAAGTGATCCGTGGATAAGTGCGACATGGACCGGCATCGTGGCCTTTGCGACGCTTACTTCGACCGGAAATGCCCTTTGACCAGGGAGTTATCATGAAAGACGTGTCTGTGCCCGATCTGACCGGGAAGCTCGCCGTGGTGACCGGCGCGAGTGACGGTGTCGGCCTCGGCCTGGCCGTACGCCTGGCCCGGGCGGGCGCCGAACTCGTGCTGCCGGTCCGCAACCCCGTCAAGGGCGAGGCGGCCGTCGCGCGTGTCCGCGCGGCGGCTCCCGGAGCCGTGGTCTCCCTCCGCGAACTCGATCTGGCCTCGCTGGCCTCCGTGGCGGCGCTCGCGGAGAAACTGAACGCCGAGGACCGGCCGATCGACATCCTGATCAACAACGCCGGCGTCATGTCACCGGCCACCCGGCACACCACGGCCGACGGCCTGGAGCTGCAGTTCGGCACGAACCACATCGGCCACGTCGCGCTGGTCGGCGGGATCCTGCCGCTGCTGCGCGCCGGCCGGGCCCGCGTCACCACCATGTCGAGCAGCGCCGCCCGCAACGCCAGGATCGACTGGGACGACCTGCAAAGCGAGCGGAAGTACTCCCCGATCCGTTCGTACGGGCTGTCGAAGCTGGCCAACCTGATGTTCGGCCTGGAGCTCGACCGGCGCAGCCGGGCCGGCGGCTGGGGCCTCGTCAGCAACGTCGCGCACCCCGGCACGACCCTGACGAACCTCTACGCGTCCGGCCCCAACCTGGGCCGCGAGCGTCCCTCGCCGCTTGAGGCGATCATGACGCGGCTCTCCCGGGTGGGCCTGTTCGTGCAGACCGTCGACAGGGGCGCCCTCCCCGCCCTGTACGCGGCCACCGACCCGCGGGCGCAGGGCGGCCGCTTCTACGGACCCGACGGCTTCGGCCAGTTCACCGGGGGCCCGACCGAGCTGACCGTCTACAAACCGGCCCGTGACGAGGCCGCCGCGGCCCGGCTCTGGGACGTCTCCGAGCGGCTCGCCGGGGTCGAATTCGCCGCCGCCTGAAGATTTCGCGACGGCCGTTCCCGGAAAGGGGGACTCACCACATGGACAGGGCCGAGCTGGCCGAGTTCCTGCGCACCCGGCGGGAGGCGCTGCAACCCGAGGACGTCGGGCTGCCTCGCGGACGACGGCGACGCACCGGCGGGCTGCGGCGCGAGGAGGTCGCCGCGCTGTGCGGCATGTCCGCCGACTACTACGGCCGGATCGAGCAGCGACGCGGGCCCAAACCGTCCGAGCAGATGCTCGCCGCGATCGCCCGGGGACTGCACCTCTCGCTTGAGGAGCGCGACCACCTGTTCCGCCTCGCGGGCCACGCCACCCCGCGACGGGTCTTTCGCGGCGACCACATCAACCCCGGGATGATGCGCATCTTCGACCGGCTGGAGGACACGCCCGCCCAGGTGATGAGCCATCTCGGCGAGACGCTCAGGCAGACCCGGCTCGCGGTGGCGCTGATGGGCGACGAGAGCGTCCACACCGGGATGGCACGCAGCATGCACTACCGCTGGTTCACCGACCCGGCCGCGCGGCTGATCTATCCCGAGGAGGACCATCCGACGCACGACCGCCTCTTCACGGCCAGCCTGCGCGACGCGTACACCCGGGGCGGCAAGGGTTCGCGCGCGGCCGCGCTGGTCGACGCGCTGCTGGCGGCGAGCCCGCGGTTCGCCGGGATCTGGCACGAGCACCCCGTCCTGGGCCCGTTCTGCGGGGCGAAGCGCATCCTGCACCCGCGGCTCGGCCTGCTGGAACTGCACTGCCAGACCCTGGTCGATCCCGACCAGTCCCAGATGCTGCTGGTCTTCACCGCCGTACCGGGCAGCGAGAGCCACGAGAAGCTCCAGCTGCTCCCGGCCGTCGGCGACCTGCGCGCCTGATCCACCCCCGCGCGTCTGACCCGCCCCCGTCAGGGCTGTCCGGAGGACCTGGACCTCGTTCAGCCGGAGCGCGGGCGCACGAGTCCCACGTCGTAGGCGAGCACGACGGCCTGGACCCGGTCGCGCAGGCCGAGCTTGCGCAGCACCGAGGAGACATGCGTCTTGACCGTGGCCTCGGTGAGCACGAGCCGTTCGGCGATCTCGGCGTTGGACAGGGCGAGCGCGACCAGCCGCAGCACCTCGACCTCCCGCCCGGTCAGCGAGCCGAGATCGGGCGGTGAGCCATCGGGATCGGGCAGGACGGTGACGAAGCGGTCGAGCAGCCTGCGGGTGACCGACGGCGCGAGCAGCGCGTCGCCGCGCGCCACCACGCGGATCGCCTCCACCAGCTCGGCGGGCCGCACGTCCTTGAGCAGGAAGGCGCTCGCCCCGGCGCGCAGGGCCGCGAACACGGACTCGTCGACGTCGTAGGTGGTCAGGACGATCACCCGGGCCGGACTCCCCGAGGCGACGATCCGCCGGGTCGCCTCCAGCCCGTCGACGCCGGGCATCCGCACGTCCATCAGGACGACGTCCGGCCTCAGCCGCTCGACCAGGGTCGCGGCCTCCCGGCCGTCCCCGGCCTCGCCGACCACCTCGAGATCCGCCCTGGCCTCCAGGATCATCCGGAAACCCCCGCGGACCAGCGCCTGGTCATCGGCGACCAGTACCCGGATGCTCATCGCACCGCCCGCAGCGGCAGGCGAGCGAAGGCACGGACGATCATCGCGACGCTCCCAACGGCAGGCGGGCGCGGACGCGGAACCCGCCGCCGGGTAGCGGGCCCGCGTCGAGAGTGCCGCCGAGCATCGCGGCGCGCTCGCGCATCCCCGCGATCCCGTGACCGGCACCACCGTCGCGCATCCCCGCGATCCCGTGACCGGCACCACCGTCGCGCATCCCCGCGGTCCCGTGACCGGCGCCGCCGTCGCCACTCCCCTCAATCCCCGGGGTGTCTCCACCCCCGCTCCCGCGCCCGTCGTCGAGAATGTCCAGTTCGAGCACCCCCGCGGCGGCCCTCACGGTCACCTCCGCGCGGCGGGCGCCCGCGTGACGCAGCGTGTTGGTGAGCGCCTCCTGGACGATCCGGTAGGCGGAGAGGTCGATCCCGGACGGCAGCGCACCGTCGGCGCCGATGCCCTCGCTGCGCACCGCGACCCGCAGACCGGCGGCGCGGAACGGCTCCACGAGCTCCCCGAGCCGGTCCAGTCCCGGCCCCGGAGTCGACTCCTCTCCCTCACCCGGCCGTACCACGGCCAGCAGCCGGCGCAGTTCCCCGAGCGCGTCGCGCCCCGCCGCCTCGATCGAGCGCAGCGCGGCGCGCGCCTGGTCGGGGCGTTCG
Organism: Streptosporangium vulgare; assembly: GCF_042428775.1. NCBI lineage: Bacteria > Bacillati > Actinomycetota > Actinomycetes > Streptosporangiales > Streptosporangiaceae > Streptosporangium > Streptosporangium vulgare. The sequence goes on along the minus strand of NZ_JBHMBS010000015.1, from coordinate 100,886 downwards.
TCGAAGACGTCGTCGGCGGCCGCCGCCTGCACCACGATGACCGAGACGCTGTGCGCGATCACGTCGTGCAGCTCCCGGGCGATCCGCGCCTGCTCCTCGCTGACCGCCCTGCGCGACTCCTGGTCGATCGCCACACGCCGGTTGCGCACGACCTCACCGAGCGCCCAGGCGACGACCGGGAACACCATCGCGAACTGCGCCTCCTCGCTGGAGGCGGTGAGGAAGTTCAGCGCGGTCAGCGCGAGCAGCGCCGCGAGCGCGGGCAGCGACACGCGGGGCGGCCGGACGGCGGCCAGCGAACCGAGCGCGACGAGGCCCGCGAACGGGAAGATCCCCTGCGGCGCGAGGAAGTGGACGAGGGCCCCTCCGGCGAGCGCGATCACCATCACCGGCACCGGATGGGAACGCCGCCACCACAGCGCCACGCCCTGCGCCGCACCCGCGATCATCCCCAGGATCACCAGCGGCCCGGCGCGCGGCACCACCTCGTCCATCACCAGGGCGACCAGATACAGCCCCACGACGAGCGAGACGGCGACGTCGGCGACCAACCGGAGTGGGCTGCGGGACGAACGGCGCACTTCCGGAGTATCGCAGATCGGTCACCGCCCCACCGCGAGCCCGAACGGTGTGAGGCGACGCGGACGGCGCACGACAAAGCACGGCGAAGCACGGCGAAGCAGGACGAAATTGAGCGAAGCAACGCGATGCGACACGATCAAGACACGACGTGATGTGACGCGATGCGATGCGAGCGAGTCAGCGACGGCGACGGCAGCGGCAGCGGCAGCGGCGAAAACCCATGGAGCCCTTTTCCGGATTTCTGTTGTCCCCGGCCCGCCCGCCGGTCTCCTGTACAGGAGCGAGCACGTCCGGACACCGGACACGACCGACAGGAAATCCGCGGTCCGGCCCATCCGGCACGCCTCCCGATACGCCGACAACGTCCGATCCCCACTTCCCGTACGAAGGACCCCATCCCTATGAGTGAGACTGTTCCGCGTGGTGTCGCAGCAGGTCGCACGGCTGGTCGTCACGTACGCCGCGCCGCGCTCGTCAGCGCGCTGGTGGCCGTCATGGGCGCCTCCGTGGTGCACGGCGCCCTCCCCGCGGGCGCGGCCGACGCGCCCGTGTCGCAGGGCAGGGCGGCCGTCGCCTCCTCGGCCGAGCGAGGCGACCTGTCCGCCGCGGCCGCGGTCGACGGCGACAGCGGCACCCGCTGGTCCAGCAAGTTCAGCGACCCCCAGTGGCTGCAGGTGGACCTGGGCAGGCCGACCGCGATCAGCAAGATCGTGCTGAACTGGGAGCGCGCCTACGCCACCGCGTTCCGGATCCAGACGTCCTCCGGCGGCGGCCAGTGGAAGACGATCCACAGCACGACCGCGGGCAAGGGCGGCGTGCAGACCCTCGACGTGTCGGCCACCGGCCGGTACGTGCGGCTCCACGCCACCAAGCGGTCCAGCCAGTACGGCGTCTCGCTCTGGGAGTTCCAGGTCTTCGGCAAGGGCTCGACCACCCCCGTGCCCAGCGCCACCCCCACCAGGCCGACCCCGAGTTCGAGTCCGAGCCGCACGCCGAGCCCCACCCCCAGCGCCACCCCGACCAGGCCGACCCCGAGCTCCACCCCGAGCGCCACTCCCAGCAAGACCCCGACCACGCCGGTCCCCGAGGTTCCTCCCACGGGAACCTCCGGCAAGAAGGGCGTGGGCGTGTGGCAGGCGCCCAACGTCAGCGCGGCCCTCGAAGCCTCCGGCGCGGACTGGTACTACACGTGGTCCACGAACCACAACGGCGTCACCACCCCCAAGGGGACGGAGTTCGTCCCGATGATCTGGGGAGCCGCCGGCGTCACCGACCAGAACCTCGCCCAGGCGAAGAACGCCGGTTCTCCCTACCTGCTCGGTTTCAACGAGCCGGACTTCGCCGAGCAGTCCAACATGAGCGTGGAGCAGGCGCTGTCACTGTGGCCGAGGCTCACCGCGACCGGCCTGAAGGTCGGCAGCCCCGCCGTCGCCTGGGGCGGTGACCGGGCGGGCGGCTGGCTGGACCGGTTCATGACCGGGGCGGCCCAGAAGAACCAGCGCGTCGACTTCATCACCCTGCACTGGTACGGCGGCGACTTCCGCACCGAGGCCGCGGTCGGCCAGCTCAAGTCGTACATCCAGGCCGTGTACGAGCGCTACCGCAAGCCGATCTGGCTCACCGAGTTCGCCCTGATCGACTTCTCGAACGGCGTCCGCTTCCCCACGGACGCGCAGCAGGCCGCCTTCGTCACCGCGTCCGCCAAGATGCTGGCCTCCCTGCCGTACGTGCAGCGCTACGCCTGGTTCGGCCTGCCCTCCTCCGACACCGAGCCCAACAGCGGCCTGTTCCGGAGCAACGGCGTCGCCACCCCGGCGGGCCGCGCCTTCCAGGCGGCCGAGTGATCTAGGTCATCGCCACGGACCCGGGCACGGGTCCGCGGCCTCCCCGCGGTCCGGCCCGCGCGAGTCCTGTCTCGCGCGGGCCGGACCCTTTTCGCCCACCGGTCCGGGTCCCGGGGCCGAGCCGTTCGACGGCGGCCCGATCAGGGATGACACGGCCGTGCTCTCCGCTCGCTACTCCTCCGCTCGACACGAAGGACTCTCGATACGAAGAAAAAGGGCAAAAACCCTATCTAGGTATGATTCGCGGGATCAGGTGATCCGATGTTCGCGTACATCCCACCATCTGTTGAGAGGATCATCCGCATGAACAGCCCCTCCCGGACCACGCGGCCGACCTTCCGCGTGGCCACCGTCGCAGACGTGCCCGCCCTGGTTCTCCTGGTCGACTCGGCGTACCGGGGGGAGTCGAGCCGCGCCGGATGGACGACCGAGGCGGACCTGCTGGGCGGGCGGCGGACGAACGCCGAGAACGTCACCGCCGAGCTGGAGAAACCGGGAAGCCACATGATCGTCATGGAGGCGGGAGACGAGATCGTCGCCTGCTGCCAGGTCGAGCATCGGGGCGAATACGCCTACTTCGGGATGTTCGCCGTACGCCCCACCCTGCAGGGCGGCGGCTTCGGCAGGGCGGTCCTCGCCGAGGCCGAGCGCTTCGCCCGCGACACCTGGGGCGTGGGCGAGATGCGCATGACGGTGATCTCGGCGCGCGAGGAGCTCCTGGCCTGGTACGTGCGCCGCGGCTACACCCGCACCGGCGAGATGATCCCCTTCCCCTACGACGACGAGACCGTCGGCATGCCGACCCGGGACGACCTGGAGATGGAACTCCTGGTCAAGAAACTCGGCTGAACGAGAGGCCGCGCCTCTCCAAACGGGGAAGACCGGCCGTCGAGGGTCAGGTGTCGAGCCAGTCCAGCCACTCCCCGTGCGGCCCGGCCATCGCGACCGGCCTCCCGTCCAGCGCCGGAAGGAACGCCAGGCGGTCCTCGGGAAGGTCACGCCCGAGCCCGGCGAGCACCGAGGGCAGCCTGGGCGAGCCCTCGTTGGAGATCCACCGCACGGGCAGGCCCCGCACGGCCGCCACGAACCGGTCCCGTTCCCCCTCTTCCAGGTACGGCAGGACCGCGCTGTGGAACACGACCACCGTGGCCTCCCGCGGCGCCGAGGCGACCAGGTCGCGGAGGGTCTCGTTGAGATCGCCCTTGACCAGGTGGGGTGGGTCCTCCCGGACGATCCGGACGGCGCCGCGGAGCCGCGCCAGCCGCTCGTGCTGGCCCGGCCAGACCAGGCACTCCAGCCAGCGCGACGTCTCCTCCTCGCGCACGTCCAGGGGATTGAGGTCGAGACCGGCCCGCCACACCACCTCCGGCACCCGCGTGGGCACCGGAACCCTGCCGTTCGTGCGGCAGGCCAGCACGACGGGACTGTCCTCGGGACCGAGAACCGGCCGGTCGTCGTAGCGGTACCGGTAGCGGTCGGGGTAGAGGCACAGCCCCGCCGAGGCCCCCGCCTCGACCAGGGCCAGCGGCCCGGTGAGGCCCGCGAGCACCGGCAGCAGGGTCGCGCACCGCCCTGCCTCGTTGGTCTGCGTCCTGCGCGCGAGCACCGTCTCCCGCAACTCCGCCCAGTGCCGGACGACCCACTCCCGGAACCGGCCGAAGTCGGCGTGCGGGCCGCCGAGGAACCTCACCGAGGCCAGCAGCAGGTTCGGCTGCCGCTTGATCGGCGGCAGCCCGTCGATCAGGGCCAGCAGCCGCGCGTCGGCGGCGATCTCCAGCGCCAGGTCCTCGTACGCCGGGGAATGCCCCCGGACCTCCCGGACCGCGAATCTCCGGTACAGCTCAGCGGTGTCCAACCCTCTCCTCTCCCTCGCCTTCCTCGCCGGGATCGTCTCACGCGCCCGGCGAGAAGAGCCCCTTCCCGGCGGACGAACCGGCGGGTCCGCCCGTGACCGGCCCGTCGCGGAGGTAGCGTGGCAGGGATGAGCGAGCCCTATCCCGACCCCGCCGCCTGGTACGCCACCCTGCCCAGCGTGTTCGTCTCGGCCTGCATGCTGCTCACCGACCCGGAAGACCGCGTCCTGCTGGTCAAGCCCAACTACCGGCCCGGCTGGAACTTCCCCGGCGGGATCGTCGAGGAGGGCGAGGCGCCCCACGACGGCGCCATGCGCGAGGTGGTCGAGGAACTCGGCGTGTCCGTCAAGGCGGGTGAGCTGCTCGTGGTCCACTGGACGCCACCGGCGAAGGACCGCCCTCGCGGGCTGATCAACTTCATGTTCGACGGCGGTGTCCTGGAGGATCCCGCCCGCATACGGCTGCAGGCCGAGGAGCTGGACGAGGTGGCGTTCCTGCCCTGGGACACCGCGGCTCCCCTCCTCCCGGCGCACATCGCGCCCCGCCTCGCCGCCGGGCGCCTGGCCCGCGAGAACCAGTCCCCCGTCTACCTGCCGGGCGATCTCCCGGGCGCCGGCGGCTGAGAAACCCGATCACGGGCTCCACGGAGATCTGACCTGGGATTTAAGGCGATAAAACGGGTAGGGCCGCGGTATGACCGAAACACCCCCAGACCGCGTGGGTCTGAGTGACGAGCAGGCGATCGAGGTCGAGGAGTGGACCGACGACCTCGGTCTCAACCACGAGATCGTCGAACACGACGACGAGCACCAGGACACCCTCGACGAGCGCCTCCGGCGCGAGGCACCGGACCGCGAGCGGGTCCCGCGCGACGGGACCCGCCTGGTGGCGCCGGACGAGGGGCTGAGCCCCGACGAGACCTCCGAGGAGTACGCCTCGGAGGTGGGCCTCGACGACGGCGACCTGTCCGCCGAGGAGCGCGCCGTCCACATCGAGCCCGACATCGAGTACCGCGAGACCTGAGAGTCCCTCCGGGGATCCCGGCACCTCGCGAACCGATCACGAATCACCGGGCGCGTCCCGGGCCTCACCGGCACGACGAGGCCCGGGGCGAACGGCCCCGCGTCCGCACACCGGCACACCGGAACACACACCGGCACATCGGAACGGCTCCCCGCCCCACCCCCGCACGCCGGAATGATCGCCACCCCCGCACCCCGCGCGCCGGGACGATTTCCCTCCCGTCCCCCGCACGCCGGAACGGCTTCCCGGCCCGAACCCCGCACGCCGGAACGGTTCCCCCTCCGCGCACCCGTGGCGCCCCCTCCGCGCCTCCCCGCGCGCCGTACGTCACCCCCAACCCCGGGCACGCTCCGCACCTCCCAACACCACCCTGGGAGCATTGACAGAAACTTGTTGGAAACATAAACTCGGGCCCGTCTGGAAAGCGCTTTCCTAGCGCCTCGCCGGGAAGCGCCCCACCCGCTGGAAGGTGGCGATGCCATAGCAGCGCACTGACCCGAGCCCCCTTTCTCCCGAGTGCGGTGACCACTCCCGCCTCACCTCCCACGGCGCGCCGCGCGGCCTCACCCCACGGGCGGACCGGCCCGGCGAGACGACGACCGCCGCGCGGTGGGAACGCACCGCCTCCCCACGCGACCCGCGCACCGTTTCCGTGCCGGAAATCCGTACTGGAGTCCGTACCGGAGATCCGCTTCGGAGACCGGGGACGGCGCGCCGACGAGCCGCGCACCGCGGACATCCCGTACTCCTCTCCCGGCTTAACGCTGCCGCCTGACCGCACGCCGCCGCGACCGCGACCGCGCGCAGAGAGCAGAGAACACGTGCCCCCCAGATCCACTCCCCCTCCACCGGCCCGATCCCTCCCCCCGGTGCCGCGTTCCGCCCCCGGGACCGGCCCGCGTACGGCACTCATCCTCACCGCCGTCACGCTCCTGATCTCCGCCCTGATCGGCCCGGCCGTGGCCGCGACCGGAACCACGCGGTACGCGGACCCGGTCAACGCCCAGATCGGCTTCTCCACCGTCAACGCCCTCGGCCAGAACGGCACCACCGGCGGCGCCGGAGGCCCCACGGTCACCGCGGCCACGACCGCGCAGTTCCTCGACTACATCGCCCGCCCCGGGCCGTACGTCATCCAGGTCACCGGCCGGATCACCCTGCCCACCGGCTCCAGCGACGGCATGCACAACGTCACGTCGGACAAGACGATCATCGGGGTCGGCGCGAACGCCGCGCTGGTCGGCGGCGGCCTGAACATCGGCCTGCCGGTCAGCGACTCCGTCACCTCGCCGCCCGCGAACGCCGTGCACAACATCATCATCCGCAACATCGCGTTCTCCGGCGCCACCGACGACATGATCAACGTGCAGATGTTCAGCCACCACGTCTGGATCGACCACAACGACTTCTCCAACGGGGACGACGGCGCGGTCGACATCAAGCGCGGCTCGGACTTCGTGACCGTCTCCTGGAACAGGTTCCACGACCACGACAAGACGCTGCTGCTCTCCCACGACGAGGACGCGGGCCCGCAGGACATCGGCCGGCTGCGCGTCACCTACCACCACAACTTCTTCGACGCCTCCGACCAGCGCCACCCCCGGGTGCGCTTCGCGGACGTCGTGCACGTCTACAACAACTACTACCGGGACAACAGCTACGGCATCGCGTCCACGTACAACGCCGGGGTGCTGGTCGAGAACAACTACTTCTACAGCGTCAACAACCCCGGACGGGTGGAGTTCAGCGGGGACCTCGGGCGCCTGGTCGAACGCGGCAACATCCTGGTCGACTGCAACCACGCCATCGAGACCCGGGGCACCGTGACCGAGCCGCGCACCTACTACTCCTACGGCGCGGATCCGGCCTCCGCGGTGCCGACCATCGTGCCCGCCGGTGCCGGCGTCGGGAAGATCTGATGGAGACGACGATGAACACCGGACACCGCCCCCACCGCCACCCCCGCCGCCACCGCTCGGCCGTCACCGCGATGCTCCTGGTCGCCGCGCTCGCCGGCACGGGTGGCGCCGCCGGCGCCGCCTCGGGTACGACCACCGCGAGAGCGGGGGAGACGGCGGGGAGGCTCGCCGCGGCCTGCACCGGCACGCCGACCGGCTTCGCCACCGTCAACGCCCTCGGCCAGAACGGCACCACCGGCGGCGCCGGAGGCCCCGTCGTCACCGTGACCACGGCCGCGGCCCTGAAGGACTACGTCGGCAGGGCCGGCGCGTACGTGATCCAGGTGTCCGGCCGCATCCAGGTGTCCGGCATGCTCACCGTGGTCGCGAACAAGAGCATCCTCGGCGTGGGCACGACCGCCGAGATCACCGGCGGCGGGCTCCAGCTCGGCTCGACGACCCGGCCGGGCAACAACGTGATCATCAGGAACATCCGGTTCACCGGCGCCGAGGACGACTCGATCAGCGTCACGAACAAGGCGCACCACGTGTGGATCGACCACAACGACCTCTCGGACGGCTACGACGGCCTGCTCGACATCAAGCGGGAGTCGGACTTCGTCACGGTCTCGTGGAACCACTTCCACCACCACAGCAAGTCGGCGCTGCTGGGCCACTCGGACAACTACACCGCCGACATCGGGAAGCTGCGCGTCACCTACCACCACAACTTCTTCGACGGCACCGACCAGCGCCACCCCCGGGTGCGCTTCGCCGACCCGGTCCACGTCCTCAACAACTACTACCGGAACAACGCGCTGTACGGCGTCGCGTCCACCGAGAACGCCGGGGTGCTCGTCGAGGGCAACTACTTCGAGAACGTCGCCCACCCGATCTACGTGGGCTACGACAAGAGCGGTCCCGGCCGGGTGGTCGAGCGGAACAACCGCTACGTCGGCTCCGGCACCCCCCAGACGGCCGGCACCGTCGTCGAGCCGCGCACGTACTACCCGTACACCGTCGACGACCCCGCGACCGTCCCGGCGACCGTGTCCGCCGGCGCCGGTGTCGGGAAGATCGGCTGCTGACCCCCTCCCCCGGGTAGCCGCCCGCCGGACTCCCCCCACCGGCGGGCGGACACCCCCTCCCCTCCGCACCTCCCTCGGAACCCTCCCCCGCACCTCCCTCGGAAGCTCCCCGGCACTCCCCTCGCCCCCTCCGGAACTCCCCGGAACTCCCCGGAAGATCTCCGGAACTCCCCCTCGAAACTCCCCTCGCGACTCCCCGGAAGCTCCCCGGAAACCCTCCGGAACGCCCGTCCCGGGAGGCCCGCGAAGGCTTCTCCACCAGGAAGGCAGACACCATGCCACACATCACCGCCGATCACGCGACCAGACGGGGTACGGCCCTGCGCGCCGCCACCGCCGCCGTCTCCGCGGCCCTGCTCGCCGCCGCCCTCTCCGCGACGCCGGCCGGCGCGGGTGCCGCCACCGGGACCGCCGAGGCGCTGGGCACCCCGGTCGGCTTCGCGTCGGTCAACGCCCTCGGCCAGAACGGCACCACCGGCGGCGCGGGCGGGCGGACGGTCACCGTGACCGACGCCGACACGTTCCTGGAGTACATCGACAGCAAGGAGACGCTCGTCATCCGGGTCGCGGGCACCATCGCGATCACCAGCAAGCAGGGGGTCCGGCCGAACAAGACCATCATCGGGGTGGGCACCTCGGGTCACATCACCGGCGGCGGCCTTGACTTCTACCGGTCCTACAACGTGATCGTGCGCAACATCCGGTTCACCGAGGCCGAGGACGACGCGATCAACGTCGGCCAGCAGTCACACCACATCTGGATCGACCACAACACCTTCTCCGGCGCGGTCGACGGCTCGATCGACGTGGTGCGCGGCGCCGACTACGTCACCGTGTCGTGGAACCACTTCGACCACTCCGACAAGAGCATGCTGATCAGCCACTCCGACGGCGCCGCGGGCACCGACGTCGGCCACCTCAAGGTGACGATCCACCACAACTTCTTCGACAACAGCCGTCAGCGCCACCCGCGCGTCCGCTTCGGCGAGCCGGTGCACGTCTTCAACAACTACTTCCTGGGCAACGAGCTGTACGGGGTGGCCTCGACGGAGAACGCCGGGGTGGTCGTGGAGGGCAACTACTTCCAGGACGTACCCCACCCGCTCTTCTCGGCGAGCGGCTACGCCGACAGCGGCCCCGGACGGGCGGTGCAGCGCAACAACGTCTACGTGAACTCGGGAACCCCCGAGACCTCGGGCACCGTCGTCGAGCCGCGCACCTTCTACGCGTACACGGTCGACGCCCCCGCCGGCATCCCGTCGGCGGTGCGCTCCGGCGCCGGCGTCGGCGCGCAGTGGGGAACTCCCTGACCTCCTCCGTACGACATGGGTCCGTACGGCATAGGACGGTCAGCGGGTGAGGGCGGCGACCAGGGCGTGCAGGTCGTCGACGACGTGATCCGCCTCGGCGGCCTGGGGGCGCTCCGCGTGCAGGTGCCCCCAGGGTCCCCGCCGGATCAGCGCGGTCCGCATGCCCGCCGCCCGCGCGGGGAGCACGTCGTTGTCCAGCCGGTCGCCCACGTAGAGGATCTCGCCGGGCTCGCGTCCCGACACCGCGACGACCCTGGCGAAGAACTCCGGGGCGGGCTTGGCGACGCCCCAGCCGTCGGAGGTGTGTACCGCGTCGACGGGCAGGTCCATCGCGACGAGCGCGTCGCGCGCCTGCGGCGGCTGGTTGCCCGCGATGATGAGCTCGTGGCCGAGGTCGCGCAGCGCCGCCAGGGCGGGCCGCACGTCGGGATAGAGGTCGTCGGCGTCGAAGTCGACCCGCAGCCCGTCCGGGTCGTCGCGCCGCCACGCCTCCTGCTCGGCCTCGACGTCGAAACCGGGCCGCAGGAGCCGGAAGGCGTCCTCGAACGACCTGTCGAGCGCGGCCATGCCGCCGAGCACGCCGAGCATGGTGAACCGGGTGACCCCCAGCCGGTCGGCCCAGCGCGACCAGATGCGCGTCTCGTCGATCAGCGTCTCACCCACGTCGAACACCAGCGCCCTGACCACGGTGCCTCCCTTTCCGTTCAAGCTTCCCGATCGTAGCCCGGCCCGCCGAGGCGACCCCGGGCGGGACCGCCGAGTGCCACGCGCTCTCGTACGGGCGCGCCAGAACGTCACAGAGCATGATCGGGCACCCACGAGAAAGCCGTACGCTCCCGGACGCCACACCGGCCGACACCTCTCCAGCGGGCCGACCATAACCACAGGGCATGTGCTCCACGTCCGGACACGCTCGCATGCGACACTCAGAGTGCCCGTCCGGATACGAAGGGATACAAGGTCGATGGTGATGACAGCGTCTCAGCGATCCGCCCAGCGCGCCGCGCCCCAGCCACCCGCCCAGCCCGCCGCTCCGGAAGACCGGCCACTCCCTCGGACCCCGAGAGAGATCTTCGAGTCCCTCCCCCCCGTCCGCGGCCTCCGGGCCGAAGTCATCGACGGGAACCTGATCGTGAGTCCTTCCGCGACCCCCCGCCACGCACGCATAGCCAGATCCCTCAGCAGAGCGCTGATTCCCGTGGAGGACGAGAACGGCTGGGAAAGCTTCTCCGGTGACGTCGACATCTGCGTCGAAGGTCCCCGTGACACCATCGTCCCCGACTACTGCCTGGTCCCCCTGGACGCTCCGCTATGGGGCGAGCGCGAGATCCTCTCCTCGGGGCTCGTCCTGGTGGCGGAGATCGTCTCACCCGGGAGCATGGAGATGGACCGCGCCACGAAGCCCAGGATCTACGCGGGCTGCGGCATCCCGATCATGCTGATCGTCGATCCGGTCGCCTCCCCGCCGACGGTCACGGTCCTCAGCGACCCGGAGGACGGCAGCTACCGGACCATGACCCACACCGAGACGGGCAAGCCGCTCCGGATCCCCTCCCCCGTCGACTTCGACCTCGACACCTCGATCTTCCTGTAGTCCCTCTCCCCGGCGGAGCTCAGAGTTTCTCCATCGCCTTGCGGATGCGCTTGTCGGAGATCGAGTACGGGGTGCCGAGGGTCTGGGCGAAGTAGCTGACCCTGAGCTCCTCGATCATCCAGCGGATCTGGCGGACGTCGTCGTCGGAGCGGCGGGCCGGGGGGAGCTTCTCGACCAGCTCGTGGTAGTCGTCCTCGATGTCGTGCACCTTGTCCATCCGCTCCCCGTCGCGGAACGCGTCCTCGTGGACCTTCTCCAGCCGCCGCTCGGCCCCCTTGAGATAGCGGAGCAGGTCGGGCAGGCGCCTGTAGCCGGTGTCGGTGACGAAACCCGGGTAGACGAGGTTCGCCACCTGGTCGCGGATGTCCTCGATCGCGGGGGTGGAGCGCGACTCCGGCAGCAGGTTCGAGACGGTGTGCCAGACCTTGAGGATGCTCTCGACCCTGGCGACCACCTCGGCGGTGGTGTCGAACAGCTCGGCCCTGACCTTGTCGTGCAGGGCGGAGAAGGCCGACTCGTCCCAGACCGGACCGCCGTGCTCGATCATGAGGTGGTCGGCGGCGCAGGCGATGCAGTCGTCGAACAGCGCGGTGGCACCGGCGTGCGGGCTGCGGCTCAGGGCGAGCTTGGACTGGTTGCCGAGGCGGCCGAGCACCCATTTGGCCGGTGAAGGGGTGTTGAGCAGCAGCAGCCTGCGGGTGCCCTCCCACATCGCCCGGCGCTGCTCGGCCTCGGTCTCGAACATCCGTACGGCCACGGTGGCGCCCTCGTCGGCGAGCGCCGGGTAGGCCTTCATCCTGCGCTGCTCGAACGTCTTGGGCAGCGCGCCCACGGTCCATCCCGTCAGGCCGGACCTCTCCAGGCCGTCGGCGGCCTTGGACAGGGTCTGGCGGAGCTTGGGGGCGAGCCTTCGTTTCAGGTCGGCCAGGTCCTTGCTCTCGGCCAGCTTCTGCTTGCGGCCGTCGATCACCCGGAAGGTGATCTTGAGGTGGTCGGGGACCAGGTCGGGCTGCCAGGCCTCGCGCGGCACCTGGACGCCCGTCAGGTTCAGCAGCTCGCGTTCCAGCACCGCGAGCAGCGGCTCCTGGGTGGGCTCGGCCCGCTCCAGTGCCTTCTTGGCGTAGTTGGGGGCCGGGACGAAGTTACGCCTGACCTGCTTGGGCAGGCTCCGGATGAGCGCGGTGAGCAGCTCCTCGCGCAGCCCGGGGATCTGCCAGTCGAAGCCCTCGACGTTGACCTGGTTGAGCAGCGCGAGCGGGATGTGCGCGGTGACGCCGTCGGCGTCGGTGCCGGGCTCGAACTGGTACGTCAGGGGGAAGCGCAAACCGCCCTGGCGCCACACGTCGGGATAGTCGCGCCGGCTGACGTCGCCCGCCGTCTCGCTGATCAGCATCGACTTCTCGAAGCTGAGCAGGTCGGGCTGTCCGGTCCTGGCCTTCTTCCACCAGGAGTCGAAGTGGCGCCCGGAGACGACGTCGGCGGGGACGCGCTGGTCGTAGAAGTCGAACAGCGTCTCGTCGTCGACGAGGATGTCGCGGCGCCGGGCCCGCTCCTCCAGCTCCTCGACCTCTTCGAGCAACCTGCGGTTCTCCCGGAAGAAGGCGTGGTGGGTCTCCCAGTCGCCCTCGACCAGGGCGTGCCGGATGAACAGCTCCCGGCTCAGCTCGGGGTCGATGCGGCCGTAGTTGACCTTGCGCTGGACCACGATCGGGACGCCGTACAGGGTGACCTTCTCGTAGGCCATCACCGAGCCCTGCTTCTTCTCCCAGTGCGGCTCGGAGTAGGTGCGCTTGATCAGGTGCTGGGCGAGCGGCTCGATCCACTCGGGTTCGATCTTGGCGTTGACCCGGGCCCAGAGCCGGGAGGTCTCCACCAGCTCGGCGGACATCACCCAGAGCGGCTGCTTCTTGGCGAGCGCGGAGCCAGGGAAGATCGCGAACCGGGCGTTGCGGGCGCCGACATACTCCGTGAACGGCCTACGCGGCTCCGTCATCGGCCTGCGCGGCTCGTTCGGGGGACGACGGCCACCGCCGCCGGCGTCGGCGGTCTTCTTGTCGATGTCCTTGACGCCGACGTGCGACAGCAGGCCCGACAGCAGGGAGACGTGGATCTTCTGCTCGTCACCGGGGGTGCCGTTGAGGGTGACGCCCAGGGTCTTCGACATCTGGCGGAGCTGGCCGTAGACGTCCTGCCACTCGCGGACGCGCAGGTAGTTGAGGAACTCGGCCTTGCACAGCCGCCGGAACGCGCTGGACGACAGCTCCTTCTGCTGCTCCTGCAGGTATTCCCACAGGTTCAGGTACGAGACGAAGTCGGACTCCTTGTCCGCGAAGCGGCGGTGCTTCTCGTCGGCGGCCTGCTGCTTGTCGGCCGGTCGCTCGCGCGGGTCCTGGATCGACAGGGCGGAGGCGATGACCATGACCTCGCGGACGCAGCCGTTGTGGTCGGCCTCCAGCACCATGCGGGCCAGGCGCGGGTCGACCGGGAGCCCGGCCAGCTTGCGGCCGAGCGAGGTCATCTGCCTGGCCTGGTCGAAGGCGCCCAGCTCCAGCAGCAGGTCGTAGCCGTCCCTGACCTGGCGCTGGTCGGGCGGCTCGACGAACGGGAAGGCCCCGATGTCGCCCAGGCCGATCGAGGTCATCTGCAGGATGACCGAGGCGAGGTTGGTGCGCAGGATCTCCGGGTCGGTGAACTCCGGCCGGGTGACGAAGTCGTCCTCCTCGTACAGCCGGATGCAGATGCCCTCGGAGACGCGGCCGCAGCGGCCCTTGCGCTGGTTGGCCGAGGCCTGGGAGATCGCCTCGATGGGCAGGCGCTGGACCTTGGTGCGGTGGCTGTAGCGGGAGATCCTGGCGAAGCCGGGGTCGACCACGTACTTGATGCCCGGCACGGTCAGCGAGGTCTCGGCCACGTTGGTGGCGAGCACGACCCGGCGGTTGCCGTGCCGCTGGAAGACCCGGTGCTGCTCGGCGGCGGACAGCCTGGCGTACAGCGGCAGGATCTCGGCGTCCTTGCGCTTGGACAGCGCCTCGGCGGTGTCGCGGATCTCCCGCTCGCCGCTGAGGAAGACCAGGATGTCGCCGGGTCCCTCCGCGCACAGCTCGTCGACGGCGTTGCCGATCGCCTGGATCTGGTCGTCGTCCTCGGCGATCGGCCGGTAACGCACCTCGACGGGGTAGGTCCGGCCGGAGACCTCCACGATCGGCGCGTCGCCGAAGTGCTTGGAGAAGCGCTCGGGGTCGATGGTCGCCGAGGTGATGATCACCTTCAGGTCGGGGCGGCGCGGGAGCAGCTGCTTGAGGTAGCCCAGGATGAAGTCGATGTTGAGGCTGCGCTCGTGCGCCTCGTCGACGATCAGCGTGTCGTACTGGTCGAGGTCGCGGTCGTTCTGCAGCTCGGCCAGCAGGATGCCGTCCGTCATGACCTTGACGAGGGTGCCGTCGCTCACCTGGTCGGTGAAGCGCACCTTGTAGCCCACGGCGTCGCCGAGCGGGGTGTCGAGCTCCTCGGCGACGCGCTCGGCCACGGTACGGGCGGCGATGCGGCGGGGCTGGGTGTGCCCGATCAGGCCCCGCACGCCCCGGCCCAGCTCAAGACAGATCTTCGGCAGCTGGGTGGTCTTGCCGGAACCGGTCTCTCCGGCGACGATCACGACCTGGTTGTCGCGGATCGCGGCAAGGATGTCGTCCCTGCGCTGGCTGACCGGCAGCGCCTCCGGATAGGTGATCGCGGGGACACCGGCGCGACGCTGGGCGACCCGCCGCTCGGCCCGCTCGATGTCGGAGGTGATCTCCGCGGCGATCTTCTGCTGCGCGGCGCGGTTTCTGACCCTGCGGGCCCCGTCGAGCCTGCGACGGAGCCGCCGCTGGTCACGCAGCGTGAGCTCGGGCAGGCGCACGTGCAGGTCGGAGAGAGGCGATGTCAAAGGAGGCGTTCCCATACTGAACCCAGGATACTTTCGGCCCACGTGTGCAGGCCCACCCGCCGCCGTGAAGGCGTGTGAGGCTCCACACCTGAAGGCCCCTGTGTGAAGGCCCGACCGCCCATGCTGCCCGACCCGCCGCTCCGCCGCATCCTAATATCCGGCCGTACGGTATCCGGCCGTACGGCGGCTCGTGCCCGGCCGACGAACGACGACGAACGACGACGAACAGGAGGACCGGGCGAAGGGGACCGGGCAAGGGGGCCAGGCCCAGGCCAGGAGGACCGGGCAGGGGACCACTGGGCGAGCGGACCGGGAAGGGGAGAGGGAGAGGGAGCCGGAAAGAGAGCCGGGAAAGGGAGGCGGCCCCGCCTCCCCGGGGGCGGGGTGGCGGGGCCGTCGCGTTCGGGCCTCACCCGGGCCCCGCGGGAGCGGGACCCGGGATCAGCGGGTTACGGGAGCGCCGGGTAGGCGTTCTGGAGCAGCTGGCGGAACTGGGCGGAGAACCACTGGCCGGAGATCGGCGCGTCGGCCAGGGCCCCGCTCATGTGGTTGCCGTTGCGCTCGTTGCCACCGTAGGTCGGGTCGCACATCCGGTCGAAGCCCTTGCCCTCGTTGTTCGGGATCTCCTTGCTGGAGCCGTCGGACTCGCCCGGGGGCTTGATCCAGACGTAGGCGTCCAGACCGGCGGCGGGGCTGGCCTGCGGACGCTCGCCCAGTCCGGCACCGCTCTGGTTGCACCAGTTGCCGGCGTGGAACCTGCGGTCGACGCGCGACTGGTCGACGAAGGTGTTCAGCACCGTGGAGGTGCTGGGAGCGGCCGGGCGGGCCGAGCCTCCCCAGCCGTTGCGGGAGGTGTCGATCAGCATGCCGATGTTGGACTTGAAGCCCTTCTGGATCAGCGTGTTCCTGAACGCCTGGGCGAAGGAGAGCTCGTCGACGTAGAAGTTCCAGTCGACCCAGGTGGACTGGCGGATGTTCTGGCCGTTGACGGTGGTGTTGATGGTGAAGTGCGGCTCACGCAGCGCCGAGTAGTTGGCGGTGTTGGTGATGAAGCCGTCCACGCTGTCGAAGCCCGCGGCGGTGCCGGAGACGGTGCTCGCGAACAGGTCCGCGGACGGGCCGAAGTTGGAGTCCCAGCCGAGCCAGCCGTGGTGCCCGGCGTCGACGTAGGTGTAGACGTTCTTGATCGCGTGCAGCTTGTCCAGGGCGTAGCGGACGCCGTTGACGTAGGCGCCGCTGTCCTTGGCCTCCTGGCACTTCGCCAGGTTGAGGTTGGTGACCAGGTTCGGCAGCGAGTCGATCTCGACGATCGCGGAGATCCGCAGGCCCGCGTACTTCGACTCGCCCATGATCGCGGCGATCGGGTCGATGTACTCGGTCTTGTAGCGGTTCAGGCCGTTCTGAGAGATGAGCAGCTCACCGTTGGAGGCGAGCGCCGAGCAGTCGCGGTTGGGCAGGTTGTAGATGACGAACTGGATCGTCAGCGGCTTGCTGCCGTTGGCCGCGTCCTGCACCAGGGCCTCGTTCAGGTGGGCGCGCAGGCCCCTGGCCGAGGAGGACCCCTCGATGGCGGCGATGCGGTCCAGCCACACGCCGGTGGAGATGTTGGCGACCGCGTTGCCGCCCGGCTCGGCGGCGGCCTTGGACGACCAGTCGGGGTTCACGTAGCCGTCGGCGCCGGAGTAGGGGTTGTCGACGTGCACCGGCGTCGGATTGGTGCCGTCGTCGTCGGCCTCGGTCACGGCGACGGTGGCACCGGTGTGGCCGCTGGCGGCGGCCGTGATGGTGGCGGTGCCGTTGGCCTCGTCGGAGTCCTGGGCGGCCGAGACCGTGACGTTCTGCGCCGTGTTCCAGTTGGCGGTGGTGAAGGCCAGCGTGGAGGGCGAGATGGTGAGGTCCGCGTCACCCGTCTTGGTCAGGTTGACCGTGACGTTGCCGCTCGGCGCCTGGCTGAGCCTGAAGCCGACCGTCCCGGACGAGCCCTCGGAGACGCTGAGGGAGGTCGGGGAGGCGACGATCGACGGCGTCGAGGTGCCACCCACGGTGAAGGGGACCGCGGCGGTCTGGGTGGAGAGCGCCGGGGAGGCGTTGTCGTAGGCCTTGGCACTGGCGGTGTGGGAGCCGGACGACAGGCCGGTGGCGGAGTAGGAGTAGGGGGAGCTGGTGTCGGTGTTCACCAGCGCGCCGTCGACGTAGAACTCCACCTTGCTGACGGAGCCGTCGTCGCTCGCGGTCGCCGCGAGCGGCACCGCGGCACCGGCCTGGTGGGAGGAGCCGGAGGCGGGGCTGGTCAGGCTGACCGTGGGGGGCTGGTTGACCGGGGGCTGCCCGCCGCAGGTCACGCCGTTGACCGTGAAGGCGCTGGGCTTGGGGTTGCTCCCGGTCGACGCCCCGTTGAAGCCGATGCTGGTGGAGGCACCGGTGGCGAGGGAGCCGTTCCAGGAGAGGTTCTTCGCGGTGACCTGGGTGCCCGACTGGGCCCAGGTCGCCGACCAGCCCTGCTGGAGGGTCTGCCCGGCGGTGAAGGCGAAGCCCAGCGTCCAGTTGGTGAGCGGGTCACCGAGGTTCTTGATGGTGACGCTGGCGGTGAATCCGCCCTGCCAGTCGTTGGTGGTGTAGGCGACGTCGCAGGCGACTGCGGCGTGCGCCGTGGCGGCTTGCCCGGTGGCGAGACCGGCGGCGGCCACAAGCGTGGCCGCCAGGGTCGCCACCCGGTTGCGCCAGGCGTGGCGGCGCGGATTGACTGTCATTCGTGATCATCTCCAGGGGGATGGTGGGAGCGCTCCCATATTCCGGATGTTTCACGGATGTGTACAGCTTGTTGCACGTCGGAGGCCCTCGAATGGGGCCGTCCCAGCCTCTGACCTCACCGAACAGATTTCGAGCGCGATGAAAGTTTCAGACCCCTCTCCAAAACCCCTCACTGACGGTGCGTGGCAACCGCCGCCGAACCCCCCGGGGGACCCGGAGAACCGGCGCCCCGGAGACCCCCGGTTCCCTCACGCCTCGCCCCTGACGCGGCGCCCCCGCGTCTCACCCCTGGCGGACGCCGCCGTCCCCGGGCCCCTCGCGCCTCGCCTTCGGCGCGGCCGGCCGGCACCCCCGGCTCCTCGCGCCCGGCTCCTCGTGCCCGGCTCCTCGTGCCCGGCTCCTCGTGCCCGGCTCCTCGTGCCCGGCTCCTCGTGCCCGGCGCACGCCGGCCTCCCCGGGCCGCCTGCGCGAAGCGCGCACCCGGGCAGGGCCGCCACTACTCGGTGGCCGCCATGGCGGCGCCCACGATGCCCGCCTCGTTCTGAAGGCCCGCGGGAACGATCGGGGTGCGCAGCTTGATCTGGGGCAGGAACTTCTCGGCCTTCTTGCTGACCCCTCCGCCGATGATGAACAGCGACGGGGAGAACAGCGCCTCGACGTGCTCCAGATACTCCTGCACCTTCTCGGCCCACTCGTCCCAGTCGAGGTCGTGCGCCTCGCGGGCGTGGTCGGAGGCGCGCTTCTCGGCCTCCTTGCCCCTGATCTCCAGGTGGCCGAGCTCGGTGTTGGGCACCAGCCTGCCGTCGATGAGCAGGGCGCTGCCGATCCCGGTGCCGAAGGTCAGCAGCATCACCACCCCCGTCCTGCCCTTGGCGGCGCCCGCCGCCACCTCGGCGACACCGGCCGCGTCGGCGTCGTTGAGCACGGTCACCGGCAGCCCCGTCACCCCGGAGAACAGCTTCCGCGCGTCCGTGCCGATCCAGTCCTTGTCCACGTTCGCGGCCGACCTGGCGACCCCGTCGACCACGATCCCGGGAAAGGTCACCCCCACCGGCCCGTTCCAGGCGAAGTGCTTGACGATCTCCGCCACCACCTCGGCCACCGCCTCGGGCTTGGCGGGGTCCGGCGTGGGGATGCGCAGCCGCTCCCGCGTCAGCCGCCCCTGCGCGACGTCCACCGGCGCACCCTTGATCCCCGACCCGCCGATGTCGATTCCCAGCGCTTCCATGTACTTACCTCCTGTTGACTCCCCCTTCCCCCCGATAGGCGGCTGATACTCGTTTGCAGCGAGCGGTCAACCCGGTTGAAAGCGGTCCATCACAGACTGTGGGCACAGCAGCCGGAAAGGAACCCCTCCCATGACGATCAGTCGCCTCCTCACAGGACTCGCCCTCGCCACCGCTCTCGTCTCCATCGCCCCGGCGACCGCCCAGGCAGCCACCGCCCAGCCCCAGAACGGCCCGGCTGCCACCGGCACGACGGCGTCGCAGGGCGCCGGTCCGTGGGGCACCTACTACGCGCCGGGCAGGAGGGCGAAGGCGAACGGCTCGCTGACGGTCTCCGGTGAGGACCACGCGGTCATCCCCGCCGCCGAGAGGGGCAGGATCTCCGGCAAGGTCTACGACCTGACGAGGGGCCCCTCCTGTGGCTGGGCGGTCTTCCGCCTCACCTACCGGACCGCCGACGGCAAGAACCTGCCGTTCAAGCACCGCAGCATCGTCGACTGCTCCTACGGCACCCCGAAGTCGTTCACGTTCACCCAGCGCGACCTCTACCAGGTCGAGCTCAAGGTCTGCTCCGAGGCCAAGGCGTCCAAGCCCTCCCTGAACTGCCTGTACGCGGGCAGCTGGAAGATTCTCTACGTCTCGAAGTGACCCGGCGGGCGGGTCTCCCCGCCCGCCCGGCACGGCGACCGGGCCGCCGTCTCGACGGGAGCGTCAGCTCGTCGAGGTGGCGGCCCGGCGCCTGCCACGATGCCGAGGGCTGTGACGGGCACGACCGACCCGGCGCCTGCGGCGCACCACGATGCCGAGGGCGGTGGCGGGCACGACCAGCCCGGCCACCAGCCCCACCAGGGGCAGGTGGTTCTCGTCCGGTTCGACGGAAAGGCCCTTACCTGTCGCCGGGAAGGTGAAGGTGGCGTTGACCACCCGTTTCACCGTGCCGCTCATCAGGGTCAGCCTGCCCTTCCACGGACCGTCGGGCATGCGCCGGTCCATGGTCACGGTCACCGGGGCGACGGCACCGGGAAGCACCGTGACCCCGAGATCGGCGGGAAAGGCCCGGCCTGCAGACCGCCGGGGCCGTCCGTCGGCGACAGCGGCCCGTTCATGTCCAGGGTCCGCTCCCCGGTGTTGTGGACCAGTGCCTCCAGTTGCGGGCTGCCGTCCGGGGTGCGCACGGGCGTCAGCTTCTCGATCCGGAAGTCCGACGGCGGTTCGCCGCCCGGCCCGATGCCGAGGTAGACGCGGATCCCGACCCGGTTGACGACGCGCACGGGGTGGGCGTCGTCGGGTTCGGCCGCGACCTCCGCCCAGACGACGCCGAACCGCTCGCCGCGCGAGGCGATGGGCGGCACCTTGATCGTTACCTGTGCGGTCGCCGTGCCGCCCGGCGGCAGGTCGACCGAGTCGCGGTCGAGCGATGTCCAGCTCACCAGCTCGTTCCAGGGACGGCCGGCCGGTGCGACGATGTCCAGGGTTCCCGCCGTCACGGAGAACGTGACGATGGTGTCGGCGGTGGGAGCGGCTATCGCCGGTGCCGCCTTGATGACCATCAAGGCGCCGACGCCCGCCGAGGTGGGCGCGGCGAATCTCTTACGCAAGATCTTTTCCTTCCGAATGACGAGACATGTCTTCGGGAGGGCGGCAAGCGGTGGATCTTCCACACCTGTCGCGATAACTCCAAGAGATCAACAACTACTCAGCGCGACGAAAACCGCAAACGGGAGATCCCTAGATGTTCTGCCGGAAGCCAAAGCACCGAACGGGACGAAAAAGGGCGTGTGGTGCGACATCGCAAGTCCGCTACACGTCCGAACCGGCTGGTTGAACCCCCTCGGGGACCATCCCGGGGAGCGCGGAGGCCACCCCGGGACCCCCCGGTGCCGCCTCCCGTCACGAAGGGCACAGAGATCCCGGAGGTTCCACTTTCAGGAAGCCAGGGACATTCGGGCTTCTTATTGGAGACATATATCTGTAACAGGCGAATGTAAATCCGGAAGATAGCGACGTTCGCTTGCCGGATCGTCCGCGAAGCCGGTGCGTGACGGGCGGCCGGAGCGGGGTCTCCTCAGGGCCGGGCCGGTCGAGGCCCTCAGCGCTTGACCGGGCCGGTCGAGGCCCTCACCACCAGCTCGGGCTCGAAGAGCAGCTCGTCGGCCGGGACCAGGGCCTTGTCGATCTGTGCCGCGAGCAGGTCGACGACCGCGCGGCCCATCGCGTCGATCGGCTGGCGCAGCGTCGTCAGCGGCGGGTCGGTGCAGTTCATCAGCGCGGAGTCGTCGTAACCGATCACCGAGACGTCGTCGGGCACGGAGAGCCCCGCCCTGCGGGCGGCCCTGATCGCGCCCAGGGCCATCACGTCGCTGGCGCAGATGACGCCGGTCACGCCCCTGCGGATGAGCCTCGCGGCCGCCGCGTGCCCCCCTTCCAGGGAGAACATGGTGTGCTCCACGAACTCGGGGTCGAGGTCCGCGGCGTCCAGCTTGCGTCGCGAGGGCACGTGGTCGGGAGGGCCGAGCACCATGCCGATCCGCTCGTGGCCCAGCGACCGCAGGTGGCCGAGGGCCATCTCGGCGGCGGCCACGTCGTCGCAGGAGACCTGAGGGAAGGCGAGGTGCGCGACCGCGGCGTTCACCAGCACGGTCGGCAGGCGCCGCTCCCGCAGCAGCTCGTAGTGCTCGTGGGAGGCGTCGGCCTGCGCGAACAGCCCTCCGGCGAAGACCACGCCGGAGACCTGCTGCTGGAGCAGCAGGTCGACGTACTCCGCCTCGGAGACGCCGCCCAGGGTGCGGGTGCACAACACGGAGGTGAACCCCTGCTGGGCCAGCGCGCCCCCGACGACCTCGGCGAAAGCGGGGAAGATGGGGTTCTGCAGCTCGGGGAGGACGAGCCCGACCAGCCGCGCCCTGTCGCCGCGCAGCTGGGTCGGCCGCTCGTAGCCGAGCACGTCGAGCGCCGTGAGGACGGCCTCACGGGTCGCCTCGGACACTCCGGGCTTCCCGTTGAGCACGCGACTGACCGTCGCCTCGCTCATCCCGACCTTCTTGGCCACTTCTGCAAGCCGTCGCGTCATGATGAAACTATAAGGCAAGAGAAGCAATTACTTGCGGCGACTTGCGAAAGTTACGTCAACAGTCAGGTCCGGCGGGTCGTGCCGGTCAGCTTTCGGTGATCCTGCCGCCGTCGACGTGGACCCGCCGGGTGGTGTGCACCGCGTCCAGCATCCGGCGGTCGTGGGTGACCAGCAGCAGCGTACCGGGATAGGAGGCGAGCGCGGACTCCAGCTGCTCGATCGCGACCAGGTCCAGGTGGTTGGTCGGCTCGTCGAGCACGAGGAGGTTCACCCCGCGCGCCTGGAGCAGCGCCAGCGCGGCCCGGGTCCGCTCCCCCGGCGACAGCGTGGCGGCCGGGCGCGGCACGTGCGCGGCCCGGAGCCCGAACTTGGCGAGCAGCGTGCGGACGTCCGCGGGAACCATGTCGGGCACGGCCGCGCCGAACGCCTCCACCAGGGGTTCGTCGCCGAGGAACAACCCCCGCGCCTGGTCCACCTCGCCGACGACCACCCCGGGACCGAGCGAGGCGTTGCCCTCGTCCAGCGGGAGCCGGCCCAGGAGCGCGGCCAGCAGGGTCGACTTGCCGGAGCCGTTGGCGCCGGTGACCGCCACCCGCTCGGCCCAGCCGACCTCCAGGTTCACCGGGCCGAGGGTGAAGGCGCCGCGCCGGACCACGGCCTCGCGCAGCGTCGCGACGACGGCCCCCGACCTCGGGGCCACCGCGATCTCCATGCGGAGCTCCCACTCCTTGCGGGGCTCCTCGACCTCCTCCATCCGCTCGATCAGCCGCTCGGTCTGCCGGGCCTTCGCGGCCTGCTTCTCGGTGGCCTCGGTACGGAAATTGCGGCCGATCTTGTCGTTGTCGGACGCCTTGCGCCGCGCGTTCTTGACGCCCTTCTCCATCCAGGCGCGCTGCATCCCCGCGCGCTGCTTGAGGGAGGCGACGGTACCGGCGTACTCCTCGTACTCGTCGCGGGCGTGCCGACGGGCGACCTCGCGCTCGGCGAGGTACGCCTCGTAGCCGCCGCCGTGCACCCTGACCAGCTGCTGGGCGAGGTCGAGCTCGACGACCCGGTTCACGGTCCTGGCCAGGAACTCGCGGTCGTGGCTGACCAGGACGGTCCCGGCGCGCAGGCCGGTGACGAAGCGTTCGAGCCGCTCCAGCCCCTCCAGGTCGAGGTCGTTGGTGGGCTCGTCGAGCAGGAAGACGTCGTAGCGGCTGAGCAGCAGGGAGGCCATGCCCGCCCGCGCGGCCTGGCCGCCGGAGAGCGCCGTCATCGGCCGGTCGAGCTCCACGGCGAGGCCGAGCTCGGCGACGACCTCGGCGGCCCGGTCCTCCAGGTCGGCACCGCCCAGGGCGAGCCAGCGCTCCAGGCCGGCGGCGTAGTCGTCGTCGGCCCCCGGGGTCCCCTCCACCAGCCCCTGGGTCGCGGCGTCCAGCGCGCGCTGCGCGGCGGCCACCCCGGTGCGGCGGGCCAGGAAGTCCGCGATCGTCTCGTCCGCGCGGCGCTCGCGCTCCTGGGGGAGGTAGCCGACCGACGCCGAGGGCGGGCTGAGCCGCACGGAGCCGTGCTCGGGAGGGAGCAGTCCCGCGAGGATCCGCATCAGGGTGGACTTGCCCGCGCCGTTCACCCCGACCAGGCCGACGATGTCGCCGGGGGCGACCACCAGGTCGAGCCCGGAGAAAAGCGCTCGGTCGCCGTGTCCGGCGGTCAGGTCCTTGGCGACGATGGTGGCACTCATACGCAAACGCTATCCGCCCGCGGGCACCACGGCGCCATGTCCTACATGTCTGTTATGTCTGATTAACGACCCCGAGTCGCCTCGACTGGATGCCGTCACGCACCCCAGGTGCGCCCACTAGGCCCTATTCCCGACAAATCAGACATATCTTACTTATTAGCGAAAAATTTCTGGATCTCGAGAACCGGTGGTTGACCTGGTCGTTCTTGTCGGAAAACGTTACCTTACGGAGATCTAAGTCCTCTTTTTTGGGCACTTCGGGCAACATCAGTCGCTTTCGTGTCGTCTTATGGGACGGGGACGGTCAACTCTGGCCGCCTCCGAGAACGGGGAGAAGAGGAAAGCGTCTTGATGAAACGAATCGCTATCGGTCTGCTGTCGGCGGCGGTGAGCAGCTCGCTGCTCCTGTCCGCGGGAACGGCCTCCGCGGAGCGAGTCGCTCTCAGCGTGCGCATCGACAACGTCAGCCCGAACCCGGTCGTCGTGAAGGGAGACGACGACACGAGGGTCACCATCGAGGTCCGTACCAGCGAGGCCACCCGCGTCGAGCTTCGCCTCAGGCCGGTCTCCGACCAGGCCCGCACCCAGGCGGCGGAGGAGCCCAGGCTCCTGCACCAGGGTGACCTGTGGCGCTTCACGACCAGCTTCGACGAGAACGACTTCGAGGGTCGCTGGGTCGCGATCGCCGACGCGTACGACAAGGACGGCAAGAAGGTGACCGATGAGGTCAACTTCTCCGTCGTGCACGAGGAGGCCGAGAAGGCCGACACCCGCATCTACCGGTTCTCCGCGAGCCCCGACAGCGTCCGCAAGGGCCGCTGGGTCTACTTCACCGGCCGTCTCCAGGTGGACGACGACCGCTGGAAGGGCGTGCGCGGCGAGGAGGTGGAGATCTACTTCCGCAAGCGCGGCTCCAACACGTGGAAGTTCGTGACCTCCCCCGACACCGGCTGGAAGGGCACCTTCCGCGCCAAGGCCCGCGCGTACAGCAGCGGTGAGTACCGCGCGATCTTCGACGGCACCGACGAGCTCTCCGAGAGCCGTAGCCGGTCCGACAGGGTGCGCGTCTACACCCGCCACTGGTAGTCCCGCCTGACGGTCGCGTCGCGGCCGGACGGTAGCCGACGCGGAAGCCCGGGGCGACCCGGGCTTCCGCCGTTTCCGGCGTTTCCCGTGGGTCCCGCTTGATCTCCCGGCTTTCGGGCAGCGAAGGGGCAGGACGACCGGAGGGAAGCCGCGCCGATGACGACCGGTGATTTCTACGACTACTCCGAACTGCTGGAGGAGCACGAGCAGGAGATCGTGCTCCGGGTACGGGAGTTCATGGCGCGGGAGGTCGCGCCCATCGCGAACGAGGCGTGGACCAACGCGCGCTTCCCCCACCAGCTGATCCCCGAGTTCGCCAAGCTCGACATCGCGGGCCTGGCCTATCGGGGGGCGCGGAGCCTGCTGACCGGGTTCGTGGTGCTGGAGATGAACCGGGTGGACCCGTCGATGGGCACGTTCTTCGGTGTCCACAACGGTCTGGCGATGGGCAGCGTCGACCGGCTGGGCTCGGAGGAGCAGCGGAAGCGGTGGCTGCCGCCGATGGCGGCGATGGAGAAGATCGGGGCGTTCGCGCTGACGGAGCCCGAGGGGGGTTCCGACGTCGCGGCGGGGCTGCGCACCACGGCCCGGCGCGAGGGAGACGTGTGGGTCCTCAACGGGGCCAAGCGCTGGATCGGCAACGCGACCTTCGCCGACCTGATCGTGGTGTGGGCCAAGGACGAGGCCGACGGCCAGGTGAAGGGGTTCGTGGTGGAGAAGGGCACGCCCGGCTTCGCCGCCACGAAGATCGAGAACAAGATAGCCCTGCGCACGGTCCAGAACGCCGACATCACGCTCACCAACTGCCTGGTGCCGGAGATCAACCGGCTGCAGAAGGCCAACGGCTTCCGCGACACCGGCACCATCCTGCGGCAGACCCGGGGAGGCGTGGCCTGGCAGGCGGTGGGCTGCATGACGGGCGCCTACGAGCTCGCGCTGGAGTACGCCAAGACGCGCGAGCAGTTCGGGCGGCCGATCGCGGGCTTCCAGCTCGTGCAGGACCTGCTCGTACGGATGCTGGGCAACGTCACCTGCTCGCTGGGCATGGTGGTGCGGCTGGCACAGCTCCAGGACGCGGGTGTCTACAAGGACGAGCACTCGGCCATGGCCAAGGCCTTCTGCACGGCGCGGATGCGCGAGGCCGTGGGATGGGCCAGGGAGATCCTGGGCGGCAACGGCATCGTCCTCGACTACGACGTCGGCCGGTTCGTGGCCGACTCCGAGGCGATCTACTCCTACGAGGGGACGCGCGAGATCAACACCCTGATCGTGGGACGGGCGATCACCGGCACGAGCGCCTTCGTCTGAGCACGCCGTCTCCCGAGCGCCCTCGTCCGGGCGTCGTCGGCGACAGGCGTGTGACCGCTCCGGTCAGTGGTCGCGGCGGGTGACGAGGCGGGCGAGTGTGGCCAGCTCGGCGGCGGGCCGGGACAGCGCGCCCGCGCTCACCAGGTGACGCAGGGCCCGGGCGAGCAGCTCGTCGGCCTCCATCTGGGTCCAGGCCCGCCCGCCCGCGGCCTCGACGAGCTCGGCCGCGCGGACCAGCTCGGTGTCGGAGAGCGGGTGCTCCCGGTGGTAGAGCCCGGCCAGCTCCCGTCCGGCCGGGGTGCCCGAGGTCAGGGCGGCGACGACCGGGATGGACTTCTTGCGGCTGCGCAGATCCGAGTGGACCGGTTTGCCGGTCGTCTCGGGGTCTCCCCAGATGCCCAGCAGGTCGTCGACGAGCTGGAACGCCAGCCCCAGGTCCCTGCCGAAGGCGACGAAGTGCTCGACCTGCTCGGGGCCGCCACCGCCGAACAGGGCGCCGAGCCCGCAGGCGCACCCCAGCAGGGCCCCGGTCTTGCCGGCCGCCATGCTCATGCACTCGGCCGGCCCGACGTCCTGGCGCTCCTCGAAGGCGACGTCCGCGCTCTGGCCGTCCAGCAGCTCCTGGACCGCGGCGCTGAAGATCCGGGTCGCCTCGGCGGTGACCGGGTGCCCTCCGGTCGCGAGCACGTCGAAGGCGAGCGTCAGCAGCGCGTCACCGGCCAGGATGGCCGGGCTGACGCCGAAGACGGCCCAGGCCGTGGGGCGGTGGCGGCGGGTCCGATCGCCGTCCATCACGTCGTCGTGCAGGAGGGAGAAGTCGTGCACCAGCTCGACGGCGGCCGCCGGCCGGAGCGCCGAGGCGGCGGTGCCGCCGACCGCCTCGGCCGACAGCAGGGCCAGCGCGGGGCGGATCGCCTTGCCCCCGCCGGTCGCGGACGGCCGGCCCTGCTCGTCCCACCAGCCGAAGTGGTATCCGGCGATGCGCCTCATCGACGCGGGCAGCGTGTCGGCCGCCGGGCGCAGGGTCGCCTCGACCATGTCCCGGCTCCAGGCCAGCACCGCACCCGCGGACCGCCCGTCGGTCGACGTCTCGATGGTCGTCATCATCGCTCTCCCTCGCTCAGCGGCCGGTCCGAAGCCCTGTCCCCGCCTGTCGTCAGTGGCCGATCTCGACGTCTTCCAGGATTCCGAGCGCGTCGGGCACCAGGACGGCGGCGGAGTAGTAGGCGCTCACCAGGTAGGAGATGATCGCCTTCTCGCTGATGCCCATGAAGCGGACCGACAGGCTCGGCTGGTATTCGTCGGGGATGCCGGTCTGGTGCAGGCCGATGACCCCCTGGTTGTCCTCGCCGACGCGCATGGCCAGGATCGAGGTGGTGCGGGTCTCGGTGATGGGGATCTTGCTGCAGGAGAAGATGGGGACGCCGCGCCAGGCGGGCACCCCGCTGCCGCCGACGTCGACGCCCTGCGGGTAGAGGCCGCGCGCGTTGCACTCGCGGCCGAAGGCGGCGATGGCGTGCGGGTGGGCGAGGAAGAAGCTCGTGCTCCTGCGGCGGCTGAGCAGCTCGTCGAGGTCGTCGGGGGTGGGCGGGCCGGTGCGGGTGTGGATCCGCTGCTTGAGGTCGGCGTTGTGCAGCAGCCCGAACTCGCGGTTGTTGATCAGCTCGTGCTCCTGCCGCTCGCGCAGCACCTCGATCGTGAGCCGGAGCTGCTGCTCGATCTGGTCCATCGGGTCGTTGTAGAGGTCGGCCACCCGGCTGTGCACGCGCAGCACCGTCTGCGCGACGCTCAGCTGGTATTCGCGCGGGGAGAGCTCGTAGTCGACGAACGTGCCCGGCAGGTCGGCCTCCCCCGCGTGCCCGGCGGCCACCTCGACGGCGGCCTCGCCGTACTTGTTCTGTGGTCCCTGGGCGGCCGTCTCACGCTGCCGCAGGTGGGTCTGGAGCGTCTCCGCCTGCTCGGCCACCTCCAGGAAGGCCTGCCGGGGCAGGACCATCGCCGTGCCGCCGGTGATCGCCTTGGCGGTGAACGGCCACTCGCCCCCCTCGCCGACCAGCGTGTCGTCGCCGAAGTGGTCGCCCGCGGCCAGCACGGTCAGCACGATCTCGTCACCGTACGGGCCGGTGCCGACCTTGTTGACCTTGCCGTGCGCGATGACCACGACCTCGTCGGCGGGCCGCCCCGACTCCACGAGCACGTCACCGGCCTGGAAGTCCCGCTGGACGAACCGGCCCGCCAGCGCGTCGAGGACGTCGGAGTCGTCGAACCCGCGCAGCAGGGGCAGCTCGCACAGCTCGGCCGGGATGACCGCCACCTGCGACCCGGAGTTGGTGAAGCTCACCCGCCCGTCGCCGATCGTGTAGGTCAGCCGCCGGTTGACCCGGTAGGTGCCGCCCGAGACCTGCGTCCAGGGGAGCATCCGCAGCAGCCACCGCGAGGTGATCTCCTGCATCTGGGGAGTCGACTTGGTCGTCGTCGCCAGGTTACGCGCGGCGTCCGTACTCAGACTCAGCTGCGAGCGGCCAGCCTCGAACTCCGTCACAACACACCACCGATCCGTACTCGTACTGACAGGGGAAAGAAGACATGGAACAACCAGGGGGGAACGTCAATTACCCGCGACAGAAACGGCAGAATCGTTGACCCCCCGATGCGCGGAGCCGAACAGGGCCCGCCACCGTGGACGCCTCAATTTTGGGTTGCCCTTAAATATCTTGTCAAGCATTGGATACGATCCGGCCGACAATCGACAAAGCCGTTATCGCCAAATGCCCGAAAAACAATGAATGTCTTATTCATGTCGACGTCCCAGCCACTCAATGGTGCTGCGAGCTGGGAATATCCGTTATGCCAGACATTGTGCTGCGCATCCCCGGAGGCCGACGCGGCGCCACGGAAATCCCTCTCCGCGCGACGCGAGAAACCTCCCGGGCCGCACCGGGAACACCCCGGCCCCGCGCGGTGGCGCGACAAGACGACGACGGAAAGGCGAAATACCGCCCGAAGCGGCATATCTCATAAAAGATAAAAAACAGGCAGAACCGGTCAGCGGGATGGTTTCTGCGCGCGGCCCAGGAGTTCGGCGAACAGGTTCTCCCAGAGCGGCATGACCATCTCGGGCGTGTAGTCACGCGCGGTGACGAGGGCGGCGGCCCCCATCCGCTCCCGCAGCCCCCGGTCCTCGATGAGCCGGATCATCGCCGCCGCCAGCGCGTCGACGTCCCGGGCAGGGACGAGCAGCCCGTCGACCCCGGGGGTGATCACGTCGGCCGGGCCGGTCGGGCAGTCGAAGGCGACGACGGGCAGCGCCTGGGTCATCGCCTCGATCATCACCATCGGCAGGCCCTCGAAGCGCGAGCTGAGCACGTAGAAGGAGGCCTTGGCCAGTTCCTCGTCGAGGTGGTCGGTCCGTCCCATCAGGGTGACGTTGTCCCGCAGCCCGTGCTCCTTCAGGAGCCCGCGCAGCGCGTCCTTCTTCGGGCCGGTGCCGTAGATGCGCAGCCGCCAGTCGGGGTGGCGGTCGACGACCTTGCGGAACGCGGGGATCAGCAGGTCGAAGCCCTTCTGCCCGACGAGACGCCCGGCCGCGACCACGAGCCTGTCCTCCTGCCAGGCGAGCGGCCGCCGCACGGGGCCGACCGCGTTGGGGACGCGCACGACGGGGGTGCCGGGCAGGAGCGCCTGGTACTCCCGCCTGTCGGTCCCGGTGAGCACGGCCACCGCGTCCAGGTTTCCGTAGTGACGGGCGATCGCCGCCCGGACCGCCTCGGGGTGGGTGGCCAGGTTCATGTGCTCCTGGGCGATCCTGACGACGGTCGCGGGAGCGCGCCGGGCGGAGATGAGGTTCAGCGCGGGACGGGTGGTGACCAGGATGCCGTCCTGGAGCCCGGAGACGTAGTCGATGACGGCCCGCTCCACGCGCTCGGTGAAGTAGGAGGCCGCGAACTCCCCGGCGGGCACGATCTTGCCGCGGATCCGCCGCCAGGCCCTGCGCCCCACCGAGTCCGAGGGCCTGCCGTCCCGCTGGTCCGACAGCGCCAGCAGGCGGACGCGCGCGTCGATCGGGAACTGGGGCCTCTCCCTCCGGCGCACCACGCTGACGATCTCGACGTCGTGCCCGGCGGCGGCCATCGCGTTCGCCTGGTTGATCACCGTGCGGATCGTCCCGCCCATGCCGTACGCGTGCAGGAGCATGTAGCGGATCTTCATGGGTTCGGTGGGTTCGGAGGCCCCGGGGGTCGCGGGCGTCGCGGGCGCTCCGGGCGACGTCACGTGGGCTCCGCGGCGCGGGGCAGGTATCCCCAGCTCTCGCACATCGGCCTGAGCGACTCCGGGATCTCCCTCTCCCCCGGCAGGTCGCGCGCGGGCTGCACGCTCCCCGAGCGGATCTTGTCCTTCCAGTCGCCGAGCCCCTTCTCCAGCACGGCCTGCTCGCCGTACGTCAGCATCCCCGGCTCCCAGGGGACGCCGAGGAAGTCGCAGAGGCGGCGCGCCTCTGCCTCGGGGTCGGCGGTCAGGTCCTCGTAGCGCACGGTGCACCCGCTGAGCGCCCCCCGCGCCCGCTGCACGGCCTTCATGTAGCGCAGGGCGTCGAGTGCCGCCTCCTCGGGCGTCCTCTTGCCGGCGCCGGCCTCGTACCACGAGCTCGCGACGGAGGCCGGGTGGCGCAGCAGGAAGACGAACCGGGCGTCCGGCCAGCACGCGGCGATGCGCCGGTACGCGAAGGCGTTGGCCGGTGTCTTGTCCACGACGAACGTCTTGCCGCTCTTGACCAGCTCGCGGTGGAGCACGCGGTCCCACAGCAGGTGTTCCAGGTCGGCCCGCTCGTGCCCGAGGGCTCCCATCGCCTTCTCCGCCAGCGAGGTGCCGAACTCCACCCGGAGCCTGCGCACGTGCAGCTCGTGCGGGGCGTGCAGCATGGAGTGGGCGTTGAGCAGTGCCCTCAGGAGCGTGGAGCCCGACCTCACCGGCGAGAGGATGAAGATCGGGGCGACCAGCAGCCGGTCGACCTTCGGGTCCGCGGGCGGCCTGAACGACTCCTCCACGGCCGCGGGCGTCCTCGCGGCCACCGGTGGACCAACTTTCCCTACTCGGTTAAGCTGGAATCCGGTTAGCCTGACAAGGGCGTCGTTGGCCTTGCGCTGCCAGTCCATGTCCAGGGAGGCTAGTCACCTTTCCTGGCATTTAACTGTGTGTTCACTTAGGAACACCTCCCTGTCCGCGAGCGCGTCCGGCCCTTGGGACGAATGTGTCCGACCCTTGAGACAAGGGCGGCACCAATCGGTGATTCACCCTTCCCACGCGGGGTAGTGACACGTTCCCACAGCTCAGAGGGTGTGCGACCGGCCGGCGACCAGGCTCGGGCGCCTCACCCCCGGCCTGCCGCGCCCCGCGAGGAGGAGATCGAGTGACCCATGACGTACGGCCGGATCCGGCCTCCTCCCAGACCTCGCCGGACGCCTCGTCCCGCGACGTCGACGACGCCACCGCCGAGGCCCTGGGAAAGCTCTCCGAGGCGCTGGAGACGACCGAGAGGGCCCGCGGGCACCTCTACTCCTTCCACCAGCTGACCGGTCACGCCGACCTGCAGCTCGACGAGGCGGTGAGACTGCTGCGCGCCGCGGGCCACCCCGAGATGGCCGACATGGTGACCCGCGAGCTGATCGGCCTCGACGTCATCCCGGGCCACTGGACCTTCCAGATCGTGGAGGAGTACGAGGACGGCTACCACGCCGTCTTCACCGGCGTGGAGAAGCGGATCAGGGAACGGCTCGCGGGCGGTCGCCGCCACCTCCACGAGGCGCGCATGAAGGAACACCGCCAGAGCTGACCCGCCGCCGCCCCGCCCGGTCGTCCCGGCGGCGGGCACACGCTCCCGGCCCCTCATCCGGCCTCGCTCCCGCCCTGGCGGAGGATCGCTGCGTACGGGTCCGGCGGCGAGCCCCGTACAGTGTGGGGCATGGGGATGGTCAAGACCGTGGGGCTGGTTCTGCACCCGCAGCGCGATTCGAAGGTGGCCATCGACACGATCGTGGAGTGGGCCCGCGCCCGTGACGTCACGGTGCTGGGGCTGCCCGACGAGGTCGGGCGCATCGACTGCAGCGCGGTGTCGGTCGACAGCGCCACCCTGGTCGACCGCGCCGACCTGCTCGTCAGCCTCGGCGGCGACGGCACGATGCTGCGCACCATGCGCCTCATCTCGGGGCGGCAGACCCCGGTCCTCGGCGTCAACCTCGGCAAGCTGGGGTTCCTCGCGGAGATCGACGTCGACGAGCTGCCCCCCGCGCTGTCGGCGATCGACAACCACGCCTACACGGTCGAGCCGCGCATGGCGGTGCGGGCGGCCCTGCCCGACGGCACCACGGTGACCGCGTTCAACGACATCGCCCTGGTGCGGATACCGGGGGACGGGCTGTCGGCGGTGTCGATCACCGTGGAGGGGCACCCCTTCGTGCGTTACGCGGCCGACGCGGTGATCGTGGCCACTCCCACCGGGTCGACCGCCTACAGCTTCTCCGCGGGCGGTCCCATCGTGTCGCCGACGGTCGAGGGGTACCTCGTGGTCCCCGCGGCGGCGCACTCGTCGTTCAACCGGGCCATCGTGCTCTCGGCCGACGAGCGGGTCGTGCTCGACCTGCTGCCGACGAGCGGCCGGCTCGCCGTGGAGGTGGACGGCACGGTGGCCGCGCACCTCACGCCGGGGGACGGGCTCGGCGTCACCGCGATCCGGGCCGCCGCCTGGGTGGTCCGGCTCGGCCCGAAGAGCTTCTACGACCGCGCCCGCCGCAAGCTCCGCGTCAACGGCAGCGCCGAGGTCGACTAGACCTCCCCGCAACGGCCGCGCCCACCTGTCAGGGCTCGCTCCCACACGCCCTCCGCCGGTCGTGAGCGTGACGAGGACGATCAGATGACAGCGCCCGTCATGAAGCTTTCACACCTCGCTTGACAGTCGGAAAGCGCTTACCTAGCTTGTGGATGTTCGCTCACATGTACGCGGATCGCACATGTGAACGGCGAGTGCTCGCTGGGGGGGATCCGAACCGCAGGCCGTACCGGCCTGCCGGACCAGCAAGGAGCTCGACTGTGCTGTACGCAATCAACGGGAAGGCGGCAGGCGTCCTCGTCGCGGTCGCCGCCCTCGCCCTGTCGGGAACGGTGGCCGGCGTCTCCGCCGCCTCCGCCGCCGCGCCCGCGGCGGGAAACTACAACCTGGTGAACGACGGCAGCGGCCTGTGCCTGACCGTTCCCGGCGCCGGCTCCTCCACCGGTGTCCAGCTCACCCAGAGCGGCTGCGGCGGCTCGGGGCAGTCCTGGGCCGTGACCGGGAGCGGCACCCAGCTCAAGGCCGTCCACAGCGGCCTGTGCGCGGGCGTCAAGGACGCGAGCACCTCCGCGGGCAAGGCGGTCCAGCAGGAGAGCTGCACCGGCGCCTCCTCCCAGACCTGGAACCTCACCGAGTCCGGCTCCACCTACCGGGTGGTCAACGCCAACGGCGGCAAGTGCCTCAACACCAAGGACAACTCCACCTCCTCCGGCGCCCTGATCCAGCAGAACTCCTGCGACTCGGTCGCCACCAAGCAGTGGAGGCTCGTCCCCGCGGGCGGCGGCCCCGGCCCGACGACCACCCCCACCCCCGGCCCGACGCCCACGATCACCTCCACCCCCGGCAACCCGGGCGGCCTCGTCGGCTGGGCGACCCAGGGCGGCGGCACCACCGGCGGCGGCAACGCCTCGCCCACCACGGTCGGCAGCTCCTCGGCGCTGAGCAGCGCGCTCTCGTCGAGCGGCGCGGCCGTCATCCGGGTGTCGGGCACGATCTCCTGCTCCGGGATGCTCAAGGTCGGCTCCAACAAGACGATCATCGGCAACTCGGGCGCCACCATCGTGGGCTGCGGATTCAACATCTCCCAGGCCTCCAACGTCATCGTCCGCAACCTGTCCTTCCGTGACTGGAACGACGACGGCATCCAGGTCCAGTACTCGACCCGGGTCTGGATCGACCACAACACCTTCAGCAACGGCTACGACGGCGCCGTGGACGTCAAGCGGGCCAGCGACTACGTGACCATCTCCTGGAACAGGGTCACCAACCACGACAAGTCCATGCTGCTCGGTCACGACGACGGCAACGGCTCCGAGGACCGCGGGCACCTGCGGGTGACCTACCACCACAACTGGTTCGACGGCAGCACCCAGCGCCACCCGCGCGTGCGCTTCGGCAACCCGGTGCACGTCTACAACAACTACTACGGCAACGTCGGCGGCTACGGCGTGGCCTCCACCGAGGGCGCGGGCGTCCTGGTCGAGGGCAACTACTTCGAGAACACCGACGACCCGTACCACCTCGGCGAGGGGGACTCGGGACCGGGCACCCTGGTCGCCCGCAACAACCACTTCGTCAACTCCGGCAACGGCCAGGCCGGTGGCAGCGTGGCCTCCATCCCCTACTCCTACTCCCTCGACAGCGCCTCCAGCGTCAAGTCGATCGTGACCGGCGGCGCCGGCGCCGGACGGATCTCCATCTGACGCGGACTCCGCCCCACGTCTGACCCGCGCCTGACCCGGGTCCGGCACGGATCCGGGAACCGGTTCCGTGGGGGCGGCGGCAGCCGAGCGTGGCCGGGCCCCGACGGGGCCCGGCCACAGGCTTTCACGGCGACCGCGCGGCGGGAGCATCCTGCCGCGCGGTCGCGGGATCAATGGTGGGCGGTCGCGGGAATCACCGGTGGGCGGTCGAGAGGATCACTGGTGGGCGAACTGGGCGAGCGCGGGCAGCGCCCTGTCGGCGAAGTCGAACAGCGCCTGGTTCTCCCAGCCGTTGCCCGAGGACGGGTCGGCCGGGTCCCACCCGTTGCCGGCCACCGCGGTCCAGGTGGGCTCCCAGTAGACGGCGCCGAGCCCGCGCCCGCCGGGCACGGCCTGCACGATGCTCATCACGTCGCGCAGCATCGCCGACTGGCCGGCCGATGAGGCCGGGTATCCGGGGTACGGGGTCGCCGCGGTGATGATGTTGGTGAGGCCGTCGTCGTTGCCGGTGGTGAAGGGGTAGGCGGTCTCGGCGAGCAGGACGGGCCTGCCGTAGCGGGAGGCGATGTCGTTGATATTGGCCTGGAACGCGCCGAGCGTGCCGTGCCAGTAGGGGTAGTAGGAGACGCCGATCACGTCGTAGTTCACGCCGTTGGCCGCGGCGCTGTCGAACCACCAGCGAAAGAGCGCGTTGTCGCCGCCCTCGGCCAGGTGCAGCACGACCCTGGTCGAGGACGAGACGGCCTTGACCGCGCTGTAGCCCGAGTTGAGCAGCTGGGCGAGGTTGCCGAAGTTGGAGGAGCGGCCGTCCTCCCAGAGCATGCCGTCGTTGATCTCGTTCCCGACCTGGACCATGTCGGCGGTGGTGCCCTGCGCCTTCAGCGCGTTCAGCACGTCGTAGGTGTGGTTGTAGACGTCCGTCTTGAGCTGCGCGAACGTGTGTCCGGTCCACGCGGCGGGCTTGTACTGCTTGCCGGGGTCGGCCCAGGTGTCGGAGTAGTGGAAGTCGACCAGCAGGCGCATCCCCCTGGCCTTGACCCGCTGCGCCATGGCCAGCACCCGCGCCTTGTTGTTGTAGCCGTCGGCCGGGTTCACCCACACCTTCAGGCGGACGTAGTTGGCTCCGGCCGCCGCCAGGATCGCGAGGGCGTCGCCCCGCGCGCCCCCGGCGTCGTGGTACCTGCCTCCGTACGCCTCCGACTTGGGCAGGCTCGAGGTGTCGGCGCCCTTCACCGCCAGCGTCGCCGACCCGGCCGCGAAGGTGACGTCGTCGAAGTTGGCCCAGCCGCCGGCCGCCGCCGCGGAGCCGAGGGAGATCGTGCACTGGCCGCCCGTCACGTTCTGGGTGACGGCGATCTGGATCCACTCCGACGAGCTGACCGGCGCGTGGGTCCGCCTCTCGGCGGAGCCGCAGTTCCGCAGCGCGATCCAGCTCTGGCTCATGGCTCCGGACCTCACCCAGGCGCGGAGCGTGTAGGTGCCCGAGGCCAGGCCGGTCAGCGTCTGGTGGGTCTCGACGGTGTACGCGTTGGTGGACCAGTGCGACAGGCGGTAGGAGCCCGTGTGGCCGCCGGCCTCGGTGAAGTCGGCGGCGGCGGTGCCCGCGGTGTTCCACGAGGCCGGTGCGGCGACGCCGCCTCCGGTCTCGAAGCCGCCGTTGGCGACCGTGGGTGCGGCTCGGGCCGGTAACGGCACCAGGACGGCGGCGGCACATGCCAGCAGTGCCACCAGGATCTTCTTCATGGGTCCTCACTTGGTCAGGAGTGATGTGGACGATCCCCGAAGACCCCGGGTGACGCGGCGCGGTCAGGTGGCCGGCGCGACCCCGGGGACGATCACGCGTCCCCGGCCAGTTCGACGACCGTGACGCCGCCGGCGGGCACGGCCGCCGTCCCGGTGTGCGCGGCGCCGTCGAACACCCCGGTCCCGCTCACCCCCTGGACGGTGACCGGCTCGTCGCCGTGGTTGAGCAGGAAGAGGTACCGGCCCCGGCGTACGAGCTCCAGCGTGTCCGGCAGGCCGCGCGGGCGCGACACGCCCGCCAGGTCGAGGACCGTACGCAGGAGCGCGCGCAGATCCCCTCCGCCCCCGGCTTCCGTGCCGCCCGCCGGGACGCCGGAGCCGGAGGAGGGGATGTGGGGGGCCCGCGCGGGAGACGGACCGGAGCCGTGCTCCGCGGACGGGTCGGGGGACGGGTCGGGGGACGGGTCGGGGGACGGGTCGGGGGACGGGTCGAGGGCGGTGGCGACATACCAGGCCGTACCCGCTCCCAGCTCGTGGCGGGTCACCGCGGGGTGGCCCGCGTCCGGCCCGCCGGTGAAGGAGTGGACGGCGCGCGCCCCGGCGAGGCGGACCCTCTCGGACCAGATCCGGCCGGTCAGGCCGCCGTCGCCGTCGCCACCGCCGACACCGACACCGACACCGACACCGACGGGCACCGTGCCGCCCTCCGGCAGCGGGTGGAACTCCTCCACCGACAGGCCGAGCACGTCGCGCAGCGCGCCGGGGTGGGCGCCGGGGTGGATGGCGTCGTTCTCGTCGACGATCCCGGAGAAGTAGGAGACGACCAGGTGCCCGCCCGCCTCGACGTAGCGGCGCAGGTTCTTGCCCGCCGCCTCCGTGAGCAGGTAGGAGCTGGGGACGACGACCATCCGGTACGCCGAGAGGTCGGCGGCGGGGTGGACGAAGTCGGCGGTGACGTGCTCGCGCCAGAGC
The DNA here is from genome assembly GCF_042428775.1 of Streptosporangium vulgare. Lineage (NCBI taxonomy): Bacteria > Bacillati > Actinomycetota > Actinomycetes > Streptosporangiales > Streptosporangiaceae > Streptosporangium > Streptosporangium vulgare. The sequence continues at coordinate 63,364 of NZ_JBHMBS010000015.1, read as the reverse complement.
GCCTCGTAGTAGGCCTCCACGCGCTCGCGGAAGCGCAGGTCGACCGAGGGGCGCCACTCCATCTCCAGCGCCCAGTACGACTCCCAGTCCCACACCAGCGCGACCTCGGCCTCGACGCGGGAGCCGCGTACCCCGGCCAGCCCGCGCAGGTCGGCCCCGAGGGCGACCACGTCGTGCCACAGATCGGAGTTCTCCCCGGCGTGCGGCAGCATCGCCGAGTGGAACTTCTCCGCGCCGTGGCGGGAGGCCCGCCACTGGAAGAACAGCACCGAGTCCGACCCGCGGGCGACGTGGGCGAGGCTGTTGCGCCGCATCTCCCCCGGCCGCTTGGCGAGGTTGCGCGGCTGCCAGTTGACGGCGCCGGTCGAGTGCTCCATGAGCATCCAGGGCCGCCCGCCCGCCACCGAGCGGGTGAGGTCGGCCGCCAGGGCCAGCTCGATGTGGTTGTCGGCCCGGCCGGCGTCGAGGTAGTGGTCGTTGGAGACGACGTCCACCTCGCCCGCCCACCGCCAGTAGTCCATCGGCTCGCAGTTGGGGATCATGAAGTTGGTGGTGACCGGCAGGTCGCAGAAGCGGCGGATGGCGTCGCGCTCGCGGCGGAAGTTGGCGAGGTGCGCGTCGACGGAGAAGCGCGCGTAGTCGAGCCGCAGGGCCGTCAGCTGGCCGACGGGGGCGATCCTCGGCGGCTCCACCTCCTCGAACGAGCCGTAGGTCAGCCCCCAGAACGTGGTCCCCCAGGCCGCGTTGAGCGCCGCCACGTCCCCGTGCCGCTCGCGCAGCCAGTCGCGGAACGCCTCGGCCGAGGTCTCGCAGTAGCAGTGCGCGTTGGCCCAGCCGTACTCGTTGTGGACGTGCCACATGGCGACCGCCGGGTGCCCGGCGTAGCGCTCGGCGAGCCGCTCGGCGATCCGCCCGGAGGCGGCGGCGTACTCGGGGGAGCTGGGACAGAAGCTGTGCCGGGAGCCGCCGGCGAGGACGCGGCCCTCGCGGTCGACCAGGCGGGCGCCGGGATGGGCCGTCCTGAACCAGGTGGGCGGGGACGAGGTCGGCGTCGCGAGGTCGATCATGATTCCGGCGGAGTCGAGCAGGTCGACGATCCTGTCCAGCCTGCCGAAGTCGTAGACCCCCTCGGCGGGCTCCAGCAGGCTCCAGTTGAACACGCCGAGGCTGACCAGGTTCACCCCGGCCTCGCGCATCAGCCGGACGTCCTCGCGCCAGACCTCCTCCGGCCACTGCTCGGGGTTGTAGTCCCCGCCGTACGCGATGCCCCCGGGCAGGGCGGGATATCCGGGCAACGACTCCCCCTCGAATGGTTTCTGTGAACGTGCACAGTAATGCACGACAGGCGGCCACGGAAGACCGCTCATGGGATGCCCGGTATGTCTGGGGGTTAACAAGAACGTAACGGGCATTGACAGTACCCGTCGGCGGATTTCAGTCTGTGAACGTTCACAGATGTTCCGATGGCCTTCCCGCCATCCCCGGCCATCCCCCGGTGGCCTCGCCGACGGCCTTCCAGGTCTCCCGGTGACTCCGCCAGTGGCTTCGCCGGCGGCCTCGACAGGCTCACAGCGGCCTTCCAGCGGCTTCACAGCGGCCCCGCGACGGCCTCACAGCGACCGACTCCCTGACATGAAATCCCACACGGAACCCCCACCCGGAGGAACACATGCAGACAAACCGGCTCGTAGCGGTGGCGGCCGCGATCCTCGCCACCGCCCTGGCCGGGTGCTCCGGCACTCCCCAGGAGCCGGCCGCCCCGGACGCGCAGAGCTCGGCCCCCGCGGGGCCGGTCAAGCTCACCTACTGGACCTGGGTCCCCAACATGGACAAGATCACCGCGGTCTGGAACAAGGCCAACCCCGACATCCAGGTCACGGTCAGCAAGCAGGCCGGCGGCGACGACGCGGCCACCAAGTTCCTGACCGCCGCCAAGGCGGGGAACCCTCCCGACCTGGTCCAGGCCGAGTACCAGATGCTGCCCTCCTTCGTCGCCGCCGACGCGGTGGCCGACCTCACGGCCGAGGTGGGCCAGGCGAAGGGCGAGTTCGGCGAGGGCGTCTGGGGGCTGGTCACGCTCGGCACCGACGCCGTCTACGCCCTCCCCCAGGACAGCGGCCCGATGATGCTCTACTACCGCCGGGACCTGTTCGAGAAGTACGGCATCGAGGTGCCCAAGACCTGGGACGAGTACGCCGAGGCCGCCCGCGCCGTACGGAAGAAGGACCCCAAGGTCTTCCTGGGGACCTTCTCCAGCAAGGACCCCGGCTCCTTCGTCGGGCTCGCCCAGCAGGCGGGCGCCCAGTGGTGGTCGATCAGCGGCGAGTCGTGGAAGGTCGCGGTCAACGACGCGGCCACCACGAAGGTCGCCGACTACTGGGGCGGCCTCGTCAAGGAGGGAGCCATCGACGACCAGCCGTACTTCACCCCCGAGTGGAACAAGGCCCTGAACGACGGCAGGCTGCTGACCTGGCCCTCGGCGATCTGGGCGCCCGGAGTGCTGTCCAGCAACGCGCCCAAGGCCAAGGGAAAGTGGGCGATCGCCCCGCTGCCGCAGTGGAGCGCCGGGGAGAACTCCAGCGGCTTCTGGGGCGGTTCCTCCACCGCGGTCGCCGCCAAGTCCCCCAACCGGGCCGCCGCCGCGAAGTTCGCGACCTGGCTCAACACCGACCCCGAGGCACTCGGCCTGCTCGTCAAGGAGGGGGCGGTCTACCCGGCCGCCACCAAGGGCGGCACCATGCTCGGCGAGGCCCCCGACTACTTCTCCAACCAGCCCGACTTCTGGCAGCAGGCCGCCGCGATCTCCGCCACCGCGCGCGGCTTCACCTTCGGGCCGAACGTCAACGTGACCTACAACGCCTTCAAGGACGCCTTCGACAAGGCCCTGCAGGACGGGTCGGCGTTCTCCGGCGCTCTCGTGAAGATGCAGGACGCGACGGTCGCCGACATGCGGAAGTCCGGATTCCAGCTCACCCCATGACACGACGCCCCGGCGGCGGCGCCCGCACCGCGAGCGCCGTCCCCTACCTCTTCCTCGCACCGGCCATGACGCTGTTCACGCTCTTCATGGCCATCCCCATCGCCTACACGGCCTACCTCAGCCTGCGGCGCACGAAGGTCTCCGGGCTGGGCCTGGGCAAGAACTCCCGCCGCGAGGTCTTCGCCGGCCTCGACAACTACGCGGCGACGCTCTCCGACGGCGAGCTGTGGGCCGGCTGGCTCCGCGTCCTGGGCTACGGCCTGCTGGTGCTGACGGTCATGCTCGGGCTCGCCCTGCTGTTCGCGCTGCTGCTGGACTCGGCGCACGTGCGGCTCGCGCGCTTCTCCAGGATCGCCCTCTTCCTGCCGTACGCGGTGCCGGGCGTGGCGGCCACCCTGCTGTGGGGCTTCCTCTACCTGCCGAGCCTCAGCCCGTTCCGCCAGGTGCTCGACGTCGACCTGCTCGGCTCGGACGCGGTGGTCTTCTCCATGGCGAACGTGGCGGTCTGGGGCGGCGTCGGTTTCAACATGCTGGTGCTCTACACCGCCCTGCGCGCCGTCCCCAGGACCTACTACGAGGCCGCCAGGATCGACGGGGCGAGCGAGATCCAGATAGCGCTGCGGATCAAGATCCCGATCCTGCTGCCCGCGATCATCCTGACCACGGTGTTCTCCATCATCGCCACGATCCAGGTGTTCACCGAGCCGACCACCCTGCGGCCGCTGACCAACACGATCAGCTCGACCTGGAGCCCGCTCATGAAGGTCTACCGCGACGCCTTCGTCACCGGCGACCTCTACTCGGCCGCCGCCACCTCGATCGTCATCGCGGCGATCTCCCTCATCCTGTCGTTCGGTTTCCTGCGCGTCGTCCGCGACCGCGCCTTCGGGGAGGGCTGATGGCCACCACGACCTCTCGGGGGTCTTCCCGGGTGCCTTCCCAGATACGCCGCCCGGCCGGGGTCGTGCCGACCGCGATCCTGCTGCTGGGCGCGCTCTACTGCCTGCTGCCGGTCAGCTGGGTGCTGGTGGCCGCGACCAAGTCGAAGGGGGAGCTGTTCTCCACCTCGACCTTCGCCCCGGGCACCGGGCTGCTGTCCAACCTCTCGGACCTGTTCGCCTACCGCGACGGCGTGTTCTGGCTGTGGATGCTGAACACGCTGCTGTACGCGGGCGGCGGCGCCCTGCTCTCCACGGCCGTCTCGGCCGTCTCCGGTTACGCGCTGGCCAAGTACCGCTTCCCGGGGCGGAACCTCATCTTCAACCTGCTGATCGGCGGCATCCTGGTGCCCGCCGTCGTGCTGGCCATCCCGCAGTATCTGCTGTTCTCGCGGATCGGGCTGGCCGACACCTACTGGTCGGTCCTGCTCCCGCAGATCCTGCACCCGTACAGCATCTACCTCGCGCGCGTCTACGCCACCGCCGCCGTCCCTGACGCCCTGCTGGAGGCCGGGCGCATCGACGGCGCCGGGCACTGGCTGCTGCTGCGCCGGGTGGCCCTGCCGCTCATGCTCCCGGGCATGGTGACCATCTTCCTGTTCCAGTTCGTCGCGATCTGGAACAACTTCCTGCTGCCCTTCATCATGCTGGGCGACGACCAGAGGTTCCCGCTGACCGTGGGGCTCTACACCCTGCTCGCCGCGGGGGCGAACCAGCCCTCGCTCTACAACCTGATCCTCACCGGCACCCTGTTGTCGGTCGTCCCGCTGATCGCGCTGTTCCTCACGATGCAGCGCCACTGGCGGACCGACCTGGCCGGCGGGGCCGTGAAAAGCTAGGCCGGGCCGACCAGCGGCCGGTCGAGGGGACAATGAGGAGCATGGCGAAGCGTCCGACCATCCACGACGTCGCGGCGGTGGCGGGAGTGTCCCGGGGAACGGTGTCCCGGGTGCTCAACGACGACAGGTACGTCAGCCCCGCCGCGCACGCCGCCGTCAAACGGGCCATCGCCGAGACGGGCTACGTGCTCAACCGGGCCGCCCGCAGCCTGGTCACCCAGCGGACCGGCTCGGTGGTGATGGTCCTGTCCGAGCCGCAGGAGAAGCTGTTCGAGGACCCCACCTACAGCGTGCTGCTGCGCACCGCCAGCCGGATGCTCGCCGAGCGGGACGTGTCGCTCGTGATGATGATCGCCGGGAACGACGGCGACCGCGACCGGGTGATCCGCTACCTGCGCGGCGGCCACGCCGACGGGGCCTTCCTGGTCTCCACCCACGCCGGCGACAGGCTGGTGGACGCGCTGGTGGACATCCCGGTGGCCGCCGTCGCCCAGGGGGCCGTCATCGGGCGGGAGAACGTGATCCCCTACGCGGCGGCCGACGACCGCGAGGGCGCCCGGCAGATGACGCGCTACCTGGTGGAACGGGGCCGCAAACGGATCGCCACCATCACCGGTCCGCTCGACACCCCCGGCGGCGCGCTGCGGCTGGAGGGCTTCGCCGACATCCTCGGCAGGAAGGCGAGCCGGAGACTCATCGAGCACGGCGACTACACCCAGCTGGGCGGGGAGAGCGCGATGGCCCGGCTGCTGGAGCGCGCCCCCGACATCGACGCGGTCTTCGTCGCCTCCGACCTGATGGCCGCGGGCGCGCTCTCCGCCCTGCGCGCCGCCGGGCGGCGGGTGCCCGAGGACGTCGCGGTGGGCGGTTTCGACGACTCCGCGGTGGCGCTCACCACCCACCCGCCGCTCACCACCGTCCGGCAACCCCTGGAACGGGTCGCCGAGGAGACCGTCCGCCTGCTGCTCGCCCTGATCGACGGCGCGGAGAACCTGGAGCCGGTGATACTGCCCACGACCCTCATCGTGCGCGAGTCGACCTGACCGGTCCGCCCGGCCGGGCGGACCGGCCGGGCGAGCGAGCGAGCGAGCGAGCGAGCGGCGGGATCGAACGGGACCGACGGCGGGGTCAGCGACCGGGTGAGGACCCGTTCACGGTCAGGACGTGCTCGGTCTCGATCGCGGGGAAGGTTCCGGTGTCGACGATCCCGTGCTCGCGGAAGGCGGCCTCCAGCAGCGCGTAAGCCTTGGGCTCCAGCTTCCACAGGGCCCGGCACTCGCGGGCGGTGGCCAGGGAGACGCCGGTCTCGTGGGCGATGTCGTCCGCGCGGGGCACGAACTTCCGCTCGATCTGCTTGTCCCAGTACTCCCGCGCGGCGCGTATCTGGGCCGCGCGCCGCGCCGTGTCGACGATCGGCGGCGGGACGTCCAGCACGTGGAACTCCTCGTCGTCATCGTCGACCGGGGGCCGCAGCGCCGAGGGGCCCGCGGCCACCGCGGGGCGCCCGGACGACCTCGCCGGCTCCTCGGGCTCCGGCGCCCACGGCACGGGCGGGGTCAGGTCGATCAGGGCGGAGGTGTTGTAGAGGGCCCCGATCTGGGAGAGCAGGGCCTCCTGGCGCGCGGAGTCGACCGCGAGGCCGCTGTGCTCCACCGCCCGGTCCATGGCACGGTCCAGCTTGGTGAGGGCCACGCGCATCTTCCTGTCGGACGCCCCCGAGGCGCGGAGCGCGCGGGCCCGCTTGGCCGCCAGCGCGACCCGGGTCAGCCTGCGGTGGGCGTCCACCTCGCTGGCCGTACGGTCGCTGACCTCGGCCAGCCCGATGCGGACCAGCGCGCGCTCGGGGGTGATCCGCCAGTTGATGCGGGAACGCCCGGTGATGCGGTGGCGTTCGATCGCCATGCCGCGCTCCCACAGCCACGCCGCCACCAGGGGGGCGGCGAGCCGGAAGACGGCCTCGGCGGCGCTGCGGGCGTCCATGCTCGACAGCACGGCCGTCAGACCGGTGAGCGCCCATACGGCGATGCCGTCGATGCCCGCGGAGAAGTTCTCCCGCATGTTGCGGCGCGCCCGGACGGCGCTGGTGATGACGGCGACCTCGATGAAGGCGAAGAGCAGCAGCCGCAGGGGGCCGTCGAAGCCGAGCACGTCACCGGAGAAACGCCACATGCCCTGGGCGGAGACACCCGTCGCGATGCTGGCGGCGACGATGGTGAGGACGTCCTCCGCCGGACGGGGCGCGACGTGACGATGATAGAAGCGGACCGCCAGGCGCTGGATCGCGCGCAGCGCGAAATACGCCACGACCAGGAGGACGAGGGCGAACACGGCGATGATGGCCGTGAGAACCGGCTGGTCCGATGCGAAGGTGGTGATTTGATCGATGGGGGGCATCAGTCACTGTCCGTCAGTCTCGATGTCCGACAGGATATTCAGCGATCATTCCAGAATGTCGGCGGCTTGTTCGCCAAACGGGCGCTCACCCGCGTGACAGATGTGAACACAGTTGCGACGGACACCAGTAAAGATCACCAGCCCGGATGACCAGTGCCTGCGGCAGGCGCGCCGGAGATGAGGCGGCGATCCGCGTGCCGTGACCGACCACGCCGACACGCCCCGGCCCACCTTGTGGTGGAACCGTGGGAACTGGACACGGTGGCGACCGCCGCCGCGCGCCACATCCCATTGTTCGCCGGAAAATAGGGGTGGCAGGGGCTCACTACGGGGCGAAAATGTCGGTGCCGGGAGAGACGATAGAAGGTGAACACGGGCCGAACTACCGACGGGGACGCGATCGAAGTTCCGCAGGACCTCCGCGCCTCCCGGGAAAGGATCACGTGATGACGACCCTGATGAACGTGTCCGACCTGGCACAGGTTCTCTTCGTCTCCACGCTGCAGGCCTCGGACCACCCCTCACCTGACCAGGTGCGCACGATCATCGAAGGCCGGATCCGTGCCTGCCACGCCGATCTCTCCGATTGCACCGCCCTCGTCGCCCAGGAGGCCGGAGACCACCCGGAGGCGTACGCGAGCCGGATGCGCTGGGCCCTGTGCGAGGCCGGGCGGGTCCGCCCGTCCATCTCCCTCTCGCTCTGACCACGCCCTCCCGCTCGATCCGACCACGACTCCTTCCCCCTGACCACGGCGCGGGACCGCGCCACGACGTACGGCACCCGGAGCCGATCGGCCAGGGACCCGCCCCGCTCGCCAGACGGCCGGCCCGCGTCGTAGCGTCGAAGAATGGACGCCAGAGACGAAGCGGGCACCCCGCCCATTCCCGGATCATCGCCCACCGGCGGCCACCTGCCCGCCACACCGGAGGAAACAGGAGGGTCGCTCGGGGCCGACCACGCCCGCGTCCCCGAGCTGCTGGAGGCCACCCGCGCGTACGCCGTGCGCCTGCTCGGCGGGCTCGGCGACCGGCCGGTGGCGCGGACGCCGGTGAGACCCGCGCCCGTACCCCTGCCGGAGACGGGGATCGGCCTGGAAGGGGCGATGGAGGAGTTCGCGAAGCGGTGGGAGCCGGGCTTCGCGGCCGGCGCGGGCCCCCGCTATCTGGGCTTCGTCACGGGCGGCGTGACACCCGCCGCACTGGCGGGCGACTGGCTGACCGGCACCCTCGACCAGAATCCCACCTCGGGCCTGGACTCGCTCGCCCCGGACCTCGAACGGGAGACGGCCGCCTGGCTGCGCGACCTCTTCGGCCTGCCGCCCGAGCACGAGGGGACGTTCGTCAGCGGCGCGACCATGTCCACCTTCGCGGGCCTGGCGATCGCCAGGGAGTGGCTGGGCGAGCGGCGCGGCGTGTCGCCGGCCGAGGAGGGCGTGGCCGCGCTCGGGCCGGTGACAGTGCTGTCGGGAAGCCCGCACTCCAGCGTCGTCAAGTCGCTGTCCATGCTCGGCCTGGGACGGTCGGCGATCCGGCGGGTCGGCCTGCTGCCGGGCCGGGAGGCGGTGGACGTGGCCCGGCTCGCCGAGGAGCTCGACCGGCTGGACGGCGCCCCGGCGATCGTGGTCGCCAACTCCGGCACGGTGAACACCGTCGACTTCGACGACCTGCGCGCCATCGCGGCCCTGCGCGAGCACCACCCGTTCTGGCTGCACGTGGACGCCGCGTTCGGCGCCTTCGCCGCGCTCTCCCCCGAGCACGCCCACCTCGTCGCGGGCCTCGGCGAGGCCGACTCGGTCTGCGTGGACCTGCACAAGTGGCTGAACGTGCCCTACGACAGCGCGATCCAGTTCACCCGCCGCCGCGACCTGCAGGCCCGCGTCTTCCGGAACTCCGCCGCCTACCTGGGCCCGGTGGGCGACGACCCCGACTTCGTGCACCTCACGCCGGAGAACTCACGCCGCCTGCGCGCGCTGCCGGCCTGGTTCGCCCTGGCCGCGTACGGGCGCGAGGGGCACGCGGAGATCGTCCGGCGCGACGTCGCCCTCGCCGCCGGGCTCGGCGAGCGGATCGCCACGATGCCCGCCTACCGGCTGCTCGCCCCCGTACGGCTCAACGTGGTCTGCTTCACCCTCGCCGGCTCCCCCTCCCCCGCCCGGATCGACGAGGTGGTCGACGCGATCACCGCGTCCGGCGAGGCCTTCCTCACCCCGACCATCCACGAGGGGGTGCCCGCGCTGCGCGCCGCGTTCAGCAACTGGCGTACGACGGAGGCGGACGTGGAGCGGGTCGCGAAGATCCTCCAGGAGGTCGCTTCCCGGCCGTGAGACGGTCGACGCGGCCGTCCGCGATGTGAAGCGGCTCGTCGCAGAAGAGGGTGTGGTCGGGGTCTGCCGGTTTTCGAGGTCGCCGGCACGGGTTTTCACGCTCGGCCGCCCTCCTGTCCGGGCGCGACGACACGTGCGCCGGGAAACGAGCTACGCACCGTCGTTGCCGTCGCGCAGGGAACGGATCATGCTCTGCAGGATCCGGAACGCGTCTGACCGCTCGGTCTCTGTCATGCCGGCCAGCATTCTGACCTCGACGGACCGGACCGCCACGGATGCTTTCTCGAGGCTCCGTCGGCCGCGAGGCGTGAGCCGCGTGGGGAGAACCTTCCCGACAGGCGCCTCCGCGGGCCTGGTCACGTAGCCCTCTCGTTCCAGTGCCTGGAGCAGCACGTTCATCGACTGCCGTGTCACGAACGCGCGCCGCGCGAGCTCGGAGTTCGACAGGCCCGGTCGTTGAGCCAGCAGCTCGAGACAGGAGTAGCGCGTCACGCTCATCCCGAGCGGCCGCAGCACCTCCTCCATGGCCGCGCGGAGGGCGCTCGACGTCTCTTTCAGCAGGTAGCCCAGTGACGTCTCCAGGTCGACGCCGACATCGTCTTGACTCATGTCAGCATTCTGACATAGATTGACCCGTGTCAGAATCCTGACACGCAAATAAGGAGCATCGTCATGCCCGTCACCGGCCCCGACTTCATCTCGCTCCAAGCGCGCGACCTCGACGCTTCACAGGCGTTCTACGAGCAGTACCTGGGCCTCGTCCGCTCGCAGGCCGGACCTCCGCACGCGGTCGTCTTCGAGACGAAGCCGATCGCGTTCGCACTCCGCGACGTCGTTCCCGGCACCGATCTCGCATCCGTCGCCCAGCCCGGCGTCGGTGCCGCGATCTGGCTCCACGCCACAGACGTCCAGGCCATTCACGATGCCCTCGTCACCGACGGTCACACCATCGTCTCCGCACCGATCGACGGCCCCTTCGGCCGGACATTCACCTTCGCCGACCCCGACGGCTACCAGGTCACTCTCCACGACCGCGCCTGATCGGCCAAACGCCACCGGACGATCGACCACGGCGGCTTCAGGCCCCGGCCACACCCTCTTCTGCGATGGGCCTGTGAAGCACGGCCCCTTCCGGCCGACGAAGAACAAGCGACCACCCGGAGCAGACATACCTGATCGCCGCTACGCGGTGAGGAACAACGACCCGCCTGCCACGCGGGCGACCACCGGTGAAATCACGCGGGCAATCGCCGGTGGAATCACATGGCGAAGACATTCGAGAACGGCCTGCCCCAAACGCCGAACTTGCCGAACAACGTACAGCGGTCGAGCGAGTGGCGGAACAGCGGTCGATGACCCACTCACCTCGTTCTCCAATCGGCGGCCGGCTCGATCTTCTCGCGGAACGGAAGCGGGCACCGATCACAGCGGCAGTGACCGGGCAGATCGACGTGACCACGACACGATGGACCGAAGCCTGAACGACAGCCTGAACGGCCGGCGCCCCCCGATGGCCGCAGCACATAATGGGCATTGGGCGGCCGGAGCCCTCAACTCCTCGGGATGAGGGCTCCGGCCGCCCAGGGCCTGTTTCGCGCCACTCCTACTCGGCGGCAGATGCGAATCCCGCGTGCGCCCGCGTCGAGATTGAGCGCGCGCTGATCGTCAATAACCGGGGCATGGATTGTTTCGTGTGTTCTCGCCGAGGTTGTCCAGACGTTCGCCCCACTTCTCTCGGCCTTCGGGGGTCTTCAGGCTGTTGATCTCGTCCCGGACCTTCTTGCCCGCGTAGGCACCTCCGAGCGCTCCGGCTACTGGTTGCCCGGTGGCAACGCCGAGGGCCGCGACTTTCACCCCGACCGTTGAACCGGCAACCGTGGCTACGGCGTCGATGATGTCGTGAGCCAAGGGGGTCTTCTTTTTCTTTCCCATATCACCCCTTCTTTCGCGACCACTATGGTCGATTGAACGTACCTGCACGGTAAAACATAGAATGATTTATGGCGACGACAGGCCATGTGTTTATAACTTCCCGGCTAGGGTGCTGAATATTGACATAGATCATGTAATTTGCTGACAGCGATGCGACATTAACTCGATTCCCCTTTGCGCCTGCCCGCCCGGTCATCGACGCGATTATCGATTCCAGCGATTGGCCGCAGCCATCAGACTTCTCTCGCGTATGGCGACGGAAATCTCGATACGGTCGACGATGTCGACGGTGTCATCGTCGTTGTCGTCGATGATCCGTCCGGCATGGGCCGATCGCGTGTCGTCGTGTTCGCGTGTTCCCGTCACCCCACCGGACTCGAAGACACCGTCGCGCCCCGCTCGCCGTCCACCTCGCCCTCCACCTCGCCCTCCACCTCGCCCTCCACCGGGGCCCACCGGCTCCTGACCGCCCCGAGAACGGACCCGGCGAACATCCGATTCGCCGCCCGGGACTATCCGACGGCCCTGGACGACTTCGAGGAGTCGATCCCGGCCCTTTACGCGATGCTCCGGGCAGGGCACCGGGCCGTCCTGGAATGCCGCCACAACCACTACCGCCGATCCGGCCATCGGGATGGCCGGGTCGGCGGTAGTGGTCCCGGCCTGTACGGAACCGCTGAGAAACGGGGCTGCCGGGGAACAGGACCTCTAGGGAACCGTGTCCGCGCCGCCGACACCGGCGCCCGCCGACGGCGGGGTGGCGGACGCGGATCCCGCCGAGTAGGAGTACGACGGCCGCGAGACGGCGCCGTCGGCGCGCAGCCAGTCGCTCATGGTGCTGCCGCTGCTCTGCGCCCGCCGGATCGTGGCGATGTCGTAGTAGTTGCTGCCCGCCCAGGTGAGGCTCGCGTTGCCGAAGTCCTCGGTGATCGTCTTGGCGCCCTTCACGTGGTTGCTCTCGGCGTAGATCTTTCCGTTCACGCCCAGGCCGATGAAGTAGTCGTCGACGTCCACGTAGTTGGCGAACACGTGGGCGTACCCGAACCGCACCCTCGGGTGGCGGGTGTTGGACCCGTCGAACCAGTTGTGGTGGTAAGTGACGTTCAGATAGCCGGTGTCCTGGGAGCCGTTGCTGTCGCTGTGGCCCAGCAGCATCGACTTGTCCGTACCGACATAACGGTTGTACGAGACCGTCGCCAGGTCGGATCCCCGCTTGATGTCCACCGAGCCGTCGGCGGCCGGGTAGAACGTGTTGTGGTCGATCCACACGTGGTGGGAGTAGCACTGCACGTTGACGGAGTCGTCCGGGGAGTTCCTGAACGAGAGGTTCCGGATGATCACGTTCTGCACGTGGGTGAACCTGTCCCGTTCGGCGGGGTCGCAGAGGTCGCCGCCCCAGGCGACCTCCTCCGGGCCCCAGCCGTTGACGTCGAGCCCGAACCCGCTGATCGTCGCGTTCGTCCCGACGCCGATGATGGTCTTGTTCGACCCCACGTCCAGCATGTCCGCGCCGGTACCGGTGATCGTGCCCGACACCCGGACGATCCGGGGGGTGTCGTCGGCGACGGCCGCCGCCAGCTGCGCGTAGGTGCCGACGGTCACCGTCTGGCCGCCCGAGCCGCCGTTCGTGCCGTTGCGGCCGTACTTGTCAAGGGTCGCGAAACCCACCAGGCCGCTCGCGTTGCCCGGATTGCCGGGGGTCGGAGTGACCGTGGGAGTGGGGGTCGGGGTGGGGGTGGGGGTGGCCGTCGGGTCGGGGTTGCCGCCGCCCGCGGGGGCGAACCGCCACTGCTTGGTCGCCACCGAGTCGCAGGAGTTCTGCTGGATCAGGGCGCCGGAGGAGGTGGAGTTGTCCTTGGTGTTGAGGCACTTGCCGCCGTTGGCGTTGACCACCCGATAGTTCGACCCGGAGGCGGCCAGGCTCCAGGTCTGGGAGGAGGCGCCGGTGCAGCTCTCCTGCTGGACCGCCTTGCCCGCGGAGGTGCTCGCGCCCTGGACACCGGCGCACTTGCCGCTGTGCGCGGCCTTGAGCTGGAACCCGCTTCCGGCGGCGGCCAGGTTCCAGGTCTGACCGGCGGCGCCACAGCCGGACTGCGTGAGTTGCACGCCGTCGGAGCCGCCGGCACCGGGGACGGTCAGGCACAGGCCGCTGCTCGCGTTGACGAGGGTGTAGGCGCCGGGTGCCGGATCGGCCGCGGCGGCGGAGGTGCCGAACGCCCATCCGGACGCGGCGACCGCGCCGACGATGACGACGGCCGCGACCCTCCTGACGAATCTGCTCTTCACAGCCGAACTCCTTGCTGGTCCGGCAGGTCCGAATGACCTGCGCTCCGGATTCCCCCCAGCGAGTGCGCACCGCTCACATGTGTGAACACGTCCGTGTTGGCGGACAATGAACACCATAGGAAAGCGCTTTCCAACTGTCAACGAACACCGTCGGCGAACCGGGAAACTTTCACTCGGACCGCCGTTCGCGGGGTCGCGGCTTGGCAGGTCTGGCCGTCACGATCCTCGTGACGTGCTTCTACCGTGCTGTCATGGACACTCCGGACCTCCTCATCAGGAACGCCACCCTGCGCGGCCGCCCCGGCAGGTGGTCGCTGGCCGCCACGGACGGGGTCATCAGCCTCGTCGCCGAGGACGACCCCGATCTCGGCCCGGCGGCCGACGTGACCCTCGACGCCGACGGCGCCCTGGTCACCGAGCCGTTCGTGGACGCCCACCTGCACCTGTGCAAGGTACGCACCCTCGACAGGGCCGGGCCCGCCGCGCTCTCGGAGTACACCGGGGGCACGATGGGGGCCGCGATGGGCGCCATCGAGACGGCCGCCGCCGTCAAGACCGGCCAGACCGCGAAATCCGTCCTCGAACGCGCCCGGCCGGTGCTCCTGGAATCCGTCCGGCACGGCGTCCGGGCGGTGCAGGCCTTCGCCGACATCGACCCGAAGGCGGGACTCAGCGGGGTGGAGGCGCTGCTGGCGCTGCGCGAGGAGTTCCGCGGCCTGGTCGACGTCCGGGTGGTGGCGTTCCCGCAGGACGGCCTGCTCCGCGAACCCGGGACCGAGGAACTCGTCGCCGAGGCCGTACGGCGCGGCGCGGACGTGGTGGGCGGCATCCCCTGGATCGAGTGGACCGACGCCGACGCCGCCGAGCACGTGAGACGCATGGTCGGCCTCGCCCAGCGGCACGACCTGCGCGTCGCCATGCTGGTCGACGACGCGGGGGATCCGGGGCTGCGCACGGCCGAGATGCTGGCGCGGGAACTGCTGGAGCGGAACATGATCGGACGCGGCAGCGCCCAGCACGCCAGGGCGATGGCGCTCTACCCGGAACCGTACCTGCGCCGCCTGGCCGGACTGTGCCGCGCCGCAGGACTCGGTTTCGTCAGCGATCCGCACACCGGGCCGCTCCACCTGCCGGTCTTCCGGCTGGCCGACGCCGGGGTCCCGGTCGCGCTCGGCCAGGACGACATCGAGGACGCCTACTACCCGTTCGGGCGGCACAACCTCCTGGAGGTGGCCTTCCTCGCGGCCCACCTGCTCGACGCCCGCACCGACGCCGCCCTGGAGCGGCTGTACGACATGGTCACCGTCGACGCCGCCCGGGTCGCCGGCCTGCCCGTCCACCGCCTGGAGCCCGGGGCCCCCGCCGATCTCGTCGTCCTTGAGGGACGGACCCTCCGCGAGGCACTGGCCCGGCACGCGCCACCCCGGCACGTCGTCGTCGCGGGCCGGGTCGTGGCCTCCTCCACCCTGCTCACCTCTTTCGGCCCCGGTGTTCCTCGCTGACGGGCACGGGCACGGGCACGGACTCCGGGCACCGTACCGGCCCGGAGGTGGAGAGCCCCGCACGGCGGGGGGAACGGGCAAGGCTGGGGAAACCAGGGCGATGACGAACCCGCGAAGCCGGAAAAACCAGCAGGGCGACGGACTCGCGAAGCCGGGAAAACCGGCACCGGGGCGCCGCAGGGCCTCGGATCAGCGGGATTCTTCCCGCGAAAACCGGCATTCGAGCGGAGACGATCTACTGAACTCTGGCGGTTCCGGCGCCGAGAACATCCTTTCGGGGCACGAGCCTCCGGCGGGACCCGGTAGCCGAGCGTTACCGACCGCCCCCTTTCCGCTCCTTTCCGCTACCGACGGGTAATCCGACCGCCCCAAGGCTTGGGAATCCGCTAGCAGACTCCCCCACCCCCCTCCACTTACCGTGAGGGTAGGTTACGCATCGTGTCGGCGTCTTCCTCGACGCGGCACGGCGCTCCGCCAGCCCGGGCATCGCCCAGGGCTCGACCGATTCGACACCGATTCGACGTGGAGTGATCTGCCATGACCATGATCAGGAACGCCCTCGCAGCCGGAGCCGTGATGGCCTCCGCTCTCATCATCCCCGCGACGATGCCGACCTCGTCCGCTGTCGCGGGCACCGTGACCGTGACCACCCCGGCCGTCGCCTCCTCCGTCCTGAAGCCCTGCCGCGAGCACAAGGACCCCGAAAGGTGCCGAGCCCGGCGCGAGTACCGGCGTGAGCACGGGCGGCACCACCGGCACGAATACGGACGCGAGGAGAGGCGCAGGCACAAGGGCATGCACGAGTACAAAGGCGAACACCGACGCAAAGGCATGAGCGAATACAAAGGCGAACGCCGACACGAGGGCATGAGCGAGCGCACCGGCAGAGGCGCGGGTGTCGGCAGCGGCATCAGCGACAACGTCGGCGGCCGCGGCACCGGCCGCGGCGTCAACAACTGACAGGCGGCCTACAGGCGACCGGCACGGCGGCCACCGGCGGCCAGGCCGGAAAGCGGGGAAGCCAGGAGGCCGGAAAGCCGGAAAGGCGGAAGACCGTCACCGTGACCACGAGCCGCGCGCTCACCTCGCCGTGAGGCAGATCCGGCCCGAACGCTCGCCCCCTCAGGGGGCAGTCCCGGACCGCACTTTCGCCTCGCCGTGAGGCGGGCCGGATCGCACACTCGCCTCCCTGTGAGGCAGATCCGGCCAGGCTCGCGGAAGATCCGTCCCAACGACGGGCGGCCCGCCCACCGAGCATTCGGGGGCGGACCACCCGTCGTCCCGTGCCCGCCGCCCCTGCCGCCCCGTGGTCCGTGCCCGCCCCTGTCGCCTCGTGGTCCCGTGCCCGTCACCCCGTCACCTCATACCCGGTGAGCTCGCCCGCGTGCGCCCGTCGCCGCGAAACGAAACCGGTCACGGTGAATCCCCGCGCCCGCTGTGCTCCCTGCGCGTACTACGGCCGGTGCACGGCCTCGTGAGCGTCGACGAGCCGTTTGGGAGCCGTCAGGCACCAGGCCTCGGTGACCAGCTCGAACAGCTCATCCGCGTCGATCTTCGCGAGGTGCACCACGACCCAGCCGAACCGGCCGATGGTGAACTGGACCTCGAACACCTCCGGCCGCTCCGCCACCAGCGCGATCTGCTCGTCGATCGTCGCCTTGAGCCCCACGGTCTCCGTCTTCTCCCACAGGTAGCCGAAGCCCTTGCCCCGCACCTTCAGCGAGACCCAGTCGCCGCCGTCGCTCTGCTCGGTCTCGGGGAGTTGCTTCAACATCTCCAGGAATTCATCCACGCTCACACCCATGGCCACGGTCTACCAGAACGCACCGACATTTCTCCCCGCTCCCCTCTACCCCGGCCATCCCCGGGGCCGTCAGCCCGTGATGCCGGGCTCGCCGTTCTCGATGTGTCCCATCAGGCGGCGGGCGAAGGCGGTGTCCCCGGCGTCCCCGGCGTCCCCGGCGTCCCCGGCGTCCCCGGCGACGGTGATCCACAGGTCGTACCATCCGGTCGCGGCCCGCCACGGCACCCGCGTGGTCTCCCCGGCCGCGAGCCGCAGCGTCCGCGCCGTCCCGCCGTAGGCCAGGGGCGAGATCGTCACGTCGGCCGGTTCGTCACCGGTGTTGACGACGACGATCTCGATCGTCCGCGTGGCCGCGTCGATCACGCTGGACGTCTCCACCGGGTCGTCCGTCCCGCCCCGGAACTCCCTGCGGAAGCCGTTCGGCCCGGTGAGGACGAGGGCGTAGGTGGGACACGGGAAGTAGACCACCTCGCGGGCGTGGCCGAGCACGTCGAAGTGCAGCGGCCGGACGAGCTCGCCCATGTAGCCGTACAGCGCCAGGTGTGCGCTCTCCGTACCGGTGTTGCTCATCGCGATCTCGACGGCGCGGCCACTGGTCCGCGCCGAGGCATCGGGCCGGTACGGCAACGCGCGGGCGGGCCTGACGCCCGGTTCCCTGCCGGGCATCCGCTGCTCGGCGGGGGCTTCGGGGTACCAGCGGCCGGTCGGTACGCCCTGGATGGCCGAGATGCTCCGGGCGGGCGAGGTCCCCTCCGGGCCGCCGGAAACCGGCACTTCCCGCCCTCCCGGTGCTCCCGGCGTTTCCAGCGGGTCCGGCGAGTCCGGTGTGGGCCACGCCTCCGGGCGGGCGAAGTCGAAGGCGGAGGTGAGATCCCCGGCGACGGTCCGCCGCCAGGCGCTGATGTCGGGGGCCCTGATGCCGAGCCAGGTCTCCAGGAACCGGACCGTCGAACTGTGGTCGAAGGTCTGGGAACAGACGTGGCCCCCCACGCTCCAGGGCGACACGACGATCATCGGGACGCGCATGCCCAGCCCGATGGGCCGCCCGGCGACGAACTCCCCCGGCGTTCCCTCGGGCGGGACGGGCGGGGGGACGTGGTCGAAGAAGCCGTCGTTCTCGTCGTAGGTGATGAAGACCGCGGTACTCGCCCACACCTCCGGACTCGACGCCAGCGCGTCGAGGATCCGGTAGACGACCTTCCCGCTCTCCACGGCCGAGGACCCCTCCGGGTGCTCGGAGTCGGCGAGCGAGGTCACGACGTACGAGACCGCGGGGAGGCGTCCGGCCGCCACGTCGGCGGCGAACCAGTCGCCCAGCCCGCCCGTCCGGGTGCGGCGCAGCGCCCGGTCGTGGAGCAGCCGGTCGGCCGGATCGAGGCGTGCCACCCTCTCCTCCAGCTCGGCGAGCATCGGCGCGGGGTCCTCGGACGCGCGTACCTTCTCGTAGAAGGAGTGCATGCTGCTCTGTCCCAGCTTCGCCATGACCGCCTTGAACGTGGCGAAGAACTCCAGGTTGTTGCACTGGTAGTTGTCCCACTCCTGGTAGACCTGCCAGGAGTGCCCGGCCCGGGTCAGCAGCTCGGGCACCGTGGTCCACGAGTAGCCGGGGTGCCCGTCCTCCTCGCAGGCGCCGTTGTCGACGGCCCGCTGTTCGGTGCCGGGCTCGTGGCCCGTGTGGCCGGAGACGTGGTAGTTGCGGTTCGGTGTCGTGGAGCTCAGCGCCGAGCAGTGGTAGGCGTCGCAGATCGTGAACGCGTCCGCCAGCTCGTAGTGGAACGGGATGTCGTCGCGGTCGTAGTACGCCATCGTGGACGGGCCCTTGTTGGGCACCCAGGCGTCGTTCCAGCCCGTCGCCCAGGCGTTCTGGGTGCCGAGCCAGCTGTGGTCGTGGGTGTCGAGCAGCATCGGGTCGGCCCCTGCGCGCTCGGCGGCCTCCCTCAGGGAGAAGGGCAGGATCCCGTCCTGCTCGAAGACCGGCCGCAGGGCCCGGGTGGACACCGCGTTGCGGTCCTCGTAGCCGCGCACCCCGCGCATCCGGCCGAAATAGTGGTCGAACGACCGGTTCTCCTGCATGACGAAGACGACGTGCTTGAGGTCGGAGAGGGTTCCGGGAGGTGCGGGCCGCGCCAGCAGGCGCACGAGAGAGGGGGGAAGTACGGACGGTGCCGACATTGACGCATCCCTTTAACGGCATTTCAGGCAAGCCTCAACCTAACAACCCGGCTCCATCCTTCCTGCACCCGGGACGCGGCCTCGCTATCCCGTCCGCTCTCACCACCATGGCGACGGGAACGTGGTGGATCTTGTCGGCATGGATGGTCGAGGCGGAGGCGTGTGGTCAGTTGTCCGGATGCTGTAGCCGCCGGATCTGGAGGCGCAGCTCCTGTTCGCGCCTCAGGTGCCGCTGCTCGCGGCGTAGCTCCGATTCCTCGGCGGCACGCTCGTCCCAGCGCGTCCGGGTCCCCTGGATCTCGTACATGACGAGGCGGGACAGCCACATGACGCCGATCGCGACGGCCATGAGCACGGTCATGTGACCGGCGAGGAGCAGTACGAAACCGGCGACGAAACACATCCAGTACGCGGTCTTGGCAGCGATTTCTATCGCGTCGATGTGCTTTTCGAACAACGACATGCGTTACTCCGAGGATGGTGGGTGGAGTAGTCGTTCCAGCATGAGAGGGAATGACCGAAATACCAGTTCCGTCCGCTCGTGTGGCAATGGCTCCACCGGCGGAAGCGCGATGCCGAGCGGGTACGGGACTTGCCGACCTAGACGATCAATACCTACTCTGGTATGCGACTTTCTTCCTTCAATACGGGGTCACGAAAAGGGCGGGGGTGGCGTGGCCGAGCGGATGGTGCCCAGTCCCCGGTACGAAAGGCTGAGGCAATTGCTCGTCGAAGCCGAATACCGGGCCGACGAGGTGCGGCAGGCATACCAGCGCGCCTCCTCGGCGATGCGGTCGGGACAGGTCTGGACGGGGCCGACCGCCGCCACCTGGACCGCCGAGCTGGAAGACCGGCACCAGCGGCTCGGACGGCTCGCCCAGAGCGTGGTGGACGCGGTCGAGGAGGAGCTGCGCCGCTCTCCCCCGCTGGTGACCGAGGCCGAGGCGAACGCCATGCGCCGGGAGATGGCCGGACGCACGTGACCGTCATGAGCATGAGGGGGAACGTTCCATGGCACCGACCGCCGAGTTCTGCGGCATCGACCCCGACCAGATGGGTCAGCTCGCCACCTCCCTGCGCGGAGCCGCCGACAGGCTGACCGCCTTCAGCAGGGAGTTCGAGGGAAAGCTCCGCCAGAACGGGGTCGAGACCCCCGCGCTCCGGGAGATCACCGACATCGCCGACTGGGGCGGGCGGCAGGTCTCCATGCTCCACGGCCGGATCGACCTGATCAACGCCCTGGGCGACGGCGCCCCGGAGCTGGGCGGGGCGGGCGGCACGGCCTCGACGGCGGCGGGCGGGCGGGGGCTCATCCGCCTCCCCGACGAGCTGAAGGACTACGACCTCGCCCAGGGCCTGGCCAGGATGTACGGCGAGGACATCCTCGTGAACTTCCACAGCGACCTGCAGGCCAAGCTCATCCACGAGCACATCGACGACGTCGCCAAACTCGCCGAAAACCCCCAGGCCGCCGCCGCCTTCTTCGCCCTGCTCTCCCCGAAGGTCCGCGACGCGCTGCCCAGCGTCATCGCGGCTACCGGCAGTAAGACCGCTAAACAAGATCTGGCCGCCTTCAGCAAGGCCCTCGGCGCGGCCCTGAACGCCCCCGCCCTCATCCCGGCCTTCGCCAAGGTCAGAGACGACCTGGTCAAACCGGTGGACGGCAATATCGTCGCGTGGAACCGGCTCGCACTGCTCAAGGGCGCGAACGCCCCCTCTTCCATCCGCAGCGCGGCGGCCCGCGCGCTGGTCCTGGACGAGTTCGCGAAGAGGCCCGCACAGGAATGGCGCGCCGGATCTCTGGGCGGCAAGAAGTACGACCTGCCTGACGACCTGGTCGCCATGGGCCTGGAGGTGCTCAACGGAGACGGTGTGGCTGTGCGCGACGCCTTCTCCAAGATGGGCGGGGCCGACGTCAAACTCAGCCAGGCCGACAAGATGAAACTGTTCCTCGACTACGCCAAGGGCGTGGGCACCGGGGACGAGGTGGCCGACGCCTTCGGCCGGGCGATGGAGGCGGGCACCGAGGCCAGGACCGAGAAGGCCGGCCAGCACAGCCCGGAGGCCGCCACGTTCGCCCTGGACTTGATAAAAGTCGCGGGCTCCTTCGGCGCCGACCTGCCATGGCCTGCCAAGGATTCCATGGGCGTGGTCGCGAATTCGTATGTCCATGAGTTGGTCTCGGGCGGACGCTTCGACAGGGCCGCCGACCGCTCCTCCGGCATGCAGGTCCCCCAACATTGGGAAGCCTTTCCCGGGGTGACCCCCGCTTTCTACCTCAGCCCCGGCGACACCTATCAATTCATGAAAACCTTCGTCGGAGAGGACAAGGTCGCTGACGCGTTCGACTCGACGGTGGCGAAGTTCCGCCATGACGCCTTGTTGGGCGCTGCCAGATTGGACGCACAGGGCAACAGCGATTACTTCCGCGATATTTCACTGATGTTCGGTGATTTCGGTAGCGTCGCGTTCAAGACGGCAAAAGACGTACTCGGCGAAGAAGACGCTATCGCCGATTTGACCCGAGACATCACTAAGAACACCGTCGGTTTGATGCTCGGCGGGGTCAGCTTCGTGCAGCCGGTCGCCGAAGTTGGCTGGGAGTTCGCTCAGGCGTACATCGTCAGCACCGCATCGGATATGTGGGCCGACAGTTTCGAGACACAGGTCCAAGCGGCTACCGAGACTCGGGCCGACTTGGCCAAACGCATAAAGTACGAGATGGCATACCTTCTCCACAGTGGCGGCTACCCGGCGAGCGAACCTCCCAACGAACTCCTCAGCGCGACCACTGGCACTCTCAAAACATACGACGAGCTCGTGGCCGAGGCCAGGCGCGAAGCCACCGGCGGCAAGAAATGGGAGCAGCTACTTCAAGGGAAGTTGGACGCTTACGAGAACTGGATGGACGATAACGCAAACCTCGACAAAAAGGTCGAGCATTCCTCGCGTTTCCAAACCAGCGACCTGGCCGAAAATCTACTGAAGACCCGGAACTGACATGGAAAGATCTCTTAGCGTGGAAGGCAAGCGGTCTGTGCGTGCAGTCGCCAGGTAGGTGCCTCCGGCGCCACATAAACGTTCACCACCACCCCCACTTCCTTGCTGCCATAGATAAACCGCCCCTCTGGATCATCTACCTGACTTATGTCGTACTCCACCTTGTAACCCAAGATTCGAGAAAGCGTATTCTCCATGACTCTTTGAGCTTTATCTAGGCGAGAATCTAGTGATTCGTCGATGCGTTCCTCATCGGCTGTTGCCCGCAATACGCGCTTGACCTTATCTTCCCCGCAAGGAAGGTCTGTATCCGGGCGCTGCACGATTCGTAGATTCATAAGCGGGTTCTTGAAGACGTCGTCGGTTTCCAGTCTCTGCGTGTCCTTCTGCAACTCCGCTGCTGCATCCTTCAAGGATGGTCCGGAAGCACATCCCGAGGCCACTATCACCAGCGCCAGACCGACGGCCAGTAACCGAGTGGAGCGCATTCAGGACCTCCAGGGGTGGTGGACGCCGGGACCTACCAATCTTTACCCACCCGGCCCGCCTTCGCCACACCCTTCCCATACTTGTTCGTCGAACAAGGGCAGTTGCCAGGTCACGCCGATCACTGTCGTCAGCCAGGGCAGGAACATGCCTTCGCGGGTTGGAGCCGTGATCCGCTCGGCCGACGGCTTGCTCGTCGTCATGGTTTCGCCTTTCGAATGCTTTCCGATGCTCGCGACAGGAGACCAAAAGAGGGCTATCTCATTCATATCCGACCCGACTCGCCTCCGGCCGGAAAAGTGGTTTACCGCTTTCTTGTCAACACTTTCACGAAGAGGATTCCTGTGCCTAGAATGCCTTATCGGTAGTCGATCGACTACTGGATAGGCAACCCAGGATAGAGCGGACCATGACAGCCGCTGGTTTGCCTGGGCTGGATTCGATATCACCAGCCGACCATTGAGTCCGTTTTTTCTAATTCGGGAGGAAATGTGATGGAAGGTGTGCCGCCCCTCGATCCTGGATCTCCTCGCGTGCGGTTCGGTGCCGAGATGCGTCGGCTGCGGGAGGCGGCGCAGCTCTCGCAGTCCGCCGTGGCCAGGCGCCTCGGCTGCACCCAGACTCAGGTCAGCCGTCTGGAGGGTGCCACACGCACGCCGTCGAAGTCCGACGCCGAGAAGCTGGACCAGCTCTTCGGGACCGCTGACGGCAACGCCTTCACTCGCCTCCGTCAGCGCATCCTGGCTCAGCCCGGTGGCCCGATCTGGTTCCAGAGCTGGGTCGAGGAGATCGAGCCGACCGCCCTCGTCCTACGCTCCTGGGATCCTCTCCTCGTTCCCGGCCTTCTCCAGACGGAGTCCTACGCCCGTCACGTTCTCAGCCAAGAACCCCGCATGACCTCTCAGGAAGTGGAGGAACGCATTGAGGCCCGAATTCAACGTCGCTCCATCCTGGAGCGGGACAATCCACCACTATTCCTGACTCTCATCGACGCCAATGTGGTGCGCCGTCCAGTTGGGGATCCTGAGGTTATGCGCGGTCAGCTCGACTACCTGCTGGAGGTTGGCCGGAATCCCGCTGTTTCTATCCAGCTCGTCGATCAGCGATGCCTGTCAGGCTTGCTGGGGGCGTTTATGATCGCTGAGCTTCCGGACGGGCAGCCGGACGCGATCCACGCCGACTCCTCAGCAGAGGGGCACGTCTCAACCGATTCGAGTCTTGTAGCCTCTATATGGAACCGATATGAGGCGATACGACGATGGGCTTATCCTGATCACATGTCCCTCAAAATGATCGAGGATGTGAGGCAGGAATGGACCTGAGTGCCGCCGTGTGGCAGAAGTCATCACGTTCCGGATCGAACGGGGGTCAGTGCGTGGAAGTGGCTGCCAACCTGCCCGGGGTGGTCGCCGTTCGCGACAGCAAGAATCCCAATGGTCCCAAGCTGCTCTTCGCCCCCGCCGAGTGGAAGTCGTTCATCGGCGGCGTCAAGACCGGCGAGTTCGACACTCTGACCTGACCTTTCATCCCTTCGGCCCGTCGATCGCCACGTCTCCGGACCGGTCCTAGGTCCATGGTCCGATGTGGCAGAAGCGGGATGGGACATAACGTCGGCCTCTCGTCCACAGAGAGGTAAGACAATGACGTTTCTGGTGACCGGAGCGACGGGCAAGGTCGGTCGGCATGTGGTCGGCCACCTGCTCCGCGCGGGTCAGAGGGTGCGTGCGCTCACCAGGGATCCGGCCGGGGCCGGCCTGCCGGAGTCCGTGGAGGTGGTGCGGGGCGATCTCACCGATCCCGGCACGCTGAGGTCGGCCTTCGACGGTGTCGAGGGCGTGCACCTGCTGACCGCGGGCGGCGACGACTACGCCACGCTGCGGACCGGACCGGAGTTGGCCAAGCTGGCGGAGAACGCCGGAGTGCGGCGGGTCGCGCTGCTGTGGAACGGCCAGGTGGGTCCGGTGGAGGAGGCCTTCGCGGCGAGTGGCGTCGAGTGGACCAGGCTGCAGCCGGTCGACTTCATGAGCAACACACTGGCCTGGGCGTCGGCCATCAGAGCGGAGGGCGAGGTACGCGAGCCGTTCGCCGACGTTCCGGGCGGCGTCGTGGACGAGGCGGACGTCGGCGCCGTTTCGGCGACGGTGCTCGTGCGCGGCGGCCACGCGGGGAGGACATATGTGCTCACGGGGCCTCAGGCGCTCAGCCAGCGTCAGCGCCTGGCCGCGATCGCGGAGGCGACAGGCAGTCCGCTCCGCCTCGTCGAGCTCACCGAGGAGCAGGCGCGCCGGCGCTGGCGGCAGGCGGGACACGGTGAGGAGCTCATCGAGCTGCTCACTTCCTGGCAGCGCAACCCGCCGCCCGAGTCCACCTCCGTCTCGCCCGCGGTGCGTGAGATCACCGGTCGCGAGCCGCGTTCGTTCGCGGAGTGGGCCGCCGAGCACGCCGCCCACTTCGGCGCGCAGGCCGCGAAATCCTCGAATGCCTCAGAGGCACCGGAGGCACCGAAGGTGTAGGACCTGGGTCTGGGCCTCCGTGCCGATGTGGGTCGTGTCAGTGAGCCACTTCGAGTGGCAAGTATCAGTGAGCCGCTTCGAGCAGGTCTAGATCCAGCCCCGCCGGGTGGCCTCCATCGCGACCTGGAAGCGGGTCTGCGCCCCGACCCGGTTCATCAGCTTGGTGACGTGCCGTTGCACGGTGCGCTCGCTCCAGCCCAGGGCCCGGCTGGCGGCCTTGTCGGTCGCTCCCGACGCCAGCAGCGTGAGCAGTCTCGCCTCCTCCTCGGAGAGCACCTCCGAATCGGGTGAGTTCAGCTGGACCGGGACGCTGCGCGTCCACGTCATCTCGAAGAGGGCCACCAGCGCGTCCAGGAGCGGGGAGGGGTGGATCACATAGGACGCCGCGACCATGTCGTCCACGGGGCGGAGCAGCGGGATGATGGCGAGGCGGTCGTCGGAGATGGCGAGTTTCATCGGCAGGTCCGCGGCGATCCTGGCCTGCTCCCCGTGTCGCATCCCGGCCGTGACGTCCTCCAGCCAGCCGGGAAGCGCGAGCGCGGTCCTGTCGTAGATGACCCGGTACTTCACCCCCCGCTTCAGCAGGGCGAGCTCCACGTGGTTCGGTTCCGTGTGCGCCTGCGGGGCGGCGTAGGGCGGGCGGTCGAACCCCCGCATCTGGGTCCGGGTGTTCTGCTGCATCTGCACCCAGTGGTGGTTGACCTCGTCGCGCCCCGAGACCATCTCTATCAGGTCGCCCGGATGAGCGAACCGGGTGCCCGCGCGGTACATCTTGACCAGTGTCCCGATGTGCAGGCGGACGTCGCGCAGCCCGGCCTCGCGCTCGCGCAGCACGGCCTCCAGCCCGCTGTCGGGTGAGACGGCGACGTAGCGAACGGGGCGTCCCGTCGAACGGGTGGCGAGGCCGAGGTCGACGAGCGACCGCAACGTCCGCCTCGCGGCCGACACCGGGAGATGACAGTCATGAACGAGTTCGGAGACCGTCGCCTGCGTCCTGCGGACGAGTGCGTCGTACACCGCCTCGTCCTGCTGACTCAGCCCGATCGCCTCAAGCATCACACTCTCCTTGCCTGTTCGGTGAGTTCCGGCACCGGGAACAGCCCGCCACTTCGCCTGTCGTGTTTACGTCACCTGACAGGAACTCGCCTCTGACCCAGCTTGTCAGGGGATGACCGCTGATGCCAGCGTTCAGGGGCACCACAGCGCGCACCTGAACGAAGGAGCCCCTCCATGTCGCTGTCCGCCCTGCGATCTCGCGGGCAACGCCTGTCACTCGCCGCACTGCTCGTCCTGGGCTCACTCGCCACAGTTCTGCCCTCGACCCCGGCCACGGCGGCGAGCCCGGCCACGGCCGAGACGCCCCCCACTGAGCCGGGCCGGCGAGGAAAGATCGCCCCCGAGCTGATCGACCGGACGAAAACCGCCGGAGCCCGTGCCGACGGCCGTGTCGAGGCCGTCGTCGTGCTCGGCGCGGCCTCCGGCCTCCGGTCGACGGCCCCCTCGCCGAGCGAGGCGCGGAAGGCCCTGGCCGAGACGGCCGACGCCGTGCAGGCTCCCGTCGTCCAGCTGGTCGAGTCCCACGGGGACCAGGTGCTCAACACGTTCTGGATCAAGAACATGGTCCTCGTCCGGGCCAGGCCCGCCACCCTGGAGGCGCTCGCCGCGCTCGACCTGGTGGACCGGATCATCCCCAACTTCGAGCTCAAGGCCCCGCCCACGCCTCGCCGCGCCGCGAAGGCCGGGGAACGGGAAGGGGAGTCGGCCTGGGGCATCGAGAAGATCGGCGCCGACCGGGTGCGGAAGGAACGCGGGCTCACCGGTGACGGCGTGCGCGTGGCGGTTCTCGACACCGGTGTCGACATCGCCCACCCCGACCTCACCGGGAAGCTCGTCACCGACGACGCGTCCGACCCGTCCTACCCGGGTGGCTGGATCGAGTTCGGTCCGGACGGCAGGCCGGTGCCCTCCTCGCCCCACGACAGCAGCTACCACGGCACGCACGTGGCGGGCACGATCGCCGGCGGGAACGCGTCGGGCACGCAGATCGGCGTCGCGCCCGGCGCCGAGCTGATGGCGGGCCTGGTCATCCCCGGCGGCAACGGGACGCTCGCCCAGGTGATCGCCGGCATGCAGTGGGCGATCGCGCCGTACGCCGCCGACGGCAGCCCCGCCGGGAAGCCCGCCGACGTCGTCAGCATGTCGCTGGGCGCGGAGGGCTACGCCGACGAGATGGTCGAACCGGCCAGGAACATCTACCTGGCCGGTGCCTTCCCCTCCTTCGCCATCGGCAACGAGTGCCTCGAAGGCGGGTCGGGCAGTCCCGGCAACGTCTACGAGGCCGTGTCCGTCGGCGCCACCGACGCGGGCGACGACGTGCCGGAGTTCTCCTGCGGCGGTGTGGTCCGCAGGACCGACTGGATCGACGCCCCCGCCGAGTGGCCCGAGTCGTACGTCGTCCCCGACATCTCGGCGCCCGGGGTGGACGTGCTCTCGGCCCTGCCGGGCGGCGAGTACGGAATGCTGAGCGGCACCTCGATGGCGACCCCGCACGTCTCCGGCACGGTCGCGCTGATGGTCGAGGCCCGCCGCGACCTCGGCGTCGACGAGACGCTGGACATCCTGGCCGGTACGTCCTTCTTCGACGGGCGTTACGGCGAGCGCCCGAACGCGCGCTTCGGCGCGGGCCGGATCGACGCGTACGCCGCCGTCGCGGAGGCGGCTCTGGCGAGCGGTGTCCGGGGCGTCGTCACCGACGAGAAGACCCGCAAGCCGCTCGCCGGGGTGACGGTCACCCGGACGGACACCGGCCGGGCCGTCGAGACCGACGAGCTCGGGCGGTTCGAGATGCGGCTGGGCGCGGGCACGTACGACCTGAAGCTGTCCAGGTTCGGTTACCGGCAGGAGCCCTCCAGGGTCCGCGTCACGGCGAACCACTTCTCCGACGTCAAAATCGCGCTGGAGCAGACCCGCAGGGGGGAGATCTCGGGACGGGTCACCTACGGCCCGACCGGCTCGACGGTGCCTGGCGCGACGGTCACCGTGCTCGGCGTGCCCGACAGCCTCGTGGCGACGACGGACCTCAACGGCCGGTACACGATCCGCGACGTCCCCGAGGGCGACTACCAGGTCGCCGCGTCGGCTCCCGACGTGTCGAGGTCGGAGCCCGCGAAGGTCACCGTACGCGGGACCAAGGGGCCCGCGCGGGCCGACTTCGCCCTCCCGCGGCCCTCGGCCACCGAGCGCGTCTCGTTGACCTCGGACGGCCGTCAGGGCAACGGCGAGGCGTGGTGGCCGAAGATGAGCACGGACGGCGAGGTGGTGACGTTCGCCAGCCCGGGGTCCGGTTTCGTCTCCGACGACACCAACAACGACCTCGACATCTTCGTGACCGACCTGCGTACCCGGGCGGTCGAGCGGGTCTCGGTGGCCTCCGACGGCACCCAGAGCGACGGCTTCTCGCTGAGCCCGACCCTCAGCGCGGACGGGCGCCTCGTCGGGTTCGGCAGCGGGGCCACCAACCTCGTACCCGGGGACACCAACGGTCAGACAGACGCCTTCGCGCACGACCGGGAGACGGGGAAGACCGAGCGGGTCTCGGTGGCCTCCGACGGCACCCAGAGCGACGGGCTCTCCTCGTCCCCCTCGTTCAGCGCCGACGGCCGCTTCGCCGTCTTCAACAGCGACGCCACCAACCTCGTGCCCGGGGACGTCAACGGGAAGACCGACGTCTTCGTCCGCGACCGGACCACCGGGAAGACCGAGGCCGTCTCGGTCGGGGCGGGCGGCGTCCCGGCCGACGGGAACTCGCGCGAGCAGTCGATCAGCGCCGACGGCCGCTTCGTCGCCTTCGAGAGCCAGGCCACCGACCTCGTACCGGGGGACACCAACGGGCACGGCGACGTGTTCGTCCGCGACCGGCAGACCGGGAAGACCGAGCTGATCCCCGCGCCGGAGGCGAGGGAGGCGAGCAGCCCGTCGATCAGTGCCGACGGGCGGATGGTGGTCTTCACCGCGAGCGGCGGGCTTGAGGGGTACCAGATCTACGTCCACGACCGGCAGACCGGCACGCGGAGGCTCGCGTCGGCGGCGTCCGACGGGAGCATGGCCAACGACTGGTCCTTCGCCCCGTCACTGAGCGCCGACGGGCAGACCGTGGCGTTCTACACCTACGCCACCAACCTCGCCGGTGGTGACACCAACGGGCGGACGGACGTGTACGTGCGCGACTTCGAGGCGGGCACCACCACGCGGATCTCCGGTGGTCCCAAGGACGTCGAGGGTGACGGCTCGGCCGGCATACCGTCGATCAGCGGGGACGGGCGGTACGTCGCCTTCGAGAGCAGCTCCGCCAACCTCGTCGGTGACGACACCAACCGGAAGTCCGACGTCTTCGTCCGCGACCGGACCCCGGGCCCCGAGCCCCGCTTCGCCCTGACCGGTCTCGACGTCAGCCCGTCCACCACCCGTCCCGGCCGCCCGGTGCGGATCTCCGCGTGGGTGAAGAACGTGGGCGAGCGCGCGGGCGGGTACGACGCCGTCCTGCGGGTCAACGGCGAGGTCGAGCGGCGGCAGACCGTCCAGGTCCGCGCCGACAAGGCGGTACGGCTCTCCTTCGACGCGCGCCGGAGCGGTGCGGGGACGTACACCGTGGAGCTGGGCCCGCTCACCGGCCGGTTCGTGGTGACGGGCCACTGAGGGACCGCTGGGGGCACTGAGGGGCCGCTGATGAGCGACTGAAGGACCTCTGAGTGGCTCATTCGCCCAAGCAGTGCCGGGCCCCCGGACGGACCGGATATACCGGATATACCGGACGGTGGCCGGACATCATGACACGCTCTCGACCGGCCGCGGCGCACCAGGCCCGCGGCCGGTCGGGGGTTTGGTGCGCCGTGGCCGCATTCCTGGCGGATCGCCCCGGCCACACCGGAGGGGAGGCCCGGGATGAGGTTCAGGACCTTCTGCCGCGTCGCTGGGCGATCCACAACAGGGTCATCGGGATGAGCGCGCCCACGGCCGCGCCGGTGAGCAGGCCAAGGACGGTGCTCAGGTCGCCGTCCAGCTCGCCGAACCGGAGCAGGGCCGCCACCGCCAGCGCGAGCACGACGAGGACTCCGGCGACGAAGGCGTAGAACCTGGGGCTGAGGAAGATGCCCCGGTCGGGAGCCCCGGGAGGAGCGGTCAGTTTCGCGGCGGGTCCCAGGCTGGCGGCCCGAAACCGATCCGGGCGCAAGGGTGAGGGTTCCCACGCCGAGAAAAAGGGTTGAGCGGGAGCGACGGACGCGAGCAGGATCGGCTCATGGATCTCGTCGCGTCCCTGCCCGCCTTCGCCGTCGCCGTCGTGCTGATCTCGGCGTCACCGGGTCCCGCGATGGCGTTGATCCTGCGTCGTGCCGCGCTGCACGGCTTCAGGGGAGCGGTGCCGACGGTGCTGGGCCTGGAGGCCGGTCTGTACGCCTGGGCGCTCTTCGCCGCCGTCGGCCTGGCCGCCCTGGTGGCCGCCTCGGAAGTGGCCTTCGTCGTCCTGCGCGTGGTCGGCGCGGGCTTCCTGCTCTACCTCGGACTGAAGGCGTGGCGTACCGCGTGGCGGATCCGGAAGGCCGGGCCCGCGCAGGAGTTCACCGAGGACACACCGCCCGGCCGGAAGCGAGGATGGTGGCGGGCCTTCGGCGAGGGCGCTCTCGTGATGCTCGCCAACCCCAAGGCCGCGGCCTTCATGATCGCTTTCTATCCCCAGTTCGTACCGGCCGACCAGCCGCTGTTCTCCACCACCGCGCTCCTCGCGCTCCTGCAGGTGGCCATCGAGATCGTCCTGTACCTCGCCCTGGCGGCGGTGGTGGGGCGCGCGGGCGCGTGGTTCCGCAGGCCCGTGATCCGCCGCCGTCTGGAGGCCGTCAGCGGCACCGTTCTCGTCGTCCTGGGCCTGCGCATGGCCGCCGCGACCCGCTGACGCCGCGCGGGCGAACGGGCTCGCACCTCCCTGAGGCGCTTGCACCTCCCCAGGATGCTGCGCCTCCCCAAGACGCTGCGCCTCCCTAAGACGCTTGCGCATCTCCCTGGAGCGCTTGCATCTCCCCCAGAGGGAGGCGCGAGGGTGGGGGGCATGGACGGCGACACGCTCTACTCGATCGGTGATCTGGCCCGGCGGACCGGGCTCACGGTCAAGACCGTTCGGTTCTACTCCGACCGCGGGATCGTGCCGCCGACCGGCCGCAGCCCGGCCGGTCACCGCCTCTACGGCATCGACGCCGTCGCACGCCTGGACCTCGTACGGACGCTGCGCGACCTGGGAGTGGACCTTTCCACGATCCGCAGGGTCGTGGACCGGGAGGTCTCGCTTCCCGAGGTGGCCGCGGCGCACGCCGAGGCACTCGCGGTGCAGATCCGGACGCTGCGCCTGCGGCGCGCGGTGCTGACGGCGGTGACCAGGCGCGGGTCCACCCCCGAGGAGATGGATCTCATGCACAAGCTGGCCAAGCTCTCCGAGGACGAACGCCGACGCCTGATCGGCGACTTCCTCGACACCGCCTTCGGCGGCCTGGACGCCACCCCCGAATTCACGGGGGTCAGACGCTCGATGACCCCCGAACTGCCCGACGACCCCGCACCCGAGCAGGTCGAGGCCTGGGTGGAACTGGCCGAGTTGTCGCAGGACCCGGGGTTTCGCGGCGTCATGCGACGCCTGGCCGAGCAGCACGCGGCCGAGCGCGCCCGGGGCGACGCCACCGGCCCGCCGCGCCGCGATCCCATCGCGATGGTCCGTGACCAGGCGGGCCCCGCCATGGTGGCCGGTCTCGACCCGGCCTCGTCTGGGAGTGACCCGGTCGTCGCGGCTGTCACGGCCCGGTACGCGCACGTCGTCGGCCTCCCCGACGACGCCGACCTCCGGCGCCGGTTGCTGGTACGGCTGGAGAGCGCGAACGACCCTCGCAGGGAGTCGTATCTCTGGCTGCTCGCGGTGATCAACGGCTGGCCCGCGCCGGAGAGCCTGACGCCGGTGCTCGACTGGTTCATCCGGGCCCTGAGTGCCCGGACACCGGCGTAACGGACCGCTCACGAAGGCGTCACTAGGCCGTACGGGACGCCGGGCGACGGAACAGCGGACGGAACATGAGACGCGGAGCGGACGGAGACGGGCGAGACCGTGAACGCCGGATTTCCGGGTGGAACAATCAGCGCATGACAGGCTTCAAACGGCTCACCGTCGAGGAAGCCCGCACCCTCGGCCGCGCAGAGCTCCTGCCCCTGATCGAGGACGAGCAGAAGCACTGATATCGGCTCATGAACCACATGGAGGTGCAGCGGGTACGCGACCGCTGGTTCTCGGGGTCGCGGAATCCGTACACGTCCCGGGCGACGTCCAGATCACCCGGCCGGCGCCCCCGGAACCCGCGTTGGTGATCCCGGTCCGCAGGAACACGAGGATCCCGGTCCGCCGGATCCCGGCCGTGGAGGCGAGCCGATCTCGGCCGTGGAGGCGAGCCGGGCACCCGGCGCTTCACCGTCATCGAGACCGCGTCGCGCGGAGGTCATGGAGTCTGATCGGCGGGGCGGGACCACTCGTTCCACCGTGCCCACCTGTACGGCGGTGCCACGCTAAGATCGCGTCCCATGCTCTCGGCTGGCTTATGGCGAATTATCAGGATCGGATTAGTAAGCCTGGTTCTTGCCGCGGCGGTCACGGGCCTGGTGCTCGGCGACGCCTGGCTCTGGGTGGCCGTCGAATGGTCGCCACCGGCTTATGCGGAGTTCTACGCGCGCGACGGCTTGGACACTCTGACGACCGTGGCGCTGCTCGTGGCCGCCCTGGTGAAGGCCGCGCTCCTGTGGCTGATCCTGCGTACCCCCGCGCCGGGACCCCTGGACCGCCGGGAGCAGGCGCTTCGCCGGCTGCTGTATCTGGCGGTGGCATACACCCTTGTGCTGTGGTATCCGCTCGGCCTGCTCCCCGGTGCGGTCGAGGCGACGATCCAGCTCGCGCTGTGGACCGCGATCGACGTCCTCTACCTGCTCGTCATCCGCTGGCGGTCCCGCACGCTGCGCGCGGCGGCCGGAGCGATGTTCGCGGTCGAGCTGGCCGGGATGGCCAACGAACTGCTCGACGAACTCGACCTCCCGGAGTTCGGATCGGGCTACGTCGTCGAACTGGGCTTGATGCTGGCTGGAGTGGCGGCGACCGTCATCACGATCGTCGGGCAGCGGCGCGACGGCCGGTGGAGCCGCGGCACGCTGGTCGCCGGGGGGTTGTCGATGGGCGTCTACGCGCTGGCGATCCCGTTCAACATCTTCTTCTTCACAAGGATCCCCAGCGGCAATCTCGCGATACCGGTCATGATGGACGCGGTGGGGCTCGTCGGCACCGTGTGGATGGCGGCGACCGCCCGCGAACTGCCCGTCGAGGACCGCCCGG
Organism: Streptosporangium vulgare; assembly: GCF_042428775.1. Taxonomy (NCBI): domain Bacteria; kingdom Bacillati; phylum Actinomycetota; class Actinomycetes; order Streptosporangiales; family Streptosporangiaceae; genus Streptosporangium; species Streptosporangium vulgare. The sequence goes on along the minus strand of NZ_JBHMBS010000015.1, from coordinate 29,787 downwards.
CGGCCCCTCCGCCCGCGCCGCGGCGCGCGGTCCGCGTCACGGTGGCGGCCGTGGCCCTGCTACCGGTCATCGCACTGATCCACCCGGAGCAGACCCCGCACCTCACCTACACCGGCTGGTCGATGGACTGTTACAACCGGCCCAGCTTCGGCGACCTGAAACCCGCGGAACGCGACGCCGCGTTCCTGTGCCGGGCGCGGAGCACAGATGGCGTGGGTCCGCCCATGTTCCCGGAGGACCTGTCGGACCAGCAGATCCTCGCGTCCGGGCGGGCGCTGTGCCGTGCGAAGGACGACGAGGAGCAGAAGGCGATCCTGACGCGGGCCGGGAGCGCGCGGCCCGCCTGGGGCGCGAACCCGTGGGACCTCGTCTACGTCTGCCCGGAGATCGTCGGCGCGACCCATCCCGAGCTGCTGCGGTCGTCCGCGGAGACAAAGGCGGCGAACACCGCCTACATCGCCGAGAAGAACGCGGCGTGCCGCGACCCGTGGCCCCGGACGAAGGGGGTCGTCCAGGCCACGGCCAACTACTTCCTGTTCGCCGACGGCGACCACGGCTATCAGGTCCACGACCCCGAGGACGAAGTGACCGAAGAGGCTTGGGAACAGGCGATCGACAAGATGTACGACGACGGCACCCTCATCGGGACGACCCGCACCGCGGTACTCGTCGGGCACGTCGAGGACGTCATCGATCTGTGCCTCACGGTGAAGGCCTTCCGCACCGCGCCGCCACAGCGGACGGCCGGGTGGAAGCAGGTCAACGAGGTACCGGTCGTCAGCCGCAGCGGCCGGCTCACCGTGCCGGAGAAGGGCGAGGGCGGGGACGTGGGCGCGGGTGCCCCGATGCCGAACCTGGCGATCGCGGGCAAGGGCCGCTACCGGCTCCGTGTCTACGTACGGCTCGGCGACACAGGGGAGGAACACCTGGTCGTCGTGTTCCCGGGCGCGTCGAGGAAGAGGCTCAAGCTGAAGCCGTGAGCGGCGGGGCGCGCGTTCTCCTTCGTCGCCCTTCTACCGGCGGCCGGAGACGGCCCCGGATCATTCCTACCTTGCCGAAGGCGAGGACCTCACAGCCCGCCGCCTCCTTGGTGATCGTCAGCCGGGCGGTCAGGACGCCGGGCAGGTCGTCGGCCTGGGCAGGCACGGACGCGAGACCCACGCTCAGCGCCGTGGCGGCGGCCGGCGCCGCCCGCCGGCGCACCCAGGGGCCGTACGGTCACCCGCCGGCTCGACGAGACGGCGCGGACCCGCGATGTCCGGGTGGGAGGCCACGCGGCACCGTCATCGGAAACACGAAGGGTCCTGACCTGTTCACACAGGTCAGGACCCTTTTCCGAACTCGTTCGTCACCCGTCCACGACGTCCGCGGCCTCCCTGGCGTCCACGACTTCCACGACGTCCGTGACGTCCGCAGGCTCCCAGCGCAGCAGGTCTCCCGGCTGGCATTCCAGCACCTCGCAGAGCGCGGCGAGCGTCGTGAAGCGCACCGCCTTGGCACGGCCGTTCTTGAGCACCGCCAGGTTCGCGGGCGTGATCCCGACGCGCTCCGCGAGCTCGCCCACGGACATCTTCCGCCTGGCCAGCATCACGTCGATGTCGACGGTGATCGGCATCAGATCACCTCTTCCAGCTCGGCCCGCATCCGCGCCGCCTCGACGTCGCGCGCCACGGCCTGGGCGAGCAGCATCCGCAGCACGAGCACGATGAGCGCGACCCCCAGGATCGCCACGACGACCCCGCATATCAGGAGGACCACCCCCGGGGGGACGGGTTCGCCCGGGGCCAGGAGGATCGCGAACGCGAACACCAGGAGGGCGGCCGCCACGAGCGCGCCGATCACGATGTGCACGTACCGGAAGGCGGCGTGGGAGAACACGGTCCCGCGTCGCACCATCGTCACCAGCCTCCATACGCAGACCAGGACGACCTGGGCCGCCACGACGCCCAGGACCGTGAGCATGAGGAACGGGGTGCGCAGGTACGCGTAGTCCGGGCTGAGCTCCTCCATGTCGGCGGCGAGCAGCGGCACCATCACTGTCTGCACGAACACCGAGCCCGCGAGCAACGCCACGAGCACGGCGCGCAGCGCGAGCACTGTCAACTTCCCCATCATCTCCCCTTCGATCGACTAGCGATGAAAATCTATCGATATTCGATGCATCAAGCAAGAGAGTAGTCATGAAGGCAGGGGGAAGCGGCCTGAATCTCCCGGTTCCGACCGGTCTTCGCGGTGACACGAAAGGCCCCCGGCCATGACGGGGTCACCCATGCATGGCCGGGGGCCCTTCGCCTCCGGAGACCACGTGCTCACGCACTCACTCACCCGCCGGCCTGGCGACGCCAGGAACGTCCGGCCGTGTCCGTACGAGGTCGTTCGCCCGGAACCCTAGGGCGCCGTGACCCGCAGGTCGTCGAAGGTCGCGGTGCTCGAGTGCATGCGGAGGCCGATCTTGCCGGCCGTCAGCTCGGCGGCGGGGGCGGTCCAGGTGAGCACCTGGTTCCCGTCGACGAAGCCGGTGACGGTCGAGCCGGACACGGTCGCCTTGAGCGTGCGGAACGCCCCGGGGGTGATCGGGACGGAGACCCCCGCGACCTGGGTCAGCGTGCCGCCGACCTTCCTGTACAGGTCGGCGGTGTCGGTTCCGTCGTTGAGGCGGAACAGGTAGAAGTTGGCGGCGTCGGCGTACCGGAAGACCAGGCCCGCGTTGGCGCTCGCGTTGTCCAGCCGGACCCGGCCCTGGACGGTGTAGTCGGTCCAGGTCGCGGAGCCGGTGACGGCGAGGCTCTCCGCGGCGGCGGTGGAGGTCTGGGAGTACGCGCCGTTCGCTACCGACCACGAACCGCCGCCGCTCGTCCAGCCCGCCGCGTCGCCGTCGCCGAAGTCGTCCGACAGCAGGGTGGTGACGGGGGCCGCGGCCGACTCGTGCGCACCCCGGTCGGGAGAGCCCTGGTAGAGCGCGGTCCCGAAGAAGTCCTGGGCGCCGGGTGAGGAGACCGCGACGCCGCTGTCGATCCCGGGCGAGCCCGGCTGGAGTTTGTAGGCGCCCGCGGAGGCGAGCCCCGACGCGCCGCCCGCCGCGACGAACTGCGGGCTGGCGATGATCTTGTTCGGGTCGTTCGGCTGGGAGGCGTTGGTGCCCGAGTAGAGGTTGTGGTCGTAGGTGACGCTGCCGCTGATGCTGTAGGCCCCGCTCCCCTGGTTCACGAAGATGTTGTTCGTGTAGGCCACCTGGCCGGTCGACGTCCCGGTCATCTGGCCGGTCTGCCCGGCCGAGCGGTAGAAGACGTTGTTGTGGACCTTCAGGTCGCCCGACCCGCTGACCAGGTGGAACACCCCGACACTGCGGTCCAGGTCGTTCTGGGAGATGTTGTAGCGGAACACGTTGTCGTCGGTCTGGTCCATGACGAGCAGCGTGCCGCCCTCGTTGTCCTGGCTGTAGTTGTACTGGTAGACGCTGCGGTAGACCATCTGGTCGAAGTCCCAGGGCTGGCCGTCGCCGTCGAGCCTGCGGGTGCGGAAGGCCTGGTTGAACTGGAAGACCGCGTCGGTCGTGGCGTACATCCACTGCGCGGCGACGACCGCGATGTCGTCCAGGTAGGGCAGGGTCGAGGTGGTGGACTCACCGATACGGTCGGTGGTGTTGTACTCGACGAGCGGGGCCCGGCCGGACCGGACGAGGATCCCGTCGCGGTGGATCCGGGTGACGGTGTTGCCGCGGATCACCAGGTTCTTGAAGGCGTCGAAATCATGCGCCCACGTGGTGTTGAGCAGCGCGTCGGTCATGGTCTGGATGCCGGTGTCGGCGACGTTGTCGACGGTGTTGCCCTCGATGAGCACGTCCGTCCAGGTGCTCTCGGGCCCGGTGGAGGTCCCGCGGGCGTGGAAGTTGATCCCGCCGGTGCGGCGGTCGGTGCCGAACACGTCGTGGACGTAGGTGTTCTTGACGTGGATGTGGGTGAAGTTCCCCGCGCCGGAGCCCTCGCCCACGACGAGGACGCCGCTGCGCCGCCGGTCGGTGGGCTGCTGTCCGCTGGTGATCTCGAGCCCGCCGATCTCCCAGTACGAGACGTTCTTCAGCCGCACCCCGAAGCCCTCGCCGTCGACGGCCGTGTCGGCGAAGTCGATGCGGGGTTTCGCGCCGGTGCCGTACTGGCCGAGGACGATCGGCGCCCCGGCCGCGCCCGAGCCGTGCAGGTCGAGGTACTGACCGGTCCAGACCCCGCCGGACTTGAGCAGGATGCTGTCGCCCGGACCGAAGGTCTGGGCGTTGACCTTGCCGAGCGTCTTCCAGGCGGCCGAGGACGAGGTCCCGGCCGCGCCGTCGGAGCCGCCGGTCGCGTCGACGTAGTAGGTGGTCCCGGCGGCGCGAACGGTCCCGGCGGCGTTGACGCCATGGACGGTTCCGGCGGCGTCGACATCGGCGCCGTGGACGGTCCCGGCCGCGCCGGCGACGGCGGAGGCGCTGCGGACGGTCCCGGTCGCGTGGGCGGGCTGGGGCAGGAGCAGGACGGCGGCGAGTGCCAGGACGGCCGAGGCGTTGGGAAGCCCCACGCTGATACCTCTAATTCGTATTAGTAATACTTGACCTGCGGAAATATCCGTGCCCCCGATTCGTAACGGGAAGATAATCCGCGATCTTCACAGCCGTCAAGAGCAGATTTCCGGCATGTTTCAAGATTCTTTCGCCGAGAGTGTTGACAGCGCCCCGCTCGACTTGCAACGGTTTCGCCAATACGAATCAGCCAGTTGCTCTCCCCTGGCTGTTCCCCCAGTACTGATACGAATCAGGAGATCGCGATGGACGGAGTTCGGCGCCGGGCCCGCCAGGCCGACGTGGCCAAGCTCGCCGGTGTCTCCCAGGCGACGGTCTCCGCGGTCATCAACGGCCGGGGCCCGGAGGCCGGGATCCCGGAGCAGACCGTCCAGCGCGTCCTGGAGGCGGTGCGCCAGCTCGGCTACGTCGCCAACCCGGCGGCCCGCAGCCTGCGCGGGAAGCGCAACCGGCTGCTCGGCGTCTACACCTTCGAGTCAATCTTCCCGCTCGACCAGCTGGACTTCTACCACGAGTTCCTGGTCGGCATCGAGCAGCAGGCCGTCGCCGACGGCTACGACCTGGTGCTGTTCGCCTCCACCGAGGACCTCGACGGCCGCCGCCGGGTCTACAGCGACGGGGTGAACCGGCTCGCGCTCGCGGACGGCAGCGTGCTGCTCGGCGTCGAACCCGGCTCCACCGAGCTGGCCAGGCTCGCCGCCGAGGGATACCCCTTCGTCCACATAGGGCGCAGGACCGTGCCCGGCACCGAGGTGGCCTGGGTCGGCGCCGACTACGCCAGCGCCACCAGGGACACCGTCGGCAGGCTCGCCGCGCTGGGCCACCGGCGCATCGCCTACGTCACCGGACCGGACCGGATGGAGGTCTTCCTCGACAAGGAGGCCGGCTACCGGGCCGGCTGCGCCGACGTGGGGCTGCCCGAGCTGATGTACGTCACGTCGCAGCTCGACCCGGCCTGGGTCGACGCCGCGCACGCCGGTGGCGTCACCGCCGTGCTGGCCGAGAACGAGCCCCTGGCCAGGCAGCTCGTCGCCGCGCTGGGCGAGCGCGGTCTGACCGCTCCCGCGGACATGTCGGTGGTCGTCCTGGTGACGATGACCGAGAGCGGCTGGAGCAGCCTGCGGATCCCCCGCAACGAGATGGGCCGGGGCGCGGTGAAGATGCTCACCCGGATCCTGGCCGGTTCCGACGCCCCCGGCGACCACCAGCAGTTACTGCCCTGTGGCCTCCCCGAGGACCACATGATCGGCCCGCCCAGGGCCTGACCGCACATCACGCCATCAGCTCCCTCGGACCCCGGCCACGAATCACACGATCGGCCCCTCGGCAGCCCGGCCACGGATCACACGATCGGCCCTCCCGGAGCCTGTCCGACGGTCACACAACCGGCCCCCCAGAACCTGACCACAGTTGAATAGTCCCAGCTCCCGGCGGTCCAGCGCCGGGAGCAGACCTCTCACACCCCGAGCCCCCCATACTCCGAAACAGGAGAAAACCATGATCACCAATCGGTGGACAGCCGTCAGCAGGCGCGGATTCCTCGCCGCCGCCGTCAGCGCGGGCGTTCTTCTCGCCGCGACGGCCTGCGGGACGGGCGGCGGAGGCAGCGGGAGCGGCGGCGGCACGGCCGACACGCTCACCGTCTGGTTCCCCGGCAACTCCGCCCCGGAGATCGAGCTCGTCACCAAGAAGCTGGTGCCGGAGTTCGAGTCCGCCAACAAGACGAAGGTCCAGGTGACCTTCGTCGACTGGGCCCAGATGTCGCCCAAGCTCAACGCCGGCTTCGCCGGCAACAACGCCCCCGACGTGTTCGGCCACGGTCCGGCCGCCGCCGCCGGCTTCGCCGCGGCCAAGCGGATCGAGCCGCTCGACGCCCGGATCGCCGCCCTGCCCGAGGCGGACAGGACCGACCTCGCGCCCTACCTGGCGAGCGGCCAGGTGGCCGGCGGGCAGTACCTGATCCCGCTGGGCGGCAGCGGCGTCCTCGTCGCCTACCGCAAGGACCTGCTCGACAAGGCCGGTGTCACCGAACCGACCACCTGGACGGAGGCCGCCGAGGCGGCGAGGAAGCTGACCGTCCGCGACGGTGGAGCGATCCAACAGGCGGGCCTGATGCTCCAGTCCGCCAAGATCCAGCGGGTGCAGAGCTTCCAGGGGCTGATCGGCTCCGAGGGCGGCGAGCTGCTGTCGGCCGACGGCAAGGAGGTCACCTGGAACTCGCCCGAGGGCGTGAAGGCACTGGAGTACTTCGCCGGGCTCTACAGCGGCGACGGCAAGGTCAGCGACCAGCTCGGCCTCGACTTCGCCAACCAGCCCGCCGGGCAGAACCCGCTCGCCACCGGCAAGGCGGCGATGGTCACCGCGACCACCGGCCAAATACTCCAGATGGTCAAGGCCGTGCCCGAACTCTCCTCGAAGATCGGGGTGCTGTCCCCGCTGAAGGCCGTCGACGCCAAGACCTTCGGCGGTGCGACCACCGGCCTGTTCGTCAACGCCGACTCGGCGAAGAAGGACCTCGCCTGGAAGTTCGTCGAGTTCATGGTCTCCAAGGGCGTGAACGAGCGGTACGCCGAGACCGTCGGCGGGCTGCCGGTGCGCGCCTCGGCCGTCCAGGGCTCCTACGTCACCGGGCAGCCGCTGCTGAAGCCGTTCATCGACGCCGCCCCCGCCTACGTGGGCAGCCCGAACGTCCCGGCCTGGGTGCAGGTCCGCGACGTGCTCGACAAGCACCTGGAGGAGGCGCTCGCCGGGAAGGCGACCGCGAAGCAGGCGCTGGACGACGCGGCGGCCGAGGCCGGACCGCTGCTCGCGGCCCAGTGATGACCCTCCTCACCAAGCACGGCGAGACCCGGTCCGCGGCGCCGCCCCGGGCCGGGGCCCGCGGGAGCGGGAGGGGCCCGACCGGCCGCCGCAAGCTCGTCGGGCTCGCCTTCACCGCCCCGGTCCTGGCCTACATGGCGATCTTCCAGCTGTTCCCGGTGCTGTACGGGTTCTACCTGAGCTTCACCAGCTACAGCCCGCTCGACCGCGGCGCGCCCCGGCTGGTCGGCGCAGACAACTACGCGGCGCTGCTCGGCTCGGCCGACTTCCTGAAGTCCCTGCGGGTGACCGCCCAGTTCGTCGCGGAGGTGCTGCCGTTCGCGGTCGGCATCGCGCTCGGGCTCGCGCTGCTGGCCAACCGGAAGATGCCCGGCATCGGGCTGTTCCGTGCCGGGTTGTTCCTGCCCCGTATCGTCCCGCTGACGGCCGTCAGCCTGGTGTGGCTGTGGATGTACTCCCCCGACGGGTGGTTCAACGACCTCGCGGGCTCCCTCGGCCTCGATCCGCGCGACTGGCTCCTCGACGAGGACACCGCCCTGCACTCGGTCGCGGTCATGCGGGTGTGGAAGGCCCTCGGAGGCAACATGGTGCTGTTCCTCGCCGGGCTCCAGGCGATCCCGGTCACCCTGTACGAGGCCGCGAAGATGGACGGCGCGGGCGCCTGGGCCAGGTTCCGGCACGTGACGCTGCCCGGTCTGCGGCCGGTCATGGTCTACGTGATCACGATCAACATCGTCTACCTGTCGCAGTCGTTCGCCGAGATCTTCATCCTCACCGGCGGCGGGCCGCTCGGCTCGACGACGACCACCAACTACCTGATCTACCAGGAGGCGTTCCAGAACAACCGGTTCGGCTCCGCCAGCGCCATGGCCTTCGTCCTGTTCGCGGCGATCTTCGCCTTCGCGCTCGTCGCGATGCGCGGGAACGGGCGGAAGTGATGCGCAGACCAGGATCCGTCCTCGCGCTGGTCATCGCCACGCTGCTGGTGCTCGTGCCGTTCTGGTGGATGGTCTCGATCGCCTTCAAGCCCGAGTCCGAGGTGTTCTCGGCCGAGCCGCGGCTGCTGCCGCGGAACCCGGTGCTCGACAACTTCTCGACCGCCCTGGACGCGGGCAACCTCGGCACGGCGATGACGAACTCGCTGATCGTCGCCCTGCTGGTCGTCGTCGCCAACTGCGTGTTCGCGCTGCTGGCCGGATACGCCTTCGCCAAGCTCCCCTACCGGGGAAGCAACGCGATCTTCATGACGATCGTCGCGACCACGATGGTGCCGGTGGCGGTGACCCTCATCCCGCTGTTCCTGATCGCGAAGGGGATCCCGCTGGCGGGCGGGAACGACATCACCGGGCAGGGCGGTTCCGGGCTGCTCGACTCGCTGGGAGGGCTCACCCTGCCGCACCTGATCGGGCCGCTCAACGTCTTCCTCGCCCGGCAGTACTTCCTCGGGCTCCCCGACGAGCTGGGCGAGGCCGCCCGGGTCGACGGCGCGAGCGAGTTCAGGCTCTTCTGGAAGATCTACCTGCCGCTGGCGAGACCGCTGGTCGCGACCGTCGCGGTGTTCGCCTTCACCGCCGTCTGGGACGACTTCCTCTGGCCGCTCGTCGTGACGAGCTCACCCGAGACGCAGACCGTCCAGCTGGCGCTGAGCAAGTTCCTGACCGGCGGAAACGTCGCCTACGGGCCCGCCATGGCCGGATCGGTGCTGGTGCTGCTGCCGATCCTGGCCGTCTTCGTCTTCAACCAACGCAGTTTCGTCGCCGGCCTGTCCGAGGGCGGCGTGAAGGGATGATCATGCAGGAGACGCACACGCCGGTGCTGGTGGTCGGAGGGGGTCTCGGCGGTGTCGCCGCGACGCTGACCGCCGCGAGGCTCGGCCGGCGGGTGGTGCTCACCGAGGAGACCGACTGGCTGGGCGGCCAGCTGACCAGCCAGGCGGTCCCGCCGGACGAGAACCCGTGGATCGAGTCGCGGTACGCCTCGTCGAGCTACCGCAGGCTGCGCCAGGGCGTCCGCGAGTACTACCGCCGCAACTACCCGCTGCGCGCCTCGGTGGCCGCGCAGCGCCTGCTCAATCCGGGTCTCGGCGTGGTGAGCGGGCTGTGCCACGAGCCTCGGGCGGCGCTGGCCGTCATCGAGGAGATGCTCGCGCCGTACCGGACCGCCGGGCTGGTCACCGTCCTGCTGCGGCACACGCCCGTGGCGGTCGAGGTGACGGGCGACCGGGTCGAGGCGGTCACCTTCACCCGGCCCGACGGGACCGAGCTGGTCGTGGCGGCCGACTACGTCGTGGACGCCACCGAGCTCGGCGACCTGCTCCCGCTGGCCGGGGTCGAGCACGTGGTGGGCGCGGAGGGCGTCGCCGACACCGGGGAGCCCCACGCCGCCCCCGTGGCGAACCCTCTCGACCAGCAGGCCGTCAGCTGGTGCTTCCCGCTGGAGTACCGGCCGGGCGAGGACCACACGATCGACCGCCCGGCGGGCTACGACTACTGGAGCACCCGGCGGGCCCCGTTCTGGCCGGGGTCCCAGCTGTCGTGGACGGACGTGGAGCCGATCGACCTGTCCGTACGCTCGCGCGGCCTGTTCCACGACAACGGGCACATCCCAGGAAAGCACGACCTGTGGCACTTCCGCCGGATCGTGGCCGCGGAGCAGTACGAGCCCGGCACCATCTCGAACGACGTCACCCTGGTCAACTGGCCGCAGATCGACTACTGGGACCAGCCGCTGATCGGTCCCGGCGCGGACCGGGAGGGCGCGCTCGCGGGTGCCCGCGACCTGTCGCTGTCGTTCCTGTACTGGATGCAGACCGAGGCCGGATACCCGGGCCTGCGGCTGCGCCCCGATCTCGTCGGAACCGGGGACGGCCTGGCCAAGGCGGTGTACGTCCGGGAGTCGCGGCGGATCAAGGCCGAGTTCACCGTACTGGAGCAGCACGTCGGGGTGCAGGCGCGCGGCCCGCTCGCCGGGTCCGAGGTGTTCGCCGACTCGGTCGGGCTCGGCTCCTACCGGATCGACCTGCACCCCAGCACGTCCGGACGCACCTACGTGGACGTCGACTGCTACCCCTTCCAGATCCCGCTCGGCGCGCTGCTGCCCCAGCGCGTCGACAACCTGCTGCCCGCCAACAAGAACATCGGCACCACCCACGTCACCAACGGCTGCTACCGGCTCCACCCCGTCGAGTGGAGCATCGGCGAGGCCGTGGGCGCGCTCGCCGTCCAGGCCCTCGACGCCGACCTGCCGCCGCGCAAGATCCGCGCCGATCCGGCCCGGCTCGCCGACTTCCAGCGGACGCTCACCGACACCCTCGGTGTCACCCTCGCCTGGTCGCAGGAGATCAGGACCACCCCGTGCGGCCGCCAGCCCGCCGTACCCCAGCTCGTGGAGGACTGACATGACCGCAGCGACCGGCCCGGCCTTTCCCGCCGGGTTCGTCTGGGGCGCCGCCTCCGCCGCCTACCAGATCGAGGGCGCCGCCCGCGAGGACGGGCGCGGGCCGTCGATCTGGGACACCTTCTCCCGGACGCCGGGACGGGTGGCCTCCGGGCACACCGGCGACGTCGCCTGCGACCACTACCACCGCCACGCCGACGACGTCGCGCTCATGAGGTCGCTCGGCCTGGCCGCCTACCGGTTCTCCGTCGCCTGGCCGCGGATCCAGCCCGACGGCTCGGGCCCGGTCAACCCGCGCGGCCTCGACTTCTACGACCGCCTGGTCGACTCCCTGCTCGCGGCGGGCATCGACCCGTACGTGACGCTCTACCACTGGGACCTGCCCCAGGCGCTGGAGGACCGGGGCGGCTGGACGGCCCGCGACACCGCGTACCGCTTCGCCGACTACGCCGCGGCCGTGCACGCCCGCCTCGGCGACCGCGTCCGCACCTGGACGACGCTCAACGAACCCTGGGTCGCGGCCTTCCTCGGCTACGGCAGCGGCGTCCACGCCCCCGGCAGGACCGACGCGGGCGACGCCTTCCGCGCCGCCCACCACCTGCTCCTCGCGCACGGCCTCGGCGCCCGGGCGCTGCGCGAGGCCGGTGCCCGCGAGCTCGCCCTCACCCTCAACCTCTCGCCGGCCGTCGGCGATCCGGCCGCGGCCGAACGTGTCGACCTGCTGCTCAACCGCCAGTTCCTCGATCCCGCCCTGTGCGGGGAGATGCCCGAGGACCTCCTGAAGATCATCGACCGGCACGCGGGGCTCGACCACCTGCGCGACGGCGACCTCACGCTGATCCACCAGCCGATCGACCTGCTCGGCATCAACTACTACTGCCCCCAGTACGTCGCCGACGCCCCCGGCACCCCCGCCGACCCCGCCTGGCCGGGGAGCGAGGACATCTCCTTCGTCCACCCCGGCGGTCCCAGCACCGCGATGGGCTGGCCCATCGACCCCGCGGGTCTCACCGCCCTGCTGACCCGCCTGTCCCGCGACTACCCCTCCGTCGGCCTGCTCATCACCGAGAACGGCGCGGCCTTCGACGACGACGCCCCCTCGGGCGGCCGGGTCGCCGACCCGGACCGCGTCGCCTACCTCGACTCCCACCTCAGGGCGGCCCACGCCGCGCTGGCCGAGGGCGTGGACCTGCGCGGCTATCTCGTCTGGTCCATCCTCGACAACTTCGAGTGGGCCGAGGGCTACCACAAGCGCTTCGGCATCGTCCACGTCGACTTCACCACCCAGCGACGCGTGCCGAAGGACAGCGCCCTGTGGTACCGCGACCTCGTCACCACGGGGGTGATCCCCGGCGTGACCTCCGGCTGACCTCCGGTCCTGCCGCCCGGCCGCCGGTCCCCGGCGGCCGGGGGGCCGGGGCGCGTGACCGCTGGACGGGTAGGTCCTGAGGCCGATGAGCCCACCCCTGGAGCGCGTCGGCAGTGGGGTGGGCGTCGCCCACCGGCTCATCATGCCCTGCCGTGCCGGTCAGGTCGGTCACGCTCAACGTCACGGCGAAAAGATCCGGTTGTCACGCTATTAATTCCACTTAATGCCTGTTTGTCGTTATGTGTCACACCAGCCTGGCCTTCCGTCTCCGCCAGAGCTATCTGCTCGCACTGACGCTCTCGGCTCCCAATACATTCAGAAGAGCCAGAACCTCGGCGTCCCGGGACCCCGGCGGCGCGCTGTAGAGCACGAGGCTCTGGTCGCGGTCAGTGAGCGTGAGCGAGTCGCAGTCGAGGGTGATCTCCCCGACGACCGGGTGACGGAAGGTCTTCGTGAGCATCGGCGCGGCCCGCACGTCGTGCCGCTCCCAGAGCCGGGCGAACTCGGGGCTGCCGTCGCGGAGTTCGTCGACGAGGTCGATCACCGCGGAGTCGGAGGGGTACCGGGCGAGGGTGGAGCGAAGTCTCATGACGACGTGGTGCCGGAACTCCGCGGCGTCGGAGATCCCGTACAGCTCCGCGTCGGCGCGCGCCGACCCGAAAAACGCCCGGCGCGCGAGGTTGCGGTCCTTGGGGGCGAGTGTGGAGAAGTCCTCCATGAGCGCGGCCGCGAGGTCGTTCCACGCGAGCACCTCGAACGCGGCGGATGTCACGAAGGCGGCCGTCTGCGGCAGCCGTTCGAGGAGCGCGAGGATGCTCGGGCGGACGTCGCGCCGGTGCGGTCCGCCACGGCTTGGCGCGGTGCCCGCCAGGACGTGGAGGTGATCGGACTCGGCGTCGGTCAGCCGCAACGCGCCTGCGATCCCGGAGAGGACCTCGCCAGACGGGCGCGGCGCCCTGCCCTGCTCAAGCCGGACATAGTACTCCGTGGAGATGTGCGCGAGGACCGCCACCTCCTCGCGGCGCAGACCCGGTGTCCGGCGTCGCGAACCCGGGGGCAGACCGACATCACGCGGCCGGAGCCGCTCGCGGCGGCTCCGGAGGAAGGCTCCGAGTTCCTGCTTGTCCATACTCCCAGTCTGCACGCCGCGCGGCGACCGATCCTGGTACCGCCTGTGCCTGCCTCCGGCCTGGTAGCCGACCTGACACTGTCGTCATGAGGAACAGCACCGACATCGCACCCATCGGCCTGCTCACCGGCAAGGTCGTGTTCATCACCGGCGCCAGCCGCGGCATCGGGGCGGCCGCGGCCCGGCTCTTCGCCTCCGAGGGGGCCGCCGTCGTGCTCGCCGCCCGCGGCACCGACGCCCTGCAGCGGATCGTCACCGAGGTCCGCGCCGACGGCGGCGTCGCGGATGCCGTGACAGTGGACCTCGCCGACCGGGCGAGCATCCGCGCGGCGGTCGACCATGTCGGGGAGCTGCACGGCCGGCTCGACGGCGCGTTCAACAACGGCGCGGCGATCCAGCGGCCCGGGCCGCTCGACACGACAAGCGACGAGGACATCGAGGAGCAGTTCGCGGTGAACTTTCGCGCGCACTGGACCGCGATGACGGCCGAGGCCGCGCTCATGCGCCGGGGCGGTGGCGGGGCGATCGTCAACACCTCGAGCATCGGCAGTCGCCGCGCGAACCCGGAGCTCCCCGCCTACGGCGCGATGAAGCGCGCGCTCAACGGCATCACCGAGACCGCCGCCGTGACCTGGGGACGGCACGGGATCCGCGTGAACGGCATCACCCCCGGCGGCACCGCGACGCAGATGATCGACACGTGGGAGGCGGCGTCCCCGGGTACCGTCGAGCGCATCAACGCAAGCATCCCGCTCGGCCGGATGGCCGAGCCTCGCGAGGTCGCCGAGGTGGCCGCGTGGCTGCTCAGCGACCGGGCCTCGATGGTGACCGGCGCGATCGTGCCGGTGGACGGCGGCGCCGGCGCCTGATCGGGGGGAGACCGGGCGCCCCGCCCCCGGACCGCGTTCGGTGGCCTCGCGGTGGATCCGGGGCGGCCCGGATCCCATGGGGGCCGGCGCCTGCAGCCGCCCGGCACCCGATCACCGATCGCCTGCGACCACGGACCGGACTTCGGACCTACCCGTCCAGCCGGGGTGCGTGACCGCTAGCCGGGGTGCATGAGCAGCGTGAACAGCTGCTCCAGCGTCCGGGCCAGTGTTCTCTCGTCGGCGCCGTTCAGGGCGGTGCTGCCGATCATCTTGCGCATCAGCCAGAAGCCCGCGACGAGCGAGAGGACCATGGCCGCGCGGTCCGTGCCGCGCAGTTCCGGGGCGATGTCGAGCAGATGGGCCTCGACGTGTTTCTCGATGCCGGCCCGCAGGATCTCCGCGGCGCGGGGGTTGGGTGCCGAGCGCAGCATGAGCAGGAACGGGTCGAGGCCGTCGGCGTGCGGGGCGGTGCGGCGGACCAGGGCCGCGGCCACGTCGCGGGCGAGGGTGGCCGGGTCGTCGGTGAGGACGGTGCGGTCGGCCATGGACGCCTCCACCACCTCGGCGAAGAGCCCTTCCTTGGAACCGAAGTAACGGTTGACCAGCATCGCCGTGACACCGGCTGACTGGGCGATCTCGCGGACCCCGACGCCGTCGTAACCGTGGCGGGTGAAGCCCTCGACACCGGCCCGCAGGATGGCCTCCCTGGTGGCGGCCGCGTCGCGGCGGCGCGTTGTCGTCATGTCTACGAGTGTAGACTATACTCATGTATACAGTCGTAGACATGAGTGGAAGGACAGCGTGATGGACCTGAGACTGACAGGCCGCCGGGCCCTCGTGACCGGTTCGAGTTCCGGCCTCGGCGAGGCGATCACCCGGCTGCTCGCCGCCGAGGGCGCCGAGGTCGTGGTGCACGGGCGAAACGAAGATCGGGCCCGCAAGGTGGCGGAGGACATCGGCGCGGTCGCCGTGGCGATCGGCGACCTCGCCACGGACGAGGGCGCCGACGCGGTGGCCGCCACCGCCGGCGAGGTCGACATCCTGGTCAACAACGCCGGAGCGTACGACCACCTCGGCTGGGCCGACGCCACCCCGGAGGTGTGGGTCAGGACGTACGAGGTCAACGTGGTCTCCTGCGTACGCATGATCCAGCGGCTGGTGCCGGGGATGCGCGAGCGCGGCTGGGGCCGGGTGATCCAGATCGGCGGCGGCCTCGCGTCGCAGCCGATGCCGACGCAGCCCCACTACAACGCGTCGCTCGCCGCGCGGCACAATCTCGCCGTCTCCCTCGCGCGGGAGCTGAAGGACACCGGCGTGACGTCCAACGTGGTCGCTCCCGGGGCGATCCTCGTCGACTCGGTGGAGAGGCTGCTCACCAGGATCGCGCCGGAGCACGGCTGGGGAGAGTCGTGGGAGGAGATCGAGCGCGCCGCCGCCCGCGACTTCGTCCCCAACGACATCGGGCGGTTCGGCCGTCCGGAGGAGATCGCGGGTGCCGTCGCGTACCTGGCCGGCCCGTACGCCGACTACGTCAGCGGCGCCACGCTCCGCGTGGACGGCGGCACGGTCCGCTCGGTGACCTGACCGGCGCCCCGGAGCGGGGCCACGCCACGACACCGGAAGACTTCAGGGAGGAAGCGGGGGCGCTGGGAAGCGAGAAAGCCGGGAAACGGGGGAGATGGGGGAAACGGCGGGAAGCGGGAAGCGGGGGGCGAGAGGCGAGGGGGCGGGGACGCTGCCGGTCGGCTCCCACGCGGCCGGAAAATGTTCCAGGTGGCCAAGAATGTGGGGTGGCACCCGTAGGACCGAAGCCCCGGAGCCCCGAAGAGAAGGCCCGGAGCCGCGAAGAAAGGCCGGCAAATGAAAATCGTGCTCGACGACCTCTCCGGTCCGGAGATCACCGAATTCCTCGACGAGCATGTCCGGGAGATGCGATCCATCACCCCCCTGGAGAGCAAGCACGCCCTCGACCTGGACGGGCTCCGCAAGCCCGAGATCACGTTCTGGTCGGTCATGGACGGTGACACCCTGGTGGGCTGTGGCGCGATCAAGAGGCTGGACACGAGCCACGCCGAGGTGAAGTCGATGCGCACCGCACCGGCGCGCAAGCGGAGCGGGACCGCGTCCCTGCTGCTGGAGCACATCATCACCGAGGCGAGGCGCATGGGGTTCACCCGGCTGAGCCTCGAGACCGGCGCGACCGAGTTCTTCCTGCCCGCCCGGAAGCTGTACGAGAAGTTCGGGTTCGACTACTGCGAGCCGTTCGCGGACTACCGGCCCGACCCGTACAGCGTGTACATGACACGGGTGCTTTGAAAGACCTCGATCCGCGGGCCCTGACGATGGCTCGGTGACGGGCGCGGGTCCCGTCTCGCCCGGGCCGAGCCGCCAAGGGCGGAAAGGCACAGACGTGCCCGTTCCCGAACCGGAGCATGACCGGGCGACGTGGCGGAGGAGACCCGTTCGAAAGGCGAAGCCCCGGCCTGTCCCACCAGGTCAGGGCTTGTGGCGGGCACCGGCGAACCGGTGGCGTCTCGTTCGCGGGGAGCCGCGCGCCTGCCGGCGAGGCGTTCTCCCGCGTCCCGGCCCGGTCCGGCCCGGTCCAGCCCCGTCACGGCCTGGTCATTGTCGAGGCAGAGGCAGAAGGGATGGCCGGCCGGGTCGAGGAGCACCCGGACGTTCTCCCGCGGCTGTTCCGCGACCGGCGAGGCTCCCAGGGCGATCGCGTCGGCGACGGCGGAATCGAGGTCGCCGACCTGGAAGTCGAAGTGCATCATCGGGCGCTGCTCGCCGTCGACGGGTGGCCAGGTGGGGGCCCGGTAGCCGGTGGCCTGCTGGAACACCAGATAGACGCCTCCCTGAGGAGGGGCGACGATGGCCGTTCCCGGCTCCTCGTGGTTGACGGGCCAGCCGAGCAACTCGGAGTAGAACCGCGCCAGGGCTCCGGGGTCGGGCGCTTCGACAGCGGCGCCCCACCACATGCCGGCCGTTCGAGATCGCATGTTCGTATCCTGTCGTGGCGGTTCGAATACATCCACGTCCACCGGGCGATCCGTGCCGTGACGCGCGCACGACACCGGGTCGCGGCCGTGCCCGCCCGCGTGGCCGTCCCGCGAATCCGGCTCACCGACATGGTCACCGGCGTACGAGCGCGCGCAGGGCCACTTCGGGGGCCTGGGTGCGGGAAGCGGACGGCGGCCCTCCCGGGTCGCGAGCAGGGTGCGAAAACCGCGAAGTCGCGTCACGAGGGGAGCCAGGACGGCCACCAGGGCGGTTCGCAATCATTCGTGATCCCTTCGGTGGCGACATCATGAACGATCACGACTATCGGCCCGGCGATCGAGACGAGGACGGCGAGAAACGTCAGGATCGCCTTCAGTGAACCGTTGTTCGCGAGCCACGGCAGCCGGGAAAGCAGAATGATCGGCAACGAGGCGAGCAGCGAGATGCCCGAGATGACGGGGAAAACAACGAACCTGCTCGCCGCCCAGATCAGCCCGGCCAAACTCTCCCCGGCGCTCAGATCACCGAGACAGTAACCCTGCGCCCTGGCCACCAGAACGATATCCAGGCAGGTTCCCAATGTCGCACACGTCAACGCGACCATCGCCGAGACCCCACAGCCCGTGGCCCAGAGCACATCACTTTTCCCTGAGGAGTTCCGCTCAGTCACGGCGCAATCAAAACAGAAGGCCATGCTCTTTGAGCGCAGAGAATGTGAGGATACGGTGCAGATCCCTCTCGGCCGCCTCCCATGGATGTCCTGTGCGCCTGACTTCGCATACCCCTGAGAAGCCGACCTGCCGGTCCCCACCCATCGGGTGACGAGAAACGGCGCGATCCAACGCCACCCCCTGGTTGAAATTCGCACCCAACGCACCGCCCTTCATCCGTGGGCGATACCGTGATTTCCGGAGAAGGGTCCGGCGGCATGGAAACAAGGAATCCGGAGACGCACAAAGCGATTTCCCCTGACCACGTCCTCTGATATCGAGGCGTTTTCGACCGGCGATCATCCCCAGATTAAAAGCGATGAGATCTCGCCCGCGACAAATCCCGGAAGAAACATCTATCGTTTATCCGCCGATCCTGTCGATCATCGCGTGAGGGCTTCTCGGCACCCCTCCCCCGGCGGTGCCCTCGTCGATCTCGGGTACCATAATTCGGATATGGATTACGGAAGAGTTCACGAAGCGGTCGCCAAGAGCTGGAACGAAGACGTGCTGCCCAGCCTTTCCGGTCTGGTGGAGATACCCGCCTTGTCGGCCGCCTTCGACGCCGACTGGGAGCGGAACGGCCACCTGCGAACCGCCGTCGACCACGTACGGGACTGGATCGCGTCGCGCGGCCTGCCGGGCGCCCGGTGCGAGGTCGTCCAGTCCGACGGCCGCGCCCCGCTGCTTCTCGTGGACGTTCCCGCGACCCCCGGCACCACGGCACGCGGCACCGTGCTGCTCTACGGCCACCTCGACAAGCAGCCCCCGCTCGGCGACTGGTCCGACGGCCTCGGCCCGTGGCGGGCGGTGGTGCGCGACGGACGACTCTACGGCCGTGGCGCGGTCGACGACGGATACTCGGGCTACGCGGCGGTGACCGCGTTGACCGCGATCCAGGCCGCAGGCGGCGAGCACGCCCGGACGGTCCTGCTGCTGGAGACCGGCGAGGAGTCCGGCAGCCCGGACCTGCCCTGGTACCTGGAGCATCTGTCCGACCGCCTCGGCGAGGTGTCCCTGGTGGTCTGCCTGGACGGCGGCGGTGGCGACTACGAGCGGTTGTGGCTGACCGAGAGCCTGCGTGGCGCGGTGCAGGCGACCGTCACGGTGCGGGTCCTGGAGACGTCCGTGCACTCCGGGGTCGCCAGCGGCATCGTGCCGAGTTCCTTCCGCGTCATGCGCCTGCTGCTCGACCGGCTGGAAGACTCCGCGACGGGTGAGATCACCATCCCCGAGATGAACGTGCCGATCCCCGAGGAGTCGCGGGCCAGGGCCGAGGCGCTCGCCGCGCTGGAGCCGGGAGCCGCCGCCCGCCGGTATCCCCTCGTCGACGGGATGCGCGCGGTCTCGGACGACGACGTCGAACTCATCCTCAACAACACCTGGCGGCCGACGCTGTCGGTGATCGGCGCGGCCGGGCTCCCGGACCCCGCCGTGGCGGGAGCCGTGCTGCGTGCCTCGACGTCCCTGCGGCTGAGCTTCCGGACCCCGCCGACGGCCGACGCCGAGGCCGCGCGAGCCGCGCTGGTGAGGATCCTGACGACCGAGGTGCCGTACGGCGCGCAGGTCGAGGTGGGCGACTTCCTCGTGCTGAACGGCTGGCAGGCCCCGGCGGCCGCGCCCTGGCTCGCCGCGGCGCTGGAGGAGATCGGCGACCGGGTGTTCGACGAGCCGTGCCGCGGTTTCGGCATCGGCGGCGGGATCCCGTTCATGGAGATGCTCGGCCGCCGCTATCCGGACGCGCAGTTCGTCGTCACCGGCGCGCTGGGGACCGACTCGAACATGCACGTGCCCGACGAGTGGCTGAACCTCGCGTTCGCCGAGCAGGTGACCGAGGCGGTCGCCCACATCCTCGACGCGCACGCCCGCGACTGACCACTCGCCTTCCCCCGCGCCGGCGGCGACGGTGGTGGCCGGCACCCAGCCCGCGGTGACGAGACCGTAGGCGGCCCACCGGCCGCCACCGCTCGGCCTCACGAGGTGAGAACGCTTCGTCCCCGCCCTCTAACCTTACAGGTTACGAAATATGAGCCCTCGTCACAGGATGTCCCTGCACCTGGAAGAAATGAACGGGTCAAAGGAATGACGAACCGAAACCCGCCGGTGCGGAATGACTGTTTACCGCCCATCACCCAACCCCAAAGGGAAGTGATCTTGGTGACGAAACGGCGTACGATCAGCGTGCTGTTGGCGACGGCCGCGGCCGCGGCAATGAGCCTTGCCAGCACCCCGGCTCCGGCCAGCGCCCTCGCGTGGGAATGCGCGTCGGGCTATTCCTGCTACTACGACGGCGCCAACGGAGTGAACAGGATCTGGATCGCGCCCAGTGGCGGTAAGTGTTTCGACCTGGGGACGATGGGCCTCAACGACCGGGTCTCCTCCGTTTACAACAGAGGCAACGGAGCGGTCCATCTCTACAACTGGTTGGGCTACTGGGACTACCTGGAGTCGGTCCCCAGGGGCTCGACGAGGAACCTGGGCTCGGCCAGCAGCAACAAGGTGGACCGGGTCTGCGTCGACGCCTAGGGTCCTGCGCCGGAAATTCGCCGGCGATATCGGGCGAGTGATTCGACAATCTTTTCGGCGGTCTTCCACACGAACGGCCGAGAGTTGTCATTCCACTGGCTGATCCAGGCGCGGATGTCCTTTTCCAGGGCTTCGACGCTCTTGTGGGCTCCGCGCCTGATCAGCTGGCCGGTATCGACGCATCGCCCGCCGACGCCGCGAGCCGTCGTCGCCGGCGGCCGCTCCGTCGTCTGGGCAGCCCCTCTCCACCCCGGCGCCCGCTTCACCGACCTCGGCCCCGGGCCGGCCCTGCCCCGCGGCAACGGCTTCCGGACGGCACCGACACCAAGGTCGAGCCGCTGAAACGCCGGAGGTACGGCCGAGCCGGCTTCGCCCTGCCCCCACAGCGACTCGCGCTGTCCCGGCAACGCTCCCTCACCACCGGATCCGTACCGGAGCCGCTTGTTTGACGGACCCTCAGGCGGGGTCAGGCAGCATGATCGGCTTGATCAAACCGGCCATCGTCTCGAGCCGAGCCATCTGCTCGTCGTCCAGGGGTGGCGGCGTCTCGCCGTCCCTGGCGGGCATCGCGTGGTCGGCGAAGACCTGCTCGGGCCCGGGCGGGGTGAACATGAAGAGCATCCTCGCGGCGTGCATACGCTTGTTCTGGAAGCTGTGGCGAATGCCCCGCGGAACGTGGATGAAGTCGCCCGCGACGTCGGCGAACCGATGGTCGCTGTCCAGGAACTCCAGCTCGCCGTCGAGCATGTAGAAGGTCTCCCCCTGCTCGGGGTGGCTGTGCGGGGCCGGCCCACCGTCCGCGGGAACGGTGGCCTCTATGAGGCCGAAACCGCCGTTCGTCTGCGCTCCCGTCGCCTTGATCGTGTAGACGTCGCCGACGGCCCACACGGCCGGGCCCTGCCTGGAAGGTACGTAGAGGGCGTCGCGGGTGGTGTACCGGGAGTCGCCGGAGGTCTGGAAGGTGAGATCTCCTGCTCTTTTCACAAGGTAAGTTTCGGGACGTCGGGAACAAGCTGCCGTTCACCCGAGACACCCACAAGAAGGCAATTGTGTGTGCTGTAGCACCAAGGAAGAAATCGACCTGGTGGAAATCGCCGCGCAGGCCGCGGAATCGGAGTCCTCCTGCGACGAACTCCGGAGCATTCTTTCGCGTGCGGGCGAGAAGCGGGTGCCCCCGGTGATGGCGGAGCTCGTCTCCGGGCCGCGGCGCTTCAACCAGTTGCGGCGGCTGCCGGCGCCGATCACCCAGCGCATGCCGACGGCCACACTTCGCGGCCTGGAGTGCGACGGGCTGATCACGCGCACCGTGCACCCCACCGTCCCGCCACAGGTCGAGTACGACCTCACCGACGCGGGGCGGGAGCTGCCGGACATCAAGCCGGGTCGCGCGCTGGACCGACAAGCACCTCGAGGCCATCCACAGCGCCCGGGCGGCATGCCGTGGCCGATGAGCAGGCATTTTTTCACAGATTGAAACCGGATATCTAGTGTCCAGGTTGTGCGAACGGGCAAGGGCGTCGAGTGGGCGATGCATGCGCCACTCTTCCGCTGCACCGAGATCCGCCGGTGCGGCACCATCGGTTAGCGATGCCCCGATGCCGGCTTCGCTCAGCCGTGTGCGGTGAAGATCGCCATGGGGCGAGCCGATTTCACCGCCGTCGGCACGGGCGCGGTGGATCTTGAGATCGTCACGCTCGATTGGGTTCACACCTTCGCGGCGACCTGCGGTCGCCGGCCGTACGTGCTCTTCCCTGTTCTCCTGGAAGGAGGATGTAGCTTCTGCCCATGACGCGGAACTTGTCCAGGATCAGGATATCTCCGATGTTGATCCTGGCGTGCTTGGTGGGCTGCACCTCCACGCCCCGGGCCGTGCGGCCCACCGCGGCGGCCCCGCAGGTCACGGCGAGCCCCGCGCAAAGCCGCTATGGCCCCTTCTCCGGACAGCCGCTCGGCCCCGATAGCGGGATTCGCCTGCTCGTCGGCGGCGACGGCCCGGCCGACCGGGCCCCGGCGATACTGGACGTCGACGCCGGCGCCTCGACGCCCGTCACGGGCCTGCCGGATCCGGACCCGCGCGTCACCCTCTCGACCTTCGTCCACGGCAGGCACACCGTGATCGTGGTGAGCGGACCGGCGGTCGACCAAGGACGGCTGTACCTGCTCAAGGGCGACAAGGCGCGCAAGCTGGCCACCGGCTGGTACGCGTTCCCCGCCTTCGACGACTCCGGCTTCTGGATCACGGACCGGCCGGTCCACGACGGTCCGTGCACCGTGCGGAAACAGGCCGAGGACGGGAAGGTCCTGCGCCGTCCCCGCTGGAGCCACTGCGGCGCGCTGCCGTTCCTCGACACGCCGTACGGCCTGCACACCAGGCACAGGGACGAGTCGATCCTCCTCACTCATGACAGCCTGCGGAAGACCGGCAGATACCCCCAGATCATCGCGGCGACCTCCCAGGAATTGCTGGTGCGGCAGCGGGGCGGGAACCTCGCCCTGGTGACCCCCGGCGCTGAGGAGGAGCGACCGATCGGCAGGCCGACCGGAGCGGGCGAGATCAAGGACGGTGAGGTCAGCCCCGACGGCAGGTACATCGCCGTCCCGTTCCTCGCCCCCACCACGGGACCGCACGAACGTCTCGACGTCCGGGTGCTGGACACGAAGACCCTGCAATGGGCACACCTGCCGTCGATGCCCGTGCCCGTCGACGTCAAGACCCGCAGGATGCGCTGGACGCCGGACGGCCGGTTGGTGCTCGCGGGCGCCTTCGTCACGACCACCGACGCCTATCCGCGGGAGAGCGACCACACCAGCATGATCGCCACCTGGAGGCCCGGCGAGCAGACGCTGTCCATCAGGCGACTCCCCGTGAACCGGCAGACCAGCCTGGCGATCATCATCCCGTAGGAAACGGAGCCGGTTCTTCACCGGGCGGTGCGCCTCCCGGCAACCCTGGCCGGGCGAGCCGTGCAAGTAGCCCCGGCGGTCGGGGCTGGGCCGGCAGTTCAAAACCGAGACGTCGGATGGGTTACTCAGCGAGACGGTGGCGGCAGCCCGAAGGCGCGTCCGAGGCCGGAAACGTGCGGGATCTCAGTGTCTAGCGTTGCTTGAGGCGGAGTGCCTCTTTGCGGACCTCGACCTGGAGGGCCTGCTCGCGCTCCAGCCACGCCGGGTTCTCCGCCCTCAGCGCGTCGATCTCGGCGGTGGTGAGCGGTCCGGTGATCCCACCCCTGAGCACACCGGCGACGGAGATCTTGAGCTTCGCGGCGATGACCTGCTTGGAGTGCGGGCCGTTGCGGCGCAGGTCGACGAGCCAGTCGGGCGGCGTCGACTGCATCTCGTTCAGCTCGTCCCTGGAGACGACACCCGCCTGGAACTCGGCGGGAGTGGCCGTGAGGGGGACGCCCAGCTTCTTCGCCGCGGTCGCGGGCTTCATCGTCTGGACGCTCTTCGGTTTGGACGAGGTCATGGCGTCAAGAGTAGCCAGCCGGAACGGGTTCCCCTGACATCGGTACCCTGAGGAAGTGACTGATGGAGAGACCGGCAGGACGTTCCGGCTGGCGTACGTGCCCGGGGTGACTCCCGCCAAATGGGTCAACGTCTGGACCGAGCGAATGCCCGACGTGCCGATCACCCTGGTCGCGGTTCCCGCCGCCGAGGCGGCGGGACTCCTGCGGAACGGCGGCGCCGACGCCGGATTCGTCAGGCTGCCGGTCGACCGGGACGGGCTCAGCGTGATCCCCCTCTACGTGGAGACCACGGTGGTCATGGTCTCCAAGGACCACGCGGTGGCCGCCGCCGACGAGGTCTCCATCGCCGACCTCGTCGACGACGAGGTGTTCCACCCCCTGGACGACGCCATCGAGTGGACGGCCCCGCCCGGGCTGCCCGCGTCCACTCGCCCGGCCACGACGGCGGACGCGGTCGAGCTCGTGGCGGCCGGCGCCGGGGTCCTCGTGGTCCCGCTGTCGCTGGCACGCCTCCACCACCGCAGGGATCTCACTCACCGGCCGGTGGCGGACGCCCCGCAGTCCCAGGTCGCGCTGACCTGGCCCGCGGACGCGACCACCGACCTGGTGGAGGATTTCATCGGCATCGTCCGCGGCCGGACGGCGAACAGCTCGCGGGGCCGTACCTCCGCCGCCCCCGCCGCTCCCGCCACCCCAGCCGCCCCCGCGAAGAAACCGGCACAGCGGCAGGCACAGAAACCCGCGCAGAACGGCTCCGGCCGCCGGACCGTGCCGACCGGCCGTAAGAAGAAGGGCAACCGCCCCCGGTGACCCGCGGGCGGACGCGCCGATGTGACGCCGCGCACGCGAAGGCGGTCATGGCCTTCGCCTCGCACTCGAAGCCACGGCCTGACCGGCCGACCACGCCACACCCCTGACGAAGGGACCTCATTCGAGGTGCGATCCTCACCGCCCCCGTGGGCCCGGACGGAGGAGACGAGGACGGTTCCGCTCTGCGCGAAGCCGGCGGGACTCGAACGCACCGTCTACCTATGGTGAGGTATGGCCTCCTCTGTCCCGCCGCTGCGTCCGGCGATCGATCGGACCGCTCCCAAGCCGTCTCCGGTTCGCGAGCCCCTGTGGCGGCACGTGCTCGGTGACTGTCTCAGAGATCTTCGTCACGAGCGGGGCGAGAAACTGAGCGAGACGGCGCGTCGCGCCGGCGTCTCGCCGCAGTATCTCTCGGAGATGGAACGAGGCCGCAAGGAGCCGTCGAGCGAGATGATCGCCGCGGTCGCCGGCGCACTGGATGTCACCCTGGTCGATCTGACCCTCGCCGTCGCCGAGAGCCTGCGGTCCGCTCAGAACAGCACGTCGAGAGGCGCTACCTGCTCGGCGGCGTACGCCCTGGCCGCTTAGCGTGGCCTGCCGGGATCGTCCACGAGCCTACGAACGCTCCTCGATGATCTCGTCGAGGAGCCCGTACTCCAGGGCCGCTCTCGCGGTGAACACGCGATCGTGATCGGTGTCGGCGCGCAGGGTCTCGACCGTCTGGCCCGTGTGCCGTGACAGTATTCGCTCGATGTCCGCCCGGACACGTACGACCTCGTCGGCCTGCAGGATGAGGTCGGGGATCGTTCCGCGCCCCTGGGCAGCCGGTTGGTGCAGGACCACTCGTGCGTGCGGGAGAGCGGCGCGTTTCCCCTCGGCGCCCGCGGCGAGAAGGACGGCACCCACCGCGATGGCCTGTCCGACGCAGGTTGTCTCAACCCGGGGACGGATATAGCGCATGGTGTCGTATATCGCGAGCATCGCGCTCGGGTCCCCGCCCTCACAGTTGATATAGAACTGTATGACGCCATCGGGATTGTCCGACTCCAGGAAGATAAGCTGTGCGACGAGCGCGTTCGCGACGCCCGCGTCGATCGCGGTTCCCAGATAGACGATTCGCTCGGTGAGAAGATGCGAGTAGACATCCATGATCCGCTCGCCACGAGGATTCCGGGCGATGACGTTGGGGATCGTGTAAGTGGTCACTGGCCTGCTCCTTCGGTGACGCCGAATCCGAGCCGCGGGCGGTCGGGGGGCGCGATCTCGTCGAAGCTCTGGACGATCGCGTCGATGAAGCCGTAGTCCAGTGCCTCCTGCGCCGTGTACCAGCGATCGTGCAGGGAATCCTCGAATATGCGCTCCACGGGCTGTCCCGTGTCCTCGGCGATGAGGGCGAGCACCGTGTCGCGAGTATGCCTGAGGTCGTCGGCCTGCAGCTCGATGTCGACCGCGGTGCCGCCGATCCCGGCCGAGCCCTGGTGCATCAGGACACGCGCGTGCGGCAGGGCGCGGCGCTTGCCCCGGGCCCCCGATGACAACAGGAACTGCCCGGCGCTGTAGGCGATGCCCAGCACGAGGGTAGACACGTCACAGGGAATGAGCCGAATGACGTCGCGGATCGCGAGCATCGACGGAACCGAGCCGCCCGGGGAATGAATCCACAATGCGATATCGGTCGACGCGTCCTGCGTGGCGAGTGCTATCAATTGCGTGGCGAGCAACGTCCCGTTGTCATCGTCGAGAGGACCGTCGAGAACGAGAACACGCCGTTCGTAAAGCTGATTTCTCACCCGCGCGTTGAACAGTGGAAGTTTCGATTCTTCACCCATGCGTCCATCATGTGGGGCGGTCCGGATCGGCGTCGCCGCGATCCGCCTGGGGCAGATCTGCTCTGAGCAGAGGAAACCCGGTTTCCGGCCCGGCTCACAGCACCTTCGCAGTGCCTTCCGAGCGCCTTCGTAGCACCTTCGTGGCACCGCGGCTGGGGACCGGCCGGGATGAGCCGCACCCTCCCGCTCCCCCGGCGGCACGACCCGAACGATCGTCACCTCGGCAACGGCCACCGGCCGGTCGGCGGAGTCCACCACGGACCGCTCACCCCTCCGCGGCAGCGGCCCCCCTCCGCGCTCGTACCCGACGACCAGACCGGTCGTAGCGATCTTGCAGCCATCGAGGATCACGACGACAAGATGGTGATGAAAGTTTCAGGTGCTTTTATCGGCGACATCCTGCGCCGACACACCATAGGACGCGTATTACCCAGAGTCGGTCACCGAAAGTTTTACACGGATCTTGACACATTTCAGAGATGTTTCCACACTAAGTTCCCGGAGCGGTTTCCGCTGCCGGCCGGTGATGCAGGGGTCGCCGATCACGGCGCCTCGCGGTGTGCGTTCCGGTGCCGGGACGAGGGGGCGACCGGTGCGGTGCGGAGCCGCCGCACCGAAGACCACTCGGCGATGGCCGTCACGTGCTGATCCCGATGAGGGGCTCACCCGGAGAGAAGGAACGCCACAGTGCGACGACGTGTGAGTGAGACTCCGGCGCCTCGCGCCGCCTGGAGGGGCCGATCGGAGCCCGGACCACAGGGCGGATGGGTGAAGCGTGCGATAGCCGCGGCGGTCGCCGTCCTCGGGCTGCTCGCGATGACCGTCGCGACTCGGCCGGCATCGGCCGCCGACAATCCCTATCAGCGAGGCCCCGACCCCACCCTGGCCAGTGTGGCCGCCACCCGGGGCAGCTTCGCCACCGCGCAGGTCAGCGTGCCATCCGGGAACGGCCTCGGCGGTGGGGTGATCTATTACCCGACGGACACCGGCCAGGGGACTTTCGGCGCGGTCGCGATCGTGCCCGGCTACTCCGCCCGGTTCGCCGACGAAGAGGCCTGGATGGGCCCCTGGCTCGCGTCGTTCGGCTTCGTCGTCATCGGAATCGAGACCAACAGCCGCACCGACGGCGCCGACGCCCGAGCGACCCAGCTGCTCGCCGCCCTGGACTATCTCACTCAGCGGAGTTCGGTACGCGACCGCGTCGACCCCAGCCGGTTGTCGGTGATCGGCCACTCCGCGGGTGGCGCCGGCGCCCTCACCGCGGCGCTCCGGCGGCCCTCGCTGAAGGCCGCGGTCGGGCTCGCACCCGGCTCGCCCACGGGGAACCTGAGCCTGGCCGATGACCGGGTGCCCACGATGTTCATCTCCGGGCAGAAGGACACGGTGGTCACGCCGTCCTACCTCAACGGGTTGTACAGCACTCTCCCGGCCACGGCGCAGAGCGCCTGGGTGGAGATAACCGGCGTGGACCACCTGTTCGCGACGAGGGCGAACACGACCGAGATGCGGACGCTGATCCCGTGGCTGAAGATCTTCGTTGACAACGACACCCGGTACACCCAGTTCCTGTGCCCGTTGATGGACTCCACCGGCATCTCGATGTACCGCAGCAAGTGCCCGCATGTACCGCCAGGCGGCCCGTCACCCTCGCCTTCGATCACTCCGTCACCCTCGCCTTCGGCCACCCCGTCACCTTCGCCTTCGATCACCCCGTCTGCGGGCGCCTGCACCGCGAGCTACCGCACCACGAACTCGTGGCCGGGCGGCTATCAGGGCGAGGTCACGGTGACGGCGGGCGGCTCGCCGATCAGCGGTTGGACCGTGAAGTGGACGCTGGGCAACGGCCAGACGGTCAGCCAAGTGTGGAACGGCACGCTGGCCGCCAACGGCTCCGCGGTAACGGTGACGAACGCCTCTTACAACGGCTCGATCCCGGCGTCCGGCACGACCGCCTTCGGCTTCCTGGCCGGCGGTACGCCGTCATCCCCCTCCCTCACCTGCAGCAGCCGCCCCTGACACCTGAGCTTGATCCGGTTTGACGGATATCCGAGAACACCGGAATCATGATGCATCCTGCATAGGCGCCGTCACCCCGTACGACGACCGCGAGGCATGTCGAGCACCATGGCCGAGTCTCCGAAGTCGGCCACGATCTTGAGCTGGCCTCCGAGCGGCGCCACGTAAGCAGCCAGAGTGGCCACTTCGCTGATCACTCCACTCTCGATCTGTGAGACGCGGGCCTGTGACACGCCCATCACCTGAGCGACATCCTCCTGCCGTAGACCGAGCTTGCGTCTGGCTTCAGGGAGTTGGTAAGCGCGCTGACGAGCTACGAGCCCATCACGGAGTTGAGCGACCTCCCGCTCATCACCGGGCCGGACAAGCTCGGCACGCAGTTCCTCTCATGTCACCACCTGATCGCTCCCTTGAGGTATCGGGTAAAACGCACCTCTGCCGCTTTGATCGCCGCGTCATATCAACCGTTCCAGTCACCCGACTTGTCCCCGGCGACCAGGAATACGGCTTGACGCCAAGGGGCGAAAACGAAGAGCAGCCGCACTTCGCTCCGTCCGCTGGACCCAGGGGTTCAGTTCCTTGAAGTTACGGATGATCGACCCTTGAAGCCGTTGTACGGAGATCGGTGATGACACGGAAGCGTTCCAGGACCACCGAGG
Source organism: Streptosporangium vulgare (assembly GCF_042428775.1). Classification (NCBI taxonomy): domain Bacteria; kingdom Bacillati; phylum Actinomycetota; class Actinomycetes; order Streptosporangiales; family Streptosporangiaceae; genus Streptosporangium; species Streptosporangium vulgare. The sequence goes on along the minus strand of NZ_JBHMBS010000015.1, from coordinate 629 downwards.
TGGTGTCGTCGACGGCGAAGGTGGCATCACCCAGCGCCGAGCGCATCTCCTCACCGTGCCAGAACGCCTCATGAGCCGCGCGCCACTGCACGACGGTCGCATAGCCCTCACCCTCGTCCACCGCATGGGCCGCGTCCACCTCCCCCAGCGGTACGACCCGAACGCTCGTCACCTCGACAACGGCCACCGGCCGGTCGGCGGAGTCCACCACCACGGACCGCTCACCCCTCCGCGGCAGCGGCACCCCTTCCCGCTCGTACTCGACAGCCAGACTGGTCGTAGCGATCTTGCGACCGTCGAGGATCGCGGCGACAAGCCTGTCGCGCAGCGGGCCAGGGAAGGCGAACTCCGCCTTCGGCAACGACGCGAGATCGACCGGCGTGCTGGAATCAGACGTCACGCTGCATCACACTAACGACCTCACTCCCACGAACCGCACTCCAGGCATGAAAACTGCCGAGGCTCCCCTGCTCTCCGGCGACCTGAAGTCACCCTTGATCAATGGAGATGATGTCCTCTCTGCCTGCACCACAGGTTGCGTCCACGGAGGTGGTGTACGAGTTTCCCCAGCTAGTGGGCGTGGCGCCGTGAAATGAGGACGGCCATCGCGTGATCCTTCGAGTGCGAAG
>NZ_JBHMBS010000143.1:0-684 GCF_042428775.1 Streptosporangium vulgare | reverse complement strand
ATTACCTGTGCGTAAATGTGACGCGGGGTACGATGTACCACCAGGCGAGTTGCGCCCAGCTCCTGGAGCTTGCGGCGTGCGCGGGTCGCACGACGGATACGAGCAGATTTCTTATCCATAGTGTTACCTTACTTCTTCTTAGCCTCTTTGGTACGCACGACTTCGTCGGCGTAACGAACACCCTTGCCTTTATAAGGCTCAGGACGACGGTAGGCGCGCAGATCCGCTGCAACCTGGCCGATCACCTGCTTATCAGCGCCTTTCAGCACGATTTCAGTCTGAGTCGGACATTCAGCAGTGATACCCGCAGGCAGCTGATGGTCAACAGGATGAGAGAAACCCAGAGACAGGTTAATCACATTGCCTTTAACCGCTGCACGGTAACCTACACCAACCAGCTGCAGCTTCTTAGTGAAGCCTTCGGTAACACCGATAACCATTGAGTTCAGCAGGGCACGCGCGGTACCAGCCTGTGCCCAACCGTCTGCGTAACCATCACGCGGACCGAAGGTCAGGGTATTATCTGCATGTTTAACTTCAACAGCATCGTTGAGAGTACGAGTCAGCTCGCCGTTTTTACCTTTGATCGTAATAACCTGACCGTTGATTTTTACGTCAACGCCGGCAGGAACAACGACCGGTGCTTTAGCAACACGAGACATTTTTTCCTCCGATTAGGCTACG
>NZ_JBHMBS010000142.1:0-686 GCF_042428775.1 Streptosporangium vulgare | reverse complement strand
CCCGACACCAGTGTCAGCAACTCACGCATAATCTGCCGTGATTCGTCATCACTCACCATAAAATGCGCCGCGCCCTGTACTTTATCGAGCACATGCAGGTAATACGGCATTACGCCGGCATCGAACAACGCATTACTCAGGTTTGCCAGCGTTTGTGCGTTATCGTTCACATCACGTAACAGAACGCTCTGGTTCAGCAAAGTAACGCCTACCCGGCGCAACTTAGCCATCGCCTGACGGAATGTTTCATCTACCTCATTGGCATGGTTGATGTGATTCACCAGCAAGATTTGCAGCGTAGAACGGGCAAAGCATTCAACCAGCGCCTCGGTGATCCGTGCCGGGATCACAACCGGCAGACGGCTGTGAATCCGCAGACGTTTTATATGCGGGATGGCTTCCAGTTGTGTGAGCAACCAGTCCAGCTCGTGATCTTTCGCCATCAGCGGATCGCCGCCGGAGAAAATCATCTCGTCCAGTTCCGGATGCGCAGCAACATACTCAAGTGCAGTTTGCCAGTTACGCTTGTTGCCCTGATTTTCGGCATAGGGGAAGTGACGACGGAAGCAATAGCGGCAATTTACCGCGCAGCCGCCTTTGACCAGCAAAAGCGCCCGGTTGTGGTATTTATGCAACAAACCAGGCACTACGCTGTGCTGTTCTTCCAGTGGGTCGGTGGAGAATCC
>NZ_JBHMBS010000141.1:0-688 GCF_042428775.1 Streptosporangium vulgare | reverse complement strand
GAGGACAAAGGAAAATAAATGAAGTTATTAGACCGACTACAAAGGCTTTTTTTACACCAATCTTATCACCAACAAAACCAAAAAATATTGTACCTGTCAGTGTTCCTAAACCTGCTATTGTCATCAGAGTTGAAATGACCACTGTATTAACTCCATTATCTGCCAGGTAGGAAGGAAGTAGTCCGTTTATCGGCCAGTTTGCACCAAATAGACAAAAACAGACGAGGAAAACGATCATAGAGATTGAAAGATGTGGTTTTCTGAAGACAGACAAAAATGTTGATTTATCCTTATATTTATCTTCAATCCACTCCTGACTTTCTGGAGCACTTTTTCTGATCCAAAGAACTAGTAAAACTGGTAACAGGCCTATAAAAAAAGAGTTTCTCCATCCATATACTTCAGCAAACTGAGGGATTATTTGTGCCGCAATAATATTTCCAACAGAAAAACCACTTACCAAAAAAGCACTAGCTTTAGATTGAAGATTTTTAGGCCAACTTTCTACCGCATAAGTTGAAGCACATGCATATCCACCAGACATCCCTAAGCCAACAATAAAACGGCAAACTGCGAGCATATATAAGTTTGTAGCAATACCGCTAAGGCCTGTTCCGACTGAGTAAATGAAAATTGCCCCCATCATCATTGCCTTACGACCATATTTATCAGCCATGGCACCAAAAAA
>NZ_JBHMBS010000140.1:0-690 GCF_042428775.1 Streptosporangium vulgare | reverse complement strand
TTACTTATCTTCCTTTTTCTTTTTATTCCTCCTTAGTATGCCACCAGGAAGTGTGATTACGGTTGCAAAAACGGCAAATTGCTTGTTTTATGGCACATTAACGGGGCTTTTGCTGAAAAAATGCGCGGTCAGAAAATTATTTTAAATTTCCTCTTGTCAGGCCGGAATAACTCCCTATAATGCGCCACCACTGACACGGAACAACGGCAAACACGCCGCCGGGTCAGCGGGGTTCTCCTGAGAACTCCGGCAGAGAAAGCAAAAATAAATGCTTGACTCTGTAGCGGGAAGGCGTATTATGCACACCCCGCGCCGCTGAGAAAAAGCAAAGCGGCACTGCTCTTTAACAATTTATCAGACAATCTGTGTGGGCACTCGAAGATACGGATTCTTAACGTCGCAAGACGAAAAATGAATACCAAGTCTCAAGAGTGAACACGTAATTCATTACGAAGTTTAATTCTTTGAGCGTCAAACTTTTAAATTGAAGAGTTTGATCATGGCTCAGATTGACCGCTGGCGGCAGGCCTAACACATGCAAGTCGAACGGTAACAGGAAGAAGCTTGCTTCTTTGCTGACGAGTGGCGGACGGGTGAGTAATGTCTGGGAAACTGCCTGATGGAGGGGGATAACTACTGGAAACGGTAGCTAATACCGCATAACGTCGCAAGACCAAAGAGGGGGACCTT
>NZ_JBHMBS010000139.1:0-691 GCF_042428775.1 Streptosporangium vulgare | reverse complement strand
GCCAGCCACCCCTGCACCAGCCCCAACACCTCGTGCACCCCGGCCGACACCTCGACCAGCACACACTCCGCGACCCCACCATCCAGCGAACCGGCCAGAGATTCGGCCACCACCCAGCCGGGCACCTGCGCGGAAGCGGAACCGGACCCGGCCGGAGCCGCGCTCCACTCAATCCGGTGCAGTGAGTCGGTGCGGTGGCCGGCGGTGAGCTGGTCCGCCGATATCGGGCGGGTAGCCAGTGCCTCGACCGACAACACCGGCGCCCCGGTGGAATCGGCGATCGTCAAGGCGACCGTGTTCTCCCGCACCCGCGCGATCCGCGCCCGCACCCCGGTCACCCCGGCCGAATACAGGCCCACCCCCGCCCAGGAGAACGGCAACACCGTCTGCCCGTCACCGACCACCAGCGGCGCATGCAACACCGCGTCCAGCAAAGCCGGATGCACCCCGAACCGTGCCGCGTCCCCATGCGCCTGCTCGGGCAACGCGACCTCGGCGAACACCTCCTCACCACGCCGCCACACCGCCCTCAGCCCCTGGAAGACGGGCCCGTACTCATACCCCATGCCCAGCAACACCTCATAGGCGTCGCCCACCTCCACCGCCACCGCGTCCACCGGCGGCCACTGCGCCAGCTCGAACGTCGGCTCCGGTAGTGCTCCCGCGCTCAGCAGTCCTTCGGCGTGGCCCG